>JANYHK010000119.1 GCA_025359105.1 Myxococcales bacterium | reverse complement strand
GAGATCGACGCGCGTGTGAACGGGTCGGCCAAATGGCTCCGGCCGCGTGGCAGCGCCTCGATGACTCCATTCGCGAAAACAAGGAAGTCCAGCGCGAGGCCGTACACGTCGAGCCGCTCGTGATCCAGCACCATGCTGCCCTATCGGCTCGTTCCTCGATGTTGCGAGATTTCGCTGCCGGATTCGGGCGGGCACGGGCACGGGCACGCGTACGGGGAAGAGGCGTGACCGACATAGGGACAGGCACTAGTTGCTGGAGTCCGCTAGACGCGCTGAACGCGGCGCACCGCGCCGGTCGCCGCGTCAGGGCACGGGGCCGAGAGGAGTCGACGGATCGACCTCCACGACGTGGACGAGCGTCTTGTCGGTCGCGCCCTGATCGGCGCCGAAGAGGTACCGATCGATCCGGCCGCTCGTGTCGAGGACCGCCTTCGAGACGCCGTTCTCGACGGAGCACGCGGGGCCGTAGTCGAGCGCGAGTGCGATGACCGCTTTGCCGGACTTCGGATCGGTGACGCGAAGGCGCGCGAGGCAGCCGAAGCGCGCGGCGTCGGCCGTGAACCAGGTGATCTTCTCTTCGCAGTCCTTGCCGGTGCCGTTCGCGTCACAAAGGCCCGCGGCTTTGGCCTGGGCGAGGCAGCTGGGCAGGCAGTTGTCGCCCGGATCGGTGTGCTCCACGCCGGCGGCGTCGAGCCAGCACCCGAACGCGGTGATGTAGTAGTCGCCGTTCACGGCCTTCGTCTTGCCGTAGCTGCCCGTGCAGTCGAGCGTCGCCGTCGCTCCCATGCACACGGCGTCCTGGCCGGTCGGTGACCGCAGGCAGCCGCGCGGGCATACTTCCACCCGCGGCGACGCGTCGGCTTCGCATTTTCCGCGCGCGTTGCCGTCCTTCGAGCACGTATAGACGGTGTCCCCGGTGAACTCGCCGCAGCCCGCGGACGCGGCGTCTCCGGCGGAGGCCTCGGCGGCGGGGCTCGCGTCGGGAAGACTCGTTGCGCCGTCCGCGGGCGGGCCGGTCGTGGCGTCGGCGCCACCGGCGTCCCCTTGGCACGCGGAAGGATCCGGTCCTACGGTAAGTTGGCTGGAGCAAGCGCACGGAAGCGCGACGAGCCAGATCACCGTGCTCCAGGGCCTCATCGACCGAACCATAACACCGCGCGCCGCGACGGCCATTGGCGTGCTCCTTTTGCTTCCGTCCTTGGCGGGGGGCCTCGCGCTCGATGACTTCGTCCACCGCCTGCACGCCCGCGGCCACGCCTTCATGGGCCCGGCGCGGCCCTACGACATGTTCCGCTTCATGGATGGAAATCCCGCCCACCTCGCGGTGCTTCGCGAGCGCGGGCTCGTGCCGTGGTTCACGCCCGACGCGCTGCGCATCGCCTTCTTCCGCCCGCTGTCGTCCTTCCTGCACACGCTCGACTATGGAGTTTTGAACCTTCCGCCGTGGGCGATGCACGCGGAGAGCATCGCGTGGTACGCGCTCCTCGTCTTCGGTGTCGCGAGGCTGTACGCGCGCGTCCTAGGGACGCCGGGGATCGCCGGGCTCGCGTCGCTCTTCTACGCGGTCGATCCGGGGCACGGCCTACCGGCGGGGTGGATCGGCAACCGTAACGGCGTCATCGCGAGCGCGTTCGCGGTGCTCTGCCTCCTCGCGCACGATCGCTGGCGGCGGGACGCGTGGCGGGCGGGTGCGGTCGTCTCTGCGGCGTGCTTCGCGCTCGCGCTCGCGGGCGGCGAGGTCGGACTCGGCGCGCTCGCGTACCTCGCGGCGTACGCCCTCACCATGGAAACGGGCTCGCTCCGCGCGCGCGCAGCGTCGCTCGTGCCGTGCGGGCTCGTCGCCATCGCTTGGCAGACGGTATACCGCGCCGGAAACTACGGCGTGATCGCGTCGGGATTTTATTGCGATCCGGCGACGGCCCCCGTCACGTTCCTGCGAAGGCTCTTCCCCAACGCCGCCGAGCTCGCGCTGAGCCAGCTCCTGGTCTTCCCCGTGGAGATAGCCGCGCGCGCGACGATCACGTGGATCGTCACGGGGGCCGGGGCGGTGGCGCTCGCGCTGTTCGCATGGGTAGCCATGCCCCTCGTGCGCCGCGACGCGGGCGTTCGTTTCTTCGGGCTAGGCTCGGCGCTGGCGCTCGTGCCCGTCGTCGGCGTGGTGCCGACGGGGCGCGTGCTGATGCTTGTCGGCATAGGCGCGCTGGCGGTCCTGGCGTCGCTCCTCGCAGACGTCGGCAGAGGCAGCGAGCGGCGGACCGTCGCGCGCGCGTTCTTGCGGCTGTCGGGAGGCCTGCACGTGCTCCTGGCGCCTCTGCTGCTCGTCGCGTTCGCGCTCGCACCGATCGGGATCATGTACCTTCTCGACCGGAGCGGGCCGGGGCTCCCGAGCGTCCGTGAGCTGAAGGACCAGACGGTCATCCTCGTGCGCACGCCGTCGTCGCTCGGCGCCGCGTACCGCTTCGGTGTCCCGCTCGACGAGCCGCCGACGCTCACGCGCGCGCTCCGGTACGTGGCGGTGGGCCTCGGTGACTGTTCGATCACGCGGGTCGATGCGCGAACGCTCGACGTCCGCGTTCCGGGCGGCCTCCTGAACGATCCCCTCGTCGCGCTCTACCGCGACACGCCGGTGCGCAAAGGGGAGCGTGTTCGCCTGTCGGACATGGAGCTCGAGGTCACCGAGGAAGAGGACGGGGTGGCGACCGCGGTGCGCGCTCGCTTCGACGACGCGCTCGACGCGCCAGGGCGCACGTGGGTCGCGTGGGACCAGGGCCGGTTCGTGCGCTTCGCCGTCCCCGCGATCGGCGAGACCGTCACCGTTCGAAATTGACGATTTCATACGCAATTTCAGAGTCCTGGTAGAGATGCGTGGCGAGGTGCAAGGTTCGACCATCTCGCGCGTTTTCCTGTCGAGGTGACTTTTGCGTTGGCGACCAAGAGCGCGTAGGACTGGGTCGTGATGAGCTCGCGCGGCTGGGGCCGATCGTTTGCCGTCGCGGCGTGCGCGGCCGCGCTCGTGGGGGCGTGCGCGCATGCCGACGTAGGTGGAGCCGCGCCTCCGGCGAAGGCCGCGGCCGAGCCGAAGTCCGAGCTCGGTGTCGCGCCGATCACCGCGACCGCGACGAGCGAGGGGAAGCGGAGCGAGAAGAAGCCGAGCGACGATGCCGCCGACAGGCCAACGACCCTGGCGCCTTCGCCCGGTAGCGGAGTCTCGCCCGCCGGTGCAAGTGCCCCTCCCGCCCCGCCGCGCCCGGAGTCCGAGTCCACGCGCAGCCGCGCCGCCTCCCTCCACGCCGCACGCGGTGAGCTGGAGCGCGCGCGGCGCGAGCTCGATCTCTCGATGAACGACTGCATGAGCGCCTGCCGTGCGCTCGGCTCGATGGAACGCGCTACCGGCCACCTGTGCGATCTCGCGTCCGAGACCGACGATCGACAGCGCTGCGAGGACGCGAAAACCGCTGTGCAGAAGGCGCGCGAGCGGATCCGCGGCACCTGCCGCTCGTGCCCGAACGGACCGAGCCTCGACAAGACCGCGCCGATCCCATCTCGTCCCTAGAACTAGAGCGAGCGTCGCCTGACCGGAACGGGCAAACGAGCAGCGATCCGGACGAAGAGGCTTCCGGTGGTCGCTCAGCCCGCGAGGATGGGCAACCGGACCGTCCCGCGCGCGCGGGGCAGCGGCAAGTCCTGCCCCTTGGCGTACACCGGGTGCCGCCCGTTCTCGCGGTACCACTCCGCGACGGTGGCGTTCGCCTTCATCTTCTCGATGACGTTGCGCCACCCCACGCCGGTGTTGTAGGCGCAGAAGCTGATCTCCCCCATCTGCGTGCCGTACGGGATGATGCACATCTCCGTGCGGCGAAAATCGTAGTTGAAGAGATCCTGAAACCACATGCCGGCGACGAACAGCAGGCGCCACTCGAACTCCGCTGCGTCGCTCTCGAACTCGCCGACGCGCCCGCCACGGTTGCCCGTCTGACTCAGGAACTGCTTCACCAGCTTCGCGAACGTGTAGCCGCGCGGCGCCTCGCGCGCGTCGTAGCTCTTGAGGAGCGCGAGGGCGACCTGCGCGAGCGTGATCGCCCGAGGCTGCGCGCCGTCGGTGATGGTGCCGATGTCGGCGAGGAGCTGCTCGAGATCCAGGAAGCGCGTGAGCGGCACCATCTCGCCTGTCTTCTTGTTGACGAAGAGCACCGTCCCGATACCGCAGTCGGGGTGGCAGCCGCACTTGAGCGCGCCCCAGTCGGCGCGCTCGCCCATGAGCGTGTCGGTGAGGTCGCTGAAGGGGCCCATCGCGGAGAGCGGGAACCAGTCCCGGAGCGGCTCAGTCGCACCGGTCTGCGCCTTTACGTCATGCGCCAGGTGACTGAGGGTGTAGCGCTGGCGCGCGCGCACGTCGTCGGCGATGTCCTCGTCGCGGCCGGTGAAGCTCACCGGCTGGAAGCTGACGACGGTGATCTTGTCGGCGTTCTGGATCGCGAACTTGACGATGTCGCCGACCTGGTCGTCGTTGACGCCCTTGATGACGGTGACCACGAGCACGACGTCGATGCCGGCGGCGTGCAGGTTCTCGATCGCGCGGAGCTTCACGTCGAAGAGGTTGCCGACCTTGCGGTGGCTGTTCGCCTCGTTGGTGACTCCGTCGAACTGCAGATACGCGAGGCGCAGGCCCGCGCGCTTGGCCTCGTGTGCGAGCTCCGGCTCCTGGGCGAAGCGGACGCCGTTGGTCGCGCATTGCACACAAAAATAGCCGTTTTGCCGCGCGTATTCGATGGCACGAAGAAAGTGCGGCGACAGCGTCGGCTCGCCGCCCGAGAACTGAACGCTCATCTGACGACGCGGCTTGATGGTGAGCGAGTCGTCGAGGATCTG
Source organism: Myxococcales bacterium (assembly GCA_025359105.1). Lineage (GTDB taxonomy): Bacteria > Myxococcota_A > Polyangia > Polyangiales > Polyangiaceae > JANYHK01. The sequence goes on along the minus strand of JANYHK010000119.1, from coordinate 91,969 downwards.
CTTCACCTCGTCCCACGCGAGCTCGTGGACGAAGCCGACCTGGTTGGCGTCCATGAAGCACGGATCGCACATCATGTTGCAGCGGTTGGTGAGGTCCACAGTGAGGACCGAGCCGCGGCCGTACTTGACGCTCGACGAGCCGTGCTCGCGCAGGCGCGAGAGCGGCGCCAAAAAATCGCGCCCGGGGTAGAGGTCCTCGATCCGGCGCAGGAAGGCCGGATCGATGCTGATGACGTCCTCGGTCGCGCCGTGGCGCGGGCAGGACTTCGTCATCTTCACGACGCCGCCTTCTTCGACGATGTGCGCGCGGATCTCGCCGGGACGCCCCTCGGTGAGCGTGCTGAGCGATTTTTCGCCGGAGAGGATCTGCGCGCGGACCTCCTTGACGCACGCGGGGCACAGGGAGTCCGTCTCGCGCGGCCAGCCGAGCTGGGGGAAGCTGCGCTCGCGGCGCTTCGGGAGCGGGCCGGGCGCCCACGACGGGCTGGGCGAGGGGCGCTCGAAGCGGGCGTTGTACCGCGCGACCAGCGGCCACGCCGCGCGCGCCGCCCGGGAGAGGCCGATCTCAGCGACGCGGAGGACGCGTTCGTGGATGCGCATGGGGCGCCGAGCCTAGCACTGGTCGCGCTATCCTCGGCGCGCCATGCGCGCACACACCGAGTACCTGACCTTTCACACCAAAGCCCGGCGCGAGCTCATCCACCTGACGTCCAAGCTCGAGGAGATTTTGAAGACGAGCGGCATCGTCGACGGGTTCATGCTCGTCAGCGCGATGCACATCACCGCCGGGGTGTTCGTGAACGACGACGAGTCGGGGCTGCACGCCGACATCTGGAACTGGCTGGAGGAGCTCGCCCCCAAGGGCAACTACGCCCACCATCGGACCGGCGAGGACAACGGTGACGCACACTTGAAGTCGATGCTCGTGCACCACGAGGTCATCGTGCCCGTCACCAAGGGGCGGCTCGACCTGGGGACGTGGCAGCGCGTGTTCTATGCGGAGTTCGACGGCCAACGAGACAAGCGCTTGATTGTCAAAGTCCTCGGCATATGAAAGACCCCTCCTCGGCCTCGGCTCTTGGCCCCGTCCTGGCGCGCGAGGCGCGCGGGGGCAGCTTGATGCTGGCGCTCGCCCTTTCGGCAGCGGGCTGCGCGCCGGCGACCCGCGTGAACGTCCCGTCGCCGGCCGACGACGGCGAGGCGACGGCGAACGAGGTCGGCGAGGAGTGGACGCGGCACGAGGACGAGGTGCTGGCCGCGCTCGCCGGCGGCGATCCCACGCTCGCGCTGCGCTTCGGCGGCGCGCCGAGCCTAGGTGGACCCGACGCGGAGGTGGAGGGGGACTGGCTCGCGCCCGCAGCGCGCGCTCGGGGACTCGCGGACGCGGAGGCCGCGCTCGGGCGATGGGCCGACTCGGCGCGCCTCTCGCGGACCGCCGGCGCGGCCGCGGGGCGGGGGCGAGAGCTGCGCCTCGAGCGCGAGCTGGTGATCCGCTCCGTCCGCGAGGAGCGCTTCCGCCTGGACCGAGAGGCGGCCCTCCCTCGCGCGGCGAGCGAGCTCGTAAGGGCGATGGTGACCGCCGTCGGCGCGGCGCCGGCGACCGACCCGCGACGCGCGCACGAGCGCTGGCTGGCGCGCCGGCTCGAGGAGATCCGCGCGTCGGTGAGGGGCGCGAGCCTCGACGCCGCGGAGGTCGCGGAGCTCGAGGATGCCCTCGACGCCGTGGAGCGTGGCGCGTCGCCGGGAACGACGGCGTCGCTCGTCCGCCTTCGCCTGGAGCTCGAAGGCGCCCCCCGCGCGCAGCCGCGGGCGCCCGATCCGGCGTGGCTCGAGCAGTCGCTCGGCGCGCACGCGGGGACGAGCCTTCCGCTCGCGGTCGTCCGTTCGCGCCTCGAACGAGCCGAAGCGGCTCTGCGCGAGGGGGTGACGTCGTACGCCGCGCGACTCCCCGCCGACGTCGCCCACGCCGCCGAAAGGGACGCGGCGGCGCACCTTTTCGCCGCGTCCCCGTGTCGCGGTGCCGACGTCGCGTCTCGCATGCGCCGCGCCTCGCCACCCCCCGAGCGCGACGCCGCGTGCACCGAGGTGCACCTCGCGGCCACCGCGACCGAGGATCGCGACACGTTCGTCACGCTCATCGCGCTCCACGATCACGTCGTGGTCGCACTCTGGGCCCTCGCCTCACGCGCCGATGGCGCGCCTCCGAGCGGCGAGCTCGGTCACCGCCTCCTCGCCGCCGCCACCCCCGAGACGCGCGCTCGCCTTGCGCGTGTCGCCGCCGTCCGGCCCACCCACGCCATCACCGCCGGTCTCGCGGCCGACATGCTGGCGCGCCGCGGCTCCGACGGCCTCACGCGTATCGCTCGCGCGTGGACGAGCTTCGGCGACGCGCCGCTCGACATCGTCGAGCGCGAGGTCATCGCGAAGCTCCCGTAGGCGATTTCGCGCCTCAGCGCGCGGCGGCCGCGAGCTTCTCTTCGACCAGGATGTCGGCGATGCGGTAGGTGGGCGACCGCAGCTTGGTGCTGCGCTCGGCGATCTCCAGGATCGTGTCGTAGATCTTCAGCGTGCGTTCACGCGACACCGTCGCGTCGTAGCCCGTCACTTCCTGTGCGACGTTGACGAGACCACCGGCGTTGATTGCGTAGTCTGGCGCATAGAGGATGCCGCGCTGGTGCAGATCGTCGCCGTTGCGAGGCTCGGCGAGCTGGTTGTTCGCGGCGCCCGCGACGATCTTCGCCTTGAGGCGCGGGATCGTCTGATCGTTGAGCGCGCTGCCGAGGGCGCACGGTGCGATGACGTCGCAGGCGACCTCGAAGATCTGGTCGAGCGGCACCACCGTCGCCTTGAATTCGCGGTGTGCGCGCTCGGCCTTGAGCGGATCGACGTCGGCGACGCTGATCTTCGCGCCCGCCTCGAAGAGCTCCTTGCACAGGTGGTAGCCAACGTGACCGACGCCCTGAACCGCGACGTGGACGCCTTCGAGCGTCGTCTTTCCGAGCTTGTGCTTCACGCACGCCTCGATGCCCCGTCGCACGCCCAGAGCGGTGAACGGCGATGGGTCGCCGGAGCCACCGTTCTTCACGTCCACGCCCGTCACGTGCTTCGTGGCGGTGCGGATGACCTCCATGTCCTCGAGGCCCGTGCCGCTGTCTTCGGCGGTGATGTAGTGCCCGCCGAGGCCGTCGATGAACTTGCCGAAGGCGCGGAAGAGCGCGACCCGGTCGAAGTGCTGGCGCGGACGGATGAGCACGCTCTTGCCGCCGCCGTGCTTCAGCCCAGCCAGCGCGGCCTTGTACGTCATGCCGCGCGCGAGGCGCAGCGCGTCGATCAGCGCCGCTTCGTCCGTGTCGTACGGGAGGAAGCGGCAGCCGCCGAGCGAGGGACCGAGGCGCGAGTCGTGGATCGCGACAATCGCCTTGAGGCCGGTCGCCTTGTCGAGCCCGAAGTGAACCTCGCCGTAGTCGTACGTCTTGAGGTGACCGAAGAGATCCATCAGGGATGACCCGGCGGCATCTGCATGCCCGGCGGCATCTGCATGCCCTTCATGCCGGCCGACGGATCCTTGGGCGCGCCGGCGTCGCCGGACGGCTTCTGGAACTTCTTGTCGTCCGACATCGCCCAGTCGCTGGGCGTCATGCCGATGATGTACATGACCGGATCGCCGTCCTTCATCGCGAAGCGCGCGTTGCCTTGCGACGTGCGGCCGACCTTGAGCACGTAGTGACCGGCGCCGTCCTTGAGGTTGATCTCGAGGGTCGCCTCGGCCTTGTCGACGCCGATGTCCGCCACGGTCTTCTTGTCGTCGGCGAAGTCGTCGGCGTTGAGCATCTTGAAGACGCGGAGCAAGTCCTTGACCTTCTCCTCGTCGAAGCGCTCGATCGGCTTGGCGTTCAAGGTGCCGGCCCAGTGCTCGCCTTTGGTGAACGAGAATTTGCCGGTCTTGTTCTCGAGCGCGACACTCGTGACGTTCGCGTCGTCGAACTTGAGCATCTCCTTCTCGCGCCACTCGCTCGGGCTGCGGTTGTAGAGGTAGCTCGAGTAGCCGGTCGCGCCGTATACGGCGGGCTTGCCCTCGACCATCATCATCTCGCCGCGGCTGCCGGTCTTGCCGAACCAGTTGTCGCTCTTCTTGTCCGCGCCCTTGAACGCGGCGACGTGGAGCGCGAGCGCCGGCGTCAGGTTGTATTCCTTCTTCAGCGCGTCATCGACGCTGGAGGTGATGACTTCCTTGGCCTTGATCTCCTTCATGTTGTCGATGAGGGATTTCACGCTGGCCTGGTTGGCCAGCGCCTTGACGGGCTTCGTCAGCATCCACTTGTCGCCCTGCTTCTCGAGGACGACCTCGCCCTTGTCACCGTTGGTGAGCGAGATCTTGTCCACGTCGTCGGGCGTCTTGATGTCCGGCAGATCGGCCTGGGCGGCCGTCTGGGTGCCCTTCTTCGCGTCGAGGTTCATCTGTCGGTAGACGAGACCCGAGAGGGCCGCCAACACGACGACCCCGAGCACGAGCTTCTTGTCACGAGACATCTGGATGACTCCGTCCTTGAGCTGAGCTGAAATGAGAAACCTGGAGTTCGACGTTCGCTCTAGGCGAGCGACACGTTGGCGCGCGCGCTGAGGCGCATGCGCCAGCGAAGGACGCCGTAGAGCGCGAAGAGGAGCGGCACGCCGAGGATGAGGATCGCCTCGACCCAGTGCTGCTGGTTCTTCTTCGCCGCGCGCATCTCGTCGTCGCGCTTCTTGAGCGCGTCGTCGCTGTCCTCGGAGAACGTGGGCTTGCTCACGTCGCCGTAGACGAGGCTGGGCTCGCTCAGGATCTTCGCGCTGACGGCGAGGAGATCGGTGTCGCCCGTCAGGTAGTCGAGCGTGTTTTTGAACGCCAGGATGGTGCTGGTGAGCGCCTGCTGGGCGTACGGGCCCGCGAGCTGCTGGAGCTGCTCGTCACCGCCGCCGCCCGGCATCATCATCTGCATCTGTCCCATGTCCGGGCCGTTACCGGCGCGGGCGAAGGGATTCGCCAGGAACTGCGACGACGCGATGACCAGCACGCGCGCAGGCTTGCTGCTCTTGGCCGGCGTCTCGATGCCCATCTTGTCGCCCGCCGGGAACGCCGTCGCCAGCGTGCCGTCGGCCGAGGCGGCGATACCGTATTGCTGCCACTGCCCCTTGGGCTTCCACGACTTGAACGGCTTGAGATCGACCGCGTCGGTCGTCTCCGCGATCGAGCGCGGCGTGGTGCGGGCCAGGATCTTCAGCGTGGCCTCTGCCTGCTTCTCCTTCTTGAGCGTCACGCTCGAGGGGAAGGGAAACGACAGCTGCGGAATGCGGAAGAACGCCGGGAAGCCGGTGTCGAGGAGCTGCTCCTCGCCGGTGAAGCGGAGATCGTCCTGCACGTCGGCCATCTGCGGGAAGCGCGCGCTGGCGACGCCGCCCTGCGTCATCATCTGCACGCGGAACGAGCGACCGAAGTCGAGGATCACGTCCTTGTGAAGCTCGAGGCCGTAGCCGTCGAGGAGCTTCTCGAGGCCGTGCGTGCTGAGGACCGCGTTCATGGTCGCGTCGCTCGCCTTGACGTTGGCGGCGCCCGCGACGACGACGAGCGCTTTGCCCTTCATCACGAACTGGTCGATGCGACGCAGCTCCTTCTCGGTGAAGTCCTTCGACGGCTGCGTGACGATGAGCCCGTCGATGGACTCGTCCACGTCCGCGTCCCCACCTTTGAGGTCCACGTCCTGGAGCTGATAGAAGGGAAAGTTCTGCGTGATGATCTGCTGGATGTTGGGCTTGCCTTGACCCGACGGGATCAGGTTCGGCTCCGTCAGCTTCATCTCCTCGTGGCCGGTCAGCACGCCGATCTTGTGCTTGAGGCTGTCGCCGCGGTCGCGGACCTCGCGGATCTTGTTCGTGATCCAGAACTCGAGGCCGTCGGTGCGGTCGGGCGGGAGAAACTTGATCGCGTCCTTCTCCGAGCCGTACTTCATCACGAGGCCCATGAAGCCCTGCGTGACGGCGGCGGAGTTCTCGGTCTCGTTCGCTTCGCCGAAGGGCTGCTCGACCAGGCCGGCGTCCTTGGCCGTCTTCTTCGCCTCTTCGTCCTTCGCCTCGATGATGGCGTAGTCGAAGTGCCCGCCGCTGTTGTCCTTGTAGTCCTGGAGGAGATCGCGCAGATCTCGCACGAACGCGTCGAGCTTGGGCAAGCCCTTCGTGACGTACGCGTCGACCTGCATGTTCTGCTTCATCGACTTGAGAAGTGAGCCGCTGCCCTTGGAGAGGGTGAACCGCTCGTTCTTCGTGACGTCGATGCGCTTGTACCCGCCGAGGGCGGAGAGGGCGTTCACGGCGACGAGGATCGCCGCCATGACGAGGAGGAGAGCGCCGCTTTCGGTCGCGGCTTTTGCACGTCGTTCCATGACTCTACCTCAGCTCCACTTCCGGCTCTCGAGGGAGCGGAAGGCGGCAAGCAGACAGATGATGGTGATCGAGAGGAAGTAGATGACCGCGCGTGTGTCGACGAGACCACGCGAGAACGGCAGAAACCGCGTCTGGAAGGACACGAAGGAGATCGCGTCGCCGATGGGGCCGTGGACGAACTCGACGATCGAGCCGATGAACCAGAGCAGGGCCAGGACGGCCGCCGTGACGAAGAACGCCACGATCTGGTTTTCGGTGAAGCTCGAGAACATCATGCCGACCGCGATGCCGGCGCTGCCCATCAGGAGGAGCCCGACGTAGCTGGTGGTAACCGGACCCCAGTCGAGGGCGCCCATGTGCCAGGGCCACGCGAACATGGCGATCGGGTAGACGAGGGTGCAGAGGAGGAGCACCGCCGTCAGTCCGAGGGCGGCGAAGAACTTGCCGAGAATGACCTCGCTGTCCTTGACGGGCATCGTGATGAGCAGCTCGATCGTGCCGCTGCGCTTCTCTTCGGCGAGCGCGCGCATCGTGAGGAGCGGGAGCACGAGGAAGCTGAGGAGGATCGGGAGGCTGCCGACGCCGTCGAACAGGCGGGACACGCTCGCCCGCTCGACCTGCCAGAACCCGAAGAAGAAGAACCACACGCCCACGATGAGGAGCGTGAGGCACACGACGACGTACGCGACGATCGAGTCGAAGTACGCCTTGAACTCGCGCTTCGTGATCGTCAGGACGTTGCGCAGCGCGGCGCCCGAGCGACGCTCGAACACCTTGGGCTGCGCGGTGGCGGGGAGATCCTTCTTCGCCTTGCCGCCCGACTTGCTCTCGCCCTCTTCGTCGGTGGGCTCGCGCTCCTCCGCGTCGTCATCCGGCGCCTCGTGCACGTCGTCCGTGAGCTCTTCCGTCGTTGCCATGGCTCAATCCTTGTCCTTCGCGTCGCTGTCGTCGTCGTCCGTCTCGTCGGCTTCGGTCTCTTCCTCGGCCTCGTCCGACTCTTCGTCTTCGTCCTCGGCGCCCGCGTCGAGCGTGCGGTTACGCCGCGCGTCGCCGATGGTGAGGTGGCGGAAGACGTCTTCGAGCGTCTGCGCGTCGCGGTGCAGCTCGAGGAGGACCCAGCCCTTCTGGACGATCATCTGGAAGAGCTCGGGGCGGAGATCCACGCCCTCGTCGGTCGCCAGCTCGTAGGTGTGCGCGCGCTCGTCGGTGGGCAGCTCGGTGACCTTCCGGACGCCGTCGAGGGCGTTCAGGAGCGTCTCGACCTCGGCCTTCTTCGGCGGAAGGCCCTTCCCGCGGTACGGGTGGGTGCCCGCCGACTCCTGGATGCTCACGACGTAGCGGACGCGGCCGCTCTTGGCGCGGATCTCGTCGAGCGGGCCGTCGGCGACGACGCGCCCCTTCGACACGATGATGGCGCGCGCGCAGGCGATCTCGACCTCGGAGAGGTTGTGCGTCGAAAGGAGGACGGTGCGCTCCTGACCGATCTGCTTAATGTAGTCGAGAAACTCCGCCTTCTCGTTCGGGTCGAGATCGCTCGTCGGCTCGTCGAGGATGAGGATCGGCGGATCGTGGATGAGCGCCTGGCCGAGGCCCACGCGCTGGCGGTAGCCGTGCGACAGGTGCCGGATTTCCTTCCCGAGCACCTGCGCGAGGCCGCACACCTCGACGACGCTGCGCGCGCGCTTCTTGAACGTCGAGTCGTCCAGCCCCCGCAGATCTGCGGCGAACTTGAGGTACTCGAGGACGCTCATCTCCAGGTAGAGCGGCGCGCGCTGCGGCAAGTAGCCGAGGCTCTCGCGCACGGCGAGCGGGTCGTCGAAGACATCGAACCCGTTGATCTTCGCCGTACCCCCCGTCGGAGAAATGAAGCACGTGAGGATGCGCATGGTCGTCGACTTGCCGGCGCCGTTGGGCCCCAGAAATCCGACGACCTCACCCCTACGAACCTCGAAATTGATCTTGTCGACGGCGCGGAACGACCCGAAATTCTTCGAGAGATCGTTCGCGTAGATCATCACGTCGGTGGACATCCGACCTCCAAGTAACTGATATTTCGACGAATTTTAGGGACGCAACTGGAACGAGAGTCCCCGCGGGGCGCATCCTAGTGTCGGGACCGGTGAAGTCAACGATCCCGAGGGGACGAGCGCGCGAGAGTGGCCACGCGCGTGCGGGAGCGCACGCGCCGCGCACGGCCGCAAACCATCGACCACCTCGGCTATTCCCGGAGCCGACGCGGCTCGTCGAGCCATGCCAACCGTTCCGAACGAAGGCGGGTTGCTATAGCCTGCGTCCCCATGCCGAACCCCACCGCTACCCTCGACACGTCCCTGGGCAAGGTCAAGGTCGAGGTCTTCCTCGACAAGATGCCCATCACCGCGACGAACTTCATCAAGCTCGCCAAGGCGGGCTTCTACGATGGCCTGCACTTCCACCGCGTCATCAACGGATTCATGTGCCAGTTCGGGTGCCCCCACAGCAAAGACCCGCTGAGCCCGCGCGCGGGCACCGGCGATGGCCCCGACGGGACGGTCAAGGACGAGCACCCGCCCGACGCGAAGATCTCGAACGAGCCGGGCACGCTCGCGATGGCGAACAGCGGCTCGCCGAACAGCGGCTCGTGCCAGTTTTTCATCAACACGGTGCACAACAGCTACCTGGACTTCTTCACGCCGGGCGCGTCGAAGCACCCGGTGTTCGCGCGCGTCATCGAGGGGATGGACATCGTGAAGAAGATCGAGAGCACGCCGACCGACGGCGACGATCGGCCGCGGACGCCCGTGCGCATGAACAAGATCACGGTCGAGGGCGCCTGAGATGAGCACGCGTCACCTCCGCCAGGCCGCGCTGCTTTCGTTCATCGCGGCCTGCGGAGGGGAGGCGCCTGCGCCAGCGACCCCGACGGCGACCACGACCGCGAACGCGAACGCGAACGCGGACACGAACACGAACACGAACGCGACGGCGAAGGCGAAGGCGAACGCCGAGCCTGACGTGCTTACGGCAGAGCAGAAGCGCCGGGACGAAGCGCGCGCGCCGGTCGCGAAGGCGGTCGTCGGCGCGTACCCGAACTGGAACGGGTTCTTCTCGAGCCTGGTCGCCAACTTCTCGCCGGACGGAAAGCGCATCCTCTTCGGCTCGCTTCGCGACGGCCTGCCCGAAATCTACGAGGGCGACGTCGCCAAGCGCGGGGACGCGCCGCGCGCGGTGACAAGCGGGCCTGACCGCGCGATCTGGGCAGCCTATACGCCCGACGGCAAGTCCATCGTGTTCCTCCGAGACGACAAGGGGGACGAAAACCACCACATTTACCGCGTGAACGTCGATGGCACTGGGCTCGTCGATCTGAGCCCGGCGACGGAGCCCCTGCAGCGCGGAGAGCCGATCTTCCCGCGGAAGCGGCCGGACCGCATGGTCTACGACGCGCGCTCCACTGCGAGCGTCTCGCAGAAGCTCTTCGTGCAGAGTGTCAACGGCGGCGAGCCGCTGCTCGCGTACACGAATCCCCGGCCCGGCGGCCTCGCGGGCGTGACCCCCGACGGCGCACGCGCGCTGTTCGTCGACGCGGTGTCCTCCGACGACCAACGCCTCCTCGAGGTCGACCTCGCGACCGGCGCCGCGCGACGCGTCTATCCGCCCGAGGGAAGGAAGTTCGGGATGTCCAGCGCGGCGTACTCCGTCGACGGCACGCGGGCGTTCGTCGCAAGCGACGAGGGCGCGGAGTCGTCCGTTCTCGTCGCGCTCGACGTCAAGACCGGCAAGGAGCTCGCGCGGTACGTGAACACGTCACCTCCGACGGCGCCGTTGTCGATCGAGGTTTCGCCCAGAGGCGATCGGCTGGCCATCGGGGTGAAGATCGGCAGCCACGGCGAGGTGCGCATCCTCGACGCGACGACGCTCAAGCTCGTGCGCGACGTGAAGGTGCCGATCGGCGACGTGACGGTCGGCGCGTTCCAGCCGGACGGCAAGGCCGTCTCGCTCCTCATCTCGGTGCCGGAGAAGCCCACGGACGTGTACGCCGCCGATCTCGCCACCGGCGAGGTGCGTCCCCTCCGCGAGGACAAGCGGCCCGGGCTCGAGACGCTTCCGCCCATCGAGTCCTCTATCGAAACCGTGAAGGCGTTCGACGGGCTCTCGATCTCGGTGAACCAGTACCTGCCCAAGGATCGCGCCGGCAAGAAGCTCCCGACGATCGCCATCTTCCACGGCGGCCCCGCCACGAGCTACACCGTGCGCTGGAGCCCCTACGCGCGCTTCTTCCTCTCGCTCGGCTACGCGGTCGTCGAGCCGAACGTGCGCGGCTCGACCGGCTTCGGCCGCGCGTTCGAGATGGCGGACAACCGCGAGAAGCGCGCCGATTGGCTGCAGGACGTTTCGAGCATCAACACGTGGCTGAAGGGCCAAGCGTGGTGCGACCCTCATCGCGTCGTCGTGTGGGGGCAGAGCTACGGCGGCTACACGACGCTCATGGCGCTCACGCGTCAGCCGACCCTCTGGCGCGCGGGCGTCGATCTGTATGGCCCGGCCGACATGAAGGCGTTCCTGCGAACGACCGACGCCGCCATCCGCATGTTCTTCGTGAACGAGTTCGGCGATCTCGACAAGGACGGCGCGCTCCTCGACGCGTTCAGCCCGATGCGCGACGTCGGCAAGATCACGTCTCCGCTCTTCGTCTACGCCGGCAAGAACGATCCGCGCGTGCCGCTCGCCGAGTCCGACACGATCGTTCGCGCGCTGCGCGAGCGCGGCGTGCCCGTCGAGTACATGGTCGCGGCGAACGAGGGGCACACCGTCGATCGCAACGAGACGAAGATCGAGCTCCTCACGCGCACCGCGCGCTTCCTGGACGACGCCCTCAAGGGGCCTTGATTCAGCGCGGCGGCTCGAGCTTCCACGCCGTCGCGAGGAAGCGGTAGGTCCGCGCGAGGTAGGCGACGAGGTTCTCTCGCCGCGTGAGGCCGTGGCCCTCGTTCTCGACGAGCATGTACTCGACGGGGACGCTCTTCCCTCGCAGCGCACGCACGATCTGGTCGGCCTCCGAGCGCGGCGTCACCGGATCGTGCTCGCCCTGGTAGACGAAGACCGGCGCGACGATCTTGCTCACGTCCTTCAGCGGGCTCCACTCGGCGAGGAGCGCGTCGTCCTTGCCGAGCGCGCCGAACTCCGTGTCGTCGTAAGCGCGGAGCGTCTGCGTCTCGTTCTTTTCCATCGTGCGCAGATCGCTCATGCCGGAGCCGTCGATCCCGGCGCCCCACAGAGTAGGCTGCCGCGTCAGCGCGAGCAGAGTCATGTAGCCGCCATAGCTGATGCCGCCGATGGCGAGCTTGCCGCCGTCACACCACGGCTGGGCGCGCGCCCACGCGTTGACGCTCTCGACGTCCTTGAGCGCGTCGCCGCGCTTCTCGCGATCGTCGGCCTTCTCGTAGTCGACGCCGAAGCCCGTCGAGCCCCGGATGTTCGGCTCGACGACGGCGAATCCCATCGAATTGAAGAACGCGATCGTCGACGACCAGCGGAGCTCCGCGCTGCCGGAGGGACCGCCGTGGATGAGGACGAGCGTAGGTAGCTTCCTGACGGGCGCGTTCTTCGGGACGTACACGTTGACGGGGAGCGCGAGACCGTCGAACGCTTTGAGCACCTCGATGCGCGCGTCGATCTTGAGGGTCTTGGCCATGCCGGGCCGAGGGTCGGCGCGTAGGCCGGTGACGTCGCCCGTCTTCGCGTCGAGCGCGACGATGTCCGCCGGCGCCTCGGGGCGCACGAGCGTGAGCGCGACGCGCTTGCCGTCGGGCGAGAAGCGCGGCGACCACACGGCGCCGGGGCCGAGCTTGGGCTTGGTGCCGAGCGCCAGCGTCTTTGCGTCGAGGAGGCGCACCTCGGAGCGGTTGCCGGCGTCGACGATGATCGCGACACGGTCGCCCGTGGGTGAGACCGCGAGGCCGTCGATCGAACCGGTCGGCACGCCTCGCTCGACGTAGCGCGCTCGCTCGGCCAGGGTCGCCGCGTCGAGGAGGAGCACTTCGGGCGGCGCGCCGGCGCGCTCGACTGCGACGTAAATGCCGCTGCCATCCTCGGCGAACGCCGCGGCGCCGAGCTTGGCAGTTCCTTCGGCCGGGTACACCCGCTTGGGGCGTCCGCTCGCGACGTCGACGCCGAACAGTACCTGCTCGTTCTCCGACGCGAAGCGCATGAAGAGCACGCGCGCGCCATCCGGCGACACGCCGACGACGTTGCCGCCCGTCGGGTCCTCGGCGATCTCGCGGGGCGGCGTTCCGTCGACGTTGCCGACCATCACGCGCGCGATGCGATCGGTCGTGGTGTGCGTCGAAAAGGCGAAGACGCCATTCTTCTTGGCGGCAGGCACGGGCCGGTCGCGGCGGAGCTTGGCGTCGGGCGTGAGGTTCTTGAGGCCGGTGCCGTCGAGCTCGACGCGAAAGATGGCGAAATTTTCGTCGGACTTCACGTCGCTCGTGAAGAGCACGGTGCGCTCGTCGGGGAGGACGGAGTAACCGCGGACGCGCTCGTCGGGAGGAGCGGGCAGCTTGCGCGGGGGCGCGGCGGGGTTCTTCGTGTCGCCGACGTACAGCGCAGGGATGCCGTCGCGCGTCGAGACGAAGGTGACGCGCCCGTCGGTGAGGAGGATGGGGGCTCCGTTGGAGAAGGCGTCCACGAAGGCCGCGGCCTTCGGGGCGAGGGCGGCGTCGGCCGCGCGTTGGGCCTCGGTGAGCGGGGTCGACTCCGCGGGAGGGGAGGTCGGAGTCGGCGTCGGGGTCGGCATCGCCGTCGGAGGCCGAGTCGGAGGCCGAGTCGGAGTCGGAGTCGGAGCCAGGGTCGGAGGCGGAGTCGGCGTCGGCGTCGGGCTGCCTGCGCAGGCGGCGACGAGCAGCACGGACGGAAGGAGCGGGCGCATGGATGGCGAGGGTAGCGCGGGTCGGTTTGGCCCGGCCAGCGAGCGTTGACGCGGGTATGAATTCGTTGTACCGCTTTTCTTGCGATGCGCGGCGCCTGGCTTTTTCCGGTGATTCTCGCGGCGTCGTGCGCGACGAAGGTGCCGGCCGCGCTCCATGGACCGCCCGGCGACGCGCCGGCGGCGTGTGTCGGCGCGTCGCTGCGTCCGTTCACTGCCCCCGCCTATCCTGGCGTCTCCGGCGTGCTGGTCACCGTGAGCGGCGAAGCGCTCGCGACGGGCGGTTACGCTTTCACGGCGGGCTCGTCGACGTCGCAGGATCCGGCGTTCGTCGACGGATGGAGCGTGAGGTTCGAGCACATCCTGGTGTCGCTCGATCGCGTGACTCTGTCGAACAACCCCGACGGCGATCCGAACGATCAGCGCGCAACCGGCGACGTGGTGAAGAGCGTGAGCGGGCCGTGGGCCTACGACCTCGTCCGCCCCACGGGGCGCGCCGTGACGGGCAAATCGGGCGCGCCCGAGAAGGCCGACCCGATCGCCTCCTTCACCGGGCTCGATCCAGAGACGAAGTACGCCTTCTCCTTCGAGACGGTGCCCGCGCAGCCGTGCGCCGTCGACGTGAACCTCGACGACGCGACGCGCGCGCTGTGGGCCGAGATGGTCGCGGCCGGGCATTCGGTCCTCTTCGTCGGCACGGCCACGTACCAGGGCGACGTTGCGTGCACGACGGCGGGCGGGCACGACTTCAGCGCGCTGCCGCCCACGGTGCGCTTCAAGCTCGGGTTCGCGAGCCCCACCGCGTACGTGAACTGCCAGAACCCCGATCTCCAGGGGCCGCCCGACAGCGCCTTCGAGGAGGCGCCGCGCGGCGTGCAGGCCAAGCAGAGCGCGGCCGCGACGGCGCAGCTCACCTTCCACACCGATCACCTGTTCTGGGATCGGCTCACCCACGACAGGCCGCTGCACTTCGATCCGTTCGCGGCGGCTGCGACCTCCGGCGGAGCCGACGTCCCGCTCGTCACCGCCGATCTGCTCGCCCGGGAGGACTACAACGGTTTTCGCCTCGCCGGCGGCGCGCCGCTCCCGCCGCGCTCGTGCGTGTCCGATTTCACGCCGACGCCGGGCGCGCAGCTGCGATTCGATCCGGCCGGCGCGGCGCCGCTGCCCACGTTTCTCGACTACGTACGCTACTCGCAGAGCACGATGGGGCACCTGAACGCCGACGGGCTATGCGCCGTGGTTCGGCGCTACCCGTCGCCGCTCTAGTAATCCCGTCCACAGCAGTGACGGCTCGGGACGCTCGGACGAGGTACACTGCGTGGATGCGGATCACGGCTGCCGTCGTGTGCGTGGTTCTCGGAGGCGCGATCGTCGGCTGCTCCGCCGTGCTCGGGCTCACCTCCGGCTCTCCGCTCGACGACGACGCGGGCGCCGACGCGACGGCCGAGACCACGGGCGGCGGGTGCGCCGCGGGGCAGAAGTCGTGCGCCGGCGTGTGCGTCTCCGTCGACGATCCCGCGCACGGGTGCGGCGCCGCGACGTGCGGAGCGTGCGTCGGCCCGAACGCCAAGGCGTTCGCTTGCCAGGGTGGAGCGTGCGTGGTCACGGCGTGCGGCAACGGGGTAGGCGACTGCGATCACGCTGCGGCGAACGGGTGCGAGACGGACACGACGAACGGCGCGCACTGCGGCTCGTGCACGCAAGCGTGCGTCGACCCATCACCGATCTGCAGCGGGGCGACCTGCATCGACGCCGGCGCCTGCGACGGGTCGGTGTGCGGCACCTCGTGCGACGACACCAAGACGGCGATCCATCACTGCGGCAATTGCACGACCGACTGCACCAATCCGCAGCCGCCGAACACGTCCGCCGACTGCAAGGGCGGGAAATGCGTCTACGCGTGCTCGGCTGGCGCTCTGGATTGCAACGGCGATCTCGGTGTCGGCGGCGGCAACGGGTGCGAGTGCACGACGGGCTGCGCGGGGACGGCGTGCTGTCCGGCCGGCGGATGCCCTCCGCCCGACGCCGGGTTCGACTCCGGGTTCGACGCCGGTCAAGACAGCGGACCGCCCGACACCGGCGCGCCGGACACGGGCGCAGGCGACGGCGGGTGCACGACCGGCGGGTGCCTGGGGCCGGGCCTCGCCTGCACGATCGGGACATCCGCGTGCTGCTGCCCGATGAATTGCGAGCCGGGGGTCATCCTCCCCTTCGCGTTCTCGCCCGCGACGCAGGTCGTGCCCGACTTTCCCGACACTGGAATCGGCGGCCATTGCTGCGTGCCGAATGGCGCCGGAGGGCCGGGAGCTTGCCCCGTGCCGGATCCGTGCTGCGCCGGATCGCTGTGCCGGCAGGGCGGCAGCGGCTGGTCCTGCGGGCTGTGAGGTCGAGCACCGGGCATCCTCGGCAGTCAAGCTGAGCCGCCTCGCCCACTGCGTTCGTATCGTCGGAGCGCACGAGCGCGCGGCGCTTCGTCGGCTGGACGCGGGACGGCACCGGCAACTCGTCAGACTCTGCAAGCGTTCTCGCCACACAGGTCAAATCCGCCACGTTCGAGATCCCGGACGGCGAGTGCGGTCGAGAGCGGGTGGCTCGACGGATAAATGTCTCCTTGGTGCAAGGTACCCCGCGCGTCAGCCGTCTTCGTCGTCGTCTTCGTCTTCGTCGTGCGAGGCGGGTGACGGCGGCGGAACGGCGCCGGGCGGGGTGGGCAACGCGGGCGCGTCACCCGGACCGGACGGACCGCCGTGGCCCTCCTCGTACCCGTGGGACTCGTTGAAACCCTGGTCGCGTTCCGTCGGTTCGATCCGCTTCTTCTTTTCGGGACTCATGCTCACGGAAGGAGCAAGCGTCATGCCGGTCGCGGCTGAAGCTCCTGCGCGAAGCTCGACCCTACTTTGCGTCCGAGTTGAGCACCCACGTGGTCGTCGAGCCCGGCACGTGCTCGTAGCGCGACTGTCGCCCGCACCCGCGCACGCCCATCGACCCCGGCGCGAGCTCGGTCACCTCGAGCTTCTCCTTCTCGCAGTGCATGTCGAACGAGGCCTTTGCCAGCCCGTTGTCCATGAACGCCGATTTGGAGTTGAACGCCGTGCAGCCGACGATCGCGGCCGCGACACCGAATAAAAACAGCACCTGCGTCCTCATCGAATTACCTCGCCTCCGGTAGCCTGAACGGAACGACGCGTATGTAGCGCGAGGCGCAGCGGCTCGCATGCGACCGGCGGAAAGTATCGGGTGTCCGCCGCGCCAGATGCGTCGCTCGGGCAGCTCGAAGCTCGGTCTCCTAGAACGACCAGCCGACGTGCAGGTTCACGAGCGGCAAGATCGCCGACGAGTGACGCGACGCCGAGTCGCCCGTCGACGACGTCGCGCTGGCCCCGACCGCGGCGTACTGCGCGCCCGCCTGCAGGTCGCAAGTGAAGCCGACCTTCGTAGCGAGCTTGTAGCCGATGAAGGGACCGACGGCGATGCCGCCGCCGTCGCCGCCGACGCTGACGTTACCCGACGACGTCGAACCCGACACGCCCACGTACTGGACCTGCGCGCCTAGCTCCATGCCGTGCTGGAACGAGCCGATCAGGTAGTACTTCGCCTGCGCGCCGGCCTCCCAGACGGTGTACGCCGTCTTGTCGACTTTGACCGAGCCGATGCCGGCGAGCGCGGCCACGCCGAACTTTCGCGAGACCTTCCCTTCCACCATCGCCTTGAACTCGGGGAGAAGAAGGGGGTAAAGCGGCGAGAACGTGATCGAGACCGAGTGCGGCTCCTTCTTCTCTCGGGCGAGGCGCTCGGATCGCGTGGCCGCCGCCAGGTTGCAGATCGCCGCAACGTGCCCGGCGCGTCGGCGCCGCTTACTCGGCCGCCTGGTCGTCCTTGACGGGCTCCCGCGGCGGGCGCGACGCCGCGCTTCGCACGGGCGATGCCGAGGCCCCCGTACCCGGAGCGCCCAAGGTGATGAGGCGCGCACCGCGCTTGTACGTCCAGTAGGCCCAGAACCACTCGAAGATCACGATCGCCCTGTTCCGGAAGCCGATCAGGTACCAGATGTGGACGACGAGCCACGCCTCCCAGGCGAGAAACCCGCTCAGCCTGAAGCCGAACGGCTGCGCGACGGCGCGCGACCGGCCGATGGTGGCCATGATGCCCTTGTCGAAGTACCGGAACTTGCCCCGCGGCTTGGCGGCCAGCGTTCTCTTGATGGTGTGGGCGACCAACGAGCCGCCCTGCATGGCGACCTGGCTCACGCCGGGCACCGGCTTGCCGTCCTGCTCGAAGTGGACGAGATCGCCGATCGCGAACGCTTCGGGGTGGCCCGGGAGCGAGAGGTCCTCGTTGACGAGCACGCGCCCCTGCGCGTCGAGCGAGCGCGCGATGGGCGAGGCCGCGACTCCGGCCGCCCACACCACAGTCGCCGTCTCGATGCGCTCGTCCCCCAGCTCCACGCCTCGCTCGTTGATCGACGTCACGCGCGCTCCGGCGCGCACGGCGACGCCGAGCTCTCCGAGCTGCGTGACCGCCTTCGCGGAGAGCTCGGGATGGAACGGGGGGAGGATGCGCGGCCCCGCCTCGAGCAGGATGACGCGCGCGTCCTCGGGACGTATCGAGCGAAACTCGTCGCGGAGGACGAAGCGCGCGAGCTCCGCGAAGGCGCCGGCGAGCTCCACGCCGGTAGGGCGCCGCCGATGACGACGAACGTGAGCAGGCGCTCGCGCTCCTTCGGATCGGTCGTGCGCTCCGCGCGCTCGAACGCGAGCAGCACGCGGCGCCGGACTTCGATCGCGTCGTCGAGGGACTTGAGGCCCGGCGCGTACGGCTCCCACTCGGGGTGGCCGAAATAGTTGGTCTGCACGCCGGCGGCGAGGACGAGGTCGTCGTACTTGAGCTCGCCGTCTTCCAGCACGACGCGCCGCCGCGCGAGGTCTACGCCCGTCACGGTGGCGAGCTGGACGTCCGCGTTCTCTTGCCGTGCGAGGATGGTTCGGATCGGCGACGCGACGTGGGTAGGTGCGAGCCCCGCGCTGGCGACCTGGTAGAGGAGCGGCTGGAACGAGTGGTGGTTCGTGCGGTCGACGAGCGTGACCTCACGGGCGCCTTCGCGAGCGCCTTGGCGGCCAGTAGCCCGCCGAAGCCTCCGCCGACGATGACGACGCGAGGTGCGCCGCTGTCCGTGTCCGCTTCTCTTCGCATGGTTGTCCTGAGATGCACGGATGGGGACCTACTGAAGCGAACTGCTGCGCGCTCGAGTCGAACGCCGAGCCGCGATCAGCCGCTCTTGGGTGCTTCGTGAAGGCGTGGTCACCGAGCTCTTGGCCGGCGAGCCCGTCCCTCGCGACGCGCGCATAGAAATCACGCAGCGTCTCTGCGCCGAACGACGGGGTCGCCTCGGGATCGGCTCTGCCGGTCGCGGCGTCGCACACGAGCATCGACTCGGTCGCGTAGTAGCGCCCGATGCGCGCAAATTCGGCCTTGTCGCGGACGCGCGGCACGACGCGACCGAGGAGGCCGAGGACGAAGACGATAGCGTCCATGAGGGCCACGGGGACGCGTCGGTAGCGCGGCGCCCGCCCGAGCGCCTCGCACAGCAGACGCCCTTGTTCTTCGGGCGTGATCGCCGGGCCCGGACCGCCGATGGGGAGAATCCGGTTGTGCCTCTCGGTATCCCCGAGACAGTCGGCCATGAAACGCGCGAGATCGGCCTCGCTGATCGGTTTGCACGCGGTGAGGCGTCCATCGCCGAAGACCAGAAAGGGCCTCTACTTGCCCGGACAGCGATTTGAAGAACGCCGTGGGCCGGACGATGGAGTAGCCGATCTTCGACTCGATGAGCGCGCGCTCGAACGCGAGCTTGGCCTTCTGGAATTCGAGGAGCGGCTTCTGAACGCAAATGGCCGAGAGCAGAACGAAGTGGCGCGCGCCGGCGCGCAGGGATGCGTCGAGCACGTTCAGGTTTGCCTGGTGCTCGATCTGCCAGGAATCCCGGACGCCGCCGGTGCGCGTGGCCAAGCAAGAGACGACGGCCTCGAACGATTCTCCACGAACGCCGTCACGTGCCACGGACGTCGCGTCGGTGACGTCGCCGAACCTCACCTCGGCGCCGGCGAGCGCCCTTCGTGTCGTCCCTTCGTCCTCCGCGGCGCCCACGCCGGCGCGCCGACGTGCGAGGCAGACCACCTCGTGACCACGCGCGACGAGCTCGCGCACGACGTGCTTGCCGATGTAGCCCGTTCCACCGGCGACGAAGACCCGCTTGCGCTCGATCACCGCGCGGATGGTGCCACGAACTCGCAAAGGTTTGTGCGTGGACGTGGATGGCGGACTCGTGGGAGAAACGGCAGCGTGAGGGTGAAGGTCTTGGCGCACGCGGGCGCGGCGATGGTGCTCCTCCTCCTCATCGCCGCGCAGGTCGTTATCGGGTTCTGGGTGGACGCCGTGATCGACGGCTACGCCAGCACCGGCGGAGTCCAGCAGGCCATCGACGCGCTCAACGCCCGGCGCGCGCAGCTCGAGGGAGCGGGGCACGTCGTGTTTCTTGCCATCCCCCTCCCCGCGATCGTGACGATGGCGCTCTCGATTCGTTCGCTTCGCCGAGGAAGGACGCGCGGCGGCCGGAGGCGCGTGCCAAAAGGGCGACCGCGGGAATGGGGGCCGCCACCCGGCTCGTTCCCGGTGGCCTCATGCGACGCCTCCAAGCCATCGTGGTGTTCCTCGCGGCGAGCGCCGTCTTCGACCTCGCCTACACTCAGCTTCCCCTTTATGACGGCAACAGCGCGACCTATCTCCTCCACGGTCTCGGACGCGCCGGTGCCGGCGACCTCCGCGCAGACTGGCTCGCGGCGACCGCGGATCCCTTTCCGTTCGTCAGCGAAGTCGCGCGCGTGGCGAGCCGGATCGGCGTCGGGAGCTTCTACGTTCTGCATGCTCTCCTGCTCGGTTGCTTTCTTGCGTCGATGGTCTCGATCGCGCGGAGCGTCTTCGGGCTCGACCGCGCGCGCCTCGTCGCGTTCGGTGCATGGCTCATCGTCTGCTTCTCGCTGCTAGGACGCGACATCGTGCGCGCGGCGAGCGGCGGCGATTGGGGCTGGTACGCCCAAGGGGGGGTGGCCCAGCAGTACCTGCTCGGTTTCGTGTTCCAACCGAGCCTGTTCGGTGTGCTCTTACCGGCGTCGCTCGCGGCCTTCTTGCGCGGGAAAACGACCGCCGCGTGCCTTCTTGCGGCGGGCGCCGCGTATGCCCATCCAAGCTACGGCCTCGCCGCCATCGGCCTCGTGGCGGCTTACGGTTTCCTGCGTGCGGTGGACAGGCGCGCCAGCGGCGAGCCCCGCGCGTGGCGTGCGGCGCGAGGGCCGTGGCTCCTCGGCGCAGGCCTTCTCTTGCCGCTGGCGCTCGTGGTCTTGGCGCGGTTCGGGCCGAGTGATCCGGACGTTTTCGCGCGAGCCCAGGCCATCCTCGTCGACGAGCGGATCCCGCATCACGCGCTCCCCCATCGATGGCTGCACGCGCCGGGCCTTGCCATTCAAGCGGCGCTGGTGCTGGCGGCCTTGGTCGTTCTCCGGAAGCACCGACTGGCGCTCCTCGTCGGTGGGCTGATCGCGCTCGGTGCTTCGTTGACCATGCTTCAGATGGCGACAGGCAGCCGCGGGCTGGCGCTCATGTTCCCGTGGCGCATTTCGACGCTCTTGATTCCGCTTTCGACCGCGATCCTGCTGGCTCGATTCGTCCAGGCGTGGCGCAGCGGCTGGGTGCGCCCGCTCGCCGCGGCGTCATGCACGGTCGCCGTCATCGCGGCCTTCGTCGGCGCGCGCTCGAGCCTCCGCGAGTGGAACGCGTACCAGAGCGCCATCGAGGTGCCGATGCTCCGCCACGTCAGGGAGTTCCGGACGCCGGGCGACCTCTACGTGATTCCCGTCGATCTCAAGCGCTTCCGTCTCGACACCCGCGCGCGAACGTTTGCGGACTACAAGTCCCATCCCTACCGCGACAGCGACGTCGTCGAGTGGAGCGCGCGCGTCGCCCTTGCGCGGCAGCTGGAACGCGCAACGGGGGACGAGCGCTGCGCCCGTTTGACCGCTCTTTCGCGTGACTATGGTGTCACACATGCCGTCGTCGGCGCCTCGCCGCTCATACCGTGCCCTGGCGCCGTCGAGATTTACCGCGACAGGAGGTACGCCGTCCTCGCGCTGGTGCGTGTGAACGAGTGAGCCGGCACTGGCCAGGGGCGCCGGCCGCGCCGGCTCAGGGCTTCGGGTGCGCGAAGAAGAAGTCGATGAGGGACGGCGCAAACGAAGGGGTGAGGGCCGGGACGTGGCTGCCGCCTTCGATCTTCCAGAGCTCGACGTGGCCGCCCGGCTTGCAGCCGGCGTACTTGGTGATCGTCGTCTCGGCGCCGGCGAGGTTCGTGTCGAGATCGAGCGGCGGCGTCGAGGTGTCCGGCGTCGTGGAGCAGCCATCGTACGCGGCCCAGTCGGTCACGTCCTCTTCCGCGCCGGGGTACGGCGCGAGGATCGTCCCGCCACCGTACGCGTTCCTGTCGTCGGTGTTGCCGTGGATGTGGAGCACGGCGACAGGCGTCTTCGGCGTACACTTGGTGACGTCCTTGTAGGTCGCGCCGGCGAGGGTCGCGATGGCGGCGATCTGGTCGGCGTGGTCGCACGCCATGCGGAACGTCATGAACGCGCCGTTCGAGTGGCCAACGAGGAAGACCCGCTTCGGGTCGACGGTGAAGTGCGCCTTGATCTGGTCGATGAGCCGGCTCAGGTACGTCGAGTCGTCGATGCCCGAGGCGAACAGATCGCAGCAGGCGTCCGTCCCGTTCCAGAACAGGTTACCCGTCCCGTCGGCGGTGCCGTCGGGGTGCGCGTAGAGGAAGCCGCGCGCGTCGGCGAGCGGCGTGAGCTTCATGTAGCTCTCGATGCCCTCTCCCCCAGTGCCGGAGTAGCCGTGAATCGCGAGGACCAGCGGCATCGGCGTGCCGGGGACGTAGCCAGGCGGCACGTGGACGCCCACCGGGCGCGCGCCGCCGATGCCGCCGAGGCTCGCGTCCGTCCCCGGCGACGACGTGTCCGCGCCGCCGTCGACGATCGAAGCGTCGGCGAGACCGCCGGCGTCGATGCCGCTGGGCGTGCTTGCGGATTTGGAATTGCCGCATGCCGCGACGAGCGCCGTGACGACTGCGAGGTACGCCATTCCCCTCATCCCGTTCAAAATAGCACCGCGACGCCTACCGATGTGCGCTTACGACGGCACGCCGCCGGAGCGCGCGTAATCAAGAGCGAGCATCGGTCACCTGGAGAAGGGGGTGGGACGCTGTTGTCAGATTCGGTTTGATCGCGGCGTAGACCCTGAAGCACGGCCCAGGCGACCGCACGAGCGTGTCGCGGCGCGGACGTGCGCCCTCTTCAGAAGGAGCCGCCCATGTCTCGACGTGTCGTCTTTTGTTTCGCCGTCTCGGCGATCCTCTCGGCCTCCGCGGCCGCGAGCGCCCAAATCGCGCCTCCTCCGCCCGGCGTGGGCCCCCCTCGCACCTGCCCAACACCCACTCTGACCGAATGCCAAAAGGAGATGCGCGCGCCGCCGTGGGGCTTCTGCAAGCGCATCAACGAGTCGGCGTGCCGCGACATCGTGGCGAATGCGTTCCACGACAAGTGGACGGCCGACCAGGGCTGCGGGCCCAACCAGCAAGGCTGCACGGGCCTCGATCAGGTCATCTTGCCGCCGCGGACGATGCCTCGCACCGGCGGCATCCTGATCGACGCAGCGCAGGAGCCCTTCGACGACAGCTCGCTCTGGCGCACCGGCGCGGTGAACACGGATTTGTCGTACGCGAGCGTCTCGCAGAACGCGCTCTTGCCGGGCCGCTTCGCCGGCCTCGACGTCGTCGGCCGCCACCCCGACACCACCTCGCTTCACCCTGCCACGACCACGATCGCGGCCTGCGAGCAGTACGTCTTCAACAAGTACTACGACTACACGCGCTTCGAAGAGGCCGCGGCGAGCTGCAAGTCGGACTATCTCTGCCTCGGCGAGCTCTTCGCGATGGTGGGCGACGGGCTCCCGGGCATGGACAAGCCGACGCTCTACACGCGCGACGTGGCGCGGAAGCCACTCTCGTTCCAGTTTCGGCCGCAGCCGGGCGAGATCATGGTGGCGCAGACCGTGAAGAAGAACCCGTTTTTCGCATCGAACATCGTCCAGGAGCTGAGCGATCGCATGGCCCGGTATCACTTCACCGGCACCGCGATCACGGGCGAAATCATGGGCGCGTCGACGGCCGGCTTCGGCGCGGACTACTCGTTCGTCGACGGCGTCGGCCACGATCTCGACATGCGCACGCAGCAGGCGCCGCTCGGCCTGACCCTCGCCGAGTACCGTAAAATCGAGCTCCGCGCCGCGGCGTACACGAAGGCGCTCGGCCAGTTCCAGGGGTGGCTCACCCTGATCGGTGCGGACGCGAAGAAGTACCTTCACCCGTCGCGCTACGACTCATGCGGGTACTTGAAGCTCCCCAGCGGCGTTCCCAACCCACTCTGCCCCGCGGGCGGCACGTACCGCCCGCCGGTCACCGCGACGACGAACTCGCTCTTCAACGCCTCGGACAATCTCATCGCGCTGCTCCTCAAGGAGTGGAACCACGCGAGCCCGCGCGACGGCTCGGTCGACCATGGCTGCCTCGATCCCGCCGGCATCTCCTGCGACTGGTCGCCCAAGCAGCTCGTCAAGTACCTGCACCTCGCCGACGTGAAGCGCGAGAGCGACTTCACGCACTGCATCCGCGACACGGGCGACAACTTCGTCTCGCAGTACCCGCCGATGGATGTGTCCCCCGAGCGTCCGGACGCGCGCACCGACTGGGACGCGCTCGAGTCCTGGCTCACGTATGCGGAGGCGGAGCGCGACAGGGTCGTCCGGGATCTCCCGTGGATCGAGAAGGGCAAGGTCGGCGACAGCAAGGTCGGCGGCAATGGCCTCGGCGATCCCGACTGGTTTAGTGCAGAATACAATTACCAAGCGCGCTGGGGCGTCCACATGGACCACTCGCCTTCGGCTGCGGCGACGGTGTGCAACATGCAACCGGAGCTCTGGGGCGACGTCGGCGTGACCGTGCACGTGCTGAAGCAGCCGATCACGATCGCGTCGGCGAGCATCCACGCGTCGGCGGGCACGGACGGCTCGCCCGATCTCGTCACCGACGCCACGCTGACGATCCTCGACGTGCCGGTGTTTCCGACGGCGACGCAGATCGGCGATTTTCACCTGTCGCCGCCGCCGATGTCGGGCGGACCGAGCTACAGTCAGACTGTCTTCATCGGCTTCGTGCCGGTCACCGTCGGGGCGAGCGCGGAGCTCGCGGTCGGGTTCGACGCGAACGTGACGGCCAAGGCGCCGCAGAACCTCGATATTTGCAACGTCTCGACCGAGGTCTCACTCGACGGGACGCTGTCGCCGTACGCGTCGGCCACCGGCCACGCGTGGGGCGCGATCGGCGGGGAGTTCGGGGGGCTCGGCGCCGAGGCCGGCATCGAAGGCGACATCACCCTCGCCGAGGTCCGCCTCCCGTTCACCGCGGGCGTGCACATCAAGACCGAGAGGTTCGTCGACAGCGAAGGCGTCGCCTCCGACCAGCTCGCGCTGCACCTCACGAACAACGCGCACTTCAAGCTCTCGCTCCTCAAGGGCGACGTGAAAGCGTACGCGGAGGTCTGCTACCTGTTCGGCTGCAACCGCATCGAGCACGTCATCTTCAGCTGGGACGGCCTGTCGTACGACCACGATCTGTGGAAGCCGATCGACAAGGGCTACCCCATCATCGCGCTCGCGACCGCGCAGCCGCCGAACGTGGTGCCGAAGCCGTGAAACACCCTGTCCTCACCGGCGCGGCGATCACGAGCGCCCTCGTGCTCGCCGCGTTCTTCGCGGCCCCGCGTCGCGCTCCCACGGCTCCCGCGGACCAGGTCTCGGCCTCGTCCTCTGCGTCCGCGGCCCCGCGCGTTCACCTCGCGTGGACGCCCGGTACGCGCTATCGCTACGACTTCTCGCTCGCGTCGGCGACCAGCGCGCACGCGCCGGGGCTCGGGGAGAACGGGGAGCTGTCGTCCACGCTCGCGCTGTCCGGTGCGCTGGAGCTTCGCGCCCTCGGCACGAGCGGCGGGCGTACCGTCCTCGCGCTGTCGGTGCCGCGCGTCGGCGATCACGCGTGGAAGATCCTCGGCGGGGATCTGCTCGCGGACGACACCGCCACGCGCGCGGTGTTCGAGGGCCAGGAGGCGTTCGTCGAGGTCGCGCCGACGGGAAAGCCCGAGCGCGTCCTCTTCAAGAAGGCGGCGCCGGAGATGTGGAAGAGCGTCACGCAGACGCTCGTGGCGGCGATGACCGTCGTGGTTCCTGAAGACGCGACGGCCGCGTGGACCGGCACCGAGACGACCCCGACCGGCATAGCGCGCGTCGCCTACACCAGCGACGGCCTCTTCCGCCTGGAGCGGCGGCGCACCGCGTACGACGCGCTCTACGGGCTCATCGGCTGCGATGGCTGCGTGCGTGACGTCGACGCGCACGCCGCGATTGCGCTGGATCCGAAGGGGCATGTCGCGCGCATCGACGACACCGAGTCGATCGTGGTGCACGCGGCGAAGGCCGGCGAGGCGGCGCTCGAGTCGACGTCGACCTTCGCGCTCGCGCTGGTCGACGTCGGCTGGTTCGAGGCCGCGGCAGTGCTCACGCTGGATCCGTCGCTCGAGTCGCGGGCGGCGGGCGCGCTGCGACAGGGCGAGGTGCCAGAGCGCGAGCTGCTCGCCCAGCGCGTCGCCGGACTCACGCTCGAGGACGTCGAGCAGACGCTCGCGGCCTACGACGGCAAGGCACCGCCGAGCGGATTTCTCACCCGCGCGTCGGGCCTCCTCCTGCAGGACCCCGCGCTCGCGAAAAAGCTCGTGCCCATCTTCACGTCGCAGAAGACGAACGACGCGCAGCGCGCCCTCGTGATGGATCTGCTCGCGTCGGCGTCGACGAAGGAGGCGCAGGCCGCGATGTGCGACGCGCTCGGCGCCGACGTCGGCCGCGCGAGTCCGGCGTACGCGTCACTCCTGCAGCGGCTGTCGTTCGTGCCCTCGCCGACGCCGGAGACGCTGAGCTTCGTCGACGGCGCGTACACGGCCGGGCGAACGCGCGAGGGCGACGCACGCTACGCCTCCGCGTTCACGGCGGGCGCAATGGCGTTCGCCGCGCGCCGCGAAGGCGAGGGGGCGCGCGCCGATGCGATGACCGCCCGCTTGCGAAGCGATCTCGCGGTGGCGAAGTCGCCGAAGGAGACCGCGGCGATGCTCACCGCGCTGGGGGCGGCGGCGGCGCCCGGGGACGGGCAGCGCATTCTCACGTACGCGACGGGCAAGGACGCGCGCGTGCGTGGGGCCGCGGCGGGCGCCCTGCGCCGGTTCAGAGAGCCGGAGGTGCGTCGCGCGCTGACCGATCTCCTGCGAGACCCCGCGCCGGAGGTCGGCGACGCCGCGCTTCGCTCCCTCGACGCGCAGCCGGTGACCTCGGAGGAAATGTCGCGCGTCGCGTCTGCGGTGACCGCGGCGGCCACCAGCCCGACCCTCGACGGGAGCCTGGTCTCGTTCCTGGGTAAACACGCCGGTGCGGGTCCTATGGTGTCGACAATGCTTGAATTTCTCCTGAACCGGGCGACGCGTCCGGAGGACTCCGCGCGGATTCGCTTCGTCCTGGACCAGCTCCACCAGCGGCAAGCAGCCTTGTAGGGGTATGTGCGTTGACGCAGCGGCGGAGCAATGTCAGAACCTCGTCCGTCGTCGCGTACTCCCCTCGGCCACGGATTCCGTGGTGAGCTCGTGACCCCTTCAGAGGATTCGCCCATGTCGCTCTCCAAGACCTCGTTTGCCCTCGGTGCCGTGGCGTTCGTCTTTGCGACGGGTTGCTCGAGCGCGCCGCCGCCCGCCGGAGAGGACAAGGCTCCGTCCGCCGACGGCGCGGTCAAGCCGGACTTCTTCCACCCGCCGCCGGTCTGCTCGAGCTTGCCGCCGACCCATTGCGGCCTGGACCTCGGTTACCAGATCAAGCTCCCGTACTGGCGCACATGCCCGACGATCTCGCTTCCCGATGGCGGCTCGTGGACGCCCGGCGATCCCGGGGCCGGCATCTGGGCGACGGTCTACCCGGAGCACCCGCTCGGTACGGCGTGGTCGACGTCGACCGGCCTCTACGACTCGCCGTACGCCTTCTCGGATACCGATTGGGTCTGCTCGTACGCGTATGAGAACGCAAGGACGCCGTACGGCACCCAATACCAGTCGACGCCCGGCGTGAAGCGCGTCGACAGCTCCGTCATCTGCGGCACGCTGCAATGGACGCAGATCGCGTACATCGTCCCGAGCTGGCAGTGCTCGATGGGCAACGGCACCAGCGCGGGCGGCCGCGGCTGCGACACCTGCAGCCTCTGAGTCGCGCCTGAGCGCGAGCGCCGGCCGATGCGCGCGTTGCGATCGGACATCGCACGTGGCATGACTGCGGGCGATGCGCGGGGTGCCCTCTCGCGAGCGAACGCTTCGGGGGCTCCTCGTCCTGGGGGCTGCCGCGGCGACGCTCGCGCTCGGCTGCCCGTCGAAGAAGACGGCGGGCGACGACGACGCATCCGGATCGGCGACGCAGCCGTTCGAAGGGGCGCGCTTCTCGGGCTGTACCGCGGTCACCAAGGACGGCGTGTGTGAAGTTGCGCCGGGTGGGACGCTGCGCGTGTGGGTGCCGGCGCGGCCCGAAGAGCCCCGGCTGTCGGTCGATGGCGCGCCGGCGGACGCGCGTTCGCGAATCGAGGTCCGGGGCGGCGTGCTCCTCACGGTTCCCGCGCCCACCGGGCAGCGGCTCACGGTCGCGGTGGGCGCGCGCACCTTCACGTTGCCGCTCGCGCCCGCGCGCGCAAAGCCCACGTCGGTGCGCGAGGCAAGCGAGCTGCGTACGGCGGGCAAGCTCGCGGACGCGCGCGCACGGCTGGAGGCGGATCTGCCGCGGGCGCGAACGGCCGGCGACGAGGTCGCCGTCCTCGGCGCGCTCGCGCGCATCGCGCTCGCCGAGGGGCGCGACGACGACGTGGATCGCTTGTTCGACCAGTCGATTCGCGCCGGAGAGGCCGCAGGACGCTTCTCGGAGGCCGCCGACGACGCCTTCGCGCAGGTCTTCTCGCTGCTCGGCCGCGTTCGCCTTGTCGAGGCCCGACGCGTGCTCGCCCACGCGGCGACGCTCTCGTCGCGCTACCCCGACGGGGCGGCCCGCGTTCGCTACTACACGGCGTCGATCCTCGCGATGTCGATGCAGTCGCGCGAGGCGCTCGCGGAGTGCCGTCAGGCGGAGGACGAAACGGCGCGGCTCGGGCTCGTGCGCCTCCAGCGCATGGCGCAGCAGTACGAGGCGTCGATCCTCGACGATCTGGGGCGCGTCGACGACGCGCTCGCGATCCTCGACGCGCAGCGGCGGGCGTTCGAGCCCGACATGGAGCCCTGCGATCTGGCAGATCTCCTCGGGACGCGCGGCGTCGTGGCCACGCACGCGCGCGATCTCGGGTCCGCCGACGCGCGCGCCTGGCTTCAGAGGGCGCTCGACACGTACCGAACGAGCTGCCCCGCGTCGTACGATCCCGCGCGCATCGCGAACCTCGAGGGTTACCTCGCGAGGGCGGAGCTCCGCGGTGGCCGGCTCGACGAAGCCGAGAAGCACCTGCGCGCGTCGGGCGACGCCGCGCCGCACCCGCGCGTCGAGGTGGCGCTCGATCGCTTGCTCACGCGGGCGGAGGTGCTGCTCGCCCGAAAGCGGGCGTCCGGAGCGCTCGCCTCGTGGGACGAGATGGCGGCGGTGGCGCGCGGGATCGGCAACGACGACTTCCTCCGCCTCGCGCTCGACGGCCGCGCGCGCGCGCTGTCCGCGCTTCACCGCGACGCCGACGCCCTCGCCGCGCTCGAGCAGGCCGCGGCGATCACCGAGCGCCTCCTCGTCCGCATTCCCCTCGGCGAAGGGCGCGAGAGCTTCGCCGCCGAGCAGGAGCGGGACGACACCCGCCGGGTCGAGCTCCTCGTCGCGCTCAAGCGTCCGGGCGACGCCGTCCGCGAGGCGTTGCGCATTCGCTCGCGCGTCCTCGACGCGCTCGAGAACACGCACCGCCTCGGCGCGCTGCCCAGAGCTGCGGCAGACGAGTGGCTGGAGGCGGTCGGGGCGTACCGAAGGGAGCGAGAGGCGCTGGAGCACGAGGGCGCGGAGGACTGGAAGCTCTCCAAGGAGTCCCTCGCGGCGACCGCCGGGAAGCGCGCGGCGCGGGCGGATGCGGCGCGCGCGTCGCTCGACGCAGCACTGGCGCGCGTGCTCCGCGATCCGACCAAGCGGCGGCAGCCCGCGGCCGCGCCTCGCGACGCGACGCTCGCGCTCGTTCCGACCGAGCACGGCTGGTGGGGTCTCCTGACGACGGGCGACAAGACGCGCGTCGAGCTGCTCGGTCCCATCGACCCGAGCGCGTCGCCGGAGCGCCTAGGCGCGGCGATCCTCGGCCCGTTCGGCCCCGAGCTCGCCTCTGCCACGCGCCTCGCCGTGGTGGCGCTCGGCGCCGCGCGCACGATCGACGTGCACGCTCTCCCGTGGAATGGCGCGCCGCTCCTCGCAAAGATGCCCGTCGTCTACCCCACCGATCGCGGCGCTCCGCCTCCCGTCGATCCTGCAGCGGTCAGCGTGCTCGTCGTCGGCGATCCCACCTCGGATCTTCCGTTCGCGCGACGCGAGGTCGACGCCGTCACCGCGCAACTGCGCGCGGCGGGTGAGGCGCACGTCGCCGTTCTCACCGGCGCGGCGGCGACGGGCGCAGCGGTGCGTGCCGGCCTCGGGAGCGCGCGCCTCTTCCACTACGCAGGGCACGGCAAATTCGCCGGGCGCGACGGCTGGCAGAGCGCGCTCCCGCTCGCCGACCACTCCGAGCTCACAGTGGCCGACATCCTCGCGATGCCGCGCGCGCCGGAGGCGGTCGTACTCCTCGGGTGCGAGACGGCGCGCACGTCGGGCGAAGCGCAAGCCGAAGGGCTCGGCCTCGCACAGGCGTTCCTCGTCGCGGGCGCCAGCGCGGTCGTGGCGTCGACGCGCACGGTCGACGACGCCGCGTCCGCCGCCATCGCGTCCGCGCTGTACGAGCATTTGCGGTCGGGCGGCGACGTCGCCGAGGCGCTCCGGGCGGCGCAAATCGACGCCTGGAAGAAGGGCGTCGCCGACTTCGGGGCGTTCCGCGCGCTCGTCCGATGAGTGATCGCGCCCGTCAGCGCGGCGCGACGTCGATGGATCGTTCGAGCACGCGTACGCCTTCGGGTGCCGAGCGTCGCGCCGCGCGCGCCGCGTCGTCGGTCGTCGGGAGGAGGTCCGCCCTCGCCACGAAGACGACGAGCTGGCTCGCCCCGTCCGGAAGCTCGGCGAGCGCGCTCGGCCCCGCCTCCACACGCACGGCCCCTTCCGCCGAAATCTCGGGGACGACCTTCCACGCCGTCAGCGCGTCGCCGTGCGCGATCCGCACGACGGCCCTCACGCCGGCCGGAACCCTCACCCTCGGACGCGCGAGGATCACGAGGCGACCGTCGCGAGCGACGCGCACCGGCTCCGTCGCGCGGGTCGGCTCTCCCGAACGCGTCGCGCGCTGGCTGCCCTCGACGACGAGCTCGTAGCTCGCGAGCGCATCGGGCGGCGGCGTCGTGCGCGACCAGAGAAGGGCCGCGGCCGCCGCCGCCACGACGAACGCGCCGATTGCGAGCGACCTCCCACCCCACCGCGCGCGCGCCCGCGCCTCGGCCGGCCCCACGGCGGCAGGCTTCGCGTTCTCGTTCTCTGCGCCAGCCGCGGCCGGCTTCGGCGCGTCACCGAGGGCGGTCTTGACGGCGTTCTCCGCCATCTCCCGAACCTCTTCCGGGGTGAACGGACGCAAGAGCTCGCGCGCCTCCGCGTCGTCGCGAGGGGAGTCCGCCTCCCGCGCGATGCGCCCAAGCTCTTTCATGAGGGGATCCTCCGCCATCCATTCACCTTAGGAGTTCGCGGGGTGCTGCCTGGAATCTGACATTTCTCGTTCGATCTCGGCGGCGATCGCCCGTGCACGCTTGGCGATGCGGGAGCGTGCCGCGTAGACGGCGTCGGGCTGCATCCCCATGGTTTCACAGATTTGCGGCACCGGCAGCTCGTCCACCCAAAGCGCATAGAAGAGGCGGAGCATCTTGGGAGTCAGCTCTTCCCTAAGCCGGTCGAGGAGGGCCTGGAGGGTGTCCCGCGACATCGTCGCCACTGCATCGGCTTCGCTCGAGCCGGCGGCGATCGCCAGATCGTCCTCGTCGACCGGGTCCTCCTTCCACGGGCTGCGCTTCCCCGTGCGCAGGATCGAGGCGACCTGCCGCTCGGCCACGAGCCCGACGAAGTTGTCGAGCGACATCCCCCGCTCGGCCTTCCACGCGCGCAGCGTCTTGCCGTCGTTCTCGAGGAGCGACACGAACACCTCCTGCGTCATGTCGCGCAGCTCTTGCCGAGGGTCGCGCCCCAAAGGGCGGCTGCGTCGCAACAGCGCTCGGGCCACGCGCGCTTGAATGATCGGCGCCAGCCGCACGAAGAGCTCCTCGAGCGCCCCCCGGTCTCCCGTCAGGGCGCGTTCGAGCAGGACGGGCGGGGTGTCTTCGGACACGGCCGTGTCGTATCACGCGGGTGCTTACGCGAGCGCACCTTCGAACGTCGCTAGCGAATCCACGTCGCGAGCTCGCACCAGACGAGCACGCGATCGCCGGGGCGACCGCCCGAGAACGCGAGCAGGCTCGTGTCGACGCCGAGCGCGCCGAGCGCCATGCGCGCGGCTTGCGCGGGCGGATCGAGCGGTGGGATCGCGCCGCGCGGCGCGGTGAGGACCATCGGGGCGAGCTTGCCATCGAGGTCTCCGGCGCGGCGACGCGCGCTGGCGAGCGCCTCCTCGAAGCCGCCCAGCGTATCCACGAGGCGCTTGCCCGACGCGGCGGCGCCCGACCAGACGCGGCCCTCGGCGACCTTCTCGATCGCCTCGATGGTCTGGTCCCGGCCGCGCGCGACGACGGAGACGAAGGCGCGGTACATGCCGTCGAGATCGCGCTCGAGCGCGCCGCGCTCGTCGTCGGTGAAGGGGCGCGCCGGATCGAGCATGTCGGCGCGGGCGCCTCGCTTGACCGTCTCGGTGACGACGCCGATGCGCTTGAGGAGCGGCTCGAGGACGACGCGGGCGGCGACGACGCCGATGGATCCGGTGATCGTCGTCGGCTGCGCGACGATCTCGTGCGCCGGGGCTGCCACGTAGTAACCGCCGCTGGCGGCGACGTTGGCGAAGCAGGCGACGACCGGCTTCTCCTTTGCGAGCTGCTCGATCTCGTGGTGGATGCGATCGCTCGCGAGGGCGCTTCCGCCAGGCGAGTCGACGTGGAGCACGACGCTCTTCACGCGACGGTTGGCGCGCGCGGACCGCACCATCGCGATCAGCGCCTCGTCGGTCGCACCGCCGCCGAAGCCCATCGGCCCCTGGCTGGAGATCGCACCGTGGACGGGGATGACGCCGACGACCGGCCGGAGACGCACGTTGGGAAGGCGCGCGTTGCGGACGCGGCGCAAGTACCTGAGCGCAGGCACGAGCGTGGCGCGCGCGACTTTCTCCCCCGCCTCCCCCGCCTCGCCCGCCTCCCCGAGCTTGCCGGGCAGCTCGTCCTCGTACGCCGTCCCGTCCACGAGGCCAACCTCGATCGCCTTCTCCGCGCGGTACGGCGCGCCGTCGACGATCGCACACGCGGCCTCGCGATCCACTTTGCGTCCCTCGCCGATGGCGAGGAGGAGCTGCGCGTAAAACACCTCCTGGATCGCCTCGAGCTGCTCGCGCTGGGCGTCGCTCATGGTGTCGCGCACGAGCTGCTCGCCGGCGCTCTTGTACTCGCCGCGGGCCACGATCTGGGGCACGAGACCCGCCTTCTCGAGCGCGCCCTTCACGTAGCGCACGCTCGACGCGAAGCCGAGCGGCGCGAGCGTCGCCTGCGGTCCGACGAAGATCTTCGACGCCGCGGTCGCGACGTAGAGCTCCTTCGTATCGCCCCCGAGTGGGAGGTGGACGACGACGTCCTTGTTCGCCGCGCGCAAGCGCACGAGCAGCGCGCGGAGGGACGTCGCCGTCGCCATGCCCGCGCCGAGGGACTTGATCGTGAGGAGGAGACCACGGACGCGCGCGTCGGTGCGCATCGCCTCGATGAGCTCGGCCAGCTCGTGCAGGACGACCGGGCGCGGGCGCGACGAACGGACGAGCCGTTGCCAGAACGGCCGAGGCTGGGCCACGTCGACCACCGCGCCGTCGATCTCGAGCGTGAGGTATGCCCCTTTCGGCGCCGCACGCGCGCGGCGGACGCGGCGCAGCGGGAGGAGCAGGAGCGCGAGGCCGAAGCGCACCAGTCGAACGAAGAGGGCGAGCATGGTCCGGGGAATCTAACCTCGTCGGGCGGGCGCCGCTGCGTGTTGTCCGCGCGGGCCTTCGAATTCAGCGGCAAAGTGCGAGCATTGTCCGTCTGCGCCGGAAAGGAGGCTCGGCCGTGCCCGGCGCGCGGGTCGAACGTTTCGCTGGCACGGTAAGGCGCGTAGGCTGCGCGACCAAGGTCATGAGTGAAGCGCCGCCGACTACCCCCTTCGATCTCCTCGGCGAGGAAGCCGTACGCCGCATCGCCACGCGGTTCTACGATCACATGGACGATCGCGAGCCCGCGCTCGCCCGCCTTCACACCGTCGACGAGCACGGCCACGTGACGCCCGAGGCGCGCGAGCGCTTCACGCTCTTTCTCATGGAGTGGCTCGGAGGCCCGCCGGTCTACTCGCCTGTCCATGGCCACCCGCGCCTCCGCATGCGCCACGCGGAGCTCGCGATCGATGGCGCCCTGCGCGACGCATGGCTCCGCTGCATGGAGAGCGCGCTCGACGACGTCGGCGTCGCCGGCCCACTGCGCGCGCGCCTCGACGAGCGCTTCGGCGAGGTGGCCGAGAACCTCCGCAACCTGCCCGCGCGGGAGCCTGGATAAAGCCCCGGGAATCAGAGGCCGCGCGTGCGCTCGGGGCGGAGCGGGATCTTCCCTGCCAGCGCGGCGTCGATGACCTCGACGATGCGCGCGCGGTCACGGGGGAGGCGGCCGCCGAGCGGCAGGTAGTTCGAAGCGTGATTCGTGCGGAACACCGCGTCGCAGGGGCGCGCGAGGTCGACCATCGTGCGCAGCTCGCGAAGGAGCTCCGGGATCGCAGGGACCGTGAATTTCCCCTTCTTTGCCAGCTGCGCCAGCGGTGTCCCGGGCACCACCGTCACGGTGAGCGCGGAGAAGAACTCCGGATCCATATTCGTCACGAGCTCCGCCGTCGCGCGCGCATGCTCTTCCGAGCGCTCCGGCGCGATACCGAGGAGCGCGATGACGCTCACAGCCATCCCCGCCGCGTGCGCGCGCGTCGCCGCCTCGACGTGCGCGGCAGCGTCGTCGCCCTTGGCGATGCGCTTCAGGGTCGCGTCGTCGCCCGACTCGGGCCCGATGTACAAGAGAGAGAGACCGGACGCCCGAAGCTGCGTGAGCTCCGCGTCGGTCTTGCCGAGGACGTTGCGCGCCATCGCGTAGCACGACGCGCGGCGCAGGTTGGGGAACGCCTCGCGCGCGCGCTCCAGAATGGGCAGCCAGTGGTCCATCGGCATTCCGAGCGCATCGCCGTCGGCCACGAAGAGCTTCTCGACGTCCGCGCCCTGGGCCCGCGCGTGGCGCAGATCTTCGAGGGTCTCGCCGAGGTCGCGGACGCGGTAGTCCTTGTCCCGGTACATGTCGCAGTACGTGCAGTGGTTCCACGAACAGCCGATCGTGGCCTGCAGGATGTACGCGTCCGCCTCGGACGGCGGCCGGTAGAGCTTGCCCTCGTAACGCACGGCCTCTCTATACGTCAGCGGCGTCGATGCGCCACGCTTTCGCGGTCCGTCAGATGTTGGGAACCGCCTGATCGGGCGCAGCGACTGGACGTGCTCGCGCCTACCGCAGTTCGCGCAGCTCGTGCAGCAGCAGCACCTCGGCACCCTCGTGGGCGAGCCCACGGGCTGACGCGCCTGCACAGTAAGAGACCGTTCATCTTGGGCGTGAACGCCGACGCGCTGTTGACCGCAAGGGCCGCGAGCGCCTGCCGGAGCCCGACCGCGTCGTTCGCGGCAGCGAGGCCGACTACGCCCGTCGCCCCCCGACGACGAGGTGGCCTTTCCGGAGGTCGGGGGCCACATCTTCGTTCGCGAGCTGCTCGGTGGTACGGTCGTCGCGCCTTGATGATGTCCGCGTCCGCCTCGGACGGTGGCCTGTAGAGCTTGCCCTCGTAACGCACGGCCTCTCGATACGTCACCGCGGCCGGTGCGCCACACCTTCGCCATGCGTCAAATGTTGGGGATCACCTGATCGGCCGGGATCAGGATCATCGCCTTCTGCGGCGGCACCGTCACGTTAAGGACGCCGCTCGCGTCCGTCGTGTACTTCGGCGTCGCCGGATCGAGCACGTCGACGAGCTGCGCGCTCTTGCGCGTCGTCGTGAGCGTCTTGGCGGCGTCGGCCGGCGAGCTCGCCTTCTTGGCGTTCGTGTTGAGCACCACCAGCGCGTACGCGCCGCCCGCGTCGCCGCCGGTGCGCTCGTACGCGAACATGCCGGCGTCCCCTTCCTGGCCGGTGTGGGACGTCGCGTAGACGACCTTCAAGTCGCCGCGCGTGAGCGACTTGTAGGCGCGGCGGATGCGCGACAGCTTCCGGAAGTGCTGGAAGGTGTCGGGCGTTCGCGCGAAGCCGGTGTTCCAGAGCACCTCGCGGTTGGCGGGATCGTTACCGCCCGCGAACTCCTGCTCGGTTCCGTAATAGAGGCAAGGGATGCCGTCCTCCGTCATCAGGAGCGTGAGCGCGTTCTTGAGCGCGGCCTTGTCGCCGAGCGCGTCGAAGAGGAACCGGCTGACGTCGTGGTTGTCGAGGAAGTTCACCAGCGCCTTCGCAGGCGCGACGCCGATGCCGCCGGGCTGCGGCACGGTGTTGTAGTTCACGGTCCGCTGCGCCCAGAGGCTCGCGATCTGCTCGGTGCCCTTCTGCTGCGCCGCATCGTGCGCCATCTGGAACACGTCGTGGAACACCTGGAAGTGCTGCGAGAAGTAAAACACGCTGTCGAGCATGCCCGGCTGGGTGTAGCGGCCGAGCAAGTCGTCGTGCCCGTCGAACGCCTCGCCGAACATGAGGAAGTTGCTCTTGCCCTGCGGCGCGAGGCGCTGCCGCACCTTGCCGGAGAACTCCCTCCAGAAATCCTCCTCGACGTGCTTCACCGTGTCGATGCGGAAGCCGTCGAGATCGGCGACCTCGGCCCACTTGGTGTACGCGTCGATGAGCGCGGCGCGCACCTCGGGCAGCTCCGTCGCCACGTCCTTCAGGCCACCGGGAAAGTCCCCGAGCATGCGCTGCTCGGGGACGTCGTAGCTCAGGATGCGGCCGAAGCCGTGGTACGCGCGCGCGGTGCCGAGGATGCCGGGCGGCGGCACGCGATTGATCGTGGGGTCGTGGATGAAGATGATCGGCGCGCGCCCGTCGTTGCCAAGCGACGTGAACGCCTGCACGCCGCGCGGATCGTAGTCGGGATCGAACTCGCTGATGCGGTTGATGGGCGACGTGCCGCCGGTCCCGCCGATGTAGATGTCGGGGTGACCGTTCAGGTTCATGTCGTAATAAAAGACCTGACCCATGTGGTTGGTGACGATGTCGAGCACCACCTTCAGGCCCCGATCGTGCGCCGTCGCGACCATCGAGCGCAGCGCCGCCAGATCGCCGAAGTGCGGGTTCACCTGCCCGAGGTCTTGCGCCCAGTAGCCGTGGTAGCCGTCGACGTCGGCGTCGGTCTCGACGTTCTTCACGACCGGCGAGATCCACAGCGTCGTGACGCCGAGATCGGTGAAGTAGTCGAGGTGGTCCTCTATTCCCTTCCAGTCGCCGCCCTGATAGCGCGCGAGCGCACCCGCCTGCACGCGGGCGTTGTTGTTCACGTCGCCGTCGGCGAAGCGATCGATCAGGACCTGGTAGATGACCTCGTCGCGCCAGTCCTGAACGTGGGTGGCCAGGATGGGTTGCTTGCCGTTGTCGGGGACGCTGACGCATGCGGCCCCGGGGAGGAGGCACGCGGCGCCGAGCAAAGTTGTCAACCAAATGTGTCTGATCACTTTTTTCGCGCCTCTCACGGGTACGAGCTCGAGTTGAACCACCACTCGACGCCGAGGCCGGCGAAGTGCTCGACCCCGCGCTGCGCGAACACGTCCTCGGAGGGGTAGAGCGCCTTGGTGCCGGAGTTGCGCGCGCTCATCGCGTAGATGAGGCGGAACTGCGGGCGCTTGTACGAGCCGCGCCCCGCCGGCGAGAAATAGGGCAGGACGCCGAGCTTCCAGAGCGACGCGCTCAGCGGGGCGTTGGTGTTCGGATCGATGTAGGCCAGGCGGCGCGCCTGGTAGGAGCCGTCCACGGCGAGGCCCCAGTGCTGGCCGAAGTAGACCTGCGGGCGGACGTCGATGGTCCCCTCGTCGAACTTCTGCGTCGACGTCGGTGACGGGTTGCCGTCGCGGAAGAAGCGCAGGTAGCCGCCGACCAGGAGCCCGAACGGCCCGCTCTCCCAGTTGCCGCCGAGCGCGATGAGCGTCTCGCTGGAGCCGCTCGTGGTCTTGTCGTTCGCGAACGTCGACGGCGAGGCGAGCGGATCGTAGGCGGCGATGCCGCGCGCGTGGCGGAGGAAGAGCTGCACGAACGTGTCGCGCTCGCCCGTCCAGTACGCGAGCTCGGTGCCGATCATGAAGCCCTGATCGCCGGGCAGCGGCTTGTCGTCGTTCGTGACGGTGTCCCTGGCGACGCCCGCAGCGAGCTCGTGCGCTTCGCCGTAGGCGATCAGCTTGAAGCCTGCCTTGGTCTCCGGCTGCTTGAAGAGGTGCGTCACCTTGAGCGTCTCGACGACGCGCGGCCGATCGAGCTTGGTGACGGTCTGCGAGCCGATGCCGAACGGCGCGACGGCCGTGATCTGCTGGAACTGGTAGGGGTTGTCGAGGCGCTGCATGCCGACGTGCGCCTGGATCGTCGTCGCGTCGTTCGGGAGCCTGTAGCCGGCGCCGCCTCCCACGGTGTTCTGGTTGTCGAGCGGCCACCAGTCG
Source organism: Myxococcales bacterium (assembly GCA_025359105.1). Taxonomy (GTDB): domain Bacteria; phylum Myxococcota_A; class Polyangia; order Polyangiales; family Polyangiaceae; genus JANYHK01. The sequence goes on along the minus strand of JANYHK010000119.1, from coordinate 53,429 downwards.
AGGAGGTAGATGTCGTCCCCGCGGTACATGCGCGCGCCGACCCAGAGCGTCAGCGCGTCGTACTGCGCCTGCGCGTAGAGGTTGCGGATCGCGAGCTGCTGGTCGGCCTTGCCGCTGAAGTGGAAAAACGGCGGGAAGAGGGCGGCGGTGGCGACGACCTTCGTCTTGATGGAGTCGGCGAAGGTGTCCTCGCGGCGGAGCTCGAGCTCGGCGTAGCTCTCCTCGTCGACGCGGGAGCCGTGGGAGATCACGTTGGACTGGCGGCCGGTGCCGCCTCGGAAGTCGCTGGCGATGCGCACGCGGCCGTAGGAGCCGAACTCGAAGTGACCGGTGTCGGCGGTCGGCGTCGGCGTCGGCGTCGGCGTCGGCGTCGGCGTCGGCGTCGGCGTCGGCGTCGCGGGCGAGGTCGGGGTCGCGGGCGAGGTCGGGGTCGCGGGCGGGGTCGGGGTCGCGGGCGGGGTCGGGGTCGGGGTCGCGGGCGAGGTCGAGGTCGACGGCGGGACGTCCTGCGCGTGCGCGAGCGCTGGCGTGAGGAGGAGCGCGAGGCAGAAGAGGCGTTTCATTCTTTGTGCGATCAGGGCGCCAGAATGGCTGCCCCGCGCGCTCCGAGCGTGAGGTTCACTGCGCCGCCGGTGACGTTGACGTCGAGGCCGCCCAGGCGATCGTGGAGCGCGCCGTCGGCGAGCAGGCCGATGGGGAGCGTGGCCGACACCGTGCGCGAGCTCGTCGACTTGTTGATCGCGACGAGCGCGGCGCCGGTCGGGTCCTGGCGGGCGAAGACGAGCACGTCCTGGTCGCTATTGAGGACCGAGATGTACTTGCCGCGACGAAGCGGCGCGAGCTCCTTGCGCGCGGCGCCGAGCTTGCGCGTGAAGGCGAGCGTCGCCTGCTCCTCGGTCGTGAGCGTCTTGTCACCGCGCCACATCACGCGGTTGTTCGGATCCGCGCCGCCCCACTCACCGTACTCGTCGCCGTAGTAGAGCATCGGCGCGCCGGGGGTCGCGAGGAGCCACGCCAGCGCGACGCGCTCGCGCTGGTAGGCGTCGCTGCCCGTCGGAGGCGGCGCGGGGTTGTCCCACTGGTTGCCGGCGCTGCCCGGCTGGCTCGCGATCGTCACGAACCGCGGTGTGTCGTGGCTGCCGATGTACTGGGTCATGATCGCGCCCTGCGGGTACTGCTCGAGCGCGTGCTTCGTCCAGAAGTCGACGTGCGGCATGTTGTGCCCCGCCGAGTCGCTCATGAACGCCGTCCGCGGCACCGCGTAGTAGGTGACGAAATCGGCCTGGCCGTCGAGCCCGTTCGGGCCGATGTACTGGCTGATCCGGCCGTACTCGCCGCTGCTGTCCGCGGGGTTGTCCCCCTTCCAACCCATCGCGGTCTCGCCCGTCAAGAAGAGCCGCGTGCCGGCTTGTTCGAACTCGTCGCGAAGGCGCGCGCTCATGTTCCGCGTCGCGATGTCCTCGACGTGCTTGACCGCGTCGAGGCGCAGGCCGTCGAGGTCGAAGGTGTCCACCCACCAGACCGCGTCCTCACTCCACGCCTCGGCGACCTCGGGCACGGTCCAGTTCACGTCGGGCATGTAGCTCGAGAACATGCAGTCGAGGGCGTGCGCGGTCCAATCGCAGTTGTTCGTGCCGCAGATGCAGCCGGTGCGGAACCACTGCGGGTGCTGCGCGAAGTAGTCGTGGTCCTGGTGGACGTGGTTGATGACGAAGTCCTGCAGCACGCGGATGCCATGCGCGTGCGCGCTCGCGACCAGCGCCTTCAGCGCGTCGTTGCCGCCGAGACGCGGCTCGACCTCGCGCGACTTCACCGGCCAGTAGCCGTGGTAACCCATCGTCAGGTGCACGCCGTCGGCGGCCATCCACGCGCCCTTGGGGTTCGTGTGGTACGGCGAGAGCCACAGCGCGCGGACCCCGAGCTGGTCGAACGAGCCGCTGTCGATCGCCGCCTTCACGCCCGCGAGATCGCCGCCCTTGAAGTCGGCGCGCGGATCGACGTTCGCCGTCGGCGCCGGGTTGTTCGAGGCGTCGCCGTCCTTGAAGCGATCGACCATCGCCATGTAGATGAGCGCGTCGTTCCAGGAGTACTCCTGCCCCTCGACCCAGAAGACGAGGCGGAGCGGCGTCGCCTTGCGGCCTGCCCGGTCGGCGGCGTCGACGAAGACCGTGTACTTGCCGTCGCCGAGGTTCGGGGCAGTGACGGCGATCGTGACGCCGTCGACGGCGAGGCTCGCCGTCGCGGCGGTGAGCGTTCCGTCTTTGCGCAGCGTGGCCTTGAGCGAGCCGGGATCGATTCCGGGGGGCGGCGAGCCGACCCCATCGGCGTAGGCGACGGTGGCGGTGAATCGGCCCTGACCGGCGCTCGGGCGCTCGACCTTGTGATCCTTCGTCGTGAGCGCCGGCATGTGGCAATCGGGGACGCGCAGCGCGCTGTTCTCGACGCCCCCGACGAACTTGTGCACCCGCGCGCCGGTGTCGAGCGTGAAGGCGCCGTCGAGGAGCAGCTTGTAGCCCACGAGGCCCGGGGACAGCGGCACCGTGGCGACGTAGGCGCCGCTGGCGTCGGCGGTCATGGCCACGCCGGTCGGGTCCCAGGTGTTCCACTCGCCGGTGACCGCGACCTTCGCGTACGTCTTGCCGGCCGCGGGGACGAAGCGGAACGTCGTCGGGCACGGGCCGCCGACGTCGCCGTCCCAGCCGGCCGCATCCCACGAGGAACCGGCGTCTGTGGTCGCGTCCGCGGAGTTGCCATCCGGCCCGCCGCCGCCGCCACCGCCGTCGTCGCCCGGCGCTCCGCCGTTGTCGACGTTCCGGTTGTTCACCGAGCCGGCGAACGCGTCGCATCCGAAGAGCGCCAGCGCGCACACGAAGACGGACCATCTCGTGAAAACGCTCGCGTGGTGCATCGATACCTCGGGGGCCGGGAGGGAGAGGCTCTAGCACGGCCAAGGGGGTGCGCCACGAGAAAGTAACTCAGCGGTGCGTTACGCTAGTGTGCCTACTTCGGCGGGGCCACCGAGCAGACGTCGTTGATGCAGGTCGCGCCCTTCGGCGCGTTGCAGCAGTCCGCCGCGAGCTTGCACTTGTCGCCGTCCTGCGCGCAGCCGGTCGACTGCGACAGGCACACGACGCCGCCGTCGGGCGCCGCGCCGCAGTAGCCGCCGCAGCACTCGGTGCCCGACTGGCAGCCCTGCCCGTCTCCGCGGCACGGCTCGAGCGCCCACGCGCCGCGCATGTTCAGCGTGGTCGTGTCCTGGCCCTCGAGGTGGAAGGCGGGGTGGGACGGATCGGTCGCGGCCTTGGGGCTCTGATCGAACGCGGCGACCCAGAGCTGCTTGGTCCCTTCGCCCTCCTTCACGTACGCCGCCCCCGTGAGGACCGTGCCGTAGGTTCGGCGCGAGTGGAAGACGAGCCAGAAATAGCCGCCGGCCGCGACGGGCGCGAACGTCGGCTCGTAGCTCAGATGCCGATCGCGCTCGCCGGCGGCGAACGGGTACGTCGTGCCGTCCAGGTTGGCGAGGAGCACCTCGGTGCCAGGGCTCGCGACGCTCGCGGCGTACAGATCCGACGCGTTGCCGAGGGAGCCGAGCCCGCTGCTGCGCTGGTAGACGATCCACTTGTGATCGGGCGAGATCGTCGGGAACGAGATGACGCTCTTGGACGCGTCGGCGCCGGCTGGGACGATGAGCCGATCGCCGGTCGCCTTCTTGGTCGCGGCGTCCCAGTCGAAGGCGCGCAGGTCCTTCGTAGCGGCGTCGATGTATGCGAGCAGTTTGTTGTCGGGCGCGAACGCCGGCATCCACATCGGCTTGCCCTCGAGGCCCGTCGCGGCGATCTGCGCGCCGGTCACCGCGTCGAACGCGCCGGTGTCGACGGCGATGGCCCCGCGCAGCGGCGCGAAGTCCTGGACGACGACCGCGCCGTCGGCCGACACGCCGGCGAGCGACCAGCGCGAGGCGCCCGTCGTCACCGGGAAGCCGCTGAACGCGTTGGTGCTCGAGACGAGATCGTAGGTGTACGACGCCGTGTCTGGCCAGTTCCCCTCGCTCATGACGAGGCGGCTCCCGTTCGCAGAGACGGTGTGGCACGAGGGGCACTGCACCGTCGGGCCGAGGAAGTCGTCGGGCGCCGAGGCGCCGGGCTTGATGCGCATGACGCGGCCGGTGTTGATCGCCCAGTAGTAGATGGTGCCGCGCATCGAGCCGTCGCCCACCGAGTAGTGGTGGTCGATGAGCAGCGTGGCGGCGGTCCCGTTCCAGCGCGCGACCTTGAGCTCCGCGGCCCCGGCGGTCGAGTCGGTGAATTTACGCCAGCCGGTCGCGTCGAAGTCGTACCGCGACGCGGGCGCCGTCGTGTACGTCTCGAGCTCGAACGTCTTGCTGAGGAGGTGAACGTAGTACAAATCGGCCGCGGCGCCGCCGATCCACATGAGCGGCGCCTCGTTCAGGCCGCGCGGCAGGACGGTGCCGTCGTAGGGGTAGGCCCACGTGATCTGCGCGTCGGGGTTCGTCGCCCCTTGCAGCGCGCCCTGCGTCCCGGCCGGCACGTTTCCCGGATTCTGGGTGATGTGGAGCTTCACGATCAGCGGCGCCGTCGCCGTCACGCCGCCGAGCTTGGCGGAGATCGTGACGACGCCGCCCGACAGACCGCTCGCCGCGTAGAGTCCCGCGCCGTCGATCGCGCCGACGGACGGGTTGTCGCGCGACCACGCCACGCCGGTCGTCAGATTGATGGTGTTGCCGTTGTCGAGCGTCGCCTTCACCGAGAACGCCTGCGAGGCGGGCGCGCCGTTCAGCACTTCGATCGCCGCGCTCGGCGGATCGATCGCGAGCGCGGTGACCTTGGCGGTGCCGCCGTCGTTGCCGATGAGATCGCCGGAGTCGAGCCCCCCGCTCGTTCCTCCTTCGCCGCTGCCTCCGCCGTCGCCGTTCGGATCGTTGAAGCCGGAGGGGCGGCTGTCGTTGCCGCACGCGGCGAACGCGAAGACCGGGACCACGAAGGCGAACGCGAGTCGGCGCATGAGCGGAACCTCCAGACGGATAAGTGCGCCGGTGAGGCGCCAGCGAAGGATAACCGCTGGGCCGATCGGGCGCTCGGCCTTCCGGAGGCGATCGAGCCGAGCGGGAAGCGAGCAACTTCTTCCGGGTGGTGCCGACAGGGGATCGAGGAGACACCCCATGATGGACGGCGTTGGCTCGAGAGCCCTTTCTTCCCGCGAAAAGCTGGAGTCCCGTGAAGACGGTCCGGTCGCCGCAGGCCCCGCGCCCGCGCGCGCTGCGGCCGAGCCGGACTGGTCCTCGCTGCCCTCCGAATGGCACGCCCCCCTCGCATTGCCGACCCCGGCGCGCCGCGCCGCGCCCCCGCCAGCGCCCAAGGATTCCACACCGGCTCTGCCGTCCCTCCCTGCGGCTCCGGACGCCCTCCACGGAACGAAGCTGGCGTGGCTCGCCGAAAATCTCCCGCGCACCGAGCGCTCCCCCGTCGGGCACGTCGTCACTGCGGGCGATTACCGGCTTCACCCGCAGATGCAAAAGGTCGCGGGCGGCGGCGAGGCGGTCGCCTACTGGACCGCGCACAACGTCCTCACCAAGAGGACCGAGTTCGTCGTCGGGCCCGATTCGCTCGAGAGCTTCACACGCAACACCCACATCTACGTCGACGCCGCAGCACGGAGCGCGAGCCAGGGCGTCCCGACGCACCTCTACGAGGTCGAGAGCCAGCGCGTGGTCGAGTCGCTCATGAACGAGGGCCTGGGCGCAGGGCTCCGGCACCTGGGCCAGGCTTGGGGCGCCGCCTTCCACGATCCGCACTGGTGGACCAAGACCGCGGGGGACCTGATCCTCGGCGCCGGTCCCGCCCTCGCCGCGCGCGGCGGCGGCGAGGTGGCGCTCGCGACCGAAGCGACGCCGCTCATCGACGAGGCCACGCGGCTCGCGGCCGCACGTGCCGCCAAGGGTGTCCTAAGCGCGGCATGCGCGGCCGAGCCCGAGATCACGACCACCGTGAGCGCGGCCGCCAAGGCGAACGGCGGGACGATGGTGGGCCTCGAAGCGCGCCTCAAGACGGAGGCGTCGCTGAGCCGCAAGATCGCGAGCGACGCGGAGTCGGTTGCGAAGGTCGACACCGCGGCGGCGGGCGTGAAGGACGCGGTCCGGTACACGGCGAGCTACGACGCGACCCACTACGGCGAGGGATTTCGCTCGGTCGTGAAGCAGCTGGAGTCGCAAGGCTACGAGGTGAGGACGCTGAAGAATACGTGGGCCAGCGACGGCTACCGCGGGGTCAACGTCAGCCTCCGCGCGCCGTCCGGCCAGGCGTTCGAGCTGCAGTTCCACACGCCGGAGAGCTTCGCGGCCAAGACCGAAGGGCACCTCCTGTACGAGGAGTGGCGCGCGCCGGGCACGTCGGCCGAACGACGCGCCGTCCTCACGGCGGAGATGCGCGAGCGCTTCCGGATGGTCCCCATTCCGCCCGGCGCCATCGACTTCCGGTTGCTCGAGACCCTGGCCCAGAGGGGCATCGGCTTCATCCTCCCCGCGCTCACCCGAAAGGAAACGCCATGAGCCCGCTCCGATTCTTCGTTCGCGTGGACAACGACGGGAACCCCTTCATGCTCATCCGGATCCGCCCGCGCCCGGGCGAGGCCTTCGGCACCTCGGACGTCTGGCGCGAGGACCACTGGTCTGAGGAGCCCGATTATTGGGGCAAGTGGCACTTCACGGGGTGGGACTCGGACACCGACGAGGTGAGCGCCTACGTCGCGCGACGCGTCATGGCGGCGCTCACCAAGAGGGGCAAGGTGGCCGCCTCCCGCTGACGGTCGCTTCAGTGTCCGAGGCGATCCATCACTCGTCCTCGACGCCCGCGCGGTACCGACGACGCGCGACGGAAGGACGCGCCAGGCGCGGTTCGGAGTCGGGGTCGGAGTCGGAGTCGGCGTCAGAATCGGAGTCGGAGTCGGAGTCGGAGTCGGAGTCGGCGTCGGCCCACGGGTCGCGCAGTGGGCCCGTCTCGAGGCCGTCGGGCGGGTCGATGGGTGCGGCGTCGGAGGTCTCACTCTCCTCCTCCTCCGCCGCGAGGATCGTCTGGAGCGACGGCGTCGTGCCGTCTTCGAGATAGCGACGCCAAAGCTCTTGGTGCTCCCGCTCGCACAACTTCCGGAGCGCCAGGTCGCGGATGCGCACGATGGGCTTACCGTCGGTGCTGCTGCGCGGCCGGTTGCGCAGCTCGGTCGGCGCGTAGACGGTGAGCTCGATCGGAAAGACGTCCGGGATAAGCACGTGCGTGAAATCCTGGTTTTTGCCGTTCTTGCGGATGCTCACGCGCTGGACTTCGTGCGTCCAGCCGAGGCGCTTCACGTGCGCCTCGACGTCGGCGGCGTCCCACGCGAAGACGTGCAGGTCGACGTCGCTGCCGCTGCGCACGTGACCGGTCGCGACCGAGCCGATGAGGCGCGGGTTGAAGCTTGCGAGCGCCTCCATCGCCTCGAGCGCGCAGATGCGCATCGCGAACAGGCGCTGCGTGCGGCCTTCGCCTTCGATCTCGGTGACGAGCTCGAGCAAGGCTTGCTTGATCTCCCCGTTCGACGGCAGATCCCGCGGGCGGTAGCGCATCGCCTTCGCGTTTTGCTGGCCGAGCAGGCGCTTGGCCGCGAGCCGCTTGGCCGTGAAGTACTGCTTCACTTCCTCGCCGTACATGATTTGCGCCGCGAGCTGCGCGATCGCGGCGCGGAGGCCGCCGTAGCGTTCCCAGCTCATAGGAGCTCGGGGTCGAAGCTCCCCTCGTCGTCGTGGGCAAGAAGGGCATCGGCGGCGCCGTCGAAGAGCGTGTCGTAGGCGTCTTGCGGGTCCATCACGCGCGCCCGTGGATCGCGGCCGGTGACGTCCCACCGACGCAGCAGCTCGAGCTCACGGAGCGCGCCCGTGCCGTGCCATCGCCGTCGCGTGCGGCGCGGGTCTTTCAGAAGGTCGAGGTGATGCCGCACGAGCCACACCGCGCGGGCGGGGAGCAGCCCTTCGAGGAGATCAGCGCCCACCTCGTCGTGCGTCGGCCCGTCGATCGCCTTGCCGACGTCGTGGAAGAGCGCGGCCGCCCACAGCACGCGGTCGGCCGTCGCGCGGCGCGCGAGATCGTAGACCTGCAGCGAGTGGAAGAGCGCGTCCCCTTCGGGGTGGTAGCGCGGCGATTGCTGGATTCCGTCGAGACCGGCGAGGAGCGAAAACAGTTCGTCGTTCATTCACCAGCGGGGCGACTCGCCGCCGCGTGGCCGCCTCGCGATGGCGAGCGCGGCCCGACGGAGAGAATAGCGCAAGGTCAATGCGCGAGCCACGCGCGGATCGCAGCGAGGTCCGCGTCGCCGAGCGGGTGCCCCTTCGGGGGCATGTCGCGGGTGTCGAGCACGCGCTCCTTCACGTCGGCCTTGCGCTTGTTCCACGCCGCGCTCGTCGAGAGATCGATCCCCGCGGTTCCGCCCGGCAGGTGGCATCCCGCGCACACTCGCGCGAAAACGGGCTGAATTTGCGCGCGCCACGCGTCCTCGGGGGAGAGGGTCGATGGCGGCCCTTGGTGCGAAGGCGTCGTGGGTTGCCCCGGGACCGACGTCCCGGCCCCGCTCGCGTCGCGCGCAAAGCGCGTGAGGATTCCGCCGTCGACGATCCACACGTCGCCGGTCGTGGAGGAGAACAGACGGCCGCCCGGCGGCAGCTTGGCCCCGGTCGTCGCCACGACGTGCCCCCCCTCGATGGCGCCGAGCTCCGGTCCCTCGGCGAACCACACGCGGCCCTTGCTCGCGACGAGACCGTGGATCGCGCCGAGCGTCGCCCGGAAGCGCAGCGCCAGCTCGCCCTTGTCGTTCTCCGCGTACACGGCGTCGGGCGTCGCGGCGTAGAGGTGACCGGCATCGTCGACCGCGGTGGCGATCGCGCCGTTGAGAGCAAACGTCTTGGTCGCGAGCGAGGCCGGATCGACGCGCACGACATCACCGTTGCTGAGCGCGGCGCCCACGCCGCCGCCGCCGCCGATCATCGTCATCGGGATCCCGCCCAGTCGGACGACCTTGCCGTCGCCGTTCGCCACCGCGACGCCGCCGTCGAAGAGGAACGCCGCGCCGCGGCCGCCGAGCCCGACGGCGCCGATGATGCGCGCGTTCTCCAGGCCCCAGCGTGCGGACACGTCCTCGAAGCCTGCGCGCGCGCGCAGACGGCGCACGTGCCCGCGATCGTCGAGCCCCACGATCCACGGGACACCGCCGTCTGCCGCCGGGATCGTCGCGGCGCTCGTCCACTTCGGCACCGACCTGTCGACCAGCGACACCGCGCCCGACTCCATCACCGTCGCCGCGCCGTCGGCGAAGACGACGACGTCGCTGCCCCGATCAGCGACCGCGGCGACGCGCCCGACGTCGGCGTGCGTCGGGTTCCAGTCCACCACACGCGTCGCGAGGCGCGTGACGCCGCCGTCACGCGAATACGGCCCCGCTCCGCCGCACGCGCCGAGGAGGCTCCCCAGACCCGCGGCCGCAACGAGAAAGAGTGCACGCTTCATGCCTTGAGGAGCTCCGGAACGACCTCGCCGTCGCGCATGTATTTGCGAGGGTTGACGTGGAAAGAGGAGAGGAACGTGGCGAGCAGATCGGGCGGCGCGATCGCGCGCTCGCCGTCGATGAATTTCTTCACCTTCGCCGGCAGGAGCTGCTCGGGATCGCTCTTGCCGAAGACGAGCCCGCCCTTGAACCGCGGCGATACCACGAGCGCCGAGTTGTTCGGGTAGTGATCGCGCCCGCCCTGCTGGTTGATCTGCGGCGTGCGGCAAAAGTCGCTGACCATCACGATGTGCGTGTGGTCGGCGAGCTTCTTCCCGACCAGGGTCGGGTGCGGTGTGTCGTCGAAGGACTTCAGCAAGATGGCGACCAGATCCATCGTCTCCTGGAGGAGCTGCGCGTGCGTGCGGTAGTTGGTGTTGTGGGTGTCGAAGCCGCCGAGCGAGAAGCTCACGCATCGCACGACGTTGCGCTTCATCGCGTCGACGGCGAAGGCGGCGTTGACGCTGCTCGCCCCGTGGAAGCGACCCTTGTAGTTGAACTGCGGGTGCGCCTTGCGGAGCGCGTCGGCGCTGAACGCGTCGGAGAGCTTGGAGCCGAGCATGCGGCGCAAGGACTCCATCTGCAGGCCGACGCCGCGGAGCACGTCGGGGTAGGCCGAGCGTGACGCGAGATCGTTCGCCTCTTGCGAGAGGAGCGCCGTCACCTCGTCGCGATCGGCGTCGGCGTCGTAGAGCTCGGTGCGCGCGAGGCTGCGGCTCACGCTTCCGATCTGTCCGACGGTGAGCGGCACGACGCGCCGGTCGAGGCCATCGCCCACGTACGACGACGGGAACGCGACGCTGACCGTCGGGAACATCTGCTCCCGACCGAGCTCGTTGGCCACCATCGTGTCGATCGACGGCGCCGGCGATCGGCCCCCGACGAGGTGCCGACCGGTCGCCGAGAACGCGCTCCCGTCGGGGTGGCTGACGGTGTTCATCGCGAGGCCGTTCACGACGGTGATGCGATCGGACACGTCGAGCAGCCCGCCGATGCCCGGCCCGAAGACGGCGCCGCTCCTGGCCTTCACGAGCTGGAACGTGCGCGCCCCGTCCTCCATCGGCGCGTCGACCCAGTGACGCACCTGCGAGGGATCGGTGTTGTCGGTGGCGGCGGGGTGGATGATCCCCTTCTTCTCGTTGCGCGGATCGGCCCACAGGGTGACGTCCCACCCGCCCGCAGCGTGGATGAAGACGAAGAACTCGCCGGCCGGCGCCGCCGTGTCGGCGAGGACACGCATCGGCATGCCCGCGAGGAGGAGCGATTTCAGGAAGGTTCGGCGTTGCATGTCGGCTCTCTCTTTGGCTCCGCGCGCCTCAGTAAAGGTGAAACTCGGGGTGACGGACGAGGCCGTAACAGACGCTCGCCCACGCCGCCTCGTCGGGCGAAAACCGCGCCTTGCCGCCTGCCTTGGCGTGACGCGCGTGGACGTCCCCGTAGAGCTTGAAGAAGCGCGCCGCGCGCTCGGTGGGGGCGAGCTTCACCGGGTACGCGAGGAACGTTCGGTGCAAGACGTCGAAGCGCGACTCGAAGGCGGCCCGGTCGAGGGGCGCGGGTCCCGCCGCTTCGTCGAACGCGAAGACGACGCGCTCGCTCACCGGGGGCTTCGCCTTCAGATCGTGCTCCACCGCCCGATCGCACAGCGCGACGCCGAGGCGCTCGAACGTGGCGACCATGAGCGCGTTCGTCTGCTGGCTGCGGGGCATGTCGATGCGGTAGTCGGGAAAGCCCAGCGACGAGAAGTAGTCGTCCCACGTGTCGAAGAGCTGCGCGCCGTCGCCTCCGCGCGCGCGCTTCTGCACCTCGAGCGGCGCGAGGCCGCCGAAGAGGGCGAGGTAGGTCCGCATGTACGCCTCGGCCGGCACCATCCGCAGCTCCTCCTTCGGCGCGGAGTCCTGCGTCGACGTCGACGTGACGGTGAGCTTCGGTCCGACCTGGGGCGGCACGAGCTCCTTCGGCCCGCACCCTGCGATCGCGGCGGCCCCGAGCGCGATGGCGGCGGACCTGAGCGGGCTCATTTCGCGCCTCCGCGCCACACCGACGAGTCGAGGTTGTTCGCGCGCCGATACGTGTCGCTCCTCAAGATGGCGCGCACGAGCGGGCGCATGCGGTGGCCGTCTCTCGTAAAGGTGCTCGTGAGCTCGCGCACCAGCGGGGCGTCGTCGGAGGTGAGCGTGCGTCCGAGGAACGAGCCCGCGACGCGCTGCACCGCGCACTCCGAGAACTCGGGCATCTTGGTGATGTCGTGCCCGGCGCCGGCCGGTGTCGCGTCGGCGTGCGCCGGCGAGCCGTACGCGCTGCGGAGCGTGGCGCCGGTGGCGTCCGCGAACGCCACGTCGTAGAACGCGTTGCAGAAGCCGGGGAGCTGCCCGTTCGGGCCCTTCTTGCACTTCTCATTTTTCACGGGGAAGAGTTGCTGCGGCAGGTAGACGAGGTTCCCCGGCTCGATCCGCGAGAAGTACGCGGCGAGCGGCTCGAGCGTCGCGTGGCAGCTCTGGCACCCTGGGCGAACCATCAGGTTGGGCTCGGTCGACGGCGTGAGCTCGGCGTTCTCGCTCGAGAACGACTTGCAGAGAAACGCGGTGTACAGCGTCGCGCCGCGGGCGCGCGCCGAGGCGTACTTCTCGAGGAACATCGGCGTCGTCAGGAGCCCCGCCGCATGCGGCCCACGATCGGGGACCATCTTCCACGACGCGACGTCGTGCGGGAAGAGCTCGGTCGGCACGTTCGACGGGAGGAAGAGCGGCTCGGTCTCCTGCACCATGCCGAAGTTGGCCTCCCCGCCGCAGCAGTTCCCCGGCTGAATGGCGCGGTAAAACTGCGCGAGCGGCCCGTTCACGAACGTGTAGCGCGCGGTGAGCACCTCGCGAAAATCGCGATCGGCGGTGAACACGTGCGAGAGGAGGTGCTCGGCCTCCTGCGACCACCAGAACGGAAACCACCGCTGCCCCTGCTGGCGCGCGGTGTCGATCGGCTGCCCGAGGCCGAGCGGGATGTGGTTGGGGAAATAGAACGCGGCGCTTCCCCCCTGGTCGCCGTCGTTCGGCAAGCAGTGCTCGAGCGCCACGCCGCACCCGCACTCGGCCGACGAGTCGACCGCGAGCTTGCTCTGGCACGCGAGGACCTCCCCCTTGTGCAGCTTCGCGTACGCCGAGTCGAGCGGCGCCGGGCGCGTGCGTCCGTGTGGCAGCGGCGTGCCCTTCGGCGGCGGCGTTCGGCCGGTGACGTAGACGTGGCCGGTGGGCATCGCCTGCGCCTCTTCGCGGCACACGCGAACCTCCATCGTCGGCTTGCCGTCGGGATCGTTCAGCAGCCCTTCGACCGGCTGGTACGACGGATCGGGATCGTCCCAGCCCATCTTGTAGCGGCGAGTCGGCTGCACGTTGAGGTAGTCGCGGTAGAGCCACCACGGCTTCACGAGCACCGTGTGCTGCTCGAGCACCGCCTTCGTCACCGGCTTCGCACCGCCGGGCTCCTTCGGCTGCATGCGCGCGGCGATGTCGAGACCGGTCTCCTCCTTGGTGAGGCAGAACTCGCCGTCGGTCTCCTCGCGCGTCCGCCGCTGGCGCGGGCGGTAGTAGATCCACACCGGCTTGCCGTCCGGTCCCTGGACCTGATGCCGGTAGAGCGTGGTCGCGTCGGGCGCGAACTGCGTCGACGGGCTCGGCTCCAGGCGGAGGAGATCCATGTAGATGCGCGACAGGCGTTCGGCGTACGTGCTGCCCTGGAGGTGCCCGTCGATCCACGCGTCCATCGCGAAGTCGGGGCGCTCGAACGCCGCGATCTCGTCCCGCGTCGGCATCCGTCCGAGCAGATCGATCGCGAGCGCGCGGAAGTGGCGGTAGTCGTCGAGCGAGCGCGAGGAGACCGGTGGCGCACCGGCAGCCGGCGCCGCCGCGGCGGTGGCCGCGAGGGCGACGACGAAAAGGAAGAGTCGGGAGGCGTGCATGGCGGGTGGAATTCTGAGGGATGGACGCGCGAGGCCCCAAACTCATTCGCCTGCACCCCCACGAAATTCATACGGTTCTGGTGATCGAAACGATCACGCGGGTGGGATCGTTTCGATCCCGCGGGTGGGATCCTTTCGACCCCGCGGGGGCCGCGCCTAAGGTGGTTTTCCGTTGCCGCGGCCGAGGGGCGTGCTACCGAGAGTCACTCATTCCTGAGTGACGCCATTTTGCGAGGATTTGAGATGTTCCAACGCCGCTTCCGGAACCCCCTCGCCTGCGCCATCGCCGCATGGGCGCTCGTCACCGCCGCCGCGCCGGGCGCCGACGCCGCGGTCCCCCGCACGTGGACGTACCTGACGACCGGCAACGGGCACGGCTTCCAGGTCTTCGACGCGCAGCAATCCAAGATCGTCACCTTCCTCGATCACCCGTACCGCTACCTCGCGCCGCGCTCCGATCCGCGGTCGGACGGCATCGGCCGGCGTAACCTGGCGTTCGACGTCTTCTTCGGTGTTCGCGGGCCCGGCGGCTCGGGCTGGCTCAACTCCGGTCAGGCCGGGGATCCCGAGTACGTCGACCAGTCCAACATCCTCCGCTCGCCGACGACGCTCGCGGGCGTGAACGCCGAGTCGTTCTTCTTCTCCCCGTTCGGCTACGAGGGCAACGCGATGGTCGCGGTGCTGCACGCGCCCGGCGCGACCGACGGCTACGCCCTCTTCAACTTCCACATGGGCGGCGCGCCCGGCGACACCCAGCCCGGCTCGAACGGCGAAGCCATGCGCGCGTCGGGCACCGACGCGGCCGTCGAGACGGGCCCCGGCGGCGGCGCGATGGTGTACGTCGCGCTCACCGGCGCCGACCATTTCGACTGCAACGGCCCGTTCAACAAGGTCAACACCGACTTCGGCAACGCCACGAGCTGCTCGGGCAACGACCAGGTCATGGGCGTGCAGAAGAAGCTCGACGGCAACGGCTGGCTCGCCGTCGCGATGCAGTTCGTGGAAGATCCGTCGCAGGCGGACGCGGCGGCGGCCTCGCTCCGAGCGTGGGCGAAGGGGCGCGCGGCCGACGCGATCCTGAACGATTCGAAGGCCGAGTTCGAGGCGTGGCGCAAGCCCCCGGCGGCCGGCGTCACCCTCTCCGACGACGAGCGCAAGCTGTGGCGCCAGAGCGAGACGACGCTGCGCATGGGGCAGGTGCGCGAGCCGTGGGGCGTCGCCGGTCGCAAGAACAACGGGATGATCCTCGCGTCGCTGCCGCCCGGCGAGTGGCACTCGGGTTGGGTGCGCGACGCCCAGTACGCCGTCGTCGCCCTCGCGCGCATGGGCCACCACGCCGAGGCGAGGGCCGCGCTCGACTTCTTCCTCGGCGCCGATCCGGTCGGCAAATACAAGCAGTTCGTCTCGAACGTCGACTACCGCATCTCCGTCGTGCGCTACTTCGGGAACGGCGAAGAAGAGGCCGACTACTCCGGGCAGCAGTCGCCGAACGTCGAGACCGACGGCTGGGGCATGTTCATGTGGTCGGTGCGCCAGTACGTCGACGCCAGCGGCGACGTCGCGTGGCTCTCGGCGCCGACGAAGAAGGGCGACAAGGCCTACGACGCCATCAAGACCGGCGTGGCCAACGCGCTCGAGGCCAACCTCGAGCCGAGCGGCATCGCGAAGGCCGATAGCGGCATCTGGGAGGTCCACGACCAGAACAAGCGCCACTTCGCGTACACGACGCTCGCTGCCGCGCGCGGGTTCTGCGACATGGCCGTCCTCGCGAAGAAGAGCGGCGACCTCGCCAGCGTCCAGAAATACAAGGACCTCGCGCGAAAGGTGACGACCGGCTTCTACGCCGCGTTCGCCGATCCGCAGGGCGCGCTCGGCGGCTCCGTCGAGGGCCTTCAGAACAACAAGTACTACGACGGCGCGCTCGCCGAGGCCTTCAACTGGAGCGTCCTCACCGACTACAAAGGCACGACCGCCAAGGCCACGCTCGATCTGTTCAACAACCTGAAGGTCGACTCGGGCGGCTTCAAGCGGAACAACGACGCGCTCTCGTCGTACGACAACAACGAGTGGATCCTCGTGGATCTGCGCATCTCCGGCGCCCTTCGCCGCGCGGGTCGCACGCCCGAGGCCGACGGCTACGTCGGGCAGATCGTCCAGAAGGCGGCGGCGAACTTCTACCTGCTCCCCGAGCTCTTCAACGACGTCCAGGCCGACGGTCAGATCGGCAAATACACCGGCTCGATCCCGATGGTCGGCTACGGCGGCGGCGCGTACATCATGACGATGCTCGATCGCGCGGGCAAGCTCGAGCCCGGCGACTGCACCGGCGACAGCGCGGGCGGCGACGGGGGCAGCAGCGGCGGCGGCGGGGGCGGCACCGGCGGCACTGGCGGCCCGGGCGGCGGCGGGCCCGGCGGCAGCGGCGGGCCTGGCGGTAACAACGGCGCGCCGAGCGCGGAGCAGGTTCCGTACACGCCGGCGTGCGTGTGCAATCTACATGCAATAAAGAGCGGGACCCCGTGGGGGCTCGGAGCGCTCGCGACGTTCCCGTGCGCGCTCGTCCTTCGTCGCTTCCTTCGCCGACGTCGGCCATGAGCACCGGCCACTCTGCGCGGGCGCTGTCGCTCGCGGGCATCGTCAAGAGCTTCGGCGGGGTGCAGGCCCTGCGCGGCGCCGATCTGTCGGCCGACGCGGGCGAGATCCTCGGCGTGTGCGGCGAGAACGGCGCGGGCAAGTCGACGCTCCTGAAGGTGCTGACGGGCGTGCACCCCCACGGCTCGTACGAGGGCACGGTGACGGTCTTCGGCGAGGTGCGCCGGTTCCGAGGCACGGGCGACGCGCTCGCGGCCGGCATCGCGATCGTCCACCAGGAGCTGATGCTGATCCCGGAGCTCTCGGTGGCGGAGAACCTCCTCCTCGGGCGCGAGCCGCGGCGCTTCGGCCTCGTGGACGACTTCGCGCTCGAGGTCGAGGCGCGGCGCATCCTCGCGCGCTTCGGCTTCGGCGATCTCGACCCGCGCGCCACCATCCGCGAGCTCGGCATCGGGGTGCAGCAGATCGTCGAGATCGCGCGTGCGCTCGCCCCCTGGTGTGGGCCGCGTCCCGGCGAAGGCGGCAGCGCGCCGTCGGAAGCGAAGGTGCTCGTGCTCGACGAGCCCACAGCGGCGCTCACGAAGGACGAGTGCACGCGCCTCTTCGCGATCCTGGGCGACTTGCGCGCGAAGGGCACGTGCATCCTCTACGTGTCGCACCGGATGGACGAGGTGTTCGCGATGTGCGACCGCGTCACGGTCCTGCGCGACGGACGGACCGCCGGCACCGTGGTGACGAAGGAGACGACGCCCGGCGAGGTGGTCTCGCTGATGATCGGACGGGAGGCGCCGGCGGAGCGCGCGCCGAAGCCGACCATCGACGCGCCGGTGTGCCTCGACATCCGCGGGCTCGGCCTCGTGGCCGGCGGACGCGCGGCGCTGTCGGACGTGTCCTTGACCGTAAGGCGCGGCGAGATCGTCGGGGTGTGCGGCGCGATGGGCTCCGGCAGAACGGCGCTCCTCTCGACGCTCTTCGGGTGCGCGGAGGGCACCGTGACCGGCGAGGCGCGGCTCGACGGCGCGCCGCTCGCACTCGGCTCGCCACGCGAAGCGATCGCGCAAGGCGTGGCCCTGCTCCCCGAGGATCGCAAGGGCAAGGGGCTCGTCCTCGCGATGACGGTCGCGGAGAACCTCGCGCTCACCTCGGCCGCGTGCGGCGACGAGCTCGCCGAGGCCGTGCTCGCGCGTAAGCGCATCCGGGAGCTCTCGATCCGCGGCGACACCGACACCGTGACGCTCGCCCTTTCCGGCGGCAACCAGCAGAAGGTCGTCCTCGGCAAATGGCTCGAGAACCCGCCCAAGCTGCTGCTCCTCGACGAACCGACGCGCGGCGTCGACGTCGGAGCCCGCGAGGAGATCTATGCGATCCTCGAGGGGATCGCCGCCAAGGGCACCGCCATCCTCGCCGCGTCGAGCGATCTGCCCGAGGTGCTGCGCCTGTCGCACCGCATCTACGTGCTCCGCCAGGGTCGCGTGTGCGGAGAGCTGGCCGCCGATCGCGCCACGCAGGAAGACATCGTCCTCCTGTCCACCGGCGCTGGCGCCGGCGATCCGCCTGCGACGCCGACGCCGAGCCGCGAACCCGAACCGAAGGAACCCACGCTCGAGAGGCTCCAGGAATGCGCGCCGTAACCGCCCACGCCGCGAGCAGCGGCAAGAGCTCGCTCTTCGAGGTCCTGAGCTCGCGCGCGCTGCGCATGGTCCTGGTCCTCTTGCTGATGTGGACCGTCCTCGCGATCCACCCGGAGACACGCGAGGCGTTCCTCACGTCGGGCAATTTCTCGAACCTGACGGCGCAGGTCGCCGAGATCGTCATCATCGGCATCGGCATGACACTCGTCATCCTGATCGGCGGGATCGATCTCTCGGTCGGCGCGGGGATGGCGCTGTGCGGCGTGGTCGCGGCGAAGCTGCAGATCGACCACCACATGCCGGCGTGGCTCACCATCCTCGCCGCGATGGCGGTCGCCGGCGTCGTCGGGCTGTGGCACGGGCTCCTCGTCAGCCGCTTTCAGCTGCCGCCGTTCATCGCGACGCTCGGAGGGTTCCTCGCCTACCGCGGGCTCGGGCTCGTCATCGCCGACGCGCGCGGCCTCTCGCCGATGGCCGACGATTTCCAGTGGCTCGGCGGCAAGCTCTCCACGTCCGCGTCGTACGGCCTGTGCGCGCTCGGGTGCTTGGCCGGGATCACAGTGATCCTCCGGCGTGAACAGCGGCGTCGCGCGCTCGGGCTGCCGGCGCGCGGCGTGGGGCCGGCGCTCCCGATCGCGGCGAGCGTCGCCGTCACCGCGTTCCTGATGACGATCTACCAGGACGGCATGCCCGTCCCGGTGCTCCTCGCCGCAATCGCCACCGCGATAGGGGCCGTGCTCCTCCGCCGCACCCGCCTCGGGCGGTACGCCTTCGCGATCGGAGGAAACACCGAGGCCGCGCGCCTCTCTGGCGTTCCCGTCGCGCGCGTGACGGTGCTCATCTACCTGCTCATCGCGATGCTCACGGCCGTGGCTGGCCTCGTCGCCGCCGCGCGGACCAACGGCGTCACGCCCGGCAACGCGGGCATCACGCGGGAGCTGCACGTCATCACCGCGGTCGTCATCGGCGGCACCAGCCTCTCCGGAGGGCGCGCGACGATGATCGGCACGGTCATCGGCGCGCTCATCTTCGGGACGCTCTCGAACGGCATGAACCTGATGAACATCAACTCGAACTGGCAGCTCGTCCTCTCGGGGGCGATCTTGCTCGTCGCCTCGCTCCTCGACTCCCCCGCGATCCGGAAGAAATAGCCCCATGCGCCGCACGCTCGCTCTCACCGCCCTCGCCGCGCTGGTCCTCCTCGGCCCGCTCGGTCCGCTCGCCTGTGGCAAGTCGTCGTCGTCCGGCGGCGGCGCCGACTCGGAAGCCGAAGCGAAAGGTCCAAAGGTCGCCTTCCTCCTCTCGACGCTCCAGGAGGAGCGCTACCAGAAGGACAAGAAGTACTTCGAGGACGAGGCCAAGAAGCAAGGCCTCACCCCGTTCACGTTCTCGGCGGACAACGACAACGCGCGCCAGCTCTCGCAGGTCGAGGACGCGCTCTCGCGCGGCGCGAAGGTGCTCGTCATCCAGCCGACCGACAGCGCCGCCGCGGCCGCGTACGTCGGCAAGGCGCACGAGAAGGGAGCGAAGGTCGTCGCATACGATCGCAACATCCGCGGCGACGCCGACTTCTACGTCGCGCACGACAGCCACAAGGTCGGCGTCCTGCAGGCCGAGGCGGCGATCAAGGCGACGGGCGGCAAGGGGAACTACGTCATCCTCGACGGCCAGTCGGGCCACAGCGTCGCGACCGAGATCGCCCGCGGCTACAGCGAGACGTTGAAGCCGTACGTCGACAAGGGCGACATCAAGATCGTCGCCGAGAAGAGCCATGACGCGTGGGCGCCCGAGCAGGCGCTCAAGACCGTCGAGGACGCGATCGCCAAGAGCAGGGGCGACATCCAGGCGATCCTCGCGAACAACAGCGGGATGGCGCGCGGCGCCGTGCAAGCGGTGGCGGCCGCAGGCTTGAAGAAGGTGTTCATCGCCGGAGCCGACGCCGACGCTGCGAACGCGAGCTTCGTGTGCGAGGGCAAGCAGAGCGTCGAGGTGCTGAAGGACATCAAACCGCTCGCGGAGAAGGCGGCCCAGGTCGCCGCGTTGCTCGCGACGGGCAAACCGGTCGAGGGCGGACCGCCGCTGCCTGGCACGAAGACACCGGTGATCGCCGTCTCGGTCCTCCTCGTCGACGCGAGCAACGCGAGGACGCTCCTCGTGGACAGCGGCTTCCACGCCGCGGCGGCCGTCCCCGGCTGCGCGAAGAAGTGACCATGCGCGCGCTAGCCCTCCTTCCGTTCGTCGCGCTCCTCATCGCCGCGCCGACCTTCGCAGCCCAGCCCGAGCCCGCCGATCCGACTCCGACCCCAACTCCGACCCCGACCCCGACCCCGACACCGACCCCGACCCCGACCCCGACCCCGACCCCGACCCCGACCCCGACTCCGACTCCGACTCCGACGCCGACTCCGACGCCGAGGCCGACTCCGATCGGCCCCGGGCCCACCGCGGACGACTGGGTCTCCTCCCAACAAGGCAACGGTGTTCGCGGCACCAGCTTCGCCGAAGACCGCGCCCCCCCCGGCACGGTCGGCGCGAGCGCGTCGTCGAACGATTTCCAGTTCGGCGTGCACGGCTACTTCCGCGCGCCGATGCGAATGAGCTGGAAGCGCCGCGAGGACACCAAGCCCGACGAGTCCAAGTACAACCTCCGCACCCCGTGGCTCGTCGACGACGACTACTACCGGTCGGGGTTCGGCTACACGCCCGTCAACGAGTCGGACTACACCGAGCTCTTCTTCGAGGCCGGCAACAAGAACGTCACCGCGACGGTCGCGCTCATGGGCTCGCTCTATTCGGACTCCGCGCGGCCACTCATCGACAAGCAGCAGGGGATCTCCCAGGGGTACGTGACCTACCGGTACGGGACCGACATCGCGGGCGTCCCCTTGCGCGTTCGGGTGAAGGGCGGCGCCTTCTGGGACAGATTCGGGTACCTGCCCAAGTACGACACGTACATCTTCGGCCGCACGCACCAGATGGGCGAGCAGGTGAGGGTCGAGGCGGACGTGGGGAAGCTGACGTTGAGCGCGCTCCACGGCGTCGGCACGCACCTCGAGGCGATCGACGCCAATCAGGGGCTCTCCCTCCTCAACTACCTGCGCCTCGCCGCAGCGTACGACAAGTACATCGAGGGCGGCCTCACCTACCTGCGCACCTGGACGCAGGACAAGCGGCAGCTCAAGGAGCTCACCGACGCGAGTCTGCGCGTCTACGGCGTGGACGCGCGCCTCGACACCAAGGGCTACGGCAAGCTCTACGTCGCCGGCTCGATCCTCGACGCCGATCAGGCCACCTACCTCTCGCCGAGCATCGAGGTCCTGCACTCGTTCGGCGGCCGCGGGGTCACCGAGAATTACCTGGGGACCGACAAGAGCGAGAACGGGACGGGCACCGTCAAGAGCTTCGGGTTCCAGTACGATCTGTCGTTCAGGCAGCTGCTACAGAAGACGACGGGCGCCGATCCGTTCGGCGGAGGCGACGTGCAGGTCGCCTGGTTCGGACTCTACTCGTACGTCTTGAGCAAGCAGTTCGACCTCGATCCTGCGATCAACAAGAACGAGCGCAAGATGTTCAAGTACGGCCTCGACGTGACCTGGTGGGCGCTCCACTGGCTCGGCGCCGGCGTCCGGTACGATCGCGTCGTCTTGAACCTGGACGACGACGCCAACACGTTCAG
Source organism: Myxococcales bacterium (assembly GCA_025359105.1). Lineage (GTDB taxonomy): Bacteria > Myxococcota_A > Polyangia > Polyangiales > Polyangiaceae > JANYHK01. The sequence continues at coordinate 31,999 of JANYHK010000119.1, read as the reverse complement.
GATCTTCTCTCCGCGCGTCTCGGTCCGGACGGACTGGCTCGAAGGGGGGCAGGTCTTCCTGCAGTGGTCGCGCTACTCGTACAGCGACCGCGTCCGGCTGCGCCCCGGTCAGGTCGCTCTCGAGACGCTTCCGGACGACAATGTCGTGAAGATCCAGGCGCAATTCGCCTTCTGATGGGCGCCCTCGGGTGGCCGCGGGCGGGCGCATGTCAGCTCGAGGCCTTGGGGACTCCCATGACTCGAGTTCTGACTTTTGCTTCCGCTGGTCTCGCGCTCACGCTCACGCTCCTCACCGGATGCGACAAGGGATCTGACGAGCAGCAGAAGGCGAACGCCGCCCAGGCCGAGGCCGACAAGAAGAGCGAGGCAAACAAGGAGGCCGTCGTCAAGACGACCGCCGCTCAGGTGGAGGCCGACAAGACAATCGCCACTGCCCAGGCCGAGTTCGGCAAGCGGCGCGAGGACTATCGCCACAAGCTCCAGACCGACCTCATCGACCTCGACAAGAAGGTCGAGGCCCTCGAGGCAAAGGCAAAAGCGGCGGCCGGAAGGACGAAGCCCGATCTCGACCTGAGCCTCACCCAGACCCTCCACGTCCATGTGCGCGACGCGGACAACAGCCGCCGTCTACGCTGCGGCACGTCTACGCTGTCGCTCGACGCCGCCGCCCACGACGCCTTCGAGCTCGGAGCCTGCGATCGGTCGACCGACGCGACGCCACTGCACCTCGTTCACCGACGCGAGCTCTTCGATCACTCCGAGTCCCCGCCGCGCCCGCGCGCCACCGGCATCACGGCGACCCGCACCGAGACCGGCGGAGCGTCAGGGCGCGCGGAGGGGGGCGGCGGCTCCGAGGCCTGGTGTCAGGCGTCGGTACAGCCCTACATGAACGACCTCGAAAACGGCGGACGCGTCGCGCTCACCCCGGGGCGCTACGTCATGCGGTCGAAGCAAGACGGCGTGGACGTCCGGCCCAGCGGCAACGGGTGGGCCATCATCGCTCGCCGCGGCACGTCACTCGACGTCGACTACGAGGTCGTGGACACCAAGCGAGGCGAGGTCGTGTTCCGGGACAAGGTGGCGATGCATTGCTCGAGCGGGGGCGGTGTCACGCCGCCGCCGGACGTCGTGGCCACGCCCCCTTCTCAGGACACGGTCGTCACCGTCGACTCGCAAGCGCACGACACCCCAACGCAGACGGTCGACTGGAAGGGCCACGCGCTCGTGGTCTCGCTCATCACCGGGGTCGCGTATCTGCGGACCGGCGGCCTCCTGTTCGCGAACAACGGCGGAGTACAAGACAGCGCCAGCTTCGGCCTTCGCGACGTTGCGGCGCCCGCGTTTGGACTGGGTGTCGCCTACGAGCGGCCGTGGCTCTACACGTCGCTCTCCGGAACCGCCGCGTGGGCGAGCGAGGGCAGCCGCACGCTCTACCACGTCGGCATCTCGTCGGTCGTAGGCGGCGCGCTCCACGTCGGCGACACGACGCTGTATCTCGGACCGAACGTGCTCTTCGGGACTCACGAGCTCTCCGGTCAGGGTACCGGCGGCTTTCAGTGGAACGCGCGACCAGCGTTCGCCCTCGGAGCCGCCGCCGGAATGCGCGTTCACCTGCGCAGCGAGAAGGGGACGGCCGCGTACGTCCTCGGCTTCGAGCTTCTGGCGCCCGTCGCCGGACAGCAGCCCTGGCTCTTCGCCGCGTCGCTGGGGTTCGGAAGCTCGGAGTGAACGGGCGGAAGTGGGACCGACGTGAACGACTCTGCGAAGGCTCGCGGTCAGCCGCCGTCGAAGAAGCCGCCGTCGGGCGTCGCCGGATCGACGATGTCGCCGCGCGTGGTGCCGAGCAGCGCGCCGAGCGTCGCGACATCCGACGGCGCGATGCCTCGCGCGTTGGCGACGGCGGCTGCGGTCGCTACGAACTTGTTGAATGCGCCGTTCGCGACGTGGAGCTTCGCGTGGGAGTCCCTCGTCTAGACCTGCCCGCGCACGAGAGGCCCGCGGCCGCTCGGTCGAGCGCGACGCGCAGTCGTCACTGCTCCTGCGCGCGGGTCGGCTGCGTCCGCGGGAGCTCCTCAGGCGCAGAGCTCGACCGATTGGGGGGAGCCGGCGCGGAGACTGTGCTGGCGGTCCACGCAGGTCCAGCGACATCCCTGCTCGCTCTCCTGGGCGTGGCTCTTCACCCACGCGCGGAGTGCTGCCCAGCTCTCGTCGCTGGGCGCTCGCATCCCGGCCGCGAACCGCTCAACAACTCCACCGGGATCGAAGCGATTGAGACGCAGTTCGTCGGGACCGAGCTGCGCCAGGCGTGCGAGCTCGCGCCCCACCCTCTCGATCCGAGCGTCGAAGATCACCACGTTCAGGGCAAGCCGGGGGCGCTCGTGTCTGGGCGTGGACCTCAGCCTGGCCACCAGCCCCTCGACCGCGCGCAGGTGCAGCGGGCTCCGGAACGGTCGCAACCCGCTGGGAACGAGATCGGCCGAGAGCAGCAGGTCATTCACGTGGGGAAGAACCTGCGCGGCAAAGGCCGGATCGGACGCCAACCGGAGCCCGTTGGTCGCCAACTTCACGCGGGCCACGGGGTAGCGCCGAACCCGCTCCAGCGCCTCCAAGAAGCTGGGGTGTTCGAGCGGCTCCCCGCCGCTCAGGATGATCTGGGTCTGCCTCGGATCGAAGCGCTCCGCAAAGACACCCTGAAGCGAAGTCTCCAGGAGCTCGATGGGCATCGAGCGGATCGAGGAGCGATAGAGAGCGGAGTCCGGACAGTGCTCGCAGGATTGAGAGCACCCCGCGGTGAGCCGGATACGCAGAGTCGACGTGACTCGGACGAACGGTTCGGGCGGGGTCCGAGACGCCATCTCTAGCAGTGCTCGTCGTCCGGGTCGGCGTACGTCTCGTCCATCGCGTCGTTGAAGGTGTCCATCTGCGTGGCCACCGTCTCCGGCGTGTTCTCGGGCGTCGCGGGGTGCTCGCCGCCGACGTAGTCTTGGTAGGTGGTGAGCCAGTTCACGTCCCGGGTGGCGTAGTAGGCGGCGAGACTGGCCTGCATCTCCAGGCTGAGCACGAGCGAAGAAGGAATGGAGAGCGCGTTGAGGGACTCTTCGTTGAGGGTCAGCTGGCCGAGGGAGTAGTTCACGAGGCTCAGCACCCAGGCGGCCTCCATCGCATTGTCCCAGTCGCCATTCTGTTGGAATCGGTTCTGTGCCAGGGCCAGCACTTGGGCCGCTGCCGAGAGTCGCGAGGCGGCGTCGTCGAGGGGATCATCCACGAACCGCTCCCCAGCAGACGCGGGAGCGGCGACGAGAAGCGAGAGTGCGAGGCAGGCAGGCAGGAAGGAGGCTTTTCGGGTCATTTGGTTCCCGGTCGGTGGGGGTTTAGGGCGCGAGCATCTCGAGTCGGACGCCGTTAGAGCCGCGCGAAGGCGGAGACCGCCCGCTGCGCGTCGGCCTCGCTTTCGTGCGTCGCCGTCGGCTTCAGGATCGTCAAGATCGTCGTCTTGTTCACGTAGTCGTCGCGCGTCTTGATCGCACGGAACGTCCGCGCGTTCGCGTCGCGCCACGTCGTAGCGGACGCTTCGTCGGAGTACTCGCACAAGCTCAGGGCCACGTCGTGGGCGGTCTTCGCACCTACGCAGTAGAGCGCGCCGATCGGCGCGGCCACGTGTTGCTTGACCTCGGCGACCGAGACGCCGGCGCTTCCGAGCGCGACGAGCACGTCCTCGACCCTGGGGGTCGCGGCGGAGCGCGAAGCCTTCTCCAGGTCCATTCGCCGCGCGGTCGTCATCGACCGCTTCGCGAGCGCTTCGGGAGCGGGCCGCGCGAAAGCCGGCGTCGTCCGGGCGGCGTGGCGCGCTGACGCAGGCCCGGGGTCGGCGGGCGCTTGCGAGCAGGCGGCGATGAACAGGAGTGGCGCGAGAAGCAGCGAATGGGCTGGGATGCGGCTCATGGTTGCCAGGTCTACGCGCGAGCTCGCGAAGCGGTTGCTCCGCGATGCGGTGATCGCGCCGTCGCACGCGTGCTCGGCGAAGAGCTCGGGCATCCCCGCCCGCGCCGGCAGGCCTCAGCGCGTCATCTCGAGCATCGTCGCGCGGAGCCGGCGGCGGCGAACAGGCGCCGGGCGGCGACGTTCGACGTCATCGTGCTTGTGCGATCATCGACGCCGAACGGAACTCGACGAGGTGATGGTAGGCTCGCGCGCGTGGGTCGCACGGGGGGCGGAATTGGGTGCGCGCGCGGGATCGGCGCGGCGGTCGTGGCGGTCGGGGTGCTCGTGACCGGAGATGCCTCGGCGTTCGTCCCGGCTGGGCACAGGGTCCTGGAGGCGGTCGCGTACCGCGAGATGGGGTACCTAGCGGGCCCGCTGGCGTCGCGTTCGGCGGATCTGGTCGTTTTGGCCGATTTGACGCGCGACGGTGTCTTCGAAAAACCGATTTGCTTCGAGACGGCCTCCGACGATTGCTCGGCGCGGTACGAGAGCGATCCGCTCTCGTACTGGCTTACGCCGCACACCGACGCGCCTGATCGCATCCTCGCGCGCCAGTTCGATCACATCGGCCAGTGCTTCCACTTCATGGCGCAGTCTGATGACGAAAACGGAGACAACTACACGACGCCGGCGGCCGGCCTCGGTCCGCATGCAGCGTACGGGGTCGTCTGGGACGCCTACGATCGATGCGTCGATCTCCTGGGAAGCTTGGTGGGAAACGTCGTGGACGATCCTGTCGCGGCGCGCAGCGGCGCCGTCGGCATGTACGAGCTGATGCACGCCATCATGGACTCGTACTCGATGGCGCACGTCCAGCGGGACTACGCGTCGTGGGCGCCCGCGGACGGTTCGGCGAACGATCCGCCCATTGCGTTTCTCAAGGTCTGGCAGCCGACGGTCCCCAATCCGTTCGGCGGCGCTCACCAGAACACCCGTCACGAAATCTTCGAGGCGCGCGACGACGCGTTCATCGACGGGTTTCGCGTGGTGGACGGGCGACCGTGCACCTACTACGTCCCGCGCCCGTACTCGATGCCGGCGGCGTGCCTCTCACAGTCGGGGCGCCTGGCGGTCGAGGCGCTGAAGGACGCGATGCGCGTCGTCCACGCGCTGCGCGCGCGCAAGGGGAAGGACACGCCGTGGGCGAAGACGGACCAGAGCCCATGGAACGCGTTCGTCTCGAAGCACTTCGCGCACGTGGCGCTGCCCGAGCGGGTGTCCGGCCATCCGAAGCCCGGCCCCGAGCGCGTCGAGATTCCCTACCTCTTTTTCGGCACGCGCGCGCTGTTCGTCCCTGAGACGCGCACGACCGACATGGGTGTCTACGCGCGGTACCTGCTCACCTCGGGCCGCTTCGACCCCGTGTCGCTCGGCGTGAGCGCCGAGATCGGCGAGCGTCACGACTTTCGCGCCAGGCAAAGGTCCCTCATGGTGCGCGAGGACGTCGAGATGCTCCTCACGTTGGGCGACAACATCGTCCTGGGGCTGACGCCTTTCTCGATCGGCTACTTTACCGCGCCGAAGCGCGACGCGCTCCTCCAGGTCGTCACCCGCCTCGGGCGCGTCGAGTGGTTCGAGCCGTTCGGGCTGCGCCGGGTCGCGCTCACCGCCTGGGGTCCGGCGGAGTATTCGTGGCTCGACGAGGAGGCGCACTGGACCTTCGGGCTCGGCGTGGCGGGCGCGCTCCTCGAGCACGTCCCCGGGGTCGCCGACGCGGCGCTTCGCCCTCCCAAGCCGGAGCCGCAGACCTGCGCGTGGACGCCGCCCGATCCGTGGGCGGGAGATCTGCGCTCCACGAGCGGGCCCGTCCTCCTGGGCGCGTACGTCGGGGCAACCTCCGGCGCGCGCGGGTCCGTGACCGGCGCCGACGGCAAGATCCACGAAGGCTTCGAGCTCACGTTCAACCGGCGCAACTGGTGGCGCGAGCTGAATCCGCTCAGCTTCAGCATCATGCTCGACGACGCGATCGACATCACTCCCGGCGCCGCGCCGCACACGTCGCTCGGCGCGTATGCGAGCGGGCGGCTGTACTTTTTGGGCAACGTCGGCGCGATCGTAACGGCCGGCGTGGACACCGGCGATCTGTCGGCCGCCCACCTGCGCCCCGCGTCGGTGCAGGGGCGCGGCGGGTTGGTCTTGTCGATCGGCGACCTCGACCTGATCGTCGAATCCCCCACGCTCCCGCGCTACAGCTTCCTCGCGCACGAGATCCTGAGCGCGCGCATCGCGCTGCAGCTCGTGACGTTTCGCGGCCGCTAAGAAGCTGCGAGTCTCCCCAGCAGACGCGGGAGCGGCAACGAGAAGCGGCGCCGCGCCACGGACCTTCGCCGGCTCGCATTTCCGCCACACCGTGCAAGCTTGCCCCTGGTCGAGATCCGACCGCCGCGACCACGTGGCCTCGGGCGCTCCGAGCAAACCGCTTCGTCCGCAGCGCCGTGTCCACGTTGCGGCTCGTTCTCGAGGTCGTCGAATCTTGGCGGCACGGACATTGCGAGGCGTCGCCGTTCAACCGCAAACGAGGCACAGCGATGATCGACACGAAGCCGATCAAGCCCCAGATGCGGTCGTCTGCAATTTTGCAAAGGAGACTCTCATGACTCGAGCTCTGATTTTTGCTTCCGCTGGTCTCGCTCTCACGCTCACGCTCGTCACCGGATGCGACAAAGCATCGGACGAGCAGCAGAAGGCCAACGCCGCCCAGGCCGAGGCCGACAAGAAGACCGCCGAGGCAAACAAGGAGGCTGTGGTCAAAACGACCGCCGCGCAGGTGGAGGCCGACAAGACGATCGCCGCCGCCCAGGCCGAGTTCGGCAAGCGGCGCGAGGACTATCGGCACAAGATCCAGAACGACCTCATCGACCTCGACAAGAAGGTCGAGGCCCTCGAGGCGAAGGCGAAAGCGGCGACCGGAAAGACGAAGACCGATCTCGATCTGACCCTCTCCCAGATCCGCACGCGGCGCGCCGCCTTCGCTGCGGACCTGAAGACCGTCGAATCCGCGACCGCCGTCCAGTGGGACGACACCAAGGCGCGTGTCGACAAGGACTGGACGGATCTGAAGGCCCTCGTCGACAAGCCCTGATCGAGAGCGGAGCCACCCTTGCGTGGAATTGGCGAAGGGCCGCCGGCGTGCGATCATGAGGCCACGCCCGGCGGCCCAAGGGCGGCGCGACGGAGGGAGCCTCATGAGATCTGAACGTGCGCGTCGATGGTCCTGGTTCGGCGTTTCGTTCGTGATCGTGCTCACCCCGTTGCTCACGAGCGCGTGCGGCGGCGGGGATGACTCGTCTGCCGCCAGCGTCGACGGCGGCGCGGGCGGCGACGGGACCGTCGGCGAAGGGGGAGGGGGACCCGGATCGGACGGAGCGACGGGATCGGACGGCGGACCGAGCGTCGACGCCGGCCCCGCGACGTGCGACGGAGGGCCGTGCAACGCGCCGCCGCCCGGCCTCTTGAATCCGGACTTCACCACCACGTGGAACCCGGGAATCCTCGCCGACACGCCGACGGGAAATCCGCTCGGCCCCGACGGCCTTCCCGTCCGCACGACGACCTGCGCGACGGTGCCGGTGCAAGCGGGCAACGCCGCGGCGGCGATCCAGAGCGCGCTCGACGGCTGCAAGGGAAAGAATCAAGTCGTCCTCCTGGCGGCAGGGACGTACAGCGTCGGCGCCACGATCACCGTGCCGAGCGGCGTCGTCTTGCGCGGCGCGGGATCGGAAGGCGCGGGCGCCACAACCGTCGTCAGCACCGCGGGCGGGCCGGTCGTGGCGATCGGCAAAGGGAAGGACACCGTTTGTTACAACAGCGCCTTCGTCGCGGCGTCGCAGCCGCTCCTCGCCAAGGACGCGCCGAAGGAGACCACGGCGATTCAGGTCGTCAGCGCCGCGGGCTTCGCCGTCGGCGATCTCGCGCTGATCGATCAGACGGACATCGGCGACGTGAACAACGGCGACTGCGGCGGCGCGTTCAAGCGCACGGCGGGCTATGCCACGAGCGAGCGCGTCGAGATCGCGGCGGTCTCCGGCACCACGCTCACGTTGACGACGCCGCTGCACTGGACGTTCGCCACAGCGCAGAAGGCGCAGATCTCGAAGGCAGGCGGAACGGTGACGAAGTGGGCCGGCGTCGAGAGCCTGCGCGTGCAGGGCGGACGGCCGGGAGGCTACCCCGGCCAGAACGCGGGCGGCGTCGAGGTCTCGAACGCGGCCTACAGCTGGGTGAAGGACGTGCAGGTCGACGGGACGACGTCGGGCATGCCGATGCGCCTCGTCGGCACGTACCGCTGCGTGATCCGCGACAGCCACGTCCACAACTCCTACAGCTACGGCTTCGGGCAGGACAACTACGGCATCGTGCTGGCGTGCGGCGCGGCGGACAACCTCGTCGAAAACAACGTCGCACGCTTCATCAACAAGCCCATCCTGTTCAACAACTCGGGGGGCGGCAACGTCGCCGGCTACAACTACGCCGACAACTCGTGGGCGTGCGACGGAAGCAACGACGACGGTTTTCAGGAGGCGTCGATCGACTGCCACTGCGCGTTTCCGCACATGGAGCTCATCGAGGGCAACTGGGCGCCGCACCTCGCGGCGTCGGTGACGCACGGCAACGCGGGCTACCTGACGTACTTCCGGAACTACGCGTCGAGCCAATGGTCGCCGAGCGTCGCCAATCAACCCACGTCCGCGATCGTGTGGAGCCAGCCGTTCTTGCCGCAGTACTCGAACGTTGGGGCGCTCCAGCTCGATAGCCCCGACACCAAGATGACCGTCATCGGCAACGTGCTCGGCAGCACGACGAACGCCGCGCTCGGGCTGCCCGCGAATCTGGGCACGACGGGCACCGGCGGAGGAGGGGCGGCGACGTCGAAGACCTACATCGGCAAACCCGTTCCGTCGATTCTCCTCCTCGACCAAGCCAGCGTGACCTGGACCACGCTCTGGCTGACCGGCAACTTCGACACCGTGAACCAGAAGACGATGTGGAACGCGTCGCCCCTCACCGCGAACCTTCCGGCGTCGACGCAGGCCTTGCCGTCGTCGCTCTACCTCACGAAGCGGCCCGGCTGGTGGCCGGCGGGCACGCCGTGGCCGTGGGTCGGTCCGGAGGCGACGCCCAAGGTCGGCAAGCTCCCGGCGCGCGAGCGCTCCGTCGCGTTCGACTACTACACGGCCGACGACGCGAAGTGCACGCTCAACTGCGGCGCGTATTGCTGCAGCGTCGGCGCGTCTTGCTCGCTGTGAGCGGCAGGGTGGGACGCTCGATGTCTTGAAAATTCAGGCGCAATTCGCGTTCTGATAGGCTCCATCGGATGGCCGCCGGCGGGAGCAGCGATCCACGGATCGGCACGGTCCTCAAGGACAAGTGGCGGATCGACGCTCGTCTCGGGCGCGGCGGCGTCGCCACCGTCTACGCGGCGACCCACCGCAACGGCAACCGGGTCGCGATCAAGGTCCTGAACCGCGAGGTCGCCCGAAACGCCGACATTCGTGGCCGATTCTTGCGCGAGGGCTACGCCGCCAACGCCGTCGCGCACCCCGGCGTCGTGCGCGTGCTCGACGACGACACGACCCCCGAGGGGCAGCCGTTCCTCGTCATGGATTTGCTGACGGGCGAGCTCGTCGACGAGCGCCGGCTTCGCAAGGGCGGCCGCCTCCCGCTCATCGAGGTGCTGCGGATCGGCGACCAGGTCCTCGACGTGCTCGCCGCCGCCCACGAGAAGGGGATCATCCACCGCGACATCAAGCCGGAGAACATCTTCCTCTGCGCGACGGGGGAGGTCAGGGTGCTCGATTTCGGCATCGCGCGCATGCGTCAGGCGGCGGCCGGCGAGATGACGGCCACCGGCATGCTCCTCGGCACCCCCGAGTTCATGTCGCCGGAGCAGGCCAATGGGGTTCAGGACGCCATCGACCTCTTGACCGACATCTGGGCGGCCGGCGCCACGCTCTTCACGCTGCTGTCCGGCCACGCCGTCCACGAAGCGGCAACGACGACGGCGCAGATCCTGGCCGTCGTGTCACAGCCGGCGCGCTCCCTCGCGTCCGTGGTCAACGACGTCCCCGCCGCGGTCATCGCCGTCATCGACCGCGCGCTCGCCTTCGACAAGCGCGCGCGCTGGCCGAGCGCGCGCGCCATGCAACGCGCGCTGGCCGACGCGGGCCGCGGGCTCTCCACGGGCAGCTCCTCGTACGCCGCCGTCCTGCGCCGGCCCCCCGCCGCCGACATCGCCCAGTCGCCGCCTTCTCATGCGCCGCTCAGCGACCAGGAGAAGACGATGATGCGCAGCCTCCCCGAGCCATCGTCCGGCGCACCCACCAACCGGCGCCCGCCGACCGGCGCTTCTGCAATCTACGACGGCGACGACTCCGACGACCTCCCCACCATGGCCGCCGAACGCGCGCCGGTTTCGCCGAGGACGCGTACCGATCACGACTACATCCCGCGCCCGAACGCCGACGTCGAGCCCCTGTCCGACGACTTGACCAAGCAGCTCGACAGGGCATTCCCCCAGGTAAGCAGCCAAGAGGCGCAGACGCGCGTCTCGGGGCGCCCCATGGAGCTCGCAGAGACCGTGGCCGTCGCCCGTCCACCGGTGGAGCGCCCTCGCTCGATGATGATGGACGACGACAGGCCGCCGCCCGCGAGCCGGACGAACGTGATGTCGACCCTCGTGAGCCCGGACCCGGCGCCCGACTTCGCGAAGACGCACGTGATGCCGATCCGGCCCGCGCCGGCGCCTGGGCTCGGGCCCGATTCGATGGGCGGCTTCATCCTGAAGAAGAGGGGCCCCTCCCAGAGCGAAACCCCGACGGCGCAGACCCGTCGGGGCGGGGCGAGCTGGACGACGATCGCCATCATCGTGGGCGTCGGCGTCCTCGTCCTGTGGGTCATCATCGTCGTGGTCCTGCGAGCGCTGTTTCGCTGAGGATTTGCGGCTATTTTCGCTAGCGCAATGCGTCATCGTGACGCATAGTCCGGCCGATGTGCGGCCTGGGTTTCGTCGCGGAGCTGCATCGGGCCCCGAGCCACGATGTCGTGGAGAAGGGGCTCGAGATCCTTCGCCGCCTGAAGCACCGCGGAGCCGCCGGCGCCGACCCCGCGTCGGGCGATGGGGCGGGCATCCTCATCCAGATTCCGCACTCGTTCTACGAGCGCACCCTGTGGCGCCTCGGCATCGAGCTCCCCGGCGCCGGCGACTACGGCGTCGCGCAGGTGTTCCTCTCGCGTGATCCCGCGCGACGCGTCGCCCAGATGCGCCACCTCGAGGACACCGTCCGCTACCACAACCAGAAGGTCGTCGGCTGGCGCGACGTGCCGATCGAGCCGAACGTGATCGGCCACCTCGCCGAGCGCAGCCGCCCGGTGATGCGTCAGCTGTTCATCGGTCGCGTGTGCGACGTGGAGGCGTTCGAGCGCACGCTCTTCATGATCCGGAAGCGCGCGGGGCGCGTCGCGTCGAAGGAGGGCGAGGACTTCTACGTCGCGAGCTGCTCCTCGAAGACCGTCGTCTACAAGGGCCTCGCCCTGCCCGAGCGCCTCGCCGACTTCTACCTCGATCTACGCGAGCAGGAGCTGAAGAGCTCGATCGCGCTGGTCCACTCCCGCTTCAGCACGAACACGTTCCCCACCTGGGAGCGCGCGCATCCGTACCGCCACATCGCGCACAACGGCGAGATCAACACGCTGCGCGGCAACCAGACGTGGATGAGCGCGCGCGAGTCCCTCCTGTCCTCCAGCCTCTTCGCCGAGCACCTCGGCGACTTCAAGCCGATCATCCGTCCGGGGGGCAGCGACTCGGCGTCGCTCGACAACGTCGTCGACTTCCTCGTCGCGAGCGGCCGGCCGATCGCGCACGTCATGATGATGCTCGTCCCCGAGGCGTGGTCGACGCAAGCCGACATGCCGGAGGAGCGACGCGCCTTCTACGAGTACCAGGGCGCGCTCGTCGAGCCGTGGGACGGCCCCGCAGCGCTCCTCTTCACCGATGGCGCGATCATCGGCGCTACGCTCGACCGGAACGGCCTGCGCCCCGCCAAGTACGTCGTCACCCGGGGCGGGCTCGTCGTCGTCGCCAGCGAGCTCGGTGTCCTCGACGTGGACCCCGAGGACGTGCTCGAGAAGGGTCGCCTCATGCCCGGCAAGATGCTCCTGGTCGACACCGCGCGCGGCAAGCTCCTCCACGACGAGGAGATCAAGGGCGAGGTCGCCAAGCGCCACCCCTACGCGCAGTGGATCGCCGACAACAAGATAGAGCTCGCGAGCCTCCCGCAGGTACCCGCCATCTACACGCTCGAGAAGGAAGAGCGCGTGCGCCAGGAGCGCGCCTTCGGGTACACGCGCGAGGACGTCGAGCTGCTCCTCGGCCCCATGGCGAAGGCCGGCGAGGAGCCTACCGGAAGCATGGGCAACGACGCGCCGCTCGCCGTCCTGTCTTCGCTTCCGCAGCTGCTTTTCCGCTACTTCAAGCAGCAGTTCGCCCAGGTCACCAACCCCGCGATCGATCCCATTCGCGAGGAGCTGGTGATGAGCCTCGTGTCGTGTGTGGGCGGCGAAGGGAACCTGCTGGAGGAGACGCCGCGGCAGTGCCGGATGCTCGAGCTTCCGCATCCGTTCTTGTCGAACGACGAGCTCGCGCAGATCAAAGGGAGCCACCTCGCAGACTTCCGCGTCGCCACGCTGCCGGCGCTGTTCTCGCCGCGTGGCCAGGCTGGCGAGTCGCTCGCGCTCGCGCTCGATCGCCTGTGCGCCGCCGCCGAGAAGGCCGCGAACGACGGCGCCAGTCTGCTCGTCCTGTCCGATCGCGGCGTGGACAGAGAGCACGCCGCCATCCCCAGCGTCCTCGCCGTCGCCGCCGTGCACAACGCGCTGCTGCGCACCGGGCTGCGCATGCGCGTCGGGCTGATCGTCGAGTCCGGCGAGCCGCGTGAGGTCTGCGACATGGCGCTCCTCATCGGCTACGGCGCCGGCGCCATCAACCCGTACCTCGCGCTCGAGATCGTCGCGGCGATGGGGCTCGAGGCGGCGACGTACGTGAAGGCCCTCAAGAAGGGGCTCTTGAAGGTGATGTCCAAGATGGGCATCTCCACACTCGCGAGCTACCAGGGCGCGCAGATCTTCGAGGCCATCGGCCTCGGTGCGTCGATCGTCGATCGTTATTTTCCAGGAACGACGTCGCGCGTGGGGGGCATCGGCCTCGACGAGATCGCCGAGGATGCCCTCGGTCGGCACGCCGCCGGGTTCCGCGTCGGTGGCGCCGGCGGCAGCGACGCCGACGTCGACCTCGAACCAGGCGGCGTCTACGCGTGGCGCCGGGACGGCGAGAAGCACCTCTGGTCGCCGGGCACCATCGCGAGCCTGCAGAAGGCGGTGCGGACGGACGACGCCGCGAGCTACGACGAGTACGCCCGCCTCATCAACGATCAGCGGGAGCGGCCGGTCACGCTGCGGGGACTCTGGGAGCTGCACGCCGCGCTGCCGGAGGTCGCCGTGGAGTCGGTCGAGCCGGCCAGCGAGATCGTCAAGCGCTTCGCCACAGGCGCGATGAGCTTCGGCAGCATCAGCAAGGAGGCCCACGAGAACCTGGCCGTCGCGATGAATCGCATCGGCGGCAAGAGCAACTCCGGCGAGGGTGGCGAGGACGCGGCGCGCTTCGCGAAGAGCCCGAACGGCGACTGGAAGCGCAGCGCCATCAAGCAGGTCGCGAGCGCTCGCTTCGGCGTGACGGCGCACTACCTCGTGAACGCCGACGAGCTTCAGATCAAGGTCGCCCAGGGCGCGAAGCCCGGCGAAGGCGGCCAGCTCCCCGGCCACAAGGTGGACGAGGTTATCGCCAAGGTGCGCCATTCGACGCCCGGCGTGACGCTGATCTCACCGCCGCCGCACCACGACATCTACTCCATCGAAGACCTCGCGCAGCTCATCTACGATCTGAAGAGCGTGAACCCGCGCGCGAAGGTGAGCGTCAAGCTCGTGAGCGAGACGGGCGTCGGCACCATTGCTGCCGGGGTCGTCAAGGCGCACGCGGACGGCGTCACGATCGCCGGCCACGACGGCGGCACGGGCGCGTCGCCGCTCAGCTCTATCCAGCACGCGGGCACGCCGTGGGAGCTCGGACTCGCCGAGACGCAATCGGTGCTGGTGGAGAACGGTCTGCGCGGCCGCGTGCGCGTGCAGGTCGACGGGCAGCTGAAGACGGGGCGTGACGCCGCGTTCGCCGCGCTGCTCGGCGCGGAGGAGTTCGGGTTCGCCACCGCGCCGCTCGTCGCCAGCGGCTGCGTGATGATGCGCAAGTGCCACCTCAACACGTGCCCCGTCGGCATCGCGACGCAGGATCCGGTCCTGCGCGCGCGGTTCCGCGGCACGCCCGAGCACGTCATCCGCTACTTCTTCTTCGTCGCCGAGGAGCTTCGCCGCATCATGGCGCGCCTCGGCTTTCGGACCCTCGACGAGATGGTCGGCCGCGCCGACTGCATCCGCGTTCGGGAGGACATCGCGCAGAAGAAGGCCGCGATGCTGGATTTTTCGAAGATTCTGCGGGCCCCACGCGGAGGTGCCGCGCCGCTGCGCTGCACCGGTCGCCTCCCGCCGCCGGTGGACGGCCCGCTCGACGAGGCGGTGCTCGACGCGGCGCGCCTGTCCATCAAATACGGCGAGCCGAGCAGCATGCAGGTCGCGATCACCAACGCGGATCGCGCGTTCGGCGCGCGGCTCGCCGGCGAGCTCGCGCGCCGTCACGGCGAGGAGGGGCTGGCCGAGGGCAAGGTCGCGATCGAAGTGACCGGCACCGCGGGGCAAAGCTTCGGCGCCTTCGCGACGCGCGGCATGCTCCTCGCGCTCGAGGGCGACGCGAACGACTACGTCGGCAAGGGGCTGTCGGGCGGCGTTCTGGCCATTCGCCCGCCTGCGCGCGCGCGCTTCCGCGCCGACGCGAACGTGATCGTGGGCAACACCGTGCTCTACGGCGCGACGAGCGGCCGCGCCTTCTTCGCCGGGCGCGCGGGCGAGCGCTTCGCCGTCCGCAACAGCGGCGCGATCGCCGTGGTCGAAGGCGTCGGCGACCACGGGTGCGAGTACATGACGGGCGGCGTCGTCGTCGTCCTCGGGCCCACCGGCCGCAACTTCGCCGCGGGCATGAGCGGCGGCCTCGCCTTCGTCCTCGACGAGGACGGCAGCTTCGCGTGGCGATGCAACAAGGCGATGGTCGACCTCGACCCTCTCGACGACGCCGACCGCCAGAGCGTCCATGAGCTCGTCGAAGAGCACGTCGCCCACACGCGCAGTCGCAAGGGCGCCGAGCTCCTCGCGAGCTGGGACCGCGTGAAGCTCATCAAGGTCGTGCCGCGGGAGTACAAGAAGATAGAGCAAGAGCGCCGCGCGACCCGCCTGCAGGTGGTGAGCTGATGGGCGATCCCCGCGGATTTCTGAAGGTCGACCGCGACGTCGAACCGGAGCGCCCGATCGCCGAGCGCGTGAAGGACTGGCACGAAGTGTCGCTCCCGGAGTCGCCCGAGCACGTGCGCACGCAGGCCTCGCGCTGCATGGATTGCGGCATTCCGTTTTGCCACAATGGCTGCCCGCTCGGCAACCTCATCCCCGAGTGGAACGATCTCGTCGCCGCGGGAAACTTCGAGCTCGCCGCCCGGCGCCTGCACGCGACGAACAACTTCCCCGAGGTGACGGGCCGCGTCTGCCCGGCGCCGTGCGAGGCGTCGTGCGTGCTCGCCATCGAGGAGCAGCCGGTCACGATCAAGTCCGTCGAGCACGCGATCGCCGACTACGTCCTCTCGCAGCCGCTGGCGCCCGTCCTCGCCGCGTCGCGCAGCGGCAAGCGCGTCGCGATCGTCGGCTCGGGGCCCGCTGGCCTCGCGTGCGCGCAGGAGCTCGCGCGCGCCGGGCATGACGTGACGCTCTTCGAGAGGGACGATCGCGTGGGCGGGCTCCTCCGATACGGGATCCCCGATTTCAAGATGGAGAAGGGCATCCTGGAGCGCCGGATCGCCCAGATGGAGGCAGAGGGGGTCGTCTTCGTCGTCGGCGCGAGCCCGAGCGCCGCGGAGCTGCGCGCGTTCGACGCGACCGTGCTGGCGATCGGCGCGCGCGTCGCGCGCGACCTGCACGTTCCCGGACGCGAGCTGCAGGGGGTGTGCTTCGCCATGGATTTCCTGACCCAGCAGAACCGCCGCGTCGCCGGCGAGGTCGTGGACGGGCCCGCGGCGATCACGGCGACGGGCAAGCGCGTCGTCGTCATCGGCGGCGGCGACACCGGCTCGGACTGCGTGGGCACGTCGATCCGCCAGGGCGCCGCGAGCGTGCTGCAGCTCGAGCTCATGCCCAAGCCGAGCCTCGTGCGCATGCCGGAGAACCCGTGGCCGGAGTGGCCGCTCGTCTTGCGCACCTCGTCGTCGCAGGCTGAGGGGGCAGAGCGCGACTGGGCGGTCTCGACGAAGGCGCTGCACGGCGAAGGCGGGCGCGTCACTGCGCTCGAGGCGGCGCGCGTTCGCCTCGTGAGCGGCCGCGTAGAGGAAGTTGCCGGCGCTTCGGCAGTGACGATCGCCTGCGACCTCGTCCTCCTCGCGATGGGCTTCACCGGGCCCGAGAGAGGCGGAGTCGTCGAAGGCCTCGGACTCACGCTCGACGCGCGCGGCAACGTCGTGTCGGACACGACGGGCCGCACCAGTCTCCCCGGCGTCTTCGCGGCGGGCGACGCCTCGCGCGGACAGTCGCTGGTCGTCTGGGCCATCGCGGACGGTCGCCGGGTGGCGCGCGGCGTGGACGCGCACCTGCGGCAGAGCCTTCGGCGCTCCGCCTGATTCGTGCTAAAACCTCGCGTATGGGGACGCTGAAGCTCTCGTTTGCCTCGATCCTCCTGGCGCTTGCGCTCGGCGCTTGCGCGAAGGAAGGCGCGCCCACGCAGGTCACCAAGGACACGCCGGCGAGCACGCCTGCACCGGCCCCCGCGCCTGTGGTCCAGAAGAACCTCGCCCTCGGCGCCCCCATCCCGGCGAGCTCGCCCCTCGTTGCGCTCGCCGACGTCGCGAAGAACCCCGGCGCCTACGACGGCAAGAGCATCACGACGACCGGAACCGTCACGGCGGTGTGCCAGTCGATGGGCTGCTGGATGGAGATCAAGGACGACGCCAGCCAGGCCCACATCAAGATGGCCGGCCACGGCTTCTTCGTTCCCAAGACGGCGTCGGGCCACAAGGCCAAGGTGATGGCGACCGTCTCGACCGAGGCCGACAGCTGCGGCGAGGACGACTGCAAGCCGAAAGCCGCCGCAAAAGACGGCAAGGACGCCAAGCTCGCGAAGCTGCAGCTCGTCGCCACGGGCGTCGAGCTCGACTGAGGCGCGTTCTCGGTCGGCCCAGCCGAGGAGATCGTCAGAACTTGAGAGCGACGTTCGCCAGGGCAGCCTTGGGCGGACCGGGCGGCGCGGCCGGTGCCGTCGCTTGCTGGATCGACGTACCGCCGAGGAACGACAGTCCGACGCCGATGCCGATGACGCCTGCCCCGCCGGCGAGCATCGGAATGGCGAGCGTGTACTTGTCGAACTGCTTGTCGCCTTGCCCGAACGTGGCGACGACGACGATCCCACCGACGATCGACACGACGCCGAGCGCGATGAGGATCGTCCCGAGGGTCTTCACCGTGGCGTCGCCGGTCTTGACGGTGACGTTCATCGGCCAGCGGTCGACCGTGACGAGCTCGTGGCCGCTCGACTGGGTCGGGCCTTCGGTCTCGAACGTGTAGATGCCGGGGGCCAGCTTGACCGTGGTGGGGGCGACGCCGACGCGTTCGAACGTGTCGATCTCGTGGTGCCTCGGCACGGGGCCTTTCGCGACGAAGATCTCCGTGTCCGTGTGATCGGAGGTGATCGTGACCGGCGCGCCGGAGGGATCCTCGATCTTCGGCGGATCGGCGTGCACCGCGGGCGCGATCGCCATCGCGGCGAGGAGGAGCGAGGTGGAAAGGAGGCGCCCCGCCCGCGTCACGACACGCCGAGGAGCTTGTTCATCGACGCTTCGTCGGCCGGCGTGAACGGGTACTGATCGAACTCGGCGCTCGCGACCCATTTGTACGCGGTGACGGCGCGCGGCTCGATCTTGTCGCCCAGCAGCCTGCACTCGTAGAGGAAGAGATCGACGACGTAGTGCTCGTACGGGTGGCTCACGAAGCTGATCAGCTTGCCCACTTCGATGTCCGCGCCGAGGCGATGGAGCACCTCGCGCTTCAGAGCCTGCACGTCGGTCTCGCCGAGCTCGACGCGGCCGCCGGGGAACTCCCACATGAGCGGGAGCACCGCCGTCGCGCGACGCTGCGTGATGAGGTACTTGCCGTCGTCCTCGAGGACCGCGGCAACGACGCGAATCGTGCGCGGAGGGGAGCCCGCCGGTGAGCTCATCGTCGTGCTTCCCGCGGGCTCACATCGCCACGCGGAACAGCTGCTGTCCCATGAGGAGCACGTCGCCGGAGCGCACGTCCGTCTCCTCGTAGAGGCGAATGAACGTGCCGTTGGAGCTGCCGAGGTCGGTCAGCATCAGGCGGCCGTTCTCCCATGCGAGACGGCAGTGGAGGCCCGAGACGTAGCCGTCTTCGGGGAAGAGGACGTCCCCGCGCTCGCGGCCGAGGTGGACGCCGGTCTCGGGCACCGGGAACGCGTTGCCCGTCGTGTCGCGGCCGGTGACGAGCGCGATGCGACCGACGTAGCCCTTTGCCGGCGCGCCGAGGCGCTCGACACCGTCGGGCGTCGCGGGCAGGGGCGTGACGGGCTCGAAGCGAAGGATCTCCTGCCCGATGCGGAAGATGCAGTTCGGGCGAACCTCGACCGGCGCGTCGCGCTGGAGCTTCTTGTAGACGCCGTTGAGCGACGCCTCGTCCTTCACCATCAGCTTGCCGGGCCCCACGGGGCGGAACGTGGCGTGGCGCGGCGAGAGGTAGCTGTCGCCGGCGAAGATTCCGCCCGCGTCGCGTCCGACGGTGACGTTGCCGGAGGGCAGCGTGTACGTGCCGGCCTCGCTGCCGTCGGCGCGGAGGGCGGTCAGCGACACGGCGCTGCCGGTCGCGGCCGGCGGTTCGGCGACCGGGGCCGCGGGGCGCGCGGAGGCGCCACCGAGGCGGAAGCCGCACGAGCCGCAGAAGAGGTTCGTAGGGCCGTTGACGTGCCCGCACTGCGGGCAGAGCACGGTCACGCCGCCGGGGGCGGCGCCCGGCGCAGATCCGATGGCGGATCCAGGCGGAGCCACGGCAGACGGCGCGGGCGCCTGGGCCGCCGCGGAAGCAGGCGGAGCCTGCCGGTACGCGGAGCCGGGGGCGAACCCCGCGGGGATCGCGCTGGTCGACGCGAGCGACGACGGGATCACCGCGGGCGGCGGAACGGGAGCCGGGGCCTGCTGCGGCGGCTGGTGCTGGGCGACGGTGGCCGGCGCCGCGGCCTTCATGCCGTGAGGAGGCGTCTGCGGAGAGAACGGCTTCGGCGCAGCGTCACGCGGGAGCTCAGCGCCGCAGCCCAAACAGAACTTGTAATGGTCCTGGTTGTCCTTCGCGCACTTCGGACAAGTGATCACTGTGCCTCCACAAAAGCGCTATCGCCGTGGTCTCGCCCCCAAATAGGCGCGATGCTTTGAGTATCAAGACCTTACCAGAGGGGTCAAGCGAAGTGACAACCCTCGCACAAAGGCCGCCCTCCGCCTCGCCGAGGAACCAGGGTGGCCACCCCCCTCCTCTTCTCGTGCAACGCACGAGTCGCCGAAGGCGATTTCGGGGAGGCTCGGCGCGCCAGCGACGAGCGGGCGTAGCCGGCGTAGCCCCACCCGAGTCGTATCTAAATCACCGAGCATGATTCTCGACCGAGAATCATGCTCGGTGATTTAGGCTCGCGCGACCATCCGGCGCGCGCCCAACCGGCGCCGGGCCAAAGGGAGTCCAGACTATGCCCGACGCCACGTTTCCGCCCATCACCACCCCCGGCAGCGGCCAGCTTTACGCCCGCTTCGTCACTTCCCTGGGGAACATCGTCATCCGCCTCGAGGAGCAACGCGCCCCCGATACGGTCAAGAACTTCGTCGGCCTGGCCACGGGAGCTCAGGCGTACACCGATCCCCGTGACGGCAAGGTCAAGGAGGGGGTCCCCTATTACGACGGGACGATCTTCCACCGTGTCATCCCGAATTTCATGATTCAGGGCGGCGACCCCCTGGGCCGCGGCACGGGCGGCCCCGGATACCGCTTCAAAGACGAGTTTCACCCGGAGCTCCGGCACACCGGGCCCGGCGTCCTGTCGATGGCCAACTCCGGCCCGGGCACGAACGGATCGCAGTTCTTCATCACGGAGAAGGCGACGCCGCACCTCGACAACCGCCACTCGGTCTTCGGCGTCGCGGTGGCCGGGACCGACGTGATCCCCAAGATCACCGGCGCGCCGCGCGACGGGCGGGACAAGCCGAGCACCGACATCGTGCTGCAAAAGGTCGAGATCTTCCGCAGCGAAACGCCGCCGGCTGCCTGAGACGACGGCGAAGACGGCAAAAGACGCCAGGCGCGCTATTGCAGGAGCCCCGGCGCGACGGGCGCCTCGTCCACCCCGTCGGGCGACGGCGCCATTTCCGCGAGGTATTTCGTCACGCGCTTCATCCGGAGCGCCTCGAGGCGCGCGAGCAGCTCGGCGCGCGTCTCGGGGACGAGCGCGCGCGCGCGCGATACCGTGGCGATGGCGACGTCGGCGTCGTGGATCTCGCCGAGGCGCTTCTGGAAGCGGGCGGCGGGGTCGGCGAGCGCAGACAGATCGATGGGTAGCGCGGGCGCGAGGAGCTCGGCGGCGTAGCGGAGCTCCTTGTAGGCGATGCGCAAATCGTGGAGGCCGACGACGTCTTCCGTCGGCACATCGCGGAGATGATCGACGCCGCGGCGTGCCCGTTCGACGCATTTTCGCGCGAACTTGCCGAGGTCCTTGTCGTGCTTGGGCGCCACCGGCAACGTCACGAGGGCCCTCAGGAGCTGGCGCGCCTTGGCCAGCTCGCCGCCACGCACGCGGGCGATGGCGGCGCGGCGGAGGCGACGCTCACGCGCGCCGCGGAGCGCGCGCCAGGCGACGAACGAAGGCTCTTCCACCGCCACCACCGCCACCACCGCCCCGACCGCCCCCCCTGCTGCCACCGCCACCGCGTCGAGCGTCTCGTCGAGCACCTCCTCGTCGCGGAGCTCCCCGGTGGCGCGAAAGACGGCGGTGTACGCGAGGCGCACGGCGTCGGCGTGGAACCGCCCGTAAACCGGTCGGGCGAGGCGGAGGAGCGTGCGCAGGCGGCGAATGGCGACGCGAAGATCGTGGATGGCCTCGTCGTCGGCCGTCGCCACGACGCGGGGGATGGCCTTGCCGACCTCGGCATCGAGGTGCCGCAGCTTGGCGCCGAGAAACGGGGTGATGTGGCGCGGGCGCGGGGGGACCGACGTCACGACGGCTCCTCTCTTTCCCGGATGACCTGGGCGATCGTCATCGGCTTGTAGGCTAGCGCGCGAGAAAGGCAGCGTCGAACCGCGAGGCGCGCGGCCTCGGCCACGGCGGCGTCGTCGGCGCGCGCGGTCTTCGAGAGCGCAGCGACGGCCGCGAGGACGTCCCGCCTGGTGTCGGCCAGGAGCCCTGCGTCCATTGTCTCGTCGACGACGCCCCGGGTCGCGAGGCGGACGTCGTGCGCGCGGCCGTCCTTCCCGAGCGCGACGACGCACGCGACCACCCCGCCCGCCGCGAGCACCTCGCGATCGCGCAGGGCGGCCTTCGGGATCGCGCGGCCGCCGAACGTGTAGACGCGCCCCGCGTGGACGGTACCGGCGCGCGTGACGCCGGCGGCGCCGACCTCGGCGACCTGGCCGTTCTCGAGCACGAGCACCTCACTCACGCCGACCTCGCGCGCCAGCTCCGCGTGGCGATCGAGGTGGTGGCGCGTGCCGTGGACGGGAATGAACGCGCGCGGCCGGACGAGCTCCAGCATGCGTCGCTGCTCGGCGCGGTGCGCGTGGCCGCTCACGTGGATGCCGCGGTCGGTCGCGCGGGTGCGCACCGACACGCCGCGGCGGATGAGATCGCCGATGATCGCGTACACGTCCGGCTCGCGCCCCGGGATGATGCGGCTCGAGAGGATGACCGTGTCCCCCACGCCGAGCGCGAGGCCGCCGTGCTCCCCGCGCGACAGGCGCGCGAGCGCTGCGCTCGCCTCGCCCTGCGAGCCGGTGGCCACGCCGAGGATGCGCTCCTTGTGCAGCTCGCGCGCACGATCAGCCGGGAAAACGAGGTCGGAAGGCCAGTCGAGGTACCCGGTCGCGTGCGCGACGCGCGAGTGCGTGCCGACGCTACGGCCAAGCAGAACGAGCTTGCGACCGGTGCGACGCGCGATGTTGCCGAGGAGGCGCAGCCGGTGGACGTTCGAGGCAAAAATCGCGACGACCACCGCACCCGTCGCCGCGGCGACGATCGGCTCGAGCGCGTCGCCGACGCCCACCTCGTCGCCGGCGCACCCCTCGGAGTCGATGTTCGTCGAGTCGCTGAAGAGGAGCGCCACCCCGCGGTCGCCGAGCTCGGCGAGCCGCGCAGTGTCGAACGCCTCGCCGTCGGTCGGCGCCTCGTCGAACTTGAAGTCGCCGGAGTGGACGACGACGCCCGCCGCCGTCGTGATCGCGAGCGCGGTCGCGTCGGCGATCGAGTGCGTGACACGGATGGGCTCGACCTGGAACGGTCCGACGTCGTACCGCGTGCGCGGCTCGGTGGAGATGAGGTGCGCGTGCTCGAGCACCTCGTGCTCACCCAGCCGCTCCCGGACGAGCCCCAGCGCGTACGGCGGTGCCCAAACCGGCACGTCGAACCGGCGGAGGAAGTAGGGGAGCGCGCCGATGTGATCTTCGTGCCCATGCGTCACGAAGACGCCGCAGATGCGGTCCCGGTAGGCGTCGAGGGCCGAAAAATCGGGGTGCACGACGTCCACCCCCAGCCCCCGGTCGTCGAACGTGACGCCGCAGTCGACGAGCATGACCTGCCCGTCCTGCTCGAACGCCATGCAGTTCATGCCGATCTCGCCCAGGCCTCCCAGCGGAAACACGCGCAAAACGGCGGTGGACGGGAGCGTCGCCATGGCGAGCCTTCTAGCACGCGCTAGGCGCTGGTAGGCTAGCGTGGCGGCTCATGAACGCCCTCGACAACAGACGGTTCATCATCGTCACGGGCAAGGGCGGCGTCGGTAAGACCACGGTGTGCGCCGCGCTCGCGGTCCACCTCGCGCACAAGAACAAGCGCGTGCTCGTCGCGATGTGCAACGCGAAGGAGCGCCTGAGCGCCATGCTCGGGAGCGATCTCATCGGCGCCGACGTCTCGAGCGTCGCCCAGAACGTGTGGGCCGTGAACATGGACCCCGAGCGCGCGGTCGAGGACTACGGGCTGATGACCCTCAAGTCGCGCACCGTGTTCAAGCTGCTCTTCGACAACAAATACGTGCGCACCTTCTTCAGCGCCGTGCCCGGGCTCCACGAGTGGGCCATGCTCGGCAAGGCGTGGTGGCACACGACGGAGGCGGGCGACCTCGGCGGGCTCAAGTACGACACCGTCATCCTCGACGCGCCGGCGACGGGTCACGGGCTCGACATGCTGCGCGTCCCCAAGGTCATCGTCGACGTGGTGCCGCCGGGCCTGCTCCGCCGTGACGCCGAGCGCGCGTGGACGATGTTCCAGAACCCCAAGGAGTGCGCCGTCGTCCTCGTCACGCTCCCCGAGGAGATGCCGACGACGGAGACCATCGAGCTCGCCGCGGCGCTGGGCGAGCTGAACCTGCCGATCGCGCAGATCGTCGTGAACGGCGTGCTTCCGCCGCTCTTCTCGCGCACCGAGCGGGAGGCCCTCGAGGCCTTCGCCGCCGCCCCCGGCGCCGAGCCGCTGCCCGGCGACGCGGCGATCCTCGCGGGAAAGCACCGCGCGACGCGGGAGCGCGTTCAGGCGGAGAGCCTCCATCGCCTTTCGAAGGAGCTGCCGATCGCCCCGTCGTTCTTGCCCCTCCTCTTCGAGGACGCGGCGAACCCGGCGGCCATCCGGGAGCTCGCGAAGCGCGTGGGTTGACTTCGTGTAATTTCCACACGATTCTCGCGCCGTGCCCCATACTTACGAATACCCCCGGCCCTCCGTCACGGTGGACGCGTGCATCTTCACGATGCACGGCGACGATCTCGCGGTGCTCCTCATCAAGCGGAAGGGGCAGCCGTTCAAGGGACACTGGGCGCTGCCGGGCGGGTTCGTCGAGAAGAACGAGGCGCTGGAGAAGGCCGCGGCGCGCGAGCTGGCCGAGGAGACGGGGCTCACCGGTGTCGCGTTCGAGCAGCTCGCGGCGTTCGGCGACCCCGGTCGCGACCCGCGCGGCCACACGGTGAGCATCGTCTTTTTCACGTTCATCCACGCCGAAGCGGCCATCGTGCACGCCGGTGACGACGCCGCCGAGGCGGCCTGGCACCCGCTGCGAACGCTGCCCCTGGACGCCGCGCCGCGCGCCGGCGCGCACCGGCTGGCCTTCGACCACGCGCGAATTCTGACCCTCGCGCGCCACCGGCTTCAGGAGCGCCTGCGCGATCCGTCGCGCGAGTCGTCGTTCCAGCTCGTGCCGCAGCACTTCACGCTGACCGAGCTTCAGCGCGTGTACGAGGCGGTGCTCGGGCACGCCATCGACAAGCGCAACTTCCGGGCGCGCTTCCTGGGGAGGGGCATCGTGGAGCCGGTCGCCGCGCAGCGCACGGGAAAGCACCGACCGGCGCAGCTCTATCGCTGGACGGTTCCGAAGCGCCGCGCGCGCGCACGCGCGAACTGACGCCTCTGCTATCCTCGCCGCCCATGTCTGCTCCGCCGCCTGTCCCCCCGAGCGTGCTCTCTCTCGACCTCGACGCGTTCGTGACTGTGGCGGCGGCCATCCACCAGGGACACGCCGAGGCGCGGGCGACGTTCGAGTGCTCGCTCGAGGCGCCTTCACCGAACCTCGGGTTCCTGGTGCTGGCGGGGCTCGAGCCGCTGCTCGACGCCCTCGAGCGCTTCCGGCCCAAGCCCGAGGAGATCGAGTGGCTCGCGTCTCTCGGCGCGATCGACGAGCCCACGCGCCAGCTCCTTCACGACGCGCGCTTCGACTGCGACGTCGACGCGGCGCCCGAGGGGAGCGTCGTCTTCTCGGGCGAGCCGGTGCTGGCGGTGGAGGGGCCGTTCTGGCAAGCGCAGCTCGTGGGCGGCCTCGTCACACGCGCGCTCACGCAGGCGACGCTCGCCGCGACGCAGATGGCGCGCTGCGCGCTGGCGGCCGGCGGGCGCGAGGTCATCGAGGCGGGTGCGTCGAGCGCGTACGGCCTCGCGGGGGGCACGCTCCTCGCGCGCGCCGCGTACATCGGTGGCGCCGGCGCGACCACCTGCGCCCTCGCCGGTCGCCGCTACGACGTCCCGCTCCGCGCCCCGCAGCCGACCCGCGCGCTCACGGCGGCCAGCTCCGACGTCGCTTCGTTCGAGGCCTGGCTCCGCGCCGCCCCCGCGCACGCCACGCTCCGCATCGACGCCCACGACCCGAGAAAAGCCCTGGATCAGGCCGCGCGCGCGATCAAGAAGCTCCACGGCAACGACAAGTGGGAGGACCTCGGCTACGCCCTGGAGATCGCCGCAGGCGATCACGTGGAGATCGCGCGCGCCGCACTCCGCATCTTCCGAGCACACGGCCTCAAGGAGCCGCTGCTCGTCGCCTCGGGCGGCCTCGACGAGTGGCGCATCGCCGAGCTGCGCCGCGAGGAGCCTCGCTTCGCCGCGTTCTCCGTCGACTCGCTCTTGCCCAACGGCACGGCCCGCATCGCTCGCTACGATCTCGTCGCGATGGAAGACGACGGGCGCTGGTCGCCGCGCATGCGCCTCGGCGAGTCGGTCCTGGCGTCGGGCAACCCCGGTCGCAAGAAGGTCCTGCGCTACTTCGACGCCGAGGGCCACCCGCTGTGCGACGTGCTCCACGCCGCGAGCGAGCGCATCCAGCCCGCGAAGGACGCGCGCTTCCTCCACCGCGGCACCGGCTTCACGACCAAGATCGCCGCCGCGTCGAGCGCGCCTCTGCACGGGAACGTGATGCGCAGCGGCAAGCGCGTGGCCGCCGCCGAGCGCCCGTCGGAGAGCCGCGCGCGCGCGCAGGCAGCCGTCGCGTCCCTCCGCGCGCCGCACGCCCGCCTCACCCGGCCCGCGGTCTTCCCGGTCGGAGCGACGGCCGGCCTCGCCGCGCTCAAGGACAAGCTCGTCGACGACGCGCTTCCCTGACCTCGTCAGTCGGAGGCGGACGCGGCCGCCTCGGCGGCGCGCATCGACGAGGCCACGAAGGCGAAGCCCGCCATGAACAGCGCCACGATCGCAATCGCGGCCGCGACGAGCAACATGACGCGTACGCCCGTCCGTTGAAGCAACGGCACCTTCGGGAAGACGGGCAGAAACACGGCCGGCGGCTCGGCGAGCGCAGGTTTCGTGAGCCAGAACTCGTCGAACTTGCGCTGCGACTCGAGGTCTTTCGGTGCCTCGACGACGATCGGGACGTAGATCTGGGTCGGGGCGGCGCCGTACTCGTCGTCTTCGTCGTCGAAGATCCCGTGGGTCGCCGGGGCCGCCGCGCTCGCGCTCCAATCCGGGGAGCTCATGACCAGCTCGAGGCGCGGCCGCGCCCGCGCCCGCGCCTGGGACGATGCCGGCGACAGCGCGGCATCGGCGTCAGGCACCTCGGCGGGCACCAGGGCGGGCACGGTGATCGGGGGTTGCGGCAAGAGCGGATGGGAATCCTGGGCGGTACAAGACACGGGCGGACCTTTCGGGGAGCGCGCGCAGTGTTCCCCAGAACGCGCGCGCCGCAAGGTCTCCTTTAGTCTCCCTGTGTGTTTTATCCTACCTTGTGGGACAGCTCGCTCGAGCCGGCAGACGGGTTAGGGGGAAGGGGTGAGCCCCATTTCCTTGAGCAGGTGCTTCGCGCCGTCGAGCGTGTCCATCGTCCACACCATGTACCGGGCGTCGACGTGGATGGTGCGCGTCGTCGCGCCGTTGAAGACGACGTCGGAGGCGACTCCCTCGATGTTTCCGTCGAAGGCGAGCCCCACCAGCTCCCCCTTCGCGTTCAAGGTGGGCGAGCCGGAGTTGCCGCCGGTGATGTCGAGATCGCCCAGGAAATCGATCGGCAGATCGCCGCCGAGCAACGGATCGGCGTAAGCGCCGAACGACCTCTTGCGGATCGCCGCCAGGAGCTTCGCCGGCGCGTTGAACGGCTCCTTGCCGGTGTCCTTCGCGAGGATCTGCGACGCCGTCGTGAACGGAAGATCGGCGGGCGCGGCCGACTCGGGCTTGAGCGACCTCACCGTGCCATACGTGATGCGAAGGGTGGCGTTTGCGTCGGGCGCGAGCGCCCCGCCCAGCACCTGCTTCATCCCCTCGGTGTACGACGGACGCACGAGGAGCAGATCGCCGGCGCGCGCATCGACCTTCTTCTCCTCGGCCTTGTAGACGCCCCACACGCGGAGCGCCGCCTGGACGAACGGATCCTTGGACGCGCGCAGCGTCTTCAGCGTTCCCTTCTCCAGGAGCTCGAGGCGCAGGGCCTCGTCCTCGAGGAGCTGCGCCTTGAACCACGCGTCCACCGTCGCGTCGAGGAGCGCGTCGTCGATCTTCTGCCCGGCCTTGGCGCCCACGAGCGTCGCGAGCCACGGGCGCTCGCGCTCGTCGAGCTTCGCAGCGCGACCGAGGACGAGGCGGAGCGTGGCGCGATCGAGCGTGCGGTCGTAGGACTTCACGAGCTGCTTCTGGTTCGCGACGGCGCGCGACAGATCGCGCTCCTGGTAGCCGAGCTTGCGCGCTTCGTCCTTCTTCTCCCGCTCCTCGGCCCAGCGAACGAGCGAGAACGCGGTCGCGAGCAGCCGCGGCGCGAGGAAGGCTTTGTCCCGGTCGATGTCGACCCGGTAGGTCTTGGCGCGATCGGCGAGGATCGCGTCGAGGCGCGCGATGTTCTTCTTGTGCGCCTCGTTGCCCGGCTGCGCCGCCCACGCCTTCACCTTGGCGTCGAGCGCGTCCTTGCGCTTGAGGAGGTCGCCCTTCGTCAGGCCCGCCAGGGTGCCTTCGTAGTTCTCGAGGCCGTTCTGCACACCTTGCTTGAGGACCGTCGCCTTGATCCCGGTCTCACCCTGGTCTTTCACGTGCGCCTCGGCGATCGCGTAGCGCTCCTTCAGGTAGGCGATGGTGTAAGGGAGCGACCGCTCGACGTCGTGGTGGACCTCGGCCGCCGGCTCGGTGCGCCCGGTCTGGCCGGGGTACCCGGCGACCATGAGAAAATCGCTCGGCTTGAGACCGGCCGTCGTCACCTGAAGGTGGTGCTTGGGCTTGTACGGAACGTTGTCGGCCGCATACGGCGCCGGCTTGCCGTCCTTGCCGACGTACGCGCGGAAAAACGACCAATCGCCGGTGTGGCGCGGCCACGCCCAGTTGTCGATCTCGCCTCCGTAGTCGCCCACCGACCGCGCGGGGACGTAGACGAGGCGCACGTCCTTGATGTCGAGCATCTCGATGAGCTGGTAGAGCCCGCCGTCGAAGAAGCTCGTGACCTGGCAGCGCACCTCGGGCCGGTCCTTCTCGCATGCGGCGATGAGCGCCTTGGTGCGCTTCTCGGCTTCTTCCTTGCGTAGGACGGCGTCGGTGATCTTCTCGAGCCCGTCGCGCACCTCGCGCGTGACGTCGCGGAACGCCTGCGCCAGCAGGATGCGCTGCGAGGGACCCGCGGGCTTCTCTTCGGCGAAGGTCTTGGCGAGAAAGCCGTTCTCCACCAGGTTGGAGTCCGGCGTCGAGTTCTGCTGAAGCGCCCCCTGCACGCAGTGGTGGTTGGTCACGACCAGCCCCTCAGCCGAGACGAACGAGGCGGTGCACCCGCCGAGGAACACGATCGCCGCGAGCGGTGCCGAAAGCGGATCGGCGAGGACCTTCGGATCGAGCTTCACCCCCATCTTGGCGAACGCGTCGGCGTGCGTGGGCAGCGTCATCTGCTGCGGCATCCACATCCCACCGGGGTTCGAGTAGGCGCCCCGGAACGGGAGCGCTGGATCGGCCGGCGTGGCGGCGCTCGCGGCGACGGGCGGAGTCGGCGGGGCATCCCCCTTGGGGAGCGGCGTCGCGACCTGGGGCTCGGCGGCTCCGCAGGCTGTGAGGAAGAGGGCTCCGGCCAGGAGGTAAATTCTCATGGCAAGGGCATACCATCGCTCGCCGAAAAAGCTGAAGGCCCGTCTCCACCGCAGCGGAGAGAGGCCTTCGTCATGCAGACTACACGGAAACGAAAACGCCTATTTGGCACTCGCCGGGAGC
Organism: Myxococcales bacterium; assembly: GCA_025359105.1. Classification (GTDB taxonomy): domain Bacteria; phylum Myxococcota_A; class Polyangia; order Polyangiales; family Polyangiaceae; genus JANYHK01. The sequence goes on along the minus strand of JANYHK010000119.1, from coordinate 2,658 downwards.
CACTGCTCCGCGCGCTTCTCGACCGCGTCCCAGTTGATGTTGTCCCAGAACTTGTTCAGGTAGTCCGGACGCTTGGTCGCGTAGTCGAGGAAGTACGCGTGCTCGAACTCGTCGAGGATCATCAGCGGGATGGCGAGCCACGGGGTGTGGTTCTGGTGCTGCTCGACGACGTAGACGTGGCTCTTCTGGTCGAGGTGCGACCACGCCCACACGGCCCAGCCGATCGGCGCGACCTTGCCGCCGCCGAGGAGCTGCGCCTTGAAGGCGTCGAGGTTGCCGAAGTGCGCGTTGATGAGCTTCTCGGTGATCTTGCCGGGCTTGGTGCCGGCGCCGCCGATGTTCTCGAAGTAGAGCTCGTGGAGGAGCACGCCGTTGTGCGCCCACGTCTCGCGGCGCTTCAGCTCGCCCCACTCGGAGTAGTGCGGGTTCGCCTTCGACACGTCGGCCTTCTCGAGCGCGGCCTGGATGGTGTTGTACTGGGTGACATAGCCCTTGTAGAGGACGTCACGGTGCTCGGTCAGCGCTCTCTCCGAGAGAAAGCCCTCGACCTTGCCCTCGAGCGGGAACGACTTCGGTTCGATCGGCATGAATCACCTGCTGGGGTGTGGGTTTGATTTTGGGGTCCGGAGGATAGGCGCGGCGGCCGCGTTTTGAAAAGGGACACCTTCGGGTATTCTCTCCCCTGGAGGCACTTGGGGATGGCTCTCTCGGCCGATACGAGGCTTCGGATGGAGCGCGTGGTCGCTGCGTTCCGACAAAAATTGGTTGCCGCGCACGGAACGGACGTCGAGTGGACGCGCCGCTACCGCTCCGGCGACGAGGGCGCCATGGACGAGCTCGTCCGGCGGGCGTGCGTGGAGGAGCAGGTGCCTTTGGCCGAATACCGCGAGGCGATCGAAGGCGACTCGAAGCTCGGGGAGCTCTACCAGCGGTGCATCCGCGAGGTGCTGCTCGGCGCGGTGCGTGCGCGCGGCGATTGAACGGGGCAAGCTACGCGCGCGGGCTCGCTAGCCGCGAGGAGAACGTCACCATGAGCAGGACGATGATCGGTGTCGGGATCGCGTGCGGGACGATCGTCGCCGCGCTCGCGTGCACTGGGAAGACCGCGGACGTGGGCGGCGACGGCGGCTCCGGCAGCAGCGGCGCGAGCAGCAGCGGGTCGAGCTCCGGTAGCAGCAGCGGCAGCAGCGGCTCCAGCGGCTCCAGCGGCGGGCTCGTACCGGGGTGCCCGACGTCTCTCCCCGCGAACGACACCTCCTGCACGACGGTCTTGCTGCAGTGCGAGTACGGGACGGACGTGAGCCCCACGTGCAACACCCTGGCGACGTGCGTGTCGCCGACGCAGGGACCGGCCAAGTGGATCGTCACGCCACCCCAGACCGGGAGGTGCCCGACGCCTCCCCCCGGCGCCAGCTGCCCGGCGTCCTACGCCGCGGTGCCGAAGGGCGCAACGTGCGCGACGCAGGCTACGTGCGCGTACCCTGAGGGAACCTGCTCATGCGAGATCTACTGCGGACCCCAGGGCCCCGCAGGGCGCGTCTGCGACGCCGGCACGCCGCTCACCTGGGTGTGCACGGCGCCCGCGCAGGGCTGTCCGTCCGTCCGCCCACACGCCGGCGCCGCTTGCACGCAGGAGCAGCAGTACTGCGCGTACGGCGACTGCTCGACGCCGGCGATGCGCTGTGAGAGCGGCTCCTGGCACGAGAGCGCCCAGGGCTGCCCGGTCTCGACGCGCACGAAGAAGCAGGACATCCACTACCTGAGCGACGCCGAGAGGGAGCAGCTCGCCGACCGCACCCTGTCGACCCGCATCGCGACGTACCAGTACACCTCCGGCGATCCGTCCAAGCACCTCGGCTTCATCATCGAGGACGATCCGGAGAGCCCGGCGGTCATGGCCGATCGGGGCCACGTCGATCTCTACGCCTACACGAGCATGGCCGTCGCGACCCTGCAGCAGCAGAGCCGCGAGATCGCCGAGCTGCGCCGCGAGGTCGACGCACTCAAGCGCCAGTGCACGCGCGCGCTCGACAGCAACGCGAAGAAACCGTCCGGACCCAAGTAACCTTCACCGCTCGCGCATGATCATGCTCCGCGATTTCAGCGGTGGCCACCCGTGAGCAGCTTGTCGATCAAGTCCTTCGAGTAGGTCGAGAGCTCGCGGAAGACGACGCCCATGCCGGGCGGATCCTTCTCGACCCGCACGACCTCGCCCACGCCCTCGATCGTCTCGACGCCGTCCATGATGACGGTGAAGAGCAGGTTCACCTTGGTGCCGATCGCCAGCGGCTTGGCCGCCTTGATGAACACGCCGGTGCGCGAGATGTTCGTGACGTACTCCTGGATGAACGCGTCGAAGGACTCGAACTCCTTGTTGATCGTCACCCGCGCGCTGCGAAGGTCCCGCTCGTCCGCGCGCTTTTCCGCCTCGTCATCCATCACGGTCACGCTGTCCTCTCGTTCGCGTCAGGTGCGGAGGCGCACGCGCGTCGCGTTGCCGACTGCTCGCGCGCCCGCTCTCCGCGCCCGCTGCTCGTCGCCGCCGTCTACTTGCCCGTCAGGTCGAACTGCTCGAGGTGGTAGTCCTTCCGCGGCACGACGTGGATCTTGCGCATGTAGCGGTTCTCCGCCTCCGCCACGGCCAGCTTCTCCGGCCCG
>JANYHK010000118.1 GCA_025359105.1 Myxococcales bacterium | reverse complement strand
GACTCGACGCATCGGCTCACGCTCCCTGCCGTGCGCAGGTACGTGATCCATCGTTTCGTTGCGCCACTGTTCTGCACGACCTGTCGAGGGCTGATGCGGCTCCTCGTCCAACCACCATAAATATGGCGAAGTAGTGCTAGTCGACCACGCGGAACGTTGCGCGGCCGACGAGCTGGCCGTCTTCCGTCTCCACGTCGACCGACCACGATCCCGCGAGATTCGCGGGTAGATCACGCTTTTGCAGCGTAGAGCGGAGGCGCACGATTCCGTTGGGGCCGCCCTGGGCGCGGGTCGTCTCCTCGCCCCAGCGCTCGACCTCGCCGCCGTCCTTGCGCCACACGTGGTGGAGCTTGTCGCCGTGGCCGCCGGGGACGACGACGTCGGTGACGCAAATGAGCTCGTGGATGACCGAGGCGTGGAGCGTCTTCACCTCCATCGACAGGCGCCCATCCTTCAAGAGCTGCGGGCCGACGGAGGCGTAAGGGACGTGCATCGGCACCGGCGGAATCCCACGGCGCACGAAGTAGATGCCCGTCGTGCCGGCGGCGAGCGACGCGAAGAAGAGGGCGATGACCCACTTCTTGCGGAGCGCGCGCCAGGGAACGTGCAGCGTCCAGAAGAACACCACGGTGATGCCCGCTGCACAGAGGAGCGACGTGCGCGTCGGCGTGTCCGGGAAGAGCGCGGGGATGACGAGGTTCAGGCACCCGAACAGCGTCACGCCGTGGAAAAGCGACGCGAGAACGCGCCACTTCATCAGGATGCGATCGAAGACGATGTCGAGCGTCGACAGGAGCGCGCACGCGGCCAGGAGCCCGATGAACCAGGAGTTCACGTCGCCCAGCGTGGTGCTCTTCCAGTAGAAGGGGAGCAGGAAGAAGAGCATCCCCTGGTAGAGGTTCTTGAGCGCGTACGTCATCGCGAAGAAGCGCAGGCGGACGCGCGCGTGGGCGAATTCGACCTTCTCCTGGCGCGCGCCGCTCCCGAAGACGCGGAAGAAGAGGACGACCAGGAGCCACGTCAGGCTGAGTGAGATGGCGAGCCAGCGCGCGTGGTCGAAGCCCTTCTGGGCGAAGGTTACGACCGTCGCGCCCAGGCCGAGGGCGTAGACGGAGTGGAGCCACCAGAGGCGTTTGCCGTGTTTCCGTAGAAACTGCCGGCCTTTGTCGAGCACGCCACCGCGGCCGGGCGCAGGGGCGCTGGCGATCGCGTCAAGCACGGGCGGCCCCTCCGGCTGCGTCATGGAGACAGTGTAACCCGTCCGCCACCGCCAGGCGGGGCGAGCTGACACGCTTATGACCTGTCCGAGCTTGCCGTTGGTACGTATGTGGATCAGAAGTTAACTGTGGGAGAAAACGGTCCAAGCCCAAAACCTCCTCCTCCTACCGAGAGCTTGCTGGTCTTCAGTGATGTGCACCTCGGTAGTGACCTGAACGAGCACCCGCTCGCCAGCATTCGCCGCTCGCCGACGATCGACCGGGACCTCGTCGCTCTCCTCGCGCACTACCGAAAGACGCCGCCCAAGGCGGACCGGTGGCGCATCGTCGTCGCCGGCGACTTCATCGACTTCATCGGCATGGCCATCCAGCCGCGGGAGGAGGAGCTTTCGCTCGCGCCGAGCGACGAGGAGCGCGAGCACGGGCTCGGCAACGCGGCCGACCACGCGCGCGTCAAGGTGAAGCGCGTCGCGGCGCGGCACGCGGACGTCTTCCACGCGCTCGCATCGTTCGTGTCCGACGGGCACGCGCTCACGTTCGTCCACGGCAACCACGACGTGGAGCTGTACTGGGACGAGGTGAAGACCGAGATCAAGGCGCAGCTCTGGTCGGCCGCGAAGCGCACCGACGTCGACGCCGCCGCGTTCGACGCGCGGATCGCCTTCAACGAGTGGTTCTTCTACGACGAGAACCTCGCGTACATCGAGCACGGCCACCAGTACGACGAGTTCTGCGCGACGGAGACCTTCATGGCCCCGCTCTCGCCGCGCGACCCGCGCCGCATCCGACGCGGGTTCTGCGACGTGCTTCTGCGCTTCGTCGTGCGCCAGACGCGCGGCCTGCGCGAGCACGGGCACGACAAGATGGGCCTCGTCGACTACGTCCACATCGGGACGCGCCTCGGGATCCGCGGCGGCGTGCGGCTGCTCGTCCGCTTCATCTACGCCGTGCACGAGCTCTTTCGCGTGCGCGCAGAGTACTTCCTCGAGCCGGCACGCGCGCTCCGCGAGGAGCACGAGCGACGGCTGGGCCTCCTCGCCGAGGCGACGCGCATCGGGCTCGATCGCCTGCGCGCCCTGGCTGCGCTGCAGTCGCCGCCGGTGACCGCGTCGATCAGCGGCATCCTCGCCAGCGTCCTGCTCGACCGGCTCGCGGTGGCGATGGCGTGCTCGATCGCGCTCGTGGTCGCGGCGCTCGTCGCCGGCGTGCGGCACCACAACTTCTGGTACGCGGGCGTCTGCATCGTCGTCGCGTGGCTCCTCGCGCATCGGTACCTGTCGCGTCGCCGCAAGGTGGACCCCGACGACGTCCTCGTCGATCGCGCCGCGCACCTGGCGCGCCTGTTCCCGGCGGCGTTCGTCGTCATGGGGCACACGCACGCTCCACTCCGCGTGCCGGTGTCGGAGGCGACGACGTACATCAACGTCGGCTCGTGGGCGGAAGAAGAAGTCGAGGGCGAGCGCGTGAGCATGCGCGTGAAGGCGGCGCGCACGCACCTCGTCATCGATCGCGGCGAAGCGGGGCCGACGGCCCAGTTCCTCGCCTGGTCGCCGGACGAGGGGCCGCGCAGCTTCGTCGGGCCCGAACCGACGCGGAAGCCCGAATACCTGAAGAGCTAGGCGCGAAGAGCTGAGGTAGCCTTCGAGAGTGATGGGTGGGCTGATCGTCGTCGCGGTCGTCGCGGTCGCAGGGGCCGGAGCGCTGTGGCTGTACCTGACGGGCGCGCGCCCAGGTGCCGCGCCCGCGGCGCCCGTCGCGAGCGCCGAGCCCGACGAGCGCGCCGACGTCGCCGAGGCCACTGCGATCGTGCTGCTCGAAGGCAACGTGTGGAGCGCGTGCGCGTTCGATGGGCACGAGGAAGACTGGGCTCGGTTCACCGCCGCGCCGGTCCGCGGCTTCGCGGGCGTCCCGAGCGGAAGGCACCGCGTCACCACGACGTGCCCCTCCGGGCGAGGGAACGCGCGCCTCGACTTCGTCCTCTACCCAGGCGACGTCTTCGCGCGCCGGCTCGACGTGGAGGCCGCGCGCTGGGACTATTGCGAGGACGACGACGACGCAAAGGCTCCGGCGCCCGCGGCAGCGGAGTCGCTCATCGTGCACCGCACGGTGCTCGGGATCGCGCGGGCGATGCGCGGCGACGCTGTCGTGGTCCCCGAAACGGCGGTCCGGCGAACGTGCGCGGCGCTGGCGGACGTCCTCGCGCGATCGGCGGCCGCAGGAGATGCGGAAGCAGACACCCAAGCCGACGAAGATCGGCTGGCCGAGGCCGCCGCGCTAGGAGAGGCGCTCGTCGGGGTGCCGCTCACCCGTGGGCAGCTGGGGGCGCTGACGGACCGCGTCCTCGCGGCGGCGGACGTGCAGGAGGCCGCCCGCGCGTGGGGCCGGGCGAGGCGCGTGGCGCGGCTTGGGCTCGCGGTATTGCCCGGAGATCCGCGCCTCGCGGGGCTCATCGCGCGTCTCAATGGCGCAGTGCGTAATACGCCGCCGCGAAATATCTGACGTTCCTGTGGGATCCACCCTTCGCGGCCGAGCGAAGTCGGGGTACGGTGCCCGCCATGGCGCTTTCCCGATCATGGCTGGGTCTTTCCCTCGCTGGGCTTGTCTCGTGCGTCGCCGTCTCGTGCTCGGGCAATCCCCCGACCGACGGCGAGCGCACCGGTGTCGACGCGGGGGCAAGTCCTCAGCCGGCATCGGCTGGCCAGGCCCTCGCTAGCGCCGGCGCTGACACGTCGCGGTCGATCGTGCAGCGCGCGCCGCGCGTGCAGATCGCCTACCCCGAAAGCTCGCGCCCGCTGCGCGATCTCGTGAAGCTCCCGGTGCGCCCCAAGAGCGAGGCCGAGCTCGAGCGCGAGGCGGAAGAGGAAGAGAACGACCACAAGGTCCACCGCATCCCGTGGGCGCACAAGCCCGAGGCGATGGCGACGACGGCGAAGGATCCGACGCTCCAGTCGGAAGTCCCCATCAAGAACATGCCCGCGACCATCCGCAACTTCCTCGGGCAGGGCAACACCAACTCGAAGCCCACGATCACCGGCACGCCGCCGGACACCAACGGTGTCGTCGGCCCGAACCACTACGTTCAGACCGTCAACGGCGGAATCGAGATCTGGAACAAGGCCGGCACCGTCGTGACGGCGTCGCGCAGCGTCAACGTTCTCTGGAGCGGCTACGTCGGCACGAACCCCGGCAACGGCTGCGCGGCGGACAACGACGGCGATCCCGTCGTCGTGTACGACCAGCTGGCCGATCGCTGGTTCATCACGCAGTTCTCGATCAACAACTTCTTCGGCGGCACGGCGCCGGAGTACCAGTGCGTCGCCGTCTCGAAGACCCCGGACCCCAGCGGCGCGTACAACCTGTACGACTTCAGCTACCCGGCGCTCAACGACTACGGCAAGTTCGGCATCTGGCCCGACGCGTACTACGCGACGTTCAACATGTTCGCGGCGTCGAACTCGGCGTTCCTCGGCGCGGACATCTGCGCGTACGACCGCGTGAAGATGCTCGCGGGCCTCCCGGCGACGCAGCAGTGCTTCCAGCAGGACACCTCGGTCGGCGGCGCGCTGCCGGTGAGCCTCGACGGCTTGATCCCGCCGCCCCGCGGCGAGCCCGGCTTCATCACGCAGTTCGACTACAACACGAACCCGCCGCTCAACAAGCTCGACTTCTGGAAGTTCCACGTCGACTGGGCGACGCCGGCAAACAGCACGTTCACCGGCCCCACCGTCGTGACCGTCGCGGCCTTCTCCCCGACCTGCGCGGCGAGCGCGACCGGCAACTGCGTCCCGTCGCTTCCTGCCGGGCAGCTGCTCGCCGGCCTCGACGATCGCCTGATGTTCCGCTTCACGTACCGTAACTTCGGTACCCACGAGGCGCTCTTCTTGAACCACTCGATCGTCGCCGGAAACACCAGCGGCATCCGCTGGTACGAGGTCCGCTCGCCGAACACGACGCCCACCGTCTTCCAGTCGGGCACCTACGCGCCCGCCGACACCAACTGGCGTTGGATGGGGAGCATGGCGCAGGACATGGCGCAGGACATCGCGCTTGGCTTCGCCGTCTCCAGCGCAACGACCAATCCCTCGATCGCGTGGACGGGCCGCCTGCCGACCGACGCCGCGGGCGTCATGGGCCAGGGCGAGAGCACCGTCGTCTCCGGCACCGGCCACGAGACCATCGGCGTTCACCGCTGGGGCGACTACAGCAACATGACGGTCGACCCGGTCGACGACTGCACGTTCTGGTACACGCAGGAGTACTACCTCATCAGCGCGGCCAGCAGCGCCACCTGGGAGACGCAGATCGCGTCGGTGAAGTTCCCGCGCTGTGGGGCGAACAACTTCAGCCTCGCCGTCGCTCCCGCGCTGCGGACGGTCAACCCCGGGTCCACGGTCACTTACACGGTGACGACCGCGAACACCGCGGGCGCCGCGGAGAGCGTGGTCCTCAACATCCAGGACTTGCCTGCCGGCGTGACCGGCGCGTTCGTCCCGGCGACGGTGACCACGCCGGGGACGTCGACCTTGACGCTCACCGCCGCGGCCGGCGCAGCGACTGCTCCGGCGACGACGTTCACCGTCATCGGCAAGGCTCCGTCCGCCGCGCACGGAGCGACCGCTCAGGTCGCGGTCGCCGGGTGCATCCCGGCCGTCTGTGGTGCCGGGCTGAACTGCGGAACCATCCCCGACGGCTGCGGCGGCACGGCGACGTGCGGTCCGGCGTGCACCGCTCCGCAGACCTGCGGCGGCGGCGGCACGCCGAACGTGTGCGGCTGCACGCCGACGGTGACGACCTGCCCGCCGGGCTACAACTGCGGGACCGTCCCGAACGGCTGCGGCGGCGTCGTCGTCTGCGGCACCTGCACGGCGCCGGAGACCTGCGGCGGCGGCGCCGACGGCGGTGCCAACACGTGCGGCTGCACGCCCACGACCACATGTCCGGCCGGCCAGAACTGCGGCACGGCCTCGAACGGCTGCGGCACGGCGATCAACTGCGGCACCTGCACGGCGCCGGAGACCTGCGGTGGCGGCGCCGCCGACGCGGGCGCCGACGCGGGCCCCCCGACGAAGTGCGGCTGCACCAAGTCCTCGTGCGCGGCGCAGGGCGCCGAGTGCGGCACGATCGACGACTTGTGCGGCGGATCGCTCGCATGCGGCACGTGCCCCGCTGGCAAGAAGTGCTCGCAGGCCAAGTGCGTCGTCGACACCGTCGACAGCGGCAGCTCGGGTTCTTCGGGCAGCTCGGGTTCGTCGGGCACCTCTGGTAGCTCGGGCACCTCTGGTAGCTCGGGCACGTCGGGCAGCTCCGGCACGTCCGGTTCCTCCGGCACGTCGGGCACCTCCGGAACTTCCGGCACCTCCGGCACGTCGGGCAGCTCGGGATCGTCCTCGGGCGACGCCTCGACCGACGGCGGCACCGGCGGCACCGGCGACACAGGCGGCTGCAGCTGCCGTACGGTCGACTCGCGCAGCACGCCGTCGTGGGGCCTCTTTGGCGCCGGCGGTCTTGCGGTGGTCTCGGTCATGCGCCGTCGCCGCCGCCGCAACGCGACCTGAAGCGTTCGGGTCGCTCTAGGCGCCAGGCCAGGTAGCACGGCGGGAACTCTCCGCTGAGCATGGAATCAAGGGCTGTTCTCCCGGAATCTACGGGAGGACAGCCCTTTTTCGTCGTATGCCGAGGGCGACCCAGCGTTCGCCCGGAGGCTTCATGCGCACCCTCGTCCTTGGCTCCCTTCTGATCACGGCATCCGTCGTTGCCTGCGGCAGCAGCAGCGACAGCCAGGGAACGAGTCCGGGAGGCGACACGCCCGACGCGGCGAGCAGCAGCAGCGGCACGAGCGGCAGCAGTGGGGGCAGCGGCCAGCTCCCGCCCCTCGGCGACGGCGGCACCACGACGGAGCACGACGGAGCTAGCAGCGGCGACTCCGGAACGGGCAAGGACGCGGGCGGCGGAGACGCGGGCTCGGACTCGAGCGTCGGCGACGGCGGCCTCTTCCAGGTCGGCGCGCACCCGAAGTTCCCGCTCCTCGTTCGTGGGACCCCGAACGCCGGCGTCATGAAGGCGCCCGTGATCATCCCGATCTTCTTTCCCGGCTTCGATCACACCGCCCAGGTGAAAGAGCAGCTCTCGAAGCTCGGCACCATCGCCACGTACTGGCGCGACGCCGTGTCCGAGTACGGGGTCGGCGCGTACACGTACGGCACGCCGGTCGATCTGACCGAGGCCGCGCCCAAGACGATCGGCGGGAACGCCATCGCTTCGTGGCTCACCGCGAAGCTGAACGGCACGCATCCCGAGTTCGGCACGCCGACGAGCGAGTCGATGTACGTCATTTACTACCCCAAGACGACGGGGATCTCCGGCTCGTGCAGCGATCCGGCGCAGAACGGCGTGGGCTACGGCGGGTACCACGACGCGCTGCAGGCAGCCAACGGCGCCACCGTCGCGTACGGCGTCATCGCCGAGTGCGACGCGTTCGGGCCCACGATCACCAACTCGCTCGACATGGTCACGGTCGCCGGCAGCCACGAGATCATCGAGGCGGTGACCGACACGTCGCCAGGTGATGGCTACGCGACGATCGACCAGATGCCGCTCGACGTGTTCCTCCAGGGCAACGAGGAGAACGGCGACCTCTGCGCCGTGAACCACTCGTTCTGGCGCCCGGGCGGCCCCTACCCGTACCTCCTGTCGCGGGGGTGGTCGAACAAGGCCGCCGCCGCCGGCAACCTGGACCCGTGCCAGCCGGCGCTCCCCGATCAGCCCTACATCGGCGCGGCGCCGGTGATGCCGGAGACGATCAGCGTGCCTGGCTCGGGCAGCGGGCCTGGGATCACGATCGCCGTCGGCCAGTCCAAGACCGTGGACGTGCAGCTCTGGAGCACCGGCCCCACCGCGCCCTTCACCGTCGCCGCGAAGCAGCACCGCGGCGACACCACGCTCGGCTTCGCGTGGAACAAGACGACCGGCGTGAACGGCGACGTCCTCAAGCTCACGATCACCGTGAACTCGGCGGGATCCGGGAAGCTCGAGACCTTCGCGGTGACGGCCGACATCAACGGCGAGCACACGCCCATCTGGGCTGGCGTCGTCAAGAACTAGCCATCCCAGGCAGGTCCAGGCAGGTCCAGGCAGGTCCAGCAAGGTCCGGATTCCGGGTACAATCCCCGGAATGCTGTCCCTCTACGAGATCGGCTTCGCCGTCGGGACGCCGCTCGCCCTTCTCGTCTTGTTCCTCGCCGTGCAGCGTATGGTCGCGCCGCTCGGCGATCTCGCGCACAACCACCCGGCGCAGGCGCTCGTTCAGGGCTCGTTTCTCTTCGGGGTCTTCAGCGTCGCCGGAGCGGTCGTCGCCGGAAGCGTCCGCGGCGATAGCTTGACCGGCGATCTCGTGTGGACGGCGGCATTCGGCGCGAGCGCGGTGGTGCTCCTCGTCGTCGGGTCGCGCTTGAGCGTGCAGGCGGTCCTGCGCGGACGCGCGAAGGAGGAGATCGCGCGCGGCAACGTCGCTGCCGCGATCGGCGCAGGCGCGCACCACGTCGCGACGGCGATCCTCCTCTCGCGCTGTCTCTACGGCCGCGACGCCCACACCCTCGCGGTGTCCATCGCGTTCTTCGCGATCGCGCTGGGGACGCTGCACGTATTTTTGCTCCTCTTCCGTGCGCTCACCGTCTACGACGATTTCGAGGAGCTCGTGGGCGGCAACGTCGCAGCGGCGCTCAGCTACGCCGGCGTCACCGTCGCGCTCGCGCTCATCATCGGGCACGCGGCCGACGGGACGTTCGAGGCGTGGGCGATCTCGCTCCGCGCGTACGGAAAGGCAATCCTCTTCGCGCTTGCGCTCTACCCGGTGCGCCAGATCGTCGTGCAGGGCGCGCTCCTCGGCGGAAAGCTGGCGCTGCGCCGCGGTCGCCTCGACGATGGCGTCGGGCGTGAGCGCGACGTCGGGCTCGGCGCGCTCGAGGCCGCTTCGTACCTGGCGACGGCGCTCTTCGTGAGCAGGCTCGGCGGATGACGTACCCCGACTTCGCCAAGCGCCTCCGCGCCACGCGGATCATCTCCGACCCGTGGGTCGAGGGCGAGCCGCGGTTCCGCGAAGAGCCGGTCGTGGTCTCGCACGCCGACGTCGCGGCGATGTACGCCGCCGCCGAGGACATGGCGCGCCTCGCGAACGAGGTCTGCCGCTGCGCCCTCGAGGATCCGGCGCTGCTCGACACGCACTTCGGGCTCAGCCCCTTCCAGAAGCTCATGTGGCTCGCGTCCGCGCCGAAGTGGCACGGCGTCGCGCGCGCGGACGTATTCCGCACGGACGAGGGCTGGAAGATCTGCGAGCTGAACTGCGATACGCCGAGCGGGCAGGCGGAGGCGGTCCTCCTCGGCGAGCTCGCACGGGCGGCGCGGCCGTCGTCGCTCGATCCGAACGGTCGCCTCCTGGAGCGGCTCGTCGCCTTGGTCGAGGCCGTCGCTCCTCGGCGTCACGCGCACGCGCGCGCGCGCGAGCTGTCCGTGGGCATCCTCTACCCGACGGAGATGACCGAGGACCTGTCGATGGTCGAGCTCTACCGCCAGGCGTTCGCGCGCGCGAACATGAAGGTGACCCTCGGCTCGCCCTACAACCTGACCCTCGGCGCGAGCGGGCGCGCGGCGCTCCTCGGGCGCGAGTGCGACGTCATCCTCCGTCACTACAAGACGGACTGGTGGGGAGAGCGCGAGCCGGTCTGGGACGACGCGTCGCCGCTGCCCGATCCCGATCCTCTCACCGGACCGCTCGGCGTCGCGCTCGAAACGCAGGCGTCCGGGCGCACCGCGTTCGTGAACCCGTTCGGCGCGGTGCTGCCGCAGAACAAGCGCGCGATGGCGCTGATGTGGGAGCACCGAGAGCGCTTTTCGCCGTGGGCCCGCGCGGCGATCACCCGCCTCGTCCCCGAGACGCGACGCCTCGAGGCGATGCCGCGCCCCGAGCTTGCGCAGGCCAAAGACGAATGGGTGCTGAAGAGCGACTACGGCTGCGAGGGGGCCGAGGTCGTCATGGGCGACGCCTGCACCGAAGCCGAGTGGCTCCTCGCGCTCGACCACGCCGTCCCCCGGCGCTGGATCGCGCAACGGCGGTTCTCGCCGCGCACGGAGACTCGCGACGGCGAGTCAATCAACTACGGGGTGTACGTCGTCGCCGGTGAGGCGTGCGGCGTGCTCGCGCGCCTGCAAGCCGGCGCGACGGACCGGTTCGCGCGTACCGCGCCGCTGCTCGTGGAGGCGCCGTCGTGAGCGACTTCAAACGCCTCGCCTTCTTCGACGAAGACCGGCTCGTCGGCGCGCGCTGGTGGCAAGAGCACCTCGCCGCGACCGTCGGCCGGCGCGACACGCTGAAGACGCTGGCGTACCTCGCCGTGGGCCTGCTCGGTGTCGGCGCGGCCGCGCGCCTCGTCCAGGCCTGCGCGGGCAGCAGGAGCACGACCGCGGCCGGCGGCCTCACCGACGACGAGCTCAACGTCACCAAGGACGCGATCGAGCTGCAGCGCGTGGACGGCTGGGACGTCGGCCGCGCCGGCGACGGTCTCACGTGGTCCCCGTCCAGCGCGTCGGGCGACGTCGATGCGCGCGCGCCCTCGGCCGATCTCGTCGCGTCTCTCGCCACCGATCTGGCGCCCGAGGACCCGCGGTACGCGCCGTACTTCGTGCCGACGCTCTTGCAATGGCCCGCTACCCTCGCCGACGCCGGTCGCGCCGAGATCGTCCCGATGCACTCGGACGAGATGGACCGCGCCTTCGCTCAGGGCCGCGCGCTCGCGTCCTTGTTCCACGACCTGCCGAAGGAGTCGGCCGTCATCGTCGACATGCCGGGGCCGCTCGCGGTCGCCTTCGCGGCCGGCATGGCCGAGTCCTTCGAGCCCGTGCTCGGCTTCGACAACTGGCCGCACCCGGTCGGCGTCGTCCCGTCGCACCTCACCCTGTCGGCCCTCGTCTACTACGCGCCCCTCCTGAAGCGCCTCGCCCGGGCCCGCGCGGTCGGCGAGCCTCCGGCCTTCGTGCTCGACGCCAGCCGTCTCACCGCCTACACGGACGCCGCATCGCAGTTCGACAACCGTTACCTCGCCAAGCTTCCGACGGCGGAAAACCTGAAGAGCCTGGGCATCAAGCACGTCCTCTACGTCACCGACGGCGCGTACAAGGAGCTCGACGATCTGAACGACGACTTCGTCGCGCTGGCGGCCGCGGGCCTCACGCCGAAGCTCGTCGATCGCGGCGACTTCGTCGAGGCGACGGGGACGGACGCGCAGAAGATCGCGATCGGCGACGTCGACGGAGGCGCGCCACCCAACGCAGGTTACACCTACGCGCCGCGCCCCCTCTACTACGTGCCGAGGTACTACTACGGCGGCTACCCGGGGACGCACTTCTGGTTCTGGCACAGCTACGGCTGGTACTCGCCGTCCGCGTACCACTCGGCGCGGGCGCCGTCGTTCGTGTCGCCTGCGTCTTCGTACGCTCCCGCGCCGCGGTCGACTGTCTTCTCGGGCTCCAGCGCGGGCACCGGGCGCACACGGCCGGCCGGCTTCGGTCGCGTGTCGGTGACGACGTCGCGCTCGACCGGGCACGTGACGTCGACGTCGTACGGCGGGCGGAGCGGCTCGCTCGGGCGCGCGGGCTCTGGCGGCGGTGGCGGCTACGGCGGAGGACCTTCGGGATGAGACAAAGATGAAATGCACGTTCTTCGCCATGCAGGCGGCCATTCGCGATCTGTCGGTCCGCGCCCAGCTCCACTCGCTCGTGGCCATGGCCCCGTCCGAGCAATCGCTCGCGGAAAAGCGTGCATTCTACAGTGATATGTCGAGCCTCCTTCTCCCTCACATAGGGGACTTCGTCCTCGGCTACTGGGACTACGTCGACGATCCCGACCGCGCCGAGAAGGAGTTCGACACCTGGTGCGCCGAGATCGAGAAGGTCGTCGGGGCGGAGGTGCCCGACGACGAGCCCGCGCAGGGCGCGTACCGTTCGGCGCGCGGAGACCACTTCCTCGTGTCGATCGCGTTCCTCCTGCAGAAGGGCGGCACCAGCGATCTCACGATGGCCGAGAGGTGCGACTTTCCCGAGGAGAGCTACTTCAAGCGCTCGACGTTCGCGTACCTGCTCGCGACGGCGCCCATGCTGAGCTACGCCACCGTCCGCGCCGACGCGCTCTACGTGGTTCCGGGAAGCGACGAGGACGCGCTCACGATCGACGAGCTCCGCGGCGAAGGCTACGAGTACCTGCACCCGCTCACATGAAGTGACGCAGGTACTCGAACATCTGCTGCCCGGCGGCGCGGAGGATGCGCTCGATGCGTCCCTGCAGGTCGTCGCCGCCGGTGAGCGAGATGTCGAAGGTGACCGTCCCGCTCCCGTCGGCGGTGGGCACCTGCTCGGCGCCGATCTCCCCCAGGAGGTGCCGCATCGGCCCGTTCGACTCCAGCACCTCGCCGCGGAACTTGCTGATCCCGCGCTCCACCGCCGCCTCCGCCATCGTCGCCGCGAGGAGCTTGCCGAGCCCGCGGTGGTGGAACCAGTCACCGACCGTCACCGCCGCCTCGGCGACGTTCGGCGCCTTCGGGAGCCGGATGAAGCGGGCGACGCCCAGCGGCTCCACCGTCTTCAGATCGAGCGAATCACGCTCGGCGACAATCGCGACGTGATCCTTCCCGTCGACATTGGTGAGGTAGTCGAGCATCGCCTCGGTCGGCTGCCCGAGCTGCGCGAAGAAGCGGCGGTAGCGCGACTCCGGTGAGAGGCGCTGGATCCCGTCGCGCAGGGCGTCCTTGTCGCTCGGGCGGACCATCCGCAGGGTGACCTGCGTTCCGTCCTTCAGGGTGTGGACTTCGCGGAAGTCGGGGCCGAACCGCATGGTTCCCGTTGCATACCACGCCCCTCAGGCCACGCGCAGCGCAGGGGTCAGTGACGGCGCCGGCGCCGCGTCGCGCGGGGATCGCCGCAGCGTCATTTGCATGCCGTGCCGCGGGCGCAGCGTCACGAGGGGGTCGGGGACCACAGGATGCCCAGCCACGAGCTCGAGCGACCAGCGCTGCGCGATCATCGCCACGATGATCTGGGCCTCCATCATCGCGAAGCCGTTACCGATGCAGAAGCGGGGCCCGCCGCCGAACGGCAGGTACGCGAACTTCGGCCGCGCTGCGACGGCCTCCGGCAGAAAGCGGTCGGGGTCGAAGCGCTCCGGCTCGTCCCACAGGCGCTCCGAGCGGTGGATACACCACGGGCTGATGCCGAGGATGCTCCCCTTGGGGATGCGGAAGCCGCTGAGCACGTCCTCTTGCGTGGATTGCCGCTCGAAGACCCACGCGGGCGGGTACAACCTGAGCGACTCCTCGATGACGCGTTTGGTGTAGGCGAGGCGCGGGAGGTCCGCGAGCACCGGGACGCGGTCGCCGAGCACGAGGTCCACCTCCTCCTTGAGGCGCCGCGCGACGTCGGGGTGCTCGCTCATGAGGTAGAACGCCCACGAAAGCAGGTTCGCGGTCGTCTCGTGGCCGGCGACTACGAGCGTCATCACCTCGTCGCGAAGCTGACGCGCGCTCATGCCCTCACGCGTCTCCTCGTCGCGCACCGCCATGAGCATGCCGAGCAGATCCCCCGCGTCCTCGCCGCTCGCCTGACGCGCGCCGATGATGCGGAAGACGAGATCGTCCAGGGTCTTCTTCGACCGCTTGAAGCGCAAGTTGTCGGGCGTCGGCACCCACGGCGGAAGGGCGACGAGGGACTCCACGTAGTGGTTGGTCCACGCGAGCGCATGCGTCAGCGCCGCGCCGACCTCCGACGCCTCTCCGTCGACGTCGGTGCTGAAGAGCGTGCGGCCCACGATCCGGAGCGTGAGGCGCATCATCTCGGCGTGGGCGTCGACCGTCGGCTCGCGGAGCGCGTCCCAGCGCTCGAGCATCGCCAACGTGTCCGCCGCCATCGAGTCGACGAAGCCGCTCATGCGCTGGCGATGGAACGCCGGCTGCGCGAGCTTGCGCTGGCTGCGCCAGAAGTCCCCCTCGCTCGTGAGGAGTCCCTGCCCGAGGACCAGCTTGAGCCCCGCGTAGTTGCGGCTCTTCGTGTACGCCTTGTGGTTGTCGACGAGGACGTGATGCACGTCGTCGGGATCGCTGACCAGGTAGTAGTAGTATGGGCCGAACTTGAAGCGCACGAGGTCCCCGTAAGTGCGCCGTGTGCTCACGAAGAGGCCGAGCGGATCGCGCCAGGCGTCGAGCACATTTCCGAAGAACGGTAGACCGGGCGGGCCCGGAGGCGCGCCATTCTTGCTAGATTCTCGTGCCATGGTTCTCCCGAAGCGGCCGGAACCGCAAAACGTGAGTCGACCCTCACGTTCAGGTAAGAATGTGAGCCAACCCTCACGTTTGTCAAGCCCCGCCGGTGCCCGTCGTGCGCCGACCCAGGATCGCAGCCGCCAGCGCGTGGAGCGCGTGCTGGAGGCCGCCGGCAACATCTTCGCGGAGAAGGGCTTCGACGCCGCGACGACCGAGGAGATCGCCGAGCGCGCTGGCGTCTCGATCGGCTCGCTCTACCAGTACTTTCCCAACAAGGAGGCCCTGTTCGAGGCCATCGCCGACCAGTACCTCGCGCGCGCCCGCGACGTCTTCCAGCTGCACATGACGGCCGCGGCCATCGGGGGGGGGACGTGGGAGGAGATCATCGACCGCGCGATCGACGCGTTCGACTTCCTCCAGCGGACGGAGGTGGGCGGCCGCGCCGTGTGGATGAACTGGGCACGCTCGGCGCGCTTCTTCGCGAAGGGCGCGGAGCTCAACACCGAGTTCGCCCATCAGGCGGAGGGCGTGCTGGCGATCTTCGCGCCGCAGCTCACGGCCAAGGAGCGCCTCGTCGCCGCGACCACGGTCGTCGAGGTGATCAGCAGCATGCTCTTCGTCGCCGTACGAACGGGGGGCGAGCTCGGACGGCAACTGGTGGAGGAGACGAAGGTGCTCCTCCGCCGCTACCTCGCGCCGCTCGCGACCAGCTCGGCTTCACCGCGCGCTTCTCCCGCCGTACCCGCGCGTGGAAGACCCAAGGCCAACGGAAGGAGGGGCGCGTGAAGGTCTACCAGGAGCTGCTCGAGGTCCGGACCGCGGGGCGCGGCCTCGTCGACGTGACCGAGGCGGTGCAGCATGTCGTGGTCGCCGCCGGGGTCAAGACCGGCCTGTGCACCGTGTTTTGTCGGCACACCAGCGCGTCCCTCGTCATTCAGGAGAACGCGGACCCCTCCGTGCGTCGCGACATGCAGCGGTGGATGGATCGCATCGCGCCCGACGGCCCCGGCTACGAGCACAGCGCCGAAGGGCCCGACGACATGCCGTCGCACCTGCGCACGGTGCTCACCCGCACGAGCGAGCAGATCCCCATCGCGCGCTCGCGCCTCGCGCTCGGCACCTGGCAGGCGATCTACCTGTGGGAGCACCGCACGAGCCCCCACGTTCGCGAGCTCGTCGTCCACATCGCAGGCGCTTGACGGCCGGGCCCCCTTCAAAGGATCCTGTAAGAACATGTCGGAGAAGCGGACATTTGTAGTCGGGGACATCCACGGCGACCTCGACGCGCTCTTCAAGGTGCTCGCCTGCCTCCCGACCCTGACGAAGGACGACACCATCGTCTTCGTGGGCGACTACATCGACCGCGGCCCGAAGTCGGCGCAGGTCGTCGACTACGTGCGCAAGCTCCCGACGCACACGCCGGCGAAGGTCGTGTGCCTGCGCGGCAACCACGAGGACGCCTGGCTGCGCGTCATCGAGCGCGGCTGGCCGGAGTACGTCCTGCCGCCCGTCAACGGGTGCCTGGCGTGCATGCGCTCGTTCGAGGGCAAGCCGCCGCCCGAGGAGGAGGAGCGGGCGACGAAGGCCGAGATGTCGGTCATGCTCCTCGGCGCGTTCTTCCCGAACGACGTCGTCGCGTGGATGCAGTCGCTCGCGTTCTACTACGAGGACGATCACGCGATCTACGTGCATGCCGGCCTGCCCCGCGGCCCCGATGGCACGTTCCAGCACCCCACGCAGGTGCAGCCGCAGATCGCGCTTCTGTGGTGCCGGGAGGAGGCGTTCTTCCGCGATTACCGCGGCAAGCTCGTCGTCTTCGGCCACACCACGACGGCGTGCTTGCCGCCGGAGCTCTCGTCGTACACGCCGGATGATCCGAACGACATCTGGGCGGGCCCTTGTGTGGTGGGGCTCGACACCGGGGCGGGCAAGGGCGGGTTTTTGACCGCGCTCGAGCTGCCGGCGATGAGGGTGTACGAGTCGAGGTAGGGGGTCGGGGTCGGCGTCGGCGTCGGCGTCGGCGTCGGGGTCGGCGTCGGCGTCGGCGTCGGAGTCGGCGTCGGAGTCGGAGTCGGCGTCGGAGTCGGAGTCGGCGTCGGAGTCGGAGTCGGCGTCGGCGTCGGCGTCGGCGTCGGCGTCGGCGTCGGCGTCGGCGTCGGCGTCGGAAGTGGGGAGCGGTGTGCTCCGCTCTCGAGGGTGGGTGAGCTTGCTCGCGTGCTCGGCGGCGTCAAGGCCGAGCCGGCTTCGCCGGTGCCCCCCGAAGCGGGGGGCAGCCTTGACTCCGCCTGCGCGCGCGAGCCGTGGGGGGCACCTCGAGAGGGGAGAAGGACGGGTTTGCATGCTCAAGGTTTGTGGAGAGGTGCTGGAGGTGGTTCGGGGGTTGAGGGAGGCGATGGGGGCGATTGAGAGACGGGATGCGGATCTGGCTCGGCAGATGAGGCGGGCGGCGGCCAGTGTGGCGTTGAACGTGGCCGAGGCGCAGGGGAGTCGGGGGAGGAATGGGGCGCTGCGGTTCAGTACGGCGCTGGGGTCGATGCGGGAGACGAAGGCGTGCCTCGACGTCGCGCTGGCGATGGGCCACATCGAAGCCGTGAGTGTGCAGACCGCGCGTAAAATCGACGGGATTTGCGGCTCTCTGTACCGCCTCTCGCACTGAGGCCATCGAGGGCCCCGTTCACCACGGGGCCCTCGGAGGTGTCGATGTTGTGCCTCACCGAGCCAGGGAATAGAGCGCCGCGCAGATGCGATCGATGCGGTCAGGGATCTCCCGCCCGATGTCGACATACCCGAACGCCCCCGCGACCTGCAGACCGGCCAGCGTTTCCCGCATCGAGCCCAAGGCACTGCTGAACCGCAGCCTACGATTGCCACCCCGACTGCCGTTCGCTTCGGCGATGTTCAGGGCAACACTGGCAGCACTCCGCCGCATCTGCCGCGCCAAATCAGAGTCTCTCCTCTCAATCTCGACCAGCACCGTCCTCAGCATCCCCACGACTTCAAGCACCTCACCATAAACTCGCAACATCCCAGCCTCCTTGCGCGCCCCTTCTTCTTCTCTCGGGGAGCCCACCCCCCCCGCCGGCGAGCGGAGGCGGAGTCAAGGCTGCCCCCCGCTTCGGGGGGCACCGGCGAAGCCGGCTCGGCCTTGAC
>JANYHK010000040.1 GCA_025359105.1 Myxococcales bacterium | reverse complement strand
AATACTCGAACATCGCGCGTCATCGTACTAACACACGTCCGCCTTCGCGACGATGTGGCGCGCTCGGCTCGTGACCAGGCCATACGGCGTCCCATGAACGCGCCCTCGCCGCCCACGATCGGCGGCCCAAAGCATGCAGTTCGACCGCGGCTACCTCTCGCCCTACTTCGTGACCGATCCCGAGGCCATGAAGTGCACGATGGAGGACTGCTACATCCTCGTGTCGGAGAAGAAGATCTCCAACATGAAGGATCTGCTCCCCGTCCTCGAGGCGATCGCCAAGAGCCAGAAGCAGCTCCTGATCATCGCCGAGGACATCGAGGGTGAGGCCCTGGCCACGCTCGTCGTCAACAAGCTCCGTGGCACGCTCCACTGCGCCGCCGTCAAGGCTCCTGGCTTTGGCGATCGCCGCAAGGAGATGCTCAAGGACATCGCCTGTCTCATCGACGGACAGGTCATCGCCGAGGAGCTCGGCCTCAAGCTCGAGAACGTCACGATCAGCGATCTCGGCCGCGCGAAGCGCATCGTGATCGACAAGGACAACACCACCATCGTCGACGGCGCCGGCAAGAAGGAGAAGATCGTCGCGCGTCAGGGCGAGATCCGCGGCCAGATCGAGAACACCACGAGCGACTACGACAAGGAGAAGCTCCAGGAGCGTCTCGCGAAGCTCGTGGGCGGCGTCGCGGTCGTCAAGGTCGGCGCTGCGACCGAGACCGAGATGAAGGAAAAGAAGGCCCGCGTCGAAGACGCGCTCCACGCGACCCGTGCGGCCGTGGAAGAGGGCATCGTCGCCGGCGGCGGCGTCGCGCTCATCCGCGCGCAGTCGGCGCTCGACGGCCTCAAGGTGACCGACGAGCAGAAGTTCGGCGTGTCCATCATCCGCCGCGCCATCGAGGAGCCCCTCCGCCAGATCGTCGGCAACGCCGGTCTCGAGGGCTCGATCGTCGTCAACAAGGTCAAGGAGGGCAAGGACGACTTCGGCTACAACGCCCAGACGGACCAGTACGGCAACCTCCTCGCCATGGGCGTCATCGACCCGGCGAAGGTCGTTCGCACGGCGCTGCAGAACGCGGCCTCGGTCGCGGGCCTCATGCTCACGACGGAGTGCCTCGTCGCCGAGCGCCCGAAGGACGAGAAGGCCGGCGGCGGCGGCGGCCACGCGGGCCACGGCCACGGCGACTTCTGAGAAACGAAAGGCGCTGGCCAGCTAGCTAGCTAGCCAGCGCGTCGCGAAGGGCCCCGGGGCACATGCCTCTGGGCCCTTTGTGTTCCATGAGCCGGCGCGTCGGGTGGGCGCCACGCGCGCCCACATCATTATGACTTGGCATGTGCATCAAAATGCCACGGTCGAAACCTCGTCCTTAGAGGCCATCCGTGAGCAGTTACAGGGCGTTGTGGCGTGGGCACCGTTCTTGTACTGCGCAGCAACACACCGTCACCCTTTGGGAGGTTCCCGTGAAGATCCGATCGCTCCTCGTCATCCCGTCGATGTCCCTCATGCTCGCGCTCGCGGCCGCCGCTTGCGACAACAAGTCTTCGGCGCCCGAGGCGACCGTGACCGCGGCGACGCCGGCCGGAGCGACCGGGACGCCTGGCGCCCCGACCGCGACGCCGAACGCGCAAGGCAACGTGGCGCCCGTCGCGGGCGCGACACGGTACGCCGTGACGAACGACAACTCGAAGGTCGAGTGGACCGGCGCGAAGATCACCGGCAAGCACGACGGCTCCTTCAAGAAGTTCTCCGGCACGATCGACGTCCCGGCGAGCGGCAAGGCCGAAGACGGGAAGATCTCGATCGAGATCGACGCGGCGTCGCTCGTGGCCGATCAGGACAAACTCGTCAGTCACCTGAAGTCGCCCGACTTCTTCGACGTCGCGAAGTTCACCAAGATCACGTTCACGTCGTCGAAGATCGAGGCGGCCGCCGGTCCGAACGGCGCGACGCACACGATCACCGGCAACCTCGAGCTGCACGGCATCACCAAGTCGATCAGCTTCCCGGCGAAGGTGGCGATCGCGGGCGACACCGTCACCGCGACGAGCGAGTTCCAGATCAACCGCCAGGACTTCGGGCTCAGGTACCCGGGCAAGCCCGACGATCTCATCAAGGACAGCGTCGTCGTGAAGCTCGACGTGAAGGCGGCGAAGGCGAAGTAGAACGCGCCGGCGCCCCCTCGCCGCCAAGCTCACATCGCTTCGGCCGCAAATGAGCCGGTCGCGGTGTGACGCGTGGAGCCCGCGGGAAAGGTGACGTTGGCGACGCTGCCCGTGATGTGGGCGCCGCTGAGCGGGTTGTGAATCGTAATCGAGTCTCCGACGGCGAGGACGACCCGGAAGAGCACCCTGCGAAAAGAGCCACGAGCACAGCGCACTTCATCGGCAGTCGATCCACGCCCCTCGGCAGTGGATGCGAGGTCTACGCGAGACGGATCGCGCGGGCTCGCGAGGTGTGGGCCGCCTGAAGTCGCGTCGTGCGGGCTCGCGATGGATCTCTCGTTCCCCGCGCAGGCGCTGAAAACTCTTCAGGATCTCCCCCAACTCCTCGGAATTACAGCCGTACAAGATTGGTACAATGTGTGCTGAGGTGGGGACGCCATGTCCCCTCTCGTTCAGCGCCTCGCGACCCTGCTCGCCATCCTCGTCTTCGGTGCCGGCAGCCTCGCGTGCGCGCACCCGCAGCAGGTGCCGGCCGGTGCGCTGACGGTCACGCGCGAGGCCCCGCCGGAGGGCGCGCCCGAAGAGGCGAAGACGGTCCGCGTGGAGTACGCGCTCCGCAACGACGCGATCGATCGCGACTTCACCAAGTCGTTCAAGGACGGCTTCTCGAAGAAGGGGCTCAAGGTCGACCAGAAGATCGACGCTCGGGCCCACTTCGACGTCAAGGACGCGAAGATCGTCGGCACCATCACGTACGTGAAAAAGGGGATGGGCCACTACTCGATCCTGAGCGCCGAGCTCGAGGCGGTCGGTCACTACGACGCGGACGTGCAGGTCGACGTCGACGTGCAGGCGAAGGGCGACACCAGCAAAGCGGACGCATCGGACTGGTCGGGCACGAGCGTGGGTGGCAAGCCGTTCGCGCTGGCAAAGAACGTGATGCCGACGAACATTCCGGTGGCCGGTCCTCTCTTCTTGCACGTGCACTTCGACCTCACCGCCGCCTGCGCGCTCGAGGTCCAGGGGCAGATGCACGCGACCGCCGGCGTCGGAATTCGCGGCGACGTGCACCTCGCCGCGAAGTACAAGAAGGACGGCTTCGTCGGCGAGGGCGGAAAGAAGTCCCGCTTCAAGTTCGAGCACAGCGCGCCCAACTTCGAGCTCGCGCCGCGGCCGTACCTGACGGTGACCGGCAAGCAGCAGCGCTTGCACGGCAAGTGCAGCCTCCAGCCGACCGCGGTGCTCCTCCTCGAGCACTCCGTCGGCGCGAAGTTGTCGGTGGAGCCCTTCCTCGAGCTCGACGCGCAGCGCGCCTCCAGCCGCGCCCCGTGGAAGCTCGACGCGCAGGCTGGCGTGAGCGTGCACGCAGCGACCGACATCGAGGTGTTCGGCCGCCAGATGGCGAAGCCCCTCGAGTTCGAGCTCGCGAAGATCATGCTGACGAAGCCCGGTGACGATCTCGGCGTGACGCCTCCGCCGGTCGTGCCGCCCGGCCCCCTCGGCCCGGCGGCGCGCGAGAGCGAGGCCCCGGCGATGGTCGCGTCCAACCTGATGGTCCCGATGAAGGCAGTGCCGCTGGCGGCGAAGAGCCGCCCGTCGTTCTCGTTGCCCTGGAAGAGGAAGCGCTAGCCAAGCTAGCCCAGCACTTTGGGAAACGCCTCGCGCAGGCCGTCGATCACGAACTGGACCGACGACGCGGCGAGGATGAGCCCCATGATGCGGCCGATCACGTTGATGCCCGTCTTGCCGAGGACGCGCGCGAAGAGCGCCGCCGAGCGCAGGATCAGGAACGTCACGACGCTGATCGCGAAGATGGCGATGTGCACGCCGAGGCGCTGGTCGAACGAATTACTCTTGCCGACGAGCACCATCACCGTCGCGATCGCGCCGGGGCCCGACAGGAGCGGCAGCCCGAGCGGGATGATGCCGACGTCCTCCTTCGTCTGCGCTTCGTGCCGCTCTTCGTGGGTCGAGCGGGTGTCGGACTGCCGCGCGCGCATCATCTCCAGGCCCACCGCGAAGAGCAGAATGCCGCCGGCGACCTTGAAGGCCGGGATCGTGATCCCGAAGAAGGAGAAGATCACCGCGCCAGCGGCGGCGAAGGACGAGAGGACCACGAAGCACGTGAGCGCCGCCCGCAGGGCCGAGCCGCGCTGGGTCGCCCTGTCGTGCCCGCCAGCCAGGGCGAGGAAGATCGGCACGGCGGCGAACGGATCGACGATCGACAAGAGCGATCCGAAGCAGACGAGCGTATAGGTCCAGAACGAGGCCATGACCGGGGTGAGCGAAGGTAGCATCGTCATCGAGGGGGAGATCGAGCGGATCACCTTCGAGAACGTCGAGACCGGCTTCCGGGTGATGAAGCTAGCGGTCGAGGGGCGGAGCGAGAGGCTCGCCGTCGTCGGGGCTTTCCAGGCGGTGCGGCCAGGGATGCGCGTGCGGGTGCGCGGCACGATGGTCAAGGACGCCAAGTGGGGCGACCAGCTGCGCGCCGAGGGCGTCACCGAGCTGTCGCCCAACACGCTCGTCGGCCTCGAGCGGTACCTGGGCTCCGGGCTCATCAAGGGGATCGGGCAGGGGTTCGCCTCGCGGATCGTCGCCGCGTTCGGGCTCGACGCCCTCAAGGTGCTCGACGAAGCGCCGGAGCGCCTGGCCGAGGTCGAAGGGCTCGGCGGCAAGCGCGCGCGCGCCATCGGCGAGGCGTGGAAGGAGCAGCGCGCGCTGCGGGACGTGATGGTGTTCCTGCAGGCACACGGCGCCAGCGTGGCGCTCGCGGCGCGCATCTACAAGCGGTACGGCCCCGACGCGGTGAACGTCGTGTCGCGCGATCCGTACCGCCTCGCGATCGACGTGTGGGGCATCGGCTTCCACACCGCCGACCGGCTCGCCCAGGAGCTCGGCGTCGCGAAGGACTCGCCCGCGCGCATGCAAGCGGGTGTCCTCCAGGTGCTCCGCGACGCCACCGAAGCCGGGCACTCGTACGCCGAGCAGGAGGACGTCGGGTCGCGCGCCGCCGCGCTGCTCGAGGTCGACCCGTTCACGTCGAAGGACGAGCTCGAGCGCGCCGTGGAGGCGCTCGTCGCCAGTCGCCACGTCATCGCCGAAAATGTGCACGATGCACGTATCTTGTTCCCGTCGCCGCTCCACGCTGCCGAATCGCGCCTCGGCGCGCGGCTCCTCGAGGTCGCGCGCGCGCAGGCGACCCCGCTCCCGGGGGCCGCGGAGGCCATCGTCGCGTTCGAGGAGCGCGCCGGCGTGCACCTCGCCCCCGAGCAGCGGAGCGCGGTGGAGATGGCCGCGCGCGCGCCGCTCCTCGTCGTCACGGGCGGCCCTGGCGTCGGAAAGACTACGATCGTCCGCGCGATCCTGGCGGTCTTCGATCGCGCGGGGTTGATCGTGCGCCTCGCCGCGCCGACCGGGCGAGCCGCCAAGCGAATGCAGGAGGCGACGGGGAGGGAGGCGCAGACGCTGCACCGGCTCCTCGAGTTCGAGCCCAAGACCGCGAAGTGGAAGCGCGACGCCCGGCGGCCGCTCGACGCGGGCGCCGTCGTCGTGGACGAGACCTCGATGGTCGACGTCTTGATGGGGGACGCGCTCCTCCAGGCCGTCGCGCCGGGGACGCGCCTCGTCCTCGTCGGCGACGTCGATCAGCTCGCGAGCGTCGGGCCTGGCGCCGTCCTCCGCGACGCGATCACGTCGGGGGTCGTGCCCTTCGTGCGCCTGACGCGCATCTTCCGGCAGGGGCAGGGCTCGCGCATCGTCGAGAACGCCCACCGGATCAACGCGGGAGAGCCGCCGCTCGTCCCGGAGGCCGGCGCCGACAGCGATTTCTTCGTCATCGATCGGCGCGATCCCGAGCTCGCGAACAAGACGATCCTCGAGCTCGTGACGACGCGCATTCCCCGGCGCTTCGGCCTCGATCCCGTGAAGGACGTGCAGGTCCTGACGCCGATGCACCGCGGCCCGGCGGGGTCGATCGCCCTGAATGAGGCGCTCCAGGCCGCGCTGAACCCGACCGGCCCTGCCCTCGTCCGCGGCACGCGCACGTTTCGCGTGGGCGACAAGGTGATGCAGCTCAAGAACGACTACGATCGCAACGTCACCAACGGCGACGTAGGCATCGTCGCGAGCATCGACGCGGAAGAGCAATCCCTGGTCGTCCGTTTCGACGAGGGGCGCGAGGTCCCATACGACGGCGCGACGCTCGACGAGCTCGTCCTTGCGTACGCCATCAGCGTGCACAAATCGCAGGGGAGCGAGTATCCCGCCGTCGTCGTTCCGCTGCTCACCACCCACTTCGTCATGCTGTCCAAGAATCTTCTTTACACGGCCGTGACCCGCGGCAAACGGCTCGTGGTCCTCGTCGCCGACCCTCGCGCCGTCAAGCTCGCGCTCGCTGCCGACCGGCGCGACGAGCGCCGCACCCGGCTCGTGGCGCGTCTTCAGGAAGGCTCCGCTGCACGGGACGGTTGACGGGCAGCGAAAGGCTGGCCAGGCTGGTGGGACAAAGATGCTGAAGCGGCTTCTCCTCGGCTTGGTGATCGGGCTCGTCGTCGGCGGGCTCGCCGCGGGCGTGGCCATCGAGGGGCTCGGCCTCGTGACGTTCATGGTCGCGGGAGGCGCGGCGCTCGCCTACGTGCTCGCGGCGTTCACCGGCGTCCTCGTCGGGCTCGTCGCTGGCAAGCCCATCTGGGCCAAGGGAGGGCAGATCGAGGCAGGGCTGAAGGCGTTCTTCGGCGCGCTGCTCGGCGCGGGCCTGATGTTCGCGATCCGCACCTGGCTCACCGTCACCGTCGACCTGAGCGCGCTCCACGCCGGTGCAGACGCCATCGGCAACCTGCCGGCGGCCTCGCTGCCCGTGATCGCGATGCTGCTCGGCGGCTTCTACGAGCTCGACAACACCGGCGAAGAAGGCGGCGACGGGGACAAGAAGAACGAGAAGAAGGCCGACGCCGCGAAGAAGGGCGCGCCCGCCAAAAAGGCCGTCCGTGTTTCGGGCGGCGGCGGCGGCGCCGACGCGGCCGAGGAGGACGAGGAGCCGGCTTCTCCGAAGAAGCAGCGTCGCTAGGCGTATGCCGCCGGCGCGCGCTCTCCTCTACGCGGCGACCCTGGGCGTGCTCGTCTTCGTCGCGCGCGCGTTCCTCGTGGGGCCGCCCCCGCTCCTGTTCGTGGTGGCCGTGTGCGCCGCGTACTCCGCGCTGTTCGTGGCCGGCGTCCTGTTCATCCGCCTGCGCATGTTCGCCGACGCCGTCGTGGTCGGGCCTTCCGATGCGAACGGCGTCGCGCTGACGTTCGACGACGGGCCGCACCCGGTGCACACGCGGAGGGTGCTCGACCTCCTCGACGGCGCGGGCGTGAAGGCGACGTTCTTCGTCATCGGCAAGAAGGCCGAGGCGAGCCCCGACCTCGTGCGCGAAATCCAGGAGCGCGGCCACGCGGTCGGCCTCCACTCGTACGCGCATGATCGGCTCTTCTCCCTGCGTACGCCGTCCGCCATCAAGGCCGATCTGGCGCGAGGGATCGCGGCGCTCGAGAAGATCCTCGGCCGGCGCCCCGAGCTCTTTCGCCCGCCGATCGGCCACACGACGCCGGCCATCGCGCGCGTCGCCGAGGAGCTCGACCTGTGCATCGTCGGCTGGTCGGTGAGCGGCATCGACGGCTTCGCCGGAGCGATCCCGGACCTGGTCGAAGCGCGGGTGCGCGCGGGTCTGCAGCACGGCGCCATCGTCGCGCTCCACGACGCGCCCGAACGAGGCGAGCACGAGCCCGCGGGCGTGAAGGCGCTCCCGCGCATCCTGGAGGCGATCGACGCGCTGGGGCTCCCGATCGTAGCGCTGGAGGGCTGGGTATGAGGGGATGAGCTACGCCACGGCCGGGAGGCGCAGCACGAAACGCGCGCCGGTCGAGGTGTCGGGATCGACGAAGATCTCGCCGCCCGCCCCTTCGACGATGCCGCGGCACACCGCGAGGCCGAGCCCGGTGCCCTCGCCGACGTCCTTCGTCGTCACGAAAGGCTCGAACAAGCGATCCCTCACCTCGGCGGCGATCCCCGGGCCGTCGTCGGCCACCGAGATTTCCACGAGCGTCCCCTTCGTGTGCGCTTCGATCCGGAGCGTGCCCACGCCCCTGTTCGCCGTCGCGATGGCGTCGCCGGCGTTGAGCGCGAGGTTCAGGAGCACCTGGGTCAGGCGTGACGCCGGGAGGGTCACCCTCGGGAGCGCCACATCCGCGTCGACGACGACGGCGATCTCCTTGAACGATTTCTGCGGGCTCAAGAGCGCGACGACGTCGTCGAGAACCGGGCGCACGTCCGACGGTTCGGGCTTCGCGCTAGAGGCCGACGCCTGCTCCGGGCGCGCGAAATCCAGCAAATCCCGGAGGATTGAGTGGATCCGCTCCGTCTCCTTCTTCATGCGCACCAGAAAATCGCGCTCGGTCTCCTCCGGGAGATCCCCCTCGAGCAGGAGCTCCTGCATGCCCATGATCGCGGCGATCGGGTTGCCGATCTCGTGCCCGATTCCGGCGGCGAGGCGGCCGACGCTGGCGAGCCGCTCGCTCCGTGCAAGGTGCGCGCGCGCCTCGGTGAGGCGCTGGGTCGTCTGCGTCAGCTCGGCAACCTTCGCGCGGAGGCGCCCCTCCTCTGCGATGAGGCGCGTCGTCATCGCGCTGACGCTCGCGCCGAGATCGGTCAGCTCGCGCGCGCCGCCGCGGGGCACCTCGAGCACGCGCGCGCCGCTGGCGACCCGGTCGGCCGCCCGTACGAGTGCCTCCACCGGCCTCACGATCAGGCGCGTGAGCGAGAAATAGGCGAACACGAGCAGCGCGAGGGCGAACGTCGTCATGTAGAGGGCGACGAGGCGTACCAGGGGCGCGGCGCGATCGGCGTCCTCGTCGGTGCGCAGGCGCGCCACCACCACCGAATCGTCGTGGGACACGGTGACCTCGAGCGCGCGTCCGGTCGTGCCCCGGACCGTCGCCGTCGACTCGCCGTACGGCTGTGGAGGCGGTCGCATCACCGCGAGCTCGGAGGGGTCGCCGGCGGACGCCTCCAGCTTGCCTTCACGGTCGTACACCGCGAGCGCGAGCGCTCCGTTCTCGCCGACGTGGCTCTCCAGCGTGCGCCGCAGCGCCGCGCGATCGCCGCTGCTCATCGCGTCGCCGACGTGCGCGGCCACGGCGCGCCCGAGGGAGCGCGCGGCGTCGGTGCGGGCGCTGAGGAGCGTGGCGCGCGTCACGCTGGCGAGCGCGAAGAAGAGCGGCACGTTGGCCAGGAGCATCAGCCCGGCGAGCGCCAGGATGATCTGCACGCGCAAGCCCGGCTTCAACCCTTCCGAGCTGCCGATGTGCGGGAGGCTCGGGGCCATTCTGCAAGAGTCTTACTTCTTGGCGAGGTAATCGATCATTTTTTGCCAGTCATCCTGGCTGAGCGTCACGCGCTTCTCCTTCTGGTGGACGCCCAGGATCCTTTCGAGGTCCTCCCTGGTGTGCCCGCCCGGATCGAACGGGGCGTGGCAGGCGCTGCATTTTGCCTGGTTGGTCGCGGCCGGATTGAAGGTGCCGCTGCTGGTCTCGGGACTCGTCGCGCCCGGGCCGCTGCCGCCGCCGCCGCTGCACGCGACGAGCAGCGCCAGGGCGGAAGCCAGCACGACGCAGGGTCCGAGATTCAGGGCAGACATCATGACAGGGGGGGCCGTTCGAGAATTCAGAGGTCGAGCCCGAGCACCGTGCGCATCCAGACCGGACCGTAGGCTTCGCCGGGCTGCGGCTTGTTCGAGTCGTTGAGGTGCGCGTAGACGCCCATCGAGAGCCACGCGCGGCCGAAGTTGAAGTGGAACGTGGGGCCGAGGAAGTGGTGGACCTGGTCGTTGCGCTTGGCGACGCGCGCCGCTTCGGCCGCCGCCGGGTCCATACCGGTGGTGTCGGGATCGGAGCGGCCGGCGAGCTTGCCGCGCGCCCAGTACTCCGCACCTAGCTGGACGCGCGTCCCGAGCTGGTAGCTGGCGCCGAGCGTCGGGTTGATGACGAACGCGAGCTCGCGGTGCGCGTCGCCGTCGTACGGGCGCCGGAGCTCCTGCTCGACCCACAGGTTGCTCATCACGCGGAGGCGCCCGAAGCGGCGCGACAAGAGGAGCTTCTCTTCGAGCTCGAGCTCGTCGTGTAGGTTCGCCACCTCGAAATAGAGCCCGATGTCGACGGGCAGCTCGCCGGCTTCTGCGAGGCGCGTCCGGACGCGGGCCTTCAGGCCGTCGAATACGAAGGCGTTCGACCCGCCGGCCTGCGGCTCTGCCTCGAAGACCTGGTAGAAGCCGAGCTCCCAGCGGTCGGTGAGGCCGTACTCGAACTCGGTCTGGAGCTTGTAGTACGGCTCCCAGAGTCGCCCCTGGCTCGCGTCGGCGGGATCGGCCTGCACGCGGAGGGGCGTCGTGTCGCTGTAGACCTCGACCTCGAGGGCGCCTTCGGCGAGCGTCTCGTAGGGGTAGGTGAAGGGCAGCGGTCGCGGATTCGCCGCCGCGGTCTTCGGCGAGAGCGCGAAGACGAGGGCGAGCGCGACGGCGAGCACGACGGGGCGCAGGAGCGGGAGCCGAACGCGGGGCAGAAGCGAGTGCAGGAGCGGGGTCCCTGCAAAGGCCGACACGAAGCCGGCCCCGCGGGACGAGTTGATATTGAAAATCATATTCACTTTCTCCCAGATCTTCGAACGAGGCGCAAGCCCGATCCGCGTACCGGCGCGGTCGGCCGTGAAAACTCAGAATATTTTTGCGAGCTGGTACACGACGAATGCCGCCACGTACGCGACCGCGTACGTGTACCCGAGCACCAGCGCCGGCCAGCGCCACGTCTTCGTTTCGCGCTTGATCGCCGCGACGGTGCTCATGCACTGGCACGCGAGCACGAAGAATGCGAGCAGCGCGAGGGCCGTCGCCGTCGAGTACGCGGGCGTGCCGTCGGCCTTCTTTGCCTCGCGCAAGCGCACCGACAGCGGCGCCGGATCGTCGCCCGCGTCCTCGATCCCGAAGATGACGCCCATCGTGCTCACCATCACCTCGCGCGCGCCGAACGAGCCGATGAGGCCCACGTTGATGCGCCAGTCGAAGCCGATGGGGCGCGTCACTGGCTCGAGCGCGCGGCCGATGCCGGCGGCGATGCTCTTCTGGATCGGCGCCTGCGCCGCCGCCGCGCCCACGTCGACGTGCGCGGGCTGGAGGCTCGCCGGGAGCGGCACCGTCAGGAGCGCCCACAGGACGACCGCGACGGCCAGGATGGTGGTGCCCACGTCGCGGAGGAAGCGCCACGCCGCCTGGCCGGCCTTGCGCGCGACGACGTGCGCCTGCGGGAGGCGGTACTGCGGCATCTCGAGCACGAGGGGGAGCGACCGCCCCTTCGTCGCGCTCCTCCTCAGGACGAGGGAGGCGACGAGGCCGCTCAAGATCCCCGCGAAGTAGAGGAGCACGAAGATCCCCGCCTTGAAGAGCGCGCCCCTGGCCGCGAAGAACGTGCCGAGCACCAGCGCGTACGTGGGGACCCGCGCCGAGCAGGTCATCAGCGGCAGGACGAGGATCGTGGTGAGGCGTTCGCGCGGGTCGCGGATGGTGCGCGTCGCCGCGATGGCCGGGACGGCGCACGCGTGCCCCATGAGGAGCGGCAGGAACGAGCGTCCGCTCATCCCGAGCCCGCGCAGGAGCCGATCGACGAGGAACGCGCCTCGCGCGAGGTATCCCGTCGCCTCGAGCACCTCCATCGCGACGGTGAGGATCACGATCTGCGGCATGAAGGCGAGCACCGTTCCCGCCCCGCCGAGGACGCCATCGCCGAGGAACGATGCGACGATCCCGCCGCCAAGGGCGCTCTCGATGCGGCCGCGCAGACCGGCGTTCACGCTGTCGAGGAGCGAGGTCACCGGATCGGCGACGAGGAACACCGCCGCGAAGACGGCCCCCATGAGCGTGAGGAACAGGAAGGGCCCGATGACCGGGTGCAGGAGCACGTCGTCGGCGCGCGCCGTGAACGTGCGCCGACGCTGCGCGGCCTCGCTTACGTGGGGCGCTTCGTGGACGACGCTCTCGGCCACGTCCTCCGCGTCGAACTCCTTGGTCTCGCGCGAAGCGTCGGCCGCGTGCTCCAGGCGCGCGGCGATGGCGGCGAGCACCTTCCCGCGCGCCTCCTTCGCACGCGCGCTCACGTGGACGACCGGCGCGCCGATCGCCTCGGCCAGAGCGGCGGCGTCGAGGACGCGACCCTCGGACTCGAGCACGTCCTTCTGGCTCACGACCACGACCACGGGCAGCTTGGCGGCGAGCAGCTCGCGGGTGAGGCCGAGGCCGAGCGCGAGCTGCGCGGCGTCGATCACCTGCACGAGGACGAGCGGCCGCCCCGAGCCCCGCGCGTCCTCGATGAACTTCTTGGCGACGCCTTCGTCGGTCGACGGATCGACGACCGCCTCGATGGAGTAGAGGCCAGGGAGATCCGCGACCGTCGCCTTGTGCCCGTTCGGGAGCGTGAGGTCGGCCTCGAGGATGTCCACCGTGATGCCCGGGAAGT
Organism: Myxococcales bacterium; assembly: GCA_025359105.1. Classification (GTDB taxonomy): domain Bacteria; phylum Myxococcota_A; class Polyangia; order Polyangiales; family Polyangiaceae; genus JANYHK01. The sequence continues at coordinate 47,353 of JANYHK010000040.1, read as the reverse complement.
TGCCGACGTGCGCGTCGCCCCCCGTGATTGCGTTGTAGAGAGACGACTTGCCGGAGTTGGGGCGGCCCACGAGCGCGACCTGCGCGTGCGTGTCGGGTGCGCGCTCCTCACCGGCGGCCGCGGCCCCTCTGCCGCCCTTGACCCCCACGGACGCGAGCTCGGGGCTCACAGCGTGTCGATGCGGCGCACGAGGATCGCGCGCGCCAGGGACCGCGCGATCGCGAACTCGCCGCCGGCGCGGGTGCGCACGTGCATCGGCCCGCCGAACGCCGCGCGCCGGAGAACCGTCAGCCGCTCGCCCTCGCGGATGCCCACGGCCGACAGCCAGGCGGCCTGATCCGTTTCGAGCACGAGCGACACGACGCGCGCGTTGCCTCCCGTCGTGATCCCGTCGAGCGACGTCTCACCGCCGGCCTCGGCCGCGCGCCCGAGCGTGCGCGCACGCGCTTCGTCCAGCGGGGACCTGTCGGTCTCGTCAGCGAGCGTTGCGGGAAAGGTCGAAGCGGGGAGCGACATCGTTAGTGAAAGTCACTTTCAACAGTAAGATAGCGCCTCCCGTGGGCACGCGCAAGCGCGGGCAATGCCGCGGTTTGCCTGCGCCTCGCGCGCCTCGCGCGCACTTCAGGGCACGCGGATGCCGAAGGCGTCTTCGACGACGCGGGCGATTCCGCCGCCGGTTTCGCTCGTCTCGGTGAGGACCACCGTGGCGTGCTTCTTCACCTCGTCGGGGGCCTGCCCCATGGCGAAGGAGCGCCCTGCGACCTTGAGCATCGGGATGTCGTTCAGCCAGTCGCCGACGCACGCGGTCTCGTCGTGGGCAATGCCGTGGTGATCGGCGATCCAGTGCAGCGCCGACCCCTTCGTGCCCCCGGCGCCACGTGCGACGAGCCCCCACATTCCCTCCACGCGACGAAGCGGAAACGAGACGACCTGCGCTGCGTCGCCGGCGCCGAGGCGCATCCCCTCGCACGTGCGCGCGATCTGCTCGCTCGTCCCCACCGCGACGACGGCGGTGACACCGTCCGCTTCCCCCGCGTCCTCCGCGTCGGCCCACGCTTCGTGGGTGGCGAGGTCCTGGGTCCGCTGGATGTCGCTCGACCACAGGCGCACGTAGTCGACGAACGGGTCGCCGCTGGCGTCGTGCACGATGCGCTCGCGGACGAACAGGAACCCGGCCGCTCCGTGGGCGGTGAGGCTGTCCCTCACCGCCGCGGCCGCGCTTCCCCGGATGCCGAGGTGCACGAGCGTCTCGTGATCGTGCGCGCGCACGACGTGGCTGCCGTCGGCGCACGCGACCGGGCCACGCAGCCCGAGCGCCTCCGCCGTTGGGCGCGTGCCCGAGTACAGCCGGCCCGTCACGATGGTCACCGTGACGCCCGCGTCGCTCGCCGCACGCAGCGCGCGCAGATCTCGCTCGTGTGGCCTCCCGGCCGCGTCGAGCAACGTCCCGTCGAGGTCGACCGCGAGGAGCTTGAGGCTCACGTCGTCGCTTGTTCAGGGAGCATGGTCATGCTCCCCGACTCAGGTAGCGGCGGGGTAGACCGACACCTTGCGCTGGTCCTTCGTCCGCCACTCGTACTTCACGATGCCGTCGACGAGCGAGAACAGCGTGAAGTCCTTGCCGAGACCGACGTTCTTGCCGGCCGCGATCGTCCCGCCGACCTGCCGAACGAGGATGTTCCCCGCGCGAACTTCTTCGCCGCCGTACACCTTTACGCCACGCCGCTGCGAGTTGGAGTCGCGGCCGTTGCGCGTGCTTCCTGCGCCTTTTTTGTGAGCCATGGTTCTCCTCCTCTCAGCCGTTGATGCTGGTGATTTCGACCGCGGTGAACGGCTGACGATGCCCGATCTTGCGGTGGTAGTTCTTGCGGCGACGAAACTTGAAGATGATGACCTTCTTGTCCCGATCCTGATCGGTGATCTTCGCTTCGACCTTCGCGCCCGCGAGCATCGGCGCGCCGATCTTGAGGTTCTCGCCCTCGCCCACGAGGAGCACGTCCCCGAACGTCACGCTGTCGCCGACGTTGCCGGGCAGCTTCTCGATCCTGAGCTTGTCGCCTTGGGCGACTCGGTACTGTTTGCCGCCCGTTTTGATCACCGCGTACATGGGAAACCCTCTTGCGAGCCGCTCCGCGCGTCGAGCCAAAGGGCCGGGCGGGCAGGTGACGGCGGGGGAAAGTGCAACGAATCCGGAGAGGTAACCAGGGTTTGGATTGCTCCTGCGACCTGGGGACGCGGGAGTATATGGAGGACTTCGGTTTTGTAAAGCGGATCTCTCCTTCACCAGGGAATCGTGAGCCAGTGGATCGCCGGCACGGGGGCGTCTTGCCGGGCGGCGCAACCTTTGCTGAGATCTGCACCACGGACTCTGCGGCCGCCGCGAGGACGCATCTGCGGTGCGCTCGACCAGTTATCGTAAGTCCTGGAGGCTGCATGGGATTCAACGCGCTCACGAAGGTTCTGCTCGCGGGCTTGGGGTGCGGCCTCCTGACCGCAGCGTGCAGCGCCCCCGATCCAGGGGCCTATGAGCTCTCCGACAGGACCCCGCACGTCGGCGCGAGCAGGGGCGCGACGAGCGGAGGCGCGAGCAGCGGGACGAGCGGCACCAGCGGGACGAGCGGCACCAGCGGCGGTTCGAGCGGGACGAGCGGCAGTAGCGGCGGTTCGAGCGGCGTCGACGCCGGCAAGGACAGCGGCTCGAGCGGCGTGGTCCCCGACGCGTTCAAGACCGCCGGCAACTACGTGGCGACGCCCGGGCAGCAGGCGACGAGCGCGAGCCACGGCACCGCCAACAATTTGCCCCCGAAGAAGGACTGCCTGAGCTGCCACACCCCGGGCGGCGCCGCGGCGGGCAAGGAGTTCACCATCGGCGGCTACGTGAAGAACGCCGCCGGCGCCGCGGCCAACCAGGTCGAGGTGCGCGTCGTCGACGGCGCCAACGCCGAGGTGGCCAAGGCGTACACGGAGACGAACGGGTACTTTTACGTGCTCGGGACGAACCTCGCTGGCGGCCCCTACAAGGTTGGCGTGCGCGGGCCGGGTTCGGCGACCGGCATGACCGCCACGATCGGTGGCGGCGGCTGCAGCACGGGCGGCTGCCACGTGGGCGCGGCGCAAGGCGACGTCCACAATCCCTGACTTCCTCGCCCCCGACGCCGGACCGCGAGCGCGCCGCGCGTCTCCTTGACACCGCGTCGCCGAACGGCGACCACGCTCCGCGAATGGCCTTGGGTTACTTCGCGCTGGTGCTGCACGCGCACCTGCCGTTCGTACGGCACCCGGAGAACGCGCGGCACCTCGAGGAGCGCTGGTACTTCGAGGGGCTGATCGAGTGCTATTTACCGCTCCTCGATGCGTTCGACCGGCTTGCGGAGGACGAGGTTCCGTTCGCGGTCACGATGAGCGTGACGCCGCCGCTCGCCGCGATGATGAAGGACGCGCTCCTCGACGCGCGCTTTCGCGATCACCTCGGGCGGGTGGAGCGACTCGCGGCGAAAGAAGCGATCCGCCTCGCGGACGACGCGCGCTTCGGCCCGGTGGCGCGGTTCTACGTCGAAGAGCTCGCGCGCATGCGCGCGGTGTACGAGCGGCACGGCGGCGACGTCCTCGCCGGCCTCGTGAGCCACTGGGACGCGGGGCGCCTCGAGCTGCTCACGTGCTCGGCGACCCACTGCTACTTGCCCGGCATGCTCCCCGTGGGCGAGGGGATCCGCCCGCAGCTCGAGCTCGGCGTCACGGGCTTCGAGCGCATCGTGGGGCGCCGGCCGATCGGCGCCTGGCTCGCCGAGTGCGCGTACCACCCGAGCTTCGATCGCGAGATCGCGGACGCGGGCATCCGCTACACGCTCGTCGACTCGCACGGCATCACGGACGCCACGCCGAGCCCGCCCTTCGGCGTCCACGCGCCCATCGTCAGCCCGAACGGCGTCTCGTTCTTCGGGCGCGACGCCGAGTCGAGCCGGCAGGTGTGGTCGCGCGACGAGGGCTACCCAGGCGACGCCTTCTACCGCGATTTTTACCGGGACATCGGCTTCGACCTGCCCGTCAGCGAGCTCATGGGCGAGGTCGGCGACGACGGCGCCCGTCTCATGACCGGCCTCAAGTACTTCCGGATCACCGGCAAGGACATCGAGAAGGAGCCTTACCAGCCCGGCATCGCGCGCCAGAAGGCGACGGAGCACGCCGGCAATTTCGTCTTCAACCGCGCCGCGCAGATCCGCCACCTGGCGAGCACGATGCAGACGCCGCCGATCGTCGTCTCACCGTACGACGCGGAGCTGTACGGCCACTGGTGGTTCGAGGGGCCGATGTTCCTCGAGGCGCTCTTCCGCCAGCTACCGAACACCAACGGCGAGGTCGAAGCGATCACGCTGAAGGACTACCTCGAGCGGCACCCGGTGACGGTGGAGGCGACGCCGAGCGCGTCGTCGTGGGGCGCCGGCGGGTACGGTCAGGTGTGGGTGAGCCCGGAGGCGGCGTGGTCGTGGCGGCACGTGCACCACGCGACGCGCTACACGAGCTCGCTCGTGAGCAGATTCCGCGACGCGGAAGGCGTGCGCGGCAGGGCGCTCGACCAGGCGATCCGCGAGCTCCTGCTGCTGCAGTCCAGCGACTGGAGCTTCATCCTGAAGACGGGAACGGCGATGGGCTACGCCGAGGCCCGCATCCGCGCGCACACCCGCCGGCTGCGGCACCTGGGGCACCTGGTCGAGACCGGGATCATCGAGGGGGCCGACCTGGCGTGGCTGGACGACGTCTGCGCGCGCGACAACTTTTTCGCCGAGCTCCAGGAAGAGGATTTGCGCCGCGTCTTCGGCTGAGCAACCGTCGTCCGATGGGAGGGTTGCTCAATGCTCCTGGTTTGGTCGCGTCCGAGCGTTTGCCCGTTCCGGTCAAACGCTCTAAGAAAGGCGCATGGGCATCACCCTCGGCGGAACGTACACCGCGATCGTCACCCCCTTCCTCGCGGCGGCGCCGCACGCGATCGACTGGCCGGCGCTCGACGCCCTCGTCGACGCGCAGGTCGCCGGCGGCATCACCGGGCTGGTTCCCTGCGGGACCACCGGCGAGAGCCCCACGATCACCCACGAAGAGCACAAGGAGATCGTCCGCCGCGTTGTGAAGCGCGCCGCCGGGCGGGTGCAGGTGATCGCGGGCACGGGCTCGAACTCCACGCAGACGGCGATCGAGCTGTCGCAGGACGCCGAACGCGCCGGCGCTGACGCGGTGATGGTCGTCGTGCCCTACTACAACAAGCCGACGCAGGACGGGCTCCACAGCCACTTCGTCACCATCGCGGCGGCCGTCAAATGCCCGGTCGTCCTCTACAACATCCCCGGCCGCACCGGGATCGATCTGTCGTGCGACACGTTCGTGCGTATCGTCGAGAGCGCCCCCAACGTGGTCGGCATGAAGGAGGCGACGGGGAACGTGCTCCGCGCGCAGGAGATCGTGCGCCGCCTTGGCGCGCGCGTCACGGTGCTCTCGGGCGACGACGCGCTCACTTTGGCGATGGTCGCGGTGGGCGCGCGCGGGGTCATCAGCGTCACGTCCAACGTCCTGCCGCGCGCGGTGTCGCGCGCCACCCGGCTCGCCCTCGAGGGCAAGAACGAGGAGGCGCGCAAGGCGCACTTCGATCTGGTGCCGGTGCACGAGGCGATGTTCCTCGAGGCGAACCCCGGCCCAGCGAAGGCGGCGCTCGCGATGCGCGGCATGATGAGCGACGCGGTGCGCGGGCCGCTGGTGCCCGCCGGCGAGGCGACGAAGAGGGCGCTCACGGCGCTGCTGGCTGGGCACGAGGGATGAGCGCGGCTGGCCTGCGGCTCGGCGTCGTGGGCGCGAGCGGTCGCATGGGCCGCGCGGTCGTGCGCCTCGCGCGCGAAGCGGGGATGGAGATCGTTTGCGCCGTCGGCGCGTCGGACGTCGGCCGCGACGTCGGCGAGCTTGCGGGCCTCGGCGGCATAGGCGTCTCGGTGACCGACGCGATCGAGGCGCTCGCGCGCGCGAAGGTCGAGGTGTGCATCGACTTTTCGACGCCTGCCGGGACGCGACTTGCAGCCGAGACGGCGGCGCGCGCGGGCTTCGCGCTCGTGAGCGGCACGACGGGCCTGGACGAGCCGGCGACGTGCGCGCTCGACGACGCGTCCCAGCGCGCGGCGATCCTCTGGGAGCCGAACATGAGCCTCGGTGTCCACGTCCTCGGCGTCCTCGTGCGACGCGCGATCGAGATGCTGGGCCCGACGTACGACGTCGAAGTGGTCGAGGTGCACCACCGGCAGAAGGTGGACGCGCCGAGCGGTACCGCCGTCCGCCTGGCCCAGATCGCGAAAGACGCGCGCGCGGACGGCGCCAACCTCGTGCACGGACGCCACGGTCGACCGGGGCCGCGCCCGTCGTCGGAGATCGGTGTCCACGCCGTCCGTGGCGGCGACGTCATCGGCGATCACACCGTCTCCCTCTTCGGCGCGGGTGAGCGGATCGAGCTCGTGCACAAGGCGTCGAGCCGCGATCTCTTCGCGCACGGCGCGGTCGTCGCAGCGGCGTTTCTCCGCGGCAAGGCGCCCGGGCGCTACTCGCTGCGGGACATCGCTGGGTAGGAGGCTCACCTCACCAGGGTGATGGCTTCCAGTCGGTTCAGGACTGCGATGCGGGCGCGCTTGATCGCGGCGTGATCGAGGAGGAGCTGCTTGGCCCAGTTGCCGGCCATCTCCAGGGCGTTGAGCTCGAAGGCGAGCTGCGCGGGGTCGACGTCCTTGCGGACGTGGCCCAGGCGCACGGCGTCGGCGATGGCGCTCTCGAGAAAATCCAGCCACTCCCGCATCGTCTGGGCGACGAGATCGCGCACCTTGCCCGGCCGCGAGTCGAATTCTGCCGACGCCGAGGCGAAGAAGCAGCCGCCGCGGAACGTCTCCTGCTCGACGTAGTCGAGCCACGCCTCGCACAGGCGTCGCAGGCGCGGGAGCCCCTCGGCGGCGCCCAGCGCCGGCTCGACGATCGCCGAGAAGTAGATCCCGCGTGCCGCTTCGACCGTCGCGAGCTGCAGCGCTTCTTTGGAGCCGAAGTGTGCGAAGAGCCCGGCCTTGCTGACGCCGAGCGCCGACGCGAGGTGGCCGATGGTGAGCCCCTCGAGGCCTTCGGTCGACGCGACGTCCACCGCGGTCCGGAGGATGCGCGCATGGGTTTCTTCGCCGCGGACGACGCGCAAGTCGCGGCGAGGCGCCTCTTCGCGAGCTGCGCGCTTCACGCCGCCCCCATTCGCATGATGCTGGTCTTCGAGAGGAACAAGTCGAAGAAGAGATAGTAGAGGAGCGAGGTCCACGTCGAGAGCCCAGGATCGGGGGCGTCGCCGTGCGCCATTCGCCGGATCTGCATCCACGACCACGCGCCGTCGGCGACCACGCTCAGCGATTTCACGAAGACGTCCTTGGTCGTTACGGTGGACCGCTCCGCCGTGCCGTCGAGCAGCCGTCGCGGGAGATCGGGCTCGAGCGCGAGCGGTCGCGCCAGGCCGATGACGTCGACGGCGCCTTCGGCCAGCGCCTGCTCCATGGCGGCCCGCGAGCGAAATCCGCCGGTGACCATGATCGGGACCTTCGTGAGCTCCCGCACGGCGCGCGCGAACTCGAGGAAATAGGCCTCGCGCGGGCTCGCGGCCGCGCCCGTCCCCTTGAAGAGCGCAGGAGATTCGTAGTTACCGCCCGAGATCTCGAGCAGGTCGATCCCCTCGGCGTCGAGCAAGCGCACCACCTGGCGGAAGTCGTGCTCGTCGAAGCCGCCGCGCTGGAAGTCCCCGCTGTTGAGCTTCACGGCGACCGCGGTGGTCTTCTTGAGCGCGCGCCGGACGGCGCGGACGGTCTCGAGGAGGAGGCGTGCCCGGTTCTCGATCGTGCCGCCCCACGCGTCGTCGCGGAGATTGGTGAGCGGTGAAAGAAACTGGCTGAGGAGATAGCCGTGGGCCGCGTGGACCTGGACGCCAGTGAAACCTGCTCGCTCCGCGATGACGGCCGCGCGGGCGAAGCGCGCGATGATGTCGTGGATCTCCTCCTCGCGGAGGGCTCGCGGGCGTCCGAAGCTCGCGAGCATCTTCACGGCAGGCACGGCGGACGGCGCGACCGGGACGGCCGCCACGTGGCGTGGCGTCTGGCGGCCGGCGTGATTGAGCTGCATCCACACCTCGGCGCCGCCGCTGCGCGCGGCGTCCGCCCAGGCGCTCAACCTGTCGAGCGCCCGCTCGTCCTCGAGGACCACGTCGCGGGGTCGGGCGCGCGCGGCGCGGTCGACGAGGACGTGGCCGGTGATCAGGAGGGCCGCGCCGCCGTCGGCCCAGCCGCGGTAGAGGCGCGCGAGCTCGGCGGTCGGGTCTTGTCGGGGGTCGGCGAGTGCTTCCTCCATCGCCGCCTTGGCGATGCGGTGACGGAGCACGGTGCCGTTGGGGAGGCGTAGCGGCGCTTCGAGCATACCCCCAACATAATACCGAACGTTCGTTTGTCAAACGGTCGTACCAACAACGAACGTTCGTTGGTTATTTAGAAGGTGCCCTGGAGCAGCAGACCTTGCGCCACCGGCGAGATCTCCGGCACCAGCCGCATCTTCGGCCCCGCGCTCTTCGTGCGATCCTCGAACTTCGGTCCCGACTTCTCCGAGCTGCCCCCGTCGGTCAAGACGAGGTAGAGCCCAACCGCCGTCGCGACGGCGCCCGCTGCGCCGAAGACGAACGCCAGCGTGCTCACCTTCTTCGCGTCCTGGCTGCGCGTGCACGCTTCCGAGGTCGTCTGCTTCGCCGCGGCGTAGCGCGGGTCCTTGGGGTCGGGGAGGATCGGGTTGCAGACGTCGCTGCCGCCGAAGAGGCTCTTGTCGACGTTGTCCTGGTCGCTCTTCTTGCCGAGGTAGACGATGCCTTCGACGCCGCCGGCGATGAGCAGCGCTGCGCCAACGCCGACCGCTGCCCACCCGGCCACTTTGCGACCGCTCGGCCCCACGCTCGGGGTCGTCTCGCCCGGCGTCGCCCCTTCGGCGACGAGGCTCACGGTGAGGCGCGACTCCTTGCCGGCTGCGATGGTTACCGAATCCTTCGACGGCGCGTAGCCCTGCACGCGGACCTCGACGGCGTGCGTGCCGGCGGGGAGATCGAACGTGGCTTCGCCCTTGTCGAGGGCCGCGCGGCGCTGGCCGTCCACGAGGACGACGCCGCCGGCGTCGCCGGCGCGCACGACGAGCGAGCCCGCCGAAGCGGAGCCCGTGAGCCTGTCGAACAAGCGCTGCGCGACGCGCTGGAGCCGCTCGTCGTTCTGGTCCTTCAGGTTCTCCGTGTACGTGTCACCCGCAGTGATCTCGGCCTTGCCGCGCGCCCAGAGGTGCAGGTCCACCTTGACCATGTTGCCGGGCGCCTTCTGGAGCGTCCCCCACACGAAGCGATCGGCCTTGAGCTGGTCGCCGATCTTCACGAGGCAGGCGGCGTCGGGGACCTTCGGGCACTTCAGCGCCGCCGTGAGCATGCTGAGCGTCAGGGTCGTCTCGGCGAGGCTCCATCCCTGGGCTCCGCGAACACGCGAACGGAGCGCGCCGGTCAGCGCCTCGCTCTGATCGTCGGCGTCGTCGGTGTCGACGGCGAGGACATAGAGCGGGTAGGCGCGCGGCCCCGCTGGATCGCAGCGAGCGTCGCGTGCGACCGCGAACGTCGCCACGAAGGAGAGCAGCGCAAGGGCAAACCCGAGCAGGCGCGGAAGAGACATGTCGGGAGGGAGCGTAACGCGTGAAGCTGGGTCTGATCAAAAGGTCCTGCGTGCCCCGATGTGGTAGGCGAACCCTTCGGCATGCGAATCACCGGCGGGATTCATCGCTCGCGCGCCCTCGTGGCCCCCCGCGGGCAGGCCACCCGGCCGACGTCCGACCGTGTGCGCGAGGCTCTTTTCTCGATCCTCGCGGCGCGCGCGACGCTCGAAGGGGCCCGGGTCCTCGACCTCTACGCGGGGACCGGCGCCCTGGCGCTGGAGGCCCTGTCGCGCGGCGCAGCGCGGGCGACGGTGGTGGAAAGGGGGCGCGATGCACTTGCGGCGCTTCGCGCCAACGTGGCCGCGCTCAAGGTCGAAGGGCGCGTCGACGTGGTCGCGTCTGCCGTGGAACGTGCGGCCGTTCAGCTCGAGCGGGGCGGCTTCGATCTCGTCTTCGTCGATCCCCCCTACGCCGACGTGGTGGACGGAACCGCCCTCCGCGCGGTCGAGCGGGTCGTCGCCGGTGGCGCCCTCGGGCCTGGCGCGCTGCTCGTGCTCGAGCACGCGCCCGCACGTGGAGAGGCCCGCGCGGGGAAGGAGGGGAAGGAAGAAGGCGACCACGACGAGGGAGGTCCGGAGATCGCCGGCCTGGTGCGCGACGAGACCCGCCGGTACGGGGACACCTGCCTCAGCCTCTACGCGCTCCCGGAAAATGCAGGCGATCGTCGGCCCTGAGTCGCAAATCCGCAGGCCCGATCCGCGAGCTTGCCTTCCTCCACCCTGCAGTCTGTATACTGGGGTCCGAAACTGCAGGGGAAAGCGACGTATCGAAGATGAACTCGATCACACCCCCGCCCATGGGCGGCGGGAATGGGAAGTACGCCGTCGTCGCCATTCTCCTCCTCGGAGGAATGGTCGGCCTCTGGTTCTGGCGCTCGAGCGGCGACAAGCCGCAGACGATCGTCATCCATGCGCCGGACGCCAACGCGCCCACCCAGGTGCGCAACAACATCGACGACGACGTCCCGCCGCCGCCTCCGATCATCGATGCCGGTCCCGACACCGGGACCAGGATGATGTCCAGTAGCGGCGGCACCGGTCCGGTCTGCAACGCGGCCAAGTGCAACGGCGTCACGGCAGGCGATCTCGAGAGCGCGCTCGCGTTCCGGGCGAAGCAGGCCCACGCTTGCTACGACTCGGCGCTCGCCAACGACTCGACGCTCAAGGGCAAGATCACCATCAGCGTGCGCCTCGCGTCGAACGGGCAGGTCTGCTCGGCGTCGGTGGCCAGCAACGACATGGGCTCGCCGGCGGTTGCCCAGTGCGTCGCCAACAAGTTCCGGCAGACCGGTCAGTTCCCCGCGCCCAAGGGCGGCTGCGCCGACATCAACGTGCCCGTGAACTTCGTTCCGGGCGGCAAGTGAAGAACCGTCCTCAAGTGAGCCCCCCGCCGTGAGCCCGAGCGCACGCCGCATCCTGATCCTCGCCGCCGTGGCGGTGACGTGCGCGCTCGGCGTCACCGTCGGCGCATGCGTGGACGGTCAGACCCCCGACTGCTCCGACGCGGCGGCCGGATGCGGCCCCGACAACGATGGCGCCGTCCCGATCGACACCGGCGTCGACGGAGAGGCCGGCGTGGTCGACGGGGGCTCGGACGGAGACGCAGGCGCCGTCGACGCGCCCGTCGATTCGCCGCTGGACTCGCCCGTCGACGCGCCGAAGGACACCGGCGGCGACGTGGGCGACGCGAAGGCGGGCTGAGCCATGATCTCCGGGCGCCGGCGTCGAGGGGCGGCGGTGGCGCTCGCCTGCGCGGTCGCCGTCGTCGCATGCTCGGAGACGCGTCGGCCGCTCGGCGAGGACTGCTTGAAGAGCGGGGACTGCCTCTCCGGCCTCTGCAGCGGCCTGAAGTGCGCGGCCACGCCGCCGCTGCTCGACGGTACGCCCGACCACGCCGACGCCGGGAGGGATGACGCCTCCGACGACGCGAACGACTCCGCTTCCGTTTCTGGCGACGCCGACGAAGGGGGCTGAGCGGTGGGCGCGGGCGAGCGTTTCGGCGTGCTCGTGGGCGTCGCCTACGACGGGACCGCCTTCAACGGCTGGGCGCCGCAGCGTGACGGCCGCACGGTGTGCGACGCGCTCACCGGCGCGATCACGAAGCTCGATCCGAAGGCGTCCTTGCCACGCGGGGTGAGCCGCACCGACGCCGGCGTTCACGCCGAGGGGCAGCTCGCGGCGTTCGACGCGTCCCTTACCATCCCCGCGCGCGGCTGGGTGCTCGCGCTGAACCAGCACATGCCCGACGACGCCTGCGTGCGCTGGGCGTGCGCCGTTCCCGAGGGATTCAACCCGCGCTTCAGCGCCAAAGGAAAGCGCTACCGCTACCGCGTCCTTCTCGACCGCATCCGTGACCCGCTGCTGCGCGATCGCGCGTGGAGGCTCGGGTGGGACATCGACCAGGACAAGCTGGCGCGTGAGGCGCAGGCCGTCGTCGGCACCCACGACTTCGCGGCGTTTCGCTCGTCGCACGACGCGAGAAACGATACCGTTCGAACGGTGACCCGCTGCGCCGTGGAGCCCGAGGCGGGAGGGCGCATCGTCGGCATCGTCATCGAGGGGAACGCGTTTCTGTACAACATGGTCAGGATCGTCGCCGGAACGCTCATGGACGTCGCGCGCGGGCACCTCGCCGAGGGGACCGTCGCGCGCGCGCTCGCGTCGAGGGTGCGCGGCGAGGCCGGCATCACCGCGCCGGCGCACGGCCTGACGCTCGAGCACGTGTTCCTGGAGCTGCCCGCGGGCGCAGGGGAGCCATGGCCGCCCGGATGAGCGAGGCCGATCTGGTCGTGCGCGCCGCCCGCCCGGGCGAGGGGCGCGTGGTCGCGTCGTTGTGGCGCGAGCTGTGGGACGCGCACGAGGCATGGGGCGGGTACGCCGGCTCGAAGGAGCTGCGCGTCTACGACGCCCTCGCGCAACGCCTCGAAGAGGACGCGCGCGTCCGCGGCGGGCACCCGATCCTCGGGCGCCACATCCACCTGGTCGCCGTCGCGGGCGCCGAGCTCACAGGGCAGGTCGAGGGCTGGTTCGAGCGGCACGGCGTCGACGCGTCGACGCCGAACACGTGCGAGGTCCGCTCGCTCATCGTGGCCAGCGTCGCGCGGAGGGGCGGCGCCGGCCGCGCGCTGCTCGACACGCTCGCGCGCTCCGCGTCCACGCTCTCGCGCGGCGGGCCCACCGTCCTCGCCGCCGAGGTGCTCGAGCCGAACCCGGCGCACTCCTTCTACGCGAAGGTGGGCTACGTCCCCATCGCGCACAGCACGCGCATCGCCGTCGAGGACGCGGTCTCACACGGCGGCGCGTCGGCGAAGCGCGGCTACCACGCGCGCCTCGCAGAGCCGCGCGACGCGCTCGCCGTGGCCATGCTCGACGCGACGCTGGCCGCGCGCCGCCGCGCCGCCGGCGACGTCCGCTTCGATCGGCCGCGCGCCGTGGACGCGACGATCGTGGGCGCCATCTCGGCGCACCTCGCGCACGTCGCGGCGACCGGCGCCGATCCGACCGAGGTCGTCGGCGTCGACGAGCAAGGCGCCGTGCGCGCCGCGGTGAGCCTCGCGGTCATGGCCCTCGACCCGCCGTTCTTACCGGCGAAGCGCGGCATCCTCGGCCGCTTCGCCATCGATCCGGCCATGGATCCGTCGCTCCTCGTCCCGGCGCTCGTCGGCTTCTCGGCGCGCGTCGCCGCATCGCGCGGCGCGACGACGATGGAGCTGACCGATCTGACCGCGCCGGGGACGCCGCTCTACGAGGCGACCCGCTCGATGGGCGCGCGCCCGTGGTCGAGGGTCGTCACGAAGCTCATCACTTCGCGCTGATTCGCGCCGAACCCCCGACGCGCCTCGCCTGCTCGCGCATTTGCAACGCTCTTCACGCTTGCGCGTCCAACCATCGGGGTCCACGCTGATCCCTGCTTGCTCGGAATGCTTCGTGCATCCGAGATGTTCGCCTCGCTGAGAGGAGCCCGTTCATGTCGTCTTCCCCCGTATTCGTTCGGCTGTTCGTCGGTTTGGCGTTCGGCCTGTCGAGCGCCGTCGCGCAGGCCCAGCCGGCGCCCGGTCACGTGGCCGCGGCCACGACCGCGCCCTCACCCGCTCAGCTGCAGGCCTCGCAGGCCGAGGCGCGGCGCCTCTCCGACGCCTTCTCGAGCGTGGCAGAGCGCGTCAGCCCGAGCGTCGTCCAGATCGACGTGACGAGCCGCAACGAGAACGCCGACAACGCGACGCGCCTCTTCGGCCGCGGCAACGGCGACTCGCCGGTCGCGCGCGGCACCGGCTCGGGCGTCGTCTTCACGCCCGACGGCGCGATCCTCACGAACAACCACGTCATCGACGACGCGCTCACGATCAACGTGCACCTGCGCGACGGCCGGTTCCTCCCCGCGAAGCTCGTCGGCCGCGATCCGGCCACGGATCTCGCGGTCATCAAGGTCGACGCCACCGGCCTCGTCGCGGCGAAATTTGCCGACTCCGAGGCCGCGCGTGTGGGTGAGTGGGTCGTCGCCATCGGCTCGCCGTTCGGGCTCGGCTACACCGTGACGACCGGCGTGCTCAGCGCAAAGGGGCGCGGGGGCCTCGGCATGAACGCGATCGAGGACTACCTGCAGACGGACGCGAGCATCAACCCCGGCAACTCCGGCGGCCCGCTCTGCGATCTCGACGGGCGCGTCCTCGGCATCAACACGATGATCGTCGGGCGCGGCAGCGGCATCGGCTTCGCCGTGCCGTCGTCGATCGCGCGCCGCGCGACCGAGCAGATCCTGAAGACGGGGCACGTCGAGCGCGCGTGGATCGGCGTCGGCATCCAGGATCTCACCCCCGAGCTCGCGTCGGCGATGAAGCTCGATCCGCGCGCCGGCGCGCTCGTGAACCTCGTCAACGACGGCGGGCCGGCGGCGAAGGCGAACATGAGGCCCGGCGACGTGATCGCCTCGGTCGCCGGCAAGACCGTGCACGACGGCCGCGAGCTCATTCGCGAGGTGCTCCAGCACGACGTCGGCCAAACCATCCCGCTCGAGATCGTCCGGGACGCCAAGCACTACTCTTCGAGCATCACCCTCACGGCGCGCCCGGAGCCGCCGATCCCGCAGCTCCCGGTGCAGCAGCAAGGCGTGCCGCACCCCGGCCTCGGGATGAGCGTGCGCGATCTGAGCCCGCAGCAGGCGCAGCAGCTCGGGCTGGCGGCCAAGGCGATGCCGGTCGTCACGAACGTCGCGCCGGGCTCGGCCGCCGATCGCGCGGGCATCAAGGCGGGGGACATCATCGTCGAGGTCGACGGCGCGCTCGAGCCGACGTCGCAGCAGCTTCAGGAAGCGTCGAAGGACGGGCAGCTCCTCCTGCGCATCCGCCGTCGCGAAGCGGCGTTCTACACGGCGCTGAAGAAGTAGGGGTCAGCGCGGCGCGGCGGTTGGGCGGCGCATGCCGACGTCGAGGACGGCCACGGTCGCGCCTCGTACGAAGACGAGCTCGCTCGCGCTGCGGAAGTACGCGCGGTGGCCGACGTCCATCGTGCGGACGCGCCGGATCCTCCCGGGCACGTCGATCACCACCGTCTCGCCGAAGCGACTCTGAACGAGGACGCCGGCGTCGCTGATGGCGCGGACGTTCAGCCCCGGCTGCGCCGGCTCGTCGAGGAGCACCTTGCCGTTGTCGAGCGACACCACGCGGAGCCGGAACGTGCGCCGCTGCCCAGCGACCTTCTCGCGCGGCGTCGTCACCGCGGTGACCCAGCGGCCGTGCGGGGAGAGGATCGACTCGACGAGCAGCTCCCCGCCGTCGAGGCAGCCGAGGCGCTTCACCGCGAACGGCGGGCGCAACGACACCGAGAGCGCGCAGGTCTTCACCTGCGGCTCGTGCGAGACGACGGCGATCGCGAACTTGCTCGCCTCGTCGACGACCACGCTGTCGTGGACCCCCGCCGTGCCCGCCAGCGCGCGCGCGGGCGCCGACAGATCGGCGGGGACGACGAAGAGCTCGTAGCCGGTCAGAACGCGATCGATCTTCCCGGTCGCGCGACGGAAGAGGAGGTTCTTCCCGTCCGGCGTGAAGCGCGGATCGTAGGCCGCGACGTCGGCGACGCGCTTCTTCACCTGCCCGTGCTCGTCGGCGACGTACAGCCAGTCGCCCGCGTTGAACGCGATCGCCCGCCCCTTCGGCGCGGCGGAGAAGCGCCCGCACGAGCCGAACGGGAACGCGTACGCCAGCTGCGCGCCGCGCACGAGGTCCTCGCCGAACGCCGGCGCCGCGAAGAGCGCGTCGAGCTGGCGCAGGTCGACGGCGGGCTTGCCGATCGTGGTGGTCGGCAGCTTCGCGAGCTCTTCGAGCGCCGCCTCGTCCACCTCTTCCCCGCTGTCGACGTCGACGACGCGCGCGTCGAAGCTCGACCGCGCGCCGCCGTCGATGCGGCGAAGCAGCGCGCGCCGTCCGTCCGGGGACAGCCACTCGAAGTGCCAGAGCCCGGGTGTTGGTGGCACAGGGAGCTCGGCCACCAGCGCAGGGGCGGGGGGCGGCATCGGTGCAGATGCAGCGACGGCGGCCGGCTTCGGGTGTGCGCCACCGCAGGCGCTCAGGGTGAGCGCGGCGAGCGCGAGCGCAAAAGGGGCCTCAGCGAGCCGGCAACGACGAGTCGGGGCGTGCACGGCGGCAGGATGCAGGCGAAGGAAGCCGCCGGCCAACTTCATGAAGTTGGCAGTGTTCCGTGACGAGATCAGCGGTAGTCGAACACCACGTCGTCGAAGCGTAGGCTGGTTGCGCTCGCAGGAGGCTGGAGGAAGTAGAGCCCGACTACGAGCTTCGGCGTGAAGGGCCCCGGCGCCGGGCTCGCGCTGCCCGTGCCCGGTTTGCCATCGATCGTCAGCGTGAAGTCGCCGGTCGCCGGGCTCGCCGTGACGTGGACGTCGTGCCACTGCCCGTCGAACGGCTTGACCGGGACCGCAGCGACGGAGTTACCGGGCCCATCGAATTCGAACGAGGTCGCGTTGGCCACCAGCTCGAAGATCCTTCCCGCCCCGAACCCGGCTCGAGCGATCGCCGTCGATCTTGGTGCGCCCCCCTCCAGAAACGTGCCGCGAAAACGGAGGGACAGCTGCATGGTCGGGTCGGGATCGTCGAAGTCGTCGCACCACATCGCGTCGACCGTCGCGCAGAAGCGACCCGTCGCCGCCTCCCCTGCGTCCGCGACCGCGTCCGCCGGCTCTTTGCCGTCCGTGCCTCCCGTGTCCGCCGGACCCCCACCGTCCGCGACTCCCGCCTAACCGACGTCCGACAGGGCCAGCACGAGCCCGCACGCAGAGCACCAAACGGCGCATGCGACGAGGACCACGAGCTTGGTCGAACGACGGAGCATCGCGGCGAGCCTACCAACGCCGGCGGGATGCGTCCCGTTGACCAGGCGCCTCCGGCGGGGTACGGCTCCCGCCATGACGGAGATCCGTGAGACGAAGATGGGCGCAAAGTTGAAGGATTTCCTCGACGTGGTGGACCTCGTCTACCGCGGCGATCCGAACTTCGTCCGCGCGCTCGACCAGGATCTCAAAGACCGCCTCAGCCCCAAGAAGAACCCCTTCTTCGAGCACGGCGAGGGGACGACCTTCACCGCATACAAGGACGGCCGCTGCGTCGGTCGCATCACGGCGCAGCTCGATCACGGGCACCTCGATAGGTACAAGGACAAGACCGGCTTCTTCGGCTTCCTCGACACGATCGACGACGCGGAGGTCGCCAAGGATCTCCTCGCGTCGGCCGAGGCGTGGCTGAAGGCCAAGGGGATGACGAAGATCCGCGGCCCCCTCTCCCTCAACATCAACGAGGAGCTCGGCGTCCTCGTCGACGGCTTCGGCACGCCCCCGTACTTCCTCATGCCGCACCACCGCCCCTACCAGAGCGGCCTCATCGAGCAAGCGGGTTACACGAAGGAGAAGGATTTCTACGCCTGGAAGTACACGGTCAGCGATCTCAACACCCGCACGCGCAAGGCGCACGGGGAGATCGCGGCGCTGCCGGAGCTCACGTCGCGGCCGGTGTCGATGAAGGACATGGAGCGCGACGTCGAGATCATCGTCGACGTCTTCAACGACGCATGGAGCGACAACTGGGGCTTCGTCCCGGCGACGAAGAACGAGGTCCGCAAGATGGCGCAGGACTTCAAGCTCGTGCTCATCCCCGACATCACGCGCATCGTGTCGATCGACGGCGAGCCCGCGGCGGTCGCCGTCGCGCTGCCCAACCTGAACGAGCTCATCGCTGATCTGCACGGCAAGCTCTTCCCGCTCGGCCTGCCCAAGCTGCTCTGGCGCCTGAAGGTGAAGGGGCCGAAGAGCGGCCGCATGTTCATCCTCGGCATCCGCAAGAAGTGGCGCCACGTCCGCAAGTACGCGGGCCTCTCGGCGTACCTCTACGCGGAGCTGAACGACGCAGGGCGGCGCATCGGCATGACCGAGGGCGAGCTCTCGTGGACGCTCGAGGACAACGGGCCGGTCAACGCCGGCATTCGCCTCCTCGGCAGCCAGGTCTACAAGCGCTACCGCCTCTACACGAAGGAGCTCGCCTGACCATGAAACCGATGGATTTCCGCAACCAGTGGGTCCTCGTTACGGGGGCGTCCTCGGGGCTCGGCAAGGAGATGGCCGAGCAGCTCGCCGTGGTGCACGGGGCGAACCTCGTCGTCTCCGCGCGCCGCGCCGACAAGCTGGAGGCCCTGAAGGCGGACCTCGAGAAGCGCGCCGGGGTGAAGGTCGAGGTCGTCGCCGCCGACATGTGCAAGCTCGAGGACGTCGACCGGCTCATCGATCGCGTGACCGGCGAGCGCCCCATCTACGGCGCGGTGCTGAACGCCGGCGTCACCCACTTCGGCGACTACCACGAGCTCGCGTGGGAGGACTTCCAGCGCCTGCTCCACACCAACGTCACGAGCGTCGTCCGTATGACGACGCGCCTCCTGCCGTACCTGCAGAAGCAGGGCGAGGGGGGCGGAGTCATGATCGTGTCGAGCATGGGCGGACTGCAGCCGGTGCCGTACCAAACCGTGTATTCTGCATCCAAAGCGTTCCTCATCAACTTCGGCTGCGGCCTCTTCCACGAGCTCGAAGGCAAGAACGTCTCGGTCACCACCTACGCCCCCGGCGGCATCGCCACCGACATGACCGCGGGCAACCGCTTCGACGGGCTCCGCGGCTGGCTCGCGCCGGTCGACGACGTCGCGCGCGAGGGCCTCTCGGCGTTCCGGCAGCGCAAATACCTGCACGTGCCCGGGCTCATGTACCGCGTCGGCGCGGTGCTGACGCGGATGCTGCCGCAGCAGATCGTCACCGGCCGCGTCGCCAGCGAGTACCGCAAGGCGCTCGCCAAGGCCAAGGGCGCGCCGTCCTAGGCCGTGCCAGGGGCGTTTTGTCCGTCCGTACGGTCCGGCGTTCTCGCTTGACCTTGGCGCGGATCGGATCGATGAGGCGTCCGCGGGAAGCGAGGGGGCCTCTGTCGGGGGAGGAATCGCCCCGCCCTCGTACGAGGGAAGCCATGTTCTCGATCCGCGCCTTGCTCCTCGTCGCATCCGCGACGATCGTCATCGCTTCGACCGCTGCGGCCTGCAACACCGGGACGCCGGGGCCTGGCTTCACGTCGACGTTCGGCCCGGATCCGTCGGAAGGTGGCGTCGATGAAGGCGGCAACATCGTTCTGCCGCCGGCGGGCCAGCTCGACGCGGGGCCGGCGTTCACGCCACCCGACGCGGGCTCCGTCGGCAACAAGTGCCAGGGCGAGACGACGTGCCAGAAGTCCGGCGCCACCTGCGGCCCGATCGGCGACGGCTGCGGCGGCCTCCTCGACTGCGGCACGTGCACGACCGGCTCGTGCGGCGGCGGCGGCACCCCCAGCGTGTGCGGCGTGCCCCCCTGCACGCCGAAGACGTGCGGCGATCTCGGCTTCAACTGCGGCCCCGCCGGCGACGGCTGCGGCGGGCAGCTGAATTGCGGCGCGTGCAGCGGCGTCGACATCTGCGGCGGCGGCGGTCAGGGCGGCGTCTGCGGCCACGGCACGATCTGCGCGCCGAAGTCCTGCTCGGATCAGGGCTTCGACTGCGGCCCCGCCGGCGACGGTTGCGGCGGCGCGCTGAGCTGCGGCACCTGCATCGCGCCGAAGGCGTGTGGCGGCGGGGGAAGGCCGAGCGCCTGCGGGGCGCCCGTGTGCACACCGAAGACCTGCGCGGGCATCGGCGCGAAGGCGTGCGGTCCGATCGCCGACGGCTGCGGCGGCCTCCTGCACTGCCCGTTGTGCAAGCAGCCGGAGACCTGCGGCGGGCTCACGCTGAGCACCTGCGGCATCCCGCCGACCTGCACCGGCCTCTGCTTGCAGCAGGTCACCTGCCCGACGGTGATCATCACGACCACGATCAGCGGCATCGTCTACGCGCCGAATGGAACCGACCCGCTCCCCAACGTGCTCGTCTACGTGCCAAACGCGGCGGTGTCCGCGTTTACGCCCGGCGTGTCCTGCGACAACTGCGCGGCCGACGTCACGGGCGCTCCCCTCATCACGGCGACCACCGGTCCCGACGGCAAGTTCATCCTGCGAAACGCGCCCGTCGGCGCGAACATCCCGCTGGTCATCCAGACGGGGCGCTGGCGCCGGCAGGTGAAGATCCCGAACGTCGGCAAGTGCGTCGACACTCCGCTTCCGTCGTCGCTCACGCGCTTGCCCCGAAACAAGGGCGAGGGCGACATCCCGCACATGGCCTTCGCCACCGGCTCGCTCGATTCCCTCGAGTGCGTGCTCCGCAAGATCGGCGTCGACGACGCCGAGTTCACCGCGGCGAGCGGCGCCGGGCGCATCCACATCTACACCGGCTCGGGCAGCCCTGGCGCGAACGCGGGCGGGTCCACGACCGACGAGAGCCAGCTCTGGGGCACCAAGGCGAGCCTCAACAGATACGACATGGTCCTCTTCCCCTGCCAGGGCGGCCGCTACGACCAGTCCACGA
The DNA here is from genome assembly GCA_025359105.1 of Myxococcales bacterium. GTDB lineage: Bacteria > Myxococcota_A > Polyangia > Polyangiales > Polyangiaceae > JANYHK01. The sequence continues at coordinate 26,618 of JANYHK010000040.1, read as the reverse complement.
CCGCGCAGGGGAACATGATCGCGTACGCCAACGCCGGCGGCCGCGTCTTCGCCACGCACTACAGCTACGTGTGGCTCTACGACGACGCGCCGTTCAGCGGCACGGCGAACTGGACGGTCGACGGCCCCGCGCCGATCGACCAGGTCGGCACGATCGACACGAGCTTCCCGAAGGGCGCAACGCTCGCCCAGTGGCTGAAGAACGTCGGCGCGTCGACGACGCTCGGGCAGATCCCGCTCACGGCGCTGAAGAAGGACCTGAGCGGCGTCGTCTCGCCGTCGCAGTCGTGGATCTCCATCGCGAATCCGTCGGCGGTTGCACACTACACGTTCAACACGCCCGTCGGCGCGGCGAGCGACAAGCAGTGCGGGCGCGTGCTCTTCGACGATTTCCACGTCGAGGAGGCCTCGGGCGGAGGCACCTTCCCCGCGGAGTGCACCGCCGGCGCTATGACCGCGCAGGAGAAGCTCCTCGAGTTCATGCTGTTCGACCTCGGCTCGTGCGTGACGCCGGACGTGCCGAAGTGTACCAAGACGACGTGCGCGGCCCAGGGCGTCCACTGCGGCCCCGCTGCGGATGGCTGCGGCGGGGTTCTCGACTGCGGACCGTGCACACCGCCCGCGACGTGCGGCGGCGGCGGCATCCCCAGCACCTGCGGCGCGCCCTCGTGCACCGCGCGGACGTGCCTCGACCAGGGGCTCAAGTGCGGTCCCGCCGGCGACGGCTGCGGCCACGCGCTCGACTGTGGCGCGTGCACCCTCCCCATGACGTGCGGCGGCGGCGGCACCCCCGGCATCTGCGGCAAGGGCACATGCAACCCGACGACGTGCGCCGCGCAGCACATCGAGTGCGGCCCTGCGGGCGACGGCTGCGGCAACGCGCTCGCCTGCGGCCCTTGTCCCGCCGGCCAGACGTGCGGCGGCGGCGGCAAGCCCGGCGTGTGCGGGACGGAATGCAGCCCGCTCACCTGCGCCGACCTGGGCTTCAACTGCGGCCCCGCCGGGAACGGCTGCGGTGGTCAGATCGACTGCGGCACGTGTGTCCTGCCGCAGACGTGTGGCGGCACAGGCAAGCCCAACGTCTGCGGGGGAACGACGCCGCGCTGAGTCACTTCAGCGCGGAGTAGAGCGGCAGCGAGGCCGGCGCGGGGAAGAGCGCCGGCGACGTCGCCGAGCCGATCGCGGTGCTGGAGACGACGATCTGGGGGGCAACGCTGCCGGAGGCGGTGAGCTGCCCCGCGCCGAACTTGCAGAGCTTGCCGGCGCTGTACGCCATCCACAGGCCGCCGCCCTCGTCGAAGGCGATCCCCTCGGGCAACGACAGCACGTCGGCCTTGATCTGGATCGCCGGCGTGACCGTACCCGAGGCGAGATCCTCGAACTTCACCAGCGTGCCGTCGAAGTTGGCCCAGAGCTTGTCATCCGCCGTGAACGCGAGCCCGCGGACGTTCGTGAGCTGCCCCACCACGGGCAGCGGCGTCATCGCGGTGATCGTGGCGTTGGGGGCTGCGCCCGTCGATGCGCCGAGCCGATCGATCACGTACTCGATCACGGCGGTGTCCGAGCCGATCCAGAGGTTGCCCTTCACGTCGAAGGCGAGCGCGTTCGGAGAGGCGACGTTCGAGATCTCGACCTTGGGCACCACGGTGCCGGTCGCGACGATCTGGGTCGCGTCGAGCTCGACCACTTTCTGCGAGTAGAGGACGCCGACCCACAGATTCCCCTTCGGATCGAACGCCATCGAGACAGGGCCCGGCGCGCCACCCGTGAACGCGTCGCTCGAGACCACGACGTCGGGGGTCTTGGTGCCGGCCGAGGCGAGGGTCCCCGCGGCATAGCGCTTGATGCCGACCGAACCCGTGGTGCCGTCGATGACCCAGAGGTTGCCGTCTTTGTCGAACGCGCCGGGGAGGGTGCCCGCGGTCGTCGCCGAGACGGTCGGATCCGTCGTACCCGACGCGCCGAGCGCCGACGACGCGTAGGCGAGCGTGTCGGTCGGGCTGTTGACGCTGCCCCACCAGCTCTTGTTCGACGTCGGGATGAGCGCGTAGCTGACGTCGACGGACACGCTCTGCCCGTCGCACACCTTCGCGCTCGAGACGGAGACCGTGGCCTTGTACGCCTTGCGCACGATCGGATCGGCCTGGCCGACGTTGGCCGCCGTGACCGTGTAGTCGCCGCTCTTCGCCGCGGGGAGGGTCTTGGTCGCCGTCACGTCCTGTGCGCCGCCCGGCCCTTTCACCTGCACGCGCGCGTCGACGCCCGCTGGGAGACCTGTGACGTTGACCACGAGCGAGCCGGTGGCCGCCGTCCCGCAGCTTCCGCCGTCCAGGGCGTTGGCAGGCGTGCCGGAGCCGGAGGAGCCGCACGCGAAGGCCGTCAGGGAGAGGAGCGAAAGGAGAAGGGCTTTCTTCATGATGACAGTTGGACCTCGAGCGGAAGCCGGCCATTCAGGAGGTCCGCAGCATACACCGGCCCTACGCGACGAGAATCCCTGCGATTCCATGGGGCTGCGGCCTCCTGTAGCCCGAACCGATGACGCGGCTCGGGCCGCCCGCGACCGCGGGAATGCTTTGGGATGCCGCGAGGTTTGCGCTCGGCAGCGCGGACGACTACGTTGCGCCGGCCAAATGTTTACCTGGGCTCTCAAGAAAATCCTCGGCACGTCCCACGAGCGCGAGATCAAAAAGCTCCGTCCGCGGGTCGAAGCGATCAACGTCTTCGAGCCGACCATCTCCAAGATGACCGACGCCGAGCTTCGCGCGAAGACGGCCGAGTTCAAGGAGAAGCTCGACAACGGCGCGACCATCGACGACATCCTGCACGAAGCGTTCGCCGTCTGCCGTGAAGCCGGCAAGCGCGCGCTCAAGATGCGGCACTACGACGTGCAGCTGATCGGCGGCATGGTCCTCAACAAGGGCATGATCGCCGAGATGCGCACCGGCGAGGGCAAGACGCTGGTGGCGACGCTCCCCTGCTACTTGAACGCGCTCGAAGGCAAGGGCGTCCACGTCGTCACCGTGAACGACTACCTCGCCCGCCGCGACTCCGAGTGGATGGGCAAGCTGTACAGCTTCCTCGGGATGAAGACGGGCGTCGTCGTCAACTCGCAGGGCGAGCGCGAGAAGCGCGACGCGTACCTGAGTGACATCACGTACGGCCAGAACAACGAGTTCGGCTTCGACTACCTGCGCGACAACATGAAGTTCAGCGCGCTCGACTACCACCAGCGCGAGCTCAACTACGCCATCGTGGACGAGGTCGACTCGATCCTCATCGACGAGGCCCGGACGCCGCTCATCATCAGCGGCCAGCAGGAGGCCTCGAGCGCGAAATACCGGACGATCAACGAGGTCATCCCGCGCCTCCGCAAGGACGAGCACTACGTCGTCGACGAGAAGCAGCACTCGGTCAGCCTCACCGACGACGGCGTCGACGCCGCGCAGAAGCTGATGGGCGTGAGCAACCTCTACGACCCGGTCAACCTGGAGTCGCTCCACATCCTGAACCAGTGCCTGCGCGCGCACTCGCTCTTCAAGCGCGACGTGAACTACCTCGTCACCGAGGACGGCAAGGTCCTCATCATCGACGAGTTCACCGGCCGCGTCCTCGCGGGTCGCCGCTGGTCGGATGGTCTTCATCAAGCCGTCGAGGCCAAGGAGAACGTGCGGATCCAGGAGGAGACCCGCACGATGGCGACGATCACGTTCCAGAACCTCTTCCGCCTCTACAAGAAGCTGTCGGGGATGACCGGAACGGCCGACACCGAGGCCGCGGAGTTCCACTCCACGTACAAGCTGGGCGTCGTCATCATCCCGACCAACCGCGAGATCAAGCGCGTCGACTCCGAGGACCTCGTCTACAAGACCGAGCGCGAGAAGTTCACCGCCGTCGTCAGCGACATCCTCGAGCACCACGAGCGCGGCCAGCCCGTCCTCGTCGGTACCACCAGCGTCGAGAAGAGCAACGCGATCGCCAGCATCCTCAAGAAGCGCGCCGTTCCGCACGCCGTCTTGAACGCGAAGCAGCACGAAAAAGAGGCGTACGTCGTCGCGCAGGCTGGCCGCAAAGGCGCCATCACGGTGTCGACGAACATGGCCGGTCGCGGCACCGACATCATCCTCGGCGGCAACTCCGAGATGATCGCGAAGCTCGAGTTCCGCGAGCAGGGGCGCGATCCCGACGTCGAGATCGAGGAGTTCCAGAAGCTCGTCGAGAAGTACGAGACCCGCGGCAAGGCCGAGGGTGAAGAGGTCAAGAAGCAGGGCGGCCTCCACATCGTCGGCACCGAGCGCCACGAGTCACGCCGCATCGACAACCAGCTCCGCGGCCGCGCGGGCCGCCAGGGCGATCCGGGCTCGAGCCGCTTCTACCTGTCGCTCGAAGACGATCTCATGCGCATCTTCGCGGGCGACCGCGTCAAGGGGCTCATGGAGAAGATGGGCATGCCCGACGACGAGCCCATCGAGCACCCGTGGGTGACCAAGAGCATCGGCGACGCGCAGGGCAAGGTCGAGGCGCGCAACTTCGACATCCGCAAGAACCTGCTCGAGTACGACGACGTCATGAGCGAGCAGCGCAAGACGGTCTACAAGATCCGTCAGCAGCTCCTGCTCGGCATCTACACGCCCGAGAAGGTCGACGACGAAGGCAAGCCGACCGGCAAGCTCCGCGAGATCAAGGCGCTCGAGCGGCTCGAGGCCGACGTCAAAGACGCCATCCGCGACATGGTCTTCCACTACGGGATGCCGCTTCCGACCGACGGAACGCCGGTGAAGAAGCCCGAGACGGTGGAGGAAGTCAAAGAGCTCTTCTCGATGGAGTCGCTCCGCGGCGACATCTATCAATTCTGGGGCTACCGCTTCGACTACAAGGAGAGCGACGCGAAGAAGCCGCAGGTCATCCACGAGCGCCTCCTCAAGGAGATCCCGCTCAGCCTCACGATGCAGCGCGAGCGCATGCTCGATCTCATCGACGGCATCGTCGGCGCGATGGTCGAGGAGTCCTGCCCGGCCAACAAGCAGCCCGAGGACTGGGACTGGAAGGGGCTCCGCGAGGGCTTCTTCGAGCACTTCGCGGTGAAGTACGACGGGGAGATCGATCACATCCACGGTCTCGACGAGCTCGCGCACAAGCTCTACGGACAGGCGCACGCCGCCGTGGAGGAGCGCGAGAAGGAGATGGGCACGGAGCTCTTCCTCCGCATCTTCCGCCACATCTACCTCGAGGAGATCGATCGCGCCTGGGTCGAGCACCTCACGAACATGGAGCACCTTCGCGACGGCATCGGCCTCCGCGGCTACGGCCAGCGCGATCCGAAGCAGGAGTACAAGAAGGAGGGCTACGACATCTTCATCACGATGATGGCGGCCACGAACAGCAACGTCGCCACGAAGGTGTTCCGCACGCGCGTCCAGAAAGAGACCGACGTCGAACGGATGGAGCGCGAGGATCTCGAGCGCCACGCGCGGCAGCAGCAGGCGATGCAGCTGCGGCACGGTAGCGAGGTGGAGGGAGGAGGCGAGGAGCCGGAGCCGCAGCGGGCCTCGCGCAAGCCGCCGCCGGCGCGCATCGTCCAGCCGCCGGCGCCGCGGGCCGGTCCGAAGGTCGGGCGCAACGACCCTTGCCCGTGCGGGAGCGGCCAGAAGTTCAAGAAGTGTCACGGGGCGATCCTCGAGGACGAGGCCTCCGCCGCCGCCGACGCAGACGACGCCGCCCCGTAATCGCGGCAAAAGCGCGGCAACCCGCGGGGGCCGGTGGTGTGACCGGCGACGGTTCCCCACAGGCCCGCACGGCCCCTTATCTTGCGAGGATCACGTCCGTTTCATACGATCCACGCATGCTTGGAAATTTGCACCGTTGGACCCCTTTGCTCGCGCTCGCGATCGTCGCAGGAGGCTCCGCAGCGGCCTGCGGGTCGAGCGGCACGCCCGCGACGTTTACCGAGGGCGACGCCGGCGGCGGCTCCGACGGGACCGTGCCGTGCACCGATCCGTGCGCGTGCGGCGGGTTCTGTAACGATGGCGGGTTCGACTTCGACGCCGCGGCTGGCGATGGCGCGCGCGGCGACGCGGCGCAGGGCTTCGACGTGCAGCCCTCCGCGGTGCAGACGATCACGGTGGTGATGGGCCAGCGGACGCCGACGGTCACGTACAGCGCGCTCCTCACCGGATCGCCGGTCAGCGTCGGGTGGAGCGTCGATCGCGGCGATCTCGGCAGCATCGCGGCAGGGCCTGCCCAAACCGGGGTCTTCGCACCGACCGGCGCGGTCGGTGGTACGGCGACGGTGCTCGCGGGCTGGAACGGCCAGACCGTGAAGCGCCAGGTCGCGGTGAAGCTCACCGCGACGCAGAACGGCGCGACGGCGGGGGAGGGCGGGCAGGTCGCCACGACGCCTCCCCAGCTCACCGGCGGCGGTGGCATCGGCGGCGTCGGCGGTGAAGGGCTCGGCGGCGCCGTGGATCCCGGCACAGTGGGCATCCTCACCGGACCTCCCACGGCGGACGCGTCCCTCAAGTACATCTACCCCTACGACAAGACCGTGTGGCCGCGCGGCATGCTCGCCCCGCTGCTCCAGTGGGACTCTACGGCGGGCGACGCCGACGCCATCCTGATCCAGCTCGCGACGACGTCGGGCTCGTTCACGTGGTCGGGCACCTTCGCGCGCCCCGCGATCCTCACGCAGACCGGCGGCAAGTTCATTCGCCACCCGCTCCCGCAGGACATCTGGGACGTCGCGACGAACTCGGCGGGCGGCGCCGACCAGATCACGGTCAGCCTCACCGTCGCGCGCGGAGGCAAGGCCTACGGACCGATCAAGGAAACGTGGACCGTCGCCACCGGCCGCCTCTCCGGCATCATCTATTACAACTCGTACGGCACGCAGCTCGCGCAGAACCTGGGCGGCGCGAAGGGCGGCAACGGGCGCTTCGGCGGCGCCGTCCTGTCGATCCACGTCGGCGACACCGGGCCGAAGCTCGCGGCGGGCGCGACGACCAACGACCAGACCGGCTGTCGGGTCTGCCACTCGGTCGCGGCGGGCGGCTCGCGCCTCGTCGTGCAGCACGGCGACAACTACGGGGTCAGCTCCGCGTACGATCTGAGCCCGAGCGGGACGAACACCGAGCGCGTGATGACCAACGGCGCCACGTTCCCTGCGGTCGCGCCCGACGGCTCCCAGGTGCTGTCACCGAACGGGCAGCTCTACGCGCTCCCGAACGCCGCCGCCGCGCTCCCCGTGTCCGGTCTCGCCGCCGTGACGAGCAACCTCGGCACGCCCGCATTCTCGCCGGACGGAAAGCTCGTGGCGTTCAACCCGATGACAGGCCCGACGACGCACGCGACCCAGACCCTCGGCGTCATGAGCTTCAACGCGGCCACCGGGGCGTTCTCGAACTTCATTCCCGTCGTCGACGACAACGGACAACCGGCGGCGACGCGGCCGGGGTGGCCGGCGTTTCTCCCCGACGGTAAGTCCATCGTGTTTCACCACCAGAGCGCTGCCGGCACCGACGGCAACGGCGACGGCGCGATGTACACGCGCAAGGGCGCCAAATCGCAGATCCACTGGACGAGCGCGAGCGCGATCAACGTGAACACGTTGAACCAGCTCAATGGCAAGGACGCCGCTGGGGCCGTCTACCTGCCGAAGCTCGCGACGCCGATCGCGATGGCGTGCGGCGCCGACGGCACGGCGGTCGGAGGCATCGACCCCGACCACGGCGACGACGTGAACCTCAACTACGAGCCCACCGCCAACCCGCTCGGCTCGGGCGGCTACGCGTGGGTCGTCTTCACCAGCCGCCGCATGTACGGGAGCGTCGCGAACATCCCGCCCTTCTGCAGCGATCCGCGCGGCGTCGATCTCATCCAGAACATCACCCCGAAGAAGCTCTGGGTCGCGGCCATCGATCTGAACGCGGCGCCCGGCACCGACGGGAGCCACCCGGCGTTCTACCTCCCGGCCCAGGAGCTCCTCGCCGGCAACTCGCGCGCGTTCTGGGTGCTCGATCCGTGCCGGCCCGACGGCACCAGCTGCCAGACCGGCGACCAGTGCTGCAACGGCTACTGCGAGGCGAACCCCGACGGCGGCTCGCTCGTGTGCTCCAACACGATCCCGAACGCCAGCTGCGCCAAGCTCGGCGACAAGTGCACGACCGGGGCCGACTGCTGCGACCCCGCCGCAGCGTGCATCGGCGGATTCTGCACGCAGTCCGTTCCGCGGTGACGTCGCCGGCGTTTCACGCACCGGATTTCGTGCTCCACTGCCGCGCATGCGAGCTCATCGACTCTTCGCCTGCGCGCTCGGCGTCTCTCTGTCCGCCTGTGGTGGGGCCGCGCCGCCCCCGCCGCCGCCCGTACCCACGACACCGTCGCTCCTGACCGCGGGCTCCCAGGCCGACGTCGAATGCGCGGTGTGGGCGCGGGAAGCCAGCTTCGCGCAGTCGGTGGCCAACCACGACTCGCCGGCGTTCCACGAGCACCTCCATCCCAGGGCTGTCTTCGTCGACGGCGACGGCAGCTACCTCCGCGGGCGCGAAGCCGTCGAGGTGGCGTGGCGCACGATCGTCGGCGGACAGAAGGTACGCCTCGCGTGGCACCCCGCTGCGGTGGCGCTGACGGGGGACGGGACCACGGCGATCTCGCGTGGTCCCTACGTGTTCGAAGATCTGAGCCCCGACGCAAAGCAGAGGTTCCGCAAGGGGACCTTCCAGTCGATCTGGGCGCGCGACACGGATGGGGTCTGGCGCGTCACCGTCGACGGCGGTACGCCCCCGCCGGTCCCGGCGACCGACGAAGAGGCCAGAAAGCTCCTCGCCGAGATGCGCGTTCCGTGTCCACGGAAGTGACGCCCCGGCGCCTCCCGACGCCCCTTCTTTCCATCGAACCACGCGCCGCCGACGGGGTTTTTTGCTAGAGTCCGGGGCATGCGCAAAGTCATCTGTGGGCTTGTTTGTGCGGTGGCGCTCGCGGCATGCGGGGACGGCGGCGGCGGGGTGAAGGCCGCGAACATCCACGCCGGCGAGATGCCCTCGGGCGAGTCGTGGGCGGGCGTCTACTACCACCCGGTGTTCGGCTACCTCCACATGATGGAGGAGGGGGAGCACGTCGTCGCCCGCTGGAAGCGCACCGACCAGAGCGCCTGGGGCGAGATGAGCGGCACGAAGACGGGCAACGTCCTTCACTACACGTGGAAGGAGCACAAGATCGGCCTCGTCGGTCCCGCCGCCATGAGCGAGGGCAAGGGCTACTTCGTCTACAAGCAGGGCAAAGAGGGCATCGCCGAGCTCGACGGTCAGTTCGGCCTCGGCGCCGACGAGGCCGGCAGCGACTGGCACAACGTCAAGCAAGTGCGCATGAACCCGGACCTGAAGTCCATCAGCGGCGACACCGGTGGCGTCGCGCCCGCGGGCGCCGGCAAGTGGGAGTGAGATGAACGAGCTCGCCAGGGGTTTTCAGTTCAAGGAGCCGCCGATCTTCGAGCGCGGCGCGCCGGGGCGGACCGCCGTGTCCCTCGCGCCGCTCGACGTCCCCGCCGTGGATCCGAAGAAGTACTTCGGTGCCGCCGCGCGCAAGGAAGACGCGGGATTCCCCGAGGTGAGCGAGCCCGAGGTCACGCGTCACTACGTGCGCCTCTCGCAGTGGAACTTCGCGATCGACTCGCAGTTCTATCCGCTCGGATCGTGCACGATGAAATTCAACCCGAAGGTGAACGAGTGGGCCGCGCGCCTCCCCGGCTTCGGGCGCTTGCACCCCTACGCCCCCATCGCGATGATGCAGGGCGCGCTCGAGCTCATGATTCGCCTCGAGCGCGGCCTCGCCGAGATCGTCGGCATGGACCACGTGTCGCTGCAGCCCGCCGCCGGCGCGCAGGGCGAGCTCACGGGCCTCATGATGATGCGCGCCTACCACCAGGACAAGGGTCGCTCGCCGAAGCGGGTGCTCGTCCCCGACACCGCGCACGGCACCAACCCCGCGTCGTGCACGATCAACGGGCTCGTCGCCGTTCCGTTCCCCGGCGGTGAGGACGGCATCTGTCACCCCGAGGCGATCGCCGGCCTCATCGACGACGACATCGCCGGCATCATGATCACGAACCCCAACACGCTGGGGCTCTTCGAGCGGCACCTCCCCAAGATTGCCGAGATGATCCACGCCAAAGGCGGGCTCGTCTACGGCGACGGCGCGAACCTCAACGCGCTCATGGGCAAGGCGCGGCCGGGCGACCTCGGCATCGACATCATGCAGTTCAACCTGCACAAGACGTTCACGACGCCCCACGGCGGCGGCGGCCCCGGCTGCGGGCCGGTCGCGTTCAAGAAGCACCTCGAGCCGTTCCAGCCGTCGCCGGTCCCGCGCAAGCGCGGCGAAGCCTACGATCTCGACTACGATCGCCCGAAGAGCGTCGGGCGGCTCCGCAGCTTCTACGGCAACTTCGGCATGATGGTGCGCGCGTACACCTACCTCCGCGAGATGGGCGCCGAGGGCCTCAAGTCCGCGACCGAGCTCGCGGTCCTGAACGCCAACTACGTCCGCGCCCGTATCGGCGAGGAGTACCCCGTCGCCTACGATCAGACGTGCATGCACGAGGTCATCATCAGCGACAAGAAGCTCCAGAAGGAGACAGGGATCAAGACGCTCGACATCGCGAAGCGCCTCATCGACTACGGGTACCACCCGCCGACGGTGTACTTCCCGCTCGTCGTCGCCGGCGCGATGATGATCGAGCCGACCGAGACGGAGTCGAAGGAGACGCTCGACGGCTTCATCGCGGCGATGCAGGCGATCGCCAAAGAGGCGCACGAATCGCCGCAGCTCATCACGAACGCGCCGGAGTCGACGCAGCTCGGTCGCCTCGACGAGGCCCGCGCGGCGCGCAAGCCGGTGCTCCGCTGGCAGCCGCCGGCGAAGCGTGGCGGCGCGGCGAACGCCTGACGGCGCGGCGACCCCGCGCTCCACCCGCCCGCCCTTGAACATCTTGATGCTCGGCGCCGCGAGGACCGCGTGGTCGTCGACGATCGGCGCCAGCGCCGCAGCCGGGTCCGCGCTGCGCGTCGACGCGTAGTACGCCCGGACGATGCGCTCGCCGTCCGGCGCGCGGGTGATCTCCTGCGCGCCCGACGCGTCGGCGTCCTCGGAAGGAGCAGCACATCCCTGCTCGGAGAGAGCGACGGGACGAGGCGATCAGGAGGGGGATCGAGCAGAAGAACAACTGAAGCGTTTTCATGGCGTCTCCGCGATAGGGGGTGATGTAGTTGCAACTCGCACCGATACTCTGACGGAAGGCGCCGCCGGATCCGGTCGGGTTCTATCCATTTGAAATGACGTAAGTTTTTTGAAAAATTTTCCTCTGAAGCTCGGCTTCCAGAGGCTCGTGGAACCACGGGAGTCGGGTACTCGGCATGGGACCACGAGTTCAAGACGCACCTCGAGCCGCGCAGTCGACGGCACCTGGAACTGCTCGACGAAATTTCGGGGCCCCCTCGGCCGACAAGGCGTCATGCCGCGAATTCACCCGCTCTTCTCGATGCTTCCGGCCTTTGGCCTCCTCGCTTGCGCGTCGGCCTCGTGGGCCGATCCGCCGGCCCAGCCGACGGCAGCAGGGGACTTTCGCTTCCAGAAGGTCGTGGCAGCCGGGACCAAGGTGGAGGTCCACGACATGAGCGGAGCGATCTTCTTCGAGCCGGCGAGCGGCGACACGCTCGAGGTCGTCGCGACGAAGCGCGGTCGCAGCGCCGATCTGGGGCGCGTGCAGATCGTCTCGCGGGAGGAGGGGGGCACGCTGCTCTTCTGCGCGCTGTGGCCAGGGCAGGATCCGTCGTCGTGCCGCCCCGGCGGACCGCGCGGCGGCAATAGCGATGATCTCGACGTGAACGTCGAGTTCCGCGTGCGGCTCCCCGCCAAGGTCACGGGCGTCACCGCCGTCACGTTGAACGGCGCCGTGCGCGCGCACGACGTCCATGGCAGCGCGACGTTGCGGACGCTGAACGGGCTCATCGACGTCGACGCGACCGGGGAGATCGTGGCCGAGACGGCGAACGGCGCAGTCGAAGCCCGTGCGCGCGCGGGCCAGAGCGTCCGTCTGCACACCACCAACGGCGCGGTAACCCTCGCGCTCCCGGCGAGCGCCGGCGCCGACGTCGAAGCGGCGACCACGAACGGCCGCATTTCTTCGGACTTCGGTGAGGTCCCGGCTCCGTCGCTGCCCGCGATGCATTCGGCGCAGTTCAAGATTGGGGCGGGGGGAACGCCGGTGTCCCTTCACACGACGAACGGCGGGATTCGCGTGCGTCGGATGTAGTTCGGGGTCGGGGTCGTCGACGTCGGAGTCGGAGTCGGAGTCGGAGTCGGAGTCGGAGTCGGAGTCGGGATCGGCGTCGGAGTCGGGATCGGCGTCGGGATCGACGTCGGGATCGACGTCGGGATCGGCGTCGGGATCGACGTCGGGGTCGGGGTCGGGGTCGGGGTCGGGGTCGGCGTCGGGGACTGGAGGGCGGGTTGCTCCGCTCTCGAGGGTGGGTGAGCTTGCTCGCGTGCTCGGCGGCGTCAAGGCCGAGCCGGCTGCGCCGGTGCCCCCCGAAGCGGGGGGCAGCCTTGACTCCGCCTGCGCTCGCGAGCCGTGGGGTGGGCACCTCGAGAGAGGAGAAAGGCCGGCTTGCATGCTCAAGGTTTACGAAGAGGTTTTGGATGTGGTTCGGGAGTTGAGGGAGGCGATGGCGGTGATTGAGAGGAGGGACGCTGATCTGGCTCGGCAGATGAGGCGGGCGGCGGCGAGTGTGGCGTTGAACGTGGCCGAGGCGCAGGGAAGTCGGGGGAGGAATGGGGCGCTGCGGTTCAGTACGGCGCTGGGGTCGATGCGGGAGACGAAGGCATGCCTCGACGTCGCGCTGGCGATGGGGCATATCGAAACCGTGAATGTGCAAACTGCACGTAAAATCGATGGAATCTGCGGCTCTTTGTACCGCCTCTCGCACTGAAGCCCTCGAGGGCCCCGTTCACCACGCGGCCCTCGGCAACCTCACCGAGCCAAGGAATAGAGCGCGGCGCAGATGCGGTCGATGCGACCGGGAATCTCATCCCCGATCTCGACATACCCGAACGCGCCTGCGACCTGCAGACCGGCCAGCGTCTCCCGCATCGAACCCAGGGCACTGCTGAACCGCAGCCTACGATTGCCACCCCGACTGCCGTTCGCTTCGGCGATGTTCAGGGCAACACTTGCGGCACTGCGCCGCATCTGCCGCGCCAAATCCGCATCTCTCCGCTCAATCTCCACGAGCACAGTCCTCAACAACCCGACGACTTCAAGTACGTCACCATAAACTCGCAACATGCCAGCCTCCTTGCGCCCCTTCTTCTCTCGGGGCGGCGCCCACCCCCCCGCCGGCGAGCGGAGGCGGAGTCAAGGCTGCCCCCGAAGGGGGCACCGGCGAAGCCGGCTCGGCCTTGACGCCGCCGAGCACGCCGGCAAACTCGCCCATCCCGAGAGAGCGCGCCCCGCGCCCCGCGCCCCGCGCCCCGCGCCCCGCGCCCCGGAATCGGAATCGGAATCGGAATCGGAATCGGAATCGGAGTCGGAGTCGGAGTCGGAGTCGGAGTCGGAGTCGGAGTCGGAGTCGGGGTCGGCGTCGGGGTCGGCGTCGGGGTCGGTGATAGACTGCCTGTGTGCCCGTCTCCGCCCAGCTCGCGAAGGATCCGTCCGTCGTCGGACCGCTGGGTGGCCTCCTCCTGTCCTCGGTGCGTGCGGCGTCGCCGATGATGGTCGTGCGCGCCCTGCGGTGGTACCGCGATCTCGCGCGCCTCGGGCTGCACCTGCCGCTGTTCATCGTGCACGACGTGGGGCTCCTGTACGCCGCCCCGAAGGAGCAGCTCGAGCTCGGCGCGCGCCCGGGGGCCGACGCGATCATCGGGCGCATACCGAAGGTGCCCGAGCTGGTCGCCACGTACCGCAGCGTCATCGCCGAGATCTCGCAGAGCGAGGCCAGCGCGCGGGCGCGATCGATGCGACTGTCGGACGATCTCGTCGTCGTCGTGCTCGCGCGTGTCCTCGGCTCGCTCGTCCAGCGGGCGGGGCAGAAGCCGCCATACCCGGCGTCGATCCCGTTCGATCCCGAGATGGTGCGTGAGCTCGATCCGCAGCTGCCGCAGCTCTTCGCCGCGGCGCCGCGCACGTTCGAGGCCGCGATGCTCGAGGCGCTCTCCCGCGCGCGCCTGCACGTGCTCACACTGGCCGACGCGCTCGATCTCGACACGCTGCGCCTGCTCGGCATGCTGGGACCCGAGTCGACCGCGGCCGGCGCGCTCGCGCACGTCGATCTACTGGCCGCGCTCTCGAGCCCGGCGGCGAACGACATCGTCAACTTCTCGCTGGAGCTGCTCCCGAGCGTGCTCGAGACGCGCCGCCAGAAGGCAGCCGGCACCCACGCCGTGCACGGCTACGCGGGCATCGGGAGCAAGGGCTCGCTCGACTCGATGGTGCTCACCGAGCTCGCGTGGGACGACGACGAGTTCGCGCGGCGCCTCGTCGAGAACGAGATCCTCTTCTACACGCGCGAGCAGGCCCCCGACGAGGCGCGGCGGCTGCACTACGTGCTCATCGACGCGTCGGCCTCGATGCGCGGGGATCGCCAGGTCTTCGCCCGCGGGCTCGCCATCGCCCTCGGCAAGAAGCTCCAGCTCGCCGGTGAAGAGGTTTGGATGCGCTTCTTCGACTCACGCCTCTACGACGTGCAGCGCGCGCGCCCTGGACAGCTCCCGGCGGCGTATCTGCTCGGCTTCAAGGGCGAGCGCGGGAGAAATCCGGCGCGCGTCTTCGCCCAGCTCGCAACCGAGATCGCGCTTCTTCGCGCGCGCGATCAACGCGATCCGGTCATCCACCTCATCACCCACGCGGCGCTCCACGTCCCGCGCGCGCTGGTGCAGGAGGTGCGTCGCCAGGCTCACCTGTTCGGCGTGTTCATCTTGCCGAGCGGCGGCGCGCTCGATCTCGACTACCTCGATCTGCTCGAGGGCCACGCCGTCGTCGACCACGCCACGCTGCAGCAGAAGAGCGCGCGCGCGGCGGCGGCGACCAAGATCGTCAACGATGCGAGCAGCCTCGCCGACCGCGTGAGCGTGCCGCCGGCATCGATCGCGCCGCCCAAGAGCCTGCGCGACGAAGGCGTGCCGCCGTCGCTGAGGCCGAGTCGCTGACGATTCGGCGATTCAGTGACCGCCGCGCTTGCGGCCGCGGCCGCGCGTGGGGCCGACGTAGTGGTCCGGGTTGCGCACCGGCGGTAGGGAGGCGGTGAGCGCCGCGCGGACGCGCTCGATCTCGGGGTTGTGGCGGCCGATGAGGCGCGGCACATCGAGGTTCTTCTCGATGACCTCGCGCAGCGCCGGCTCCTTCACCGTCGACCAGCGGACCATCATGTCGAACACCGCGACGCCGAAGCGACCGGCGAGCTTGCCGGGCGCGATCGCCAGCGCGTCGACGAGCGCCTTCCAGCCGGGGTAGCGCTGTGCGGCGCGAGGGGCGTCCGCGGCGAGCGCGAACGCCTCGTCCATGCGCGCGATGACCGGCGCCGCCTTCGTGAGCTTGACGCTCCACTCCGGTGACGAGAGCGCCCGAAGGACCGCTGCGGCGTGGAACAGGCCGTTGGTCCACTCCGCGAGCATCGGGACGATCTCGTCGCCCGTGGCGGCGCCGACGCGTGCCAGCGCGGTCGGGACGACCTCGCGCACGCGAAAGCGAAAATCCTCGGCGCTCTCGTGGAGGACGGCGAGCAGCTGCGGGCGGGCGCGCGCATCGAGAGCGGCGCGCGCGCCGAGGCCGGCGACGCCGCACATCGGCAAGAACTCGAGCGGCGTGGCCCCCGGCGCGTGATCGGCGTCGAGCTTGGCCAGCGCGATCAAGAGCCCGTCGGCGCGCTCGCCGCGGAGCGCGCACTCGTCGGCGAACGCGTCGAGCATGCCCATGTTCGCGCGCGGCCCGGGCAACCCCGAAAGGCGCGCGAGCTCCGAGTAGAGCGGTCGGTGATCCCCCGCGAGCGCCTGATCGAGCGCGCGCGTGATGGCCTCGTTCTTGAGGGCATTGCGACCGCGTGACCCGCTGGAAGGCTTCGACACCCAGCGAGACTACACAGGATCGCGCGCCATTACCCGACCGGACCGCGAACGTTCGGCGCCTCACCCGCCGCGTCGCCCATCGGGAGAAACACGCCGCGAAGCCACTCGTCGACCCCCGCGCCGTAGCCGGGCCCGTAGCGCTTCTCCGCCGCGCCCCCCGGCACGTGGTACCAGGCGCCGGGCTTGCTCATGTCGATCGCGAGGTGGAAGGCCGGCCCGCCGACGATCTTCTCGCCCTCGAACTCGATGATGCGTGTCTGGAACGGCGCGACGGGGCCGCCCGGCAACAGCACCGGCGCCGAGTCGAACCCGAAGGCGACGGGGAGCTTTCCTTGGAGGAGCATGTTCTTGAACTTGGTGCGCACCGGCACGTGATGTCCCTTCCTCACGCGCTCCTTGGCGCGCGGCCATGCGACGGACAGGATGCGCGCGAGCTCGGCCTCGCCGAGCAGGTGCGGCTTTTCGAGCGCGAGCGCGGCGTCGAGGTGGTGCTGGAAGAAGAGCGCCGCCGAGAGGCCGAAGACGATCCGCGAGGCGGTGGCGTCGCCCACGCGTGACGCGAGCAGCTCGCGCACCACCTCGTCGTGGAGCGCGTGGAACAGGCCCATGAGGCGTCGCCCGGCGTCATCCAGCCGGTCGCCTTGCAGGGTCGCCCACCGCCGCAGCGCGATGGCGTCGGCGTCCGCCGGCAGGTGTTTCTCCCAGACCGGGACGAGACGCGCAGCGCAGCCGTCGTGCTCGTCGTAGGACGCGCGGGCCAGCCGCCGCAGATCGAACGAGGCGGCGTCGTTCACGAGGTGCGTGAGGCGTTCGTAGCGGTAGTGAGGCTCGGGCAGGCTGCACCAGACCTCGCCGTTCGGGCCCGTCATCCGCTGGTTGGCCGACACTACGGCGCCCATGCCGAACCCGACCGGACGCGTCTCTTCACCGAGGACGGCGGGCTCCCGGGAGGCGAGATCCCAGCCCTTCCGCGGGTACGCGCCGCTCCAGCCTTCTGGCCGCGCGTCGATCTGACCGGTGTGGACGCGCGCGACGTCGCCGGCGTCGTCCGCGAGGACGGCCTCGAGCGAGATGACACGAAACTCGCGGTGCGCGGCCGCGAGCTCCGCCACGTTCGTGGCGTTCATGCACGCGCGCACCGCCTCGAAGTCGCGCGCGATCCCGCGGAGGCCGCTCCAGCGGATGCACGGGTAGTCACCGCGATCGCGCGCGTCGCCGAGGAGCGTGCCGTACGCGTTCCCGTAGAAGGTCCACGTCTCGTCGCGCTTGCCGCGGACGGCGACCTTCTCTTCGCGCTTGTCGAATGAATGCCACTCGCCGGCCGCGAGGTAGCGCTCGCCCTCGCAGCGCTCGACGAGGACGTCGACGTTGTCGCCGTGCGCGTACGTGTACGACCACGCGACGCGCTTCGTTCGCCCGGCGGAGAGCCACGCGAACCCCGGCACGCCGAGGCCCTGGTAATAGCCGCCGTCCTCGTAGTCGATGTGCGTCGCGTAGAGGATCGGCGGAAAACGGGCCGTCTCCATGTGGAACTCGCCCATGAGGAGCGCGCCTCCGGTCGCCGAGCGCGCGCCGGAGACGGCGAAGGCGTTCGAGCCGGCGGTGTTGGGCAGCTCGAGGAGCCTCATCTCGGGCGAGAAGCGGAGGCCCGCGAGGGCGGCAAGGTCGATGCCGTGGGCGGCGTCGCCGAGGAGCAGCTCGAACGTGTCGGCGGGCGCGCCGCCGGCCGCGAGCTCGGCGACGAGCAGCTCCGCGGTCTGCACCATCGAGGTGAGCCCGAAGAACGCCACGAGCCGGTACGCGAGCATGATCGAGCCGATGCTGAAAGGCTCTCGCTTCACCCCAAGCACGCGCAGCACGATCGGCCACCCGCGCGCTTCGGTGCCCGCGTTGACGCCGTCGCAGTACGCTTGCAGGAACGCGCGCGTGGTGGGGGTGAGCCTGGCCTCCTGCGTGGCGAGGTCGCTCGCGAAGTCGAACGCCCGCACCGCGCGGTCGATTCGCCGCGCGAGCGGCTGGTCGCCGAGGACCGAGAGGAGGCGCCCCCGCGCCGCCACCAGCGTGAGCTGCAGCTGGACGCAGCGGTCGAGCGCGTGGAGGTAGCCACGCGCGAACGCGCCGTCGTCGACGTCGCGTGCGCGGATGCGCGGGTAGCCGAGGGCGTCGCGCTCGTAGGAGATAGGGCCGCGCGGGCCGGGGATCGTGGGCATGCTTGCTCGGGCCTGATACGATGTTATGACAACGCGCGCGCCCCCGGCCCCTTAGCTCAGCTGGATAGAGCAGGTCCCTTCTAAGGACAAGGTCGCTGGTTCGAATCCAGCAGGGGCTACCAGACCTCGAAAGAGGTGCCGACGGCCGCGCGCATTCGCGAACCCTGGGCACGACCGAGTGGTAGACTGCGCCCCATGGCAGCGCCCTTCGACTGCGACTTCGCGATCGTCGGCTCCGGCTTCGGCGGGAGCGTGTCGGCGATGCGTCTCACCGAGAAGGGCTACTCGGTGCGCGTGCTCGAGATGGGCAAGCGCTGGAACAAGGAGGACTTCGCCAAGTCGACGTGGGACCTGAAGAAGTACTTCTGGCGGCCCGCGCTCGGCATGTACGGCATCCTGCAGATGACGATGGTGAAGGACGCGTTCTTCCTTCACGGCGCCGGCGTCGGCGGCGGCAGCCTCGTCTACGCCAACACGCTCATCGAGCCCCCCGCCGAGGCATTCGGCGACGCGCGCTGGGTCGGCTTCGACTGGAAGGCCGCCCTCGCCCCCCACTACGCCACGGCCAAGAAGATGCTCGGTGCGGTCGAGAGCGAGGTGCTCGTCGAGACCGACCGCCTCCTCAAGAAGATCGCCGACGACATGGGCCGCGGCCACACCTTCCACAAGCATTCGGTCGGGGTGTACTTCGGCGAGGCCGGCAAGACCGCGCCCGATCCGTTCTTCGACGGCAAGGGCCCGGAGCGCACCGGCTGCACCATGTGCGGGGGCTGCATGGTCGGCTGCCGGGTCGGCGCGAAGAATACGCTCGACAAGAACTACTTGTACTTTGCAGAGAAGAACGGCGCCAAGGTCGAGCCGGAGTCGCGCGTGCTCGACATCAAGCCACTCCCGGAGGGCGAGGGCGGTGGCTACGATCTCACGATCGAGACGTCGACCGGCATGTGGAGCTCGCGCCGCAAGCTCCGCGCGCGCGGCGTGGTCGTGTCGGCGGGATCCTACGGCACCGTCCAGCTCCTGATGCGCTGCCGCGACAACGGCTCCTTGTCGCGCCTCTCGCCGCAGCTCGGCAACTACCTGCGCACCAACAGCGAGGCCCTCCTGGCCGTTCGCTCGCGGCGCGACGACGTCGACTTCTCCAAGGGCATCGCCATCACGAGCGGCGCCTTCGTCGACGACAAGACCCACATCGAGATCGTCCGCTACCCGGCGGGGAGCGACTCGATGGCGATGCTCGCGACGATCCTCACCGACGACGGCCCCGGCATCCCGCGCTGGCTGCGCTGGATCGGCACCGCGCTCCGCCACCCCATCGACTTCGCGCGCGTCTCGATTCCGTTCGGCTGGGCGAAGCGCACGGCGATCTTGCTCGTCATGCAGCCCGTCGACAACCACATGCGCTACGTGATGCGGCGCCCGTGGTACTGGCCGTTCTCGAAGAAGCTCGACAGCGATCGCGGCGACGGTCCGAAGATCCCCGTCTTCATTCCCATCGCCAACGAGATCGCCAAGAAGATGGCGACCGAGATGGACGGCGTCGCCGAGAGCGGCCTCATCGAAGTGCTCACGGGCCGCGCGGCCACGGCCCACGTGCTCGGCGGGTGCCCCATTGGCAAGGACGCCGCCGACGGCGTGGTCAGCCCCGAGAGCAAGGTGTTCGGCTACGACGACTTCTACGTCGTCGACGGCTCGGTCATTCCCGCCAACCTGGGCGTGAATCCCAGCCTCACCATCACCGCGATGAGCGAGCTCGCCATGAGCAAGGTGCCCGCACGCAGCACGCGCCACTGGTCCTAGGAGCGTGGTGAGCCGGTGACCGCAGGGTCGCCAGTCAGTACGGCGGGGTCGTTCCGCCGTCCTGCGCGGGGGCAGGGCACTGGGCGCCGCTCCACGAAAAGCAGGTGCGCGTGCTGCCGTCGCAGCAGGCGACCGCGTTTGGCGACGACGGGCAGCTGTTCTGGCAGTCGATGTCGGCGAAGCACACGCTCGTGCACGCGCCCGAGTCCTTGGACGGCGTGGTCGAGCAGGTGTTCACCGCGCTCTGGGCGGCCTGGGTGCAGTCGGCGCACGAGGCGCAGGAGAACGTGAGGCCCATGGCCTGGTAGACCGCGCCGACGCACGTGCCGTTCGCGTCCTGGCTCGTGCACTGCTGGATGACGCCGCCTCGCGCGCAGGGGCCGATCTGGCTGCACTTCGCGGGGCCGCCGGAGCTCCCGCCACTGGTTCCGCCACTGGTTCCTCCGGAGGTGCCGCCGCTGGCTCCCCCCGAGGTGCCGCCGTTGCTCCCGCCGCTGCTTCCGCCGCCCTGGCACGACGCGACGGCGTCCGTCGCCGCGCGCGCGCAATCGTTGCAGCCCGCGCAAGCGAAGGAGCGCCCGCCGACCTTGTAGGCGACGCTCGCGCACGCGCCTGCGCCGTCGGTGGTCGTGCACGACAGGATGGTGGAGCCGCCGCACGCCGGGCCCATCTGGCATGTCTCGCCGCCGACGCCTGCGGGGTTCGACCCCGTGCAAGCCGCCACGACGGCGACCACGGCCCCGCCCACCGCTGCCCAGATCGACCGAATGTTGAGGCGCATCTCCAGCTCTCGCGTTTCGCCGGAAAAACCGACCCCTCCACATAGCACGCGGCGCGCCGTGGTCGAGCTGTCTCCGGAGCGTCCGCTACCGTCAGTCCGTCGGCGAGCGCGCATCGGCGGCGTCGCGCGCGCCCTTGCCGGCGTCGGAGAGCGTGGCGTCGACCGACGCGTCCGGTCCGCCGGCGTCGCCGCAGGTGACGATCGCGTCGAGCCCGCGCGTGCCGGCGGCGGCGGCGGCGGTGCAGGCCGCGCCGTAGAACGCCATCTCGCCGTTGGCCTGGTTGTCCCACGCCCAACCGTTCGTCTTGCTCGCGTCGTACGGGATCGTGACGCCGTTGACGGTGACGACGATCGTGCCGCTCGCGTCGGGCACCGAGCTCGTGAGGAACGTGCACGCGCCGACCTGGTCGCGGATCGTCACGAGCGCCGCGTCGAGCTCCGCCTCGGAGTTCGACGAGTAGTACATGTGCGCGGCGCCCGTCTGCGCGCGCCCACCGGCGACGGCCATCGCGTCGAGGACGCTGCTGAAGCGCGCGTTTCCCTGGTCCTGCAGGCCGATGACGTACGTGGGCAGGCCCTGCGTTGCGTACGACGACAGGCGCGCTACGGTGCGTCCATCGTCGAGGCACTGCATGGGTCGCCCCTGGCAACCGCGCGTCGATTCGACGCACGTGCACGTCCTCGGATCGAGGCCGGTGTTGCAGTTCGGCTCGCCGTCGGTCGCGAGGACCATCGCGCGGGCGCTCGTCGCGGCGCGCACGCCGAGCAGGAACTTCGCCGCGTTGTCGATCGCGTCGGCCGTAGGCGTGCCCCCATTCGGCTGATTTTTGCGCATCAGCGTGATGAGCCGCGCCACGTTGCCGGTGGCGGGCGCGAGATCGGCCGTGCCCGGAGCGGTGCACGACTGCGTGCCCCCGCCGGGACCCGCGGTGGGGAAGAGGAGGGCGCCAACGCCCATCGTGTCGTCCACCGGCGGAAGCGTCGAGGCGAGCGCGTTGGTCAGGATCTCCCAGCGCGTGCCATTCGCGGTGCGGCCGAGCTGGTCGCCCATCGAGCCCGAGCGGTCCAGGATGAACATGACCGTGGGCGTCGCCTTCGTCAGGTTCACCGTCCCCGGCGTGCACCCGACCGGCGCCGCGTCGCCGTCCGCCGCGTCGCTCGCGTCGCGCTTGCTGGCGTCGCCCGAGAGGTCGAAGTCCGACGGCAGCTCGAGCCCCGTTCGCGCGCCGCACGCGGCGATCGCGACGAGCCACGAGATCGCTGCGAGTGAAGCTGCCGTCGCCCGCGCGGACGGTCCGGCCGAGAACGAGGCGCGGGGGTGGGGGGGGTGGTTCGGCACGGCGGTCCTGATCGGTAGGATAGTGGCCGGAGCCGCCTCGGATCGATCACGCGGCGAAAATAGTTGGCCGAATCACGTCGCGGCGGTGGCGGTCTGCTTGGCGGCGGGCTGGCTGTCGCGCTCGAGGTTCTTCTCGCCCTCGAAGCCGGTGACCTCGTATGTCATGACCGGCTGGGCGCGGCCTTTGACCGTGATTTCACGCACCTGGCGGGCGACGACCTTGTGCTTCACGAGCTGGTAGGTGTCCTCGCTGATGAGGATGTTCACGCCGAGATCCTTCGTGTTCGACTCGAGGCGCGAGGCGAGGTTCACGGCGTCGCCGATGACCGTGTATTCCATGCGCGCCTCGCTGCCGATGTTGCCGGCCACGACCTCGCCGGTGTGGATGCCGATGCCGGTGCGCAGCGGCGCGAGCCCGCGATCGGCGAGCCGCTCGTTCAGCGTGCGCAGCGCGTGGCGCATCCTCACCGCCGCGCGCACCGCGTTGACGGCGTCGTTGGGCTTGGGAACGGGCGCGCCGAACACGGCCATGATCGCGTCGCCGATGTACTTGTCGACGACGCCGTCCTCCTCCATCACGATGGTGACCATCTCCGTGAAGTACTCGTTCAGGAGGCCGACGAGCGCCTGCGCGTCCATCTTCTCGCTGATGGTCGTGAAGCTGCGAATGTCGGTGAAGAGGATAGTCACCTGCAAGGTCTCGCCGCCGAGCGACACCTTGCCGTTCATGAGGTGCTCCATCACGGCCGCCGTCATGTACTTGCCGAAGGTGGTGCGGAGCTTGTCGCGCTCCTTCAGCCCGTCGACCATCGTGTTGAAGCCGGTGGCGAGGTCCTCGAGCTCGTCGCCGGTGTGGAGCGTCTCCACGTGCACGTACTCCTGCTGCTCGAGCTTCTTCAGCGCCGCGTTCACCCGCGAGAGCGCGCGCGACATGATCGACGCCAGGCGGGCCCCCGTCGTCACGCTGATGAGCGCCGCGACGCCGAGCACGAGGATCGCGAACATCAGGTTCTGACGGACGATGCGGTGGATGTCGGCGACGTCGAGCGCCGCCGCGAAATGGATGGGCGAGGACGCGCCGCTCTCGAGGCCGTCCACGGCGAAGCGGCCGAGCGCCCAGCTGGAGCCCGCTTCGTCGGCGAGCGTCGTCTCCGCGCTCTCGCGGGCCGGGATGCTGCGGACGGGGAACTTGGGCGTCATCGCGATCGGCTTGCCGCTCGCCGAGTCGAGCAGCGCGAGCTCGAGGCCGAGCTTCATGCTCGCGTTCTGGACGAGCTCGACGTCGAGCGGGAGGCACACGACGATAGCGCCGACGCCCTTCACCGGCATGGCGATGACGTAAGCGGGCGGCTTTCCCGCGTCGCTGCGCTCGCACCCGTGGTCGACGACGCCGCGGAACTCGGTGCCGGCCACCGCGGACGCGAGGCCTTTGATGTCCTTCACCTGCTCGATGGGCAGCGTGCACCCTACGTCGGCGAGGACCTTGCCCCTGGCGTCGACGAAGAGGATGTCGATGTTCGGGTACACGCCGAGGAATAGGTTGGCGAGGGCCACCGCCTCCTTCTCGTCGCTCGCGGCGAGCGCCTTTCCCGTCGCCGGGTCGGCCGCGAGGATCTTCGCGGCGAGCTCGAGATCGGCGAGATCGTCCTTCAGCTCCTCGCGGAACGATTTCTCCGCCTCGGAGACGCGATCGTCGACCTCGTCGATGAGCTGGCGATGAAGAAGCCAGGAGAGCACCGGCAAGGTCGCCAGCATCATCCCTATCGAGAGCGCGACGAGCATCGTGAGCTTGGCGCGCACGGTCTTGAGGCGCAGGAAGTTCACCCCAACCACTGTCGCCCCCTTGCGCGGCCTGCGCAAGCCTGCCGTCACCCTTGCCGAATCCCCCGTGCCCTGGCATAGATTGAGGGGATGACTGACGAACCCTCGCGTCCGGAAACGAAGACCGACAAGCGGAAGCAGAGCCTCTACTTCCCCGAGACGATGCTCGTCGAGATGAAGGAAGAGGCCGTGCGCCTCAACCGCTCGCTCTCGTGGGTCGTCCAGCGCGCGTGGAAGGTCGCTCGTCGCGACGTCCGCAAGATGCCGGGCACCAACGACGTCAAGGAGTAGCGACAGCCGGCGGCGCCGCTAGCGCCGCCAGCTCTTGCAGCGCGTCGCCATCGACGCGCACGGTGCGCCAGTCGGGGAGGAGACTCGCGCCAAGGGATCGGTAAAAGCCGATCGCCGGCTCGTTCCAGTCGAGCACCGCCCACTGGAAACGCTTGCATCCTGCAGCGATCGCCACCTGTGCAAGGTGCGTCATGAGGGCCTTGCCAAGGCCGCGCCCGCGGCGGCTCGGCGTGACGAAGAGGTCTTCGAGGTAGAGCACCGGCGCGCCGGTCCACGTCGAATACTGGAAGAAGTAGAACGCGAAGCCTGCCGCTTCGCCGTCGTGCGTGGCGATCAGGACCCGGAAGTACGGCGCCTCACCGAAGCCGTCGCGCAGCAGGTCTGCCTCCGTGGCGGCAACCGCGTCGGGCTCGCGCTCGTACGCGGCGAGCTCCCGGATGAAGCCGAGGATCGTGGGGACGTCGGCGGGCGTCGCTGGGCGGATTTCGAGCATCGCCGGGATGCTAGCTGAGCGGGTGGGGCCCCCGGGGAGGTGCTCGTGCCCGAATACGTACGACGGGGTGCGACTTTTCCACCCTGGCGGTGTCAGGGGGTAGAGACCTCCCGAGGCAGCATCATGAACCGCATCTCCCTCTATTTATCATGTCTTTTCGCTATATTGGCCCTCGCGACGCCCGCGCGCGCCGAGGCCGACGGCGACGCGAAGGACCCGAGTCATGAAGCCGAGGCTGCCGCCGCCCAGACGATGCACGTCGGCATCCAGCTCGAGAAGCTGAACAAATTCGAGGTCGGCCCCGGGACGTTCTCGGCCGAGTTCTTCCTCTCCTTCCGCTGCGACCACGAGCCCTGCCGCCCCGACTTCGAGATCACCAACGGCAAGCTCGCCGGCAAGCCCGACAAGGTCGTCGACGAGAAGCTCCTGAAGGAGTTCCGGATCAAGGCGGAGCTCGAGGGCCTCGTCGATCTGTCCGAGTTCCCGTTCGACAAGCACCTCCTCTACATCGGCCTCATCGACAAGAACGAGGGTGTCAACTACCTCGTCGACGAGAAGCGCAGCACCATCGAGGACAGCGTGAAGCTCGCGGGTTGGACGATCGCCCCACAATTCACGGTGCACACCGAGAAGCAGAAGCTCGAGGATGGGCGCGAGCTCACCGAGGCGCAGCTCGGCATCTCGCTCAGCCGCCCGCGCGCGTCGGCCTTCTTCAAGAGCCTCGTGCCGGTCTTCTTCATGGTCTTCGTCGCCGGCTTCACGCTCCTCTTGAAGCCCAAGAGCGCTACGGGCCGCCTCACGACCGCCACCGCGGGGCTCATGAGCGTCGTGATGTTCCACCTGTCGGCGACGTCGTCGCTCCCTCCGATGGGTTACCTGACGCTCCTCGACAAGTTCATGCTCGCTACGTACGTGGTCTACCTCGTCAACATCGCGTTCAGCGTCGCGATGGTCCGCTTCGAGGAGAAGAAGAAGGAGACGTGGAGCGAGCTCATGTACCTCGCCGCCGCGGGCGCCGTTCCTGGCATCGCGCTCGTCGCGTGGGTCGCCGTCTTCATGCGTCTGGTTTGAGGGAAGAGAGAAGTACGATGAACAGCTTCGACAACACTGCGACCTACGCCCGCCCGCCCGTCGACGAGTGGTACGTCTACCAGGACACTGGAAACCACGACGGGCCGCTGACGCTCGAAGCGCTCGTGCAGAACCTCGTGAGGGGTGCGATCTCGCGCGGTGCGTTCGCGGGCTTCGCGGGCGAGGGGCGCTGGCGCCCGATGATGGAGATCCCCGAGGTCGCCGCTGCACTCCACTCGTTCGAAATGGCCTGCCGGCCGAGCGCGCCTACGCCGCCGAGCGCGCGTATCCCGCAGGCGCCCCGCGTTCCGTCGAGCATGGCGCCTCCCGCGCCGCCGCTCGGGTTTGCCGCGCCTCCGCGTGTCGCACAGATTTCGGAGGTCACGAAGATCTCGCCGCAGTCGCCGCGCGCCCCGCAGGCGCCTGACGCTCCGCCTACGCCCGTCGTGGAGCTCCAGAGCTCGGCGGACGAGACGATCCCCGCGCCGTCGAACCCGCCGCCGCCTATCGAGGCGCCGCGGAGCTTCGTGTCGTCGAGCGCGCCGACGGGGCGCGCCGACGCGTTCGCGCCGTCGCCGATTCCGGCATCGCTGCCGCCCCGGCCGCCGCAATCGCCGCTGCCGCCCGCTCCCCCCGCATCGTTCGTCGCGCCGTCTCTGCCGCGGCCCGCGCCGATGCCGATGCCGATGCCGATGCCGATGCCGTCGCC
>JANYHK010000020.1 GCA_025359105.1 Myxococcales bacterium | reverse complement strand
TCGAACTGCGAGATCACCGTCCGCGTCGTCCCCGCCGACAGGTTCTTGATCTGCTTCAGCAGGAAGTCCCCGGTGACTCCGTAGTAGTCGTAGAGAACCTGCATCCCGTTCGGGTAGTTCACGGTCGACGGCCGGCCCGTCTGCCCGACGAAGCTGTACGCCGAGCTTCCGAGGTTACTCTGTACGCCCGTCACACGCGCCCGCGTGTCGAACGTGTACGCCTCCGAATACGTCGCCACCGCCTGCGTCGCGTCGTCGACGATCTGTAGCTTCTTCAGCCGGCCGAGCTCATCGTAGGTGCGCTTCAACGTGTCGTTCGTGAGCGGGCCGTTCTCGAGCGCGAGTTGCCCGGCGCCCAGCGTGCTCGTCCCGTACGCGTTGTACGTGAAGCTCGTCGTCCCAGCGCCGTCTTGCCTCGAGGCCAGCCGCGGGAACCATGCGTCGTACGTGTACGTCACGTCCGGCGTCGCCGTGTCGCTGTAGTCCTTCTTCGAGACGCGGTCGTCGGTCGTGTACTGGTACGTCACCGTCCGCCCCATCGGGTCCACTTCCGAGAGGAGGCGGCCGGAAAAATCGTAGGCGTACGTCTCGAACGTGCCGTCGGCGCGGATCTTCTTCGTCGCGCGGTCGCGCTCGTCGCGGACCCACTCCGTCACGCTGCCGTTGCCGTCCACGAAGCGCTTCAGCGCGCCGCAGCGGCACCACTGGAACTGCGTGGTCCGCAGCTCCGGATCTTGGGTCACGACACGCTGCAGCAGCCGGCTGTACATGTGCCGGGTCCACCGGCCTTCGCGATCCATCGTCGCGACGAGGCTATGCGACTGGTACTCCTGCTGCTCGAAGGAGCCGTCCGGGTACGTGATCGTCCGCACGCGATCGAGGTTATCGTAGTCGTACGTGAGCGCGTAGCCGTCCGAGCCCGTCGCGGTGCGGAGGCGGCCGTGGTCGTCGTAGGTGAACGTGCGGTTGCCGCCGGGCACGTCGCCCGTGATCGATAGGACGCGGCCGTACGACGCGCTCGCGAGGTTGGTCTCGTAGGTGAAGGTCGTGACCTCGGTCTTGGGGTTCGTGATCGTGAGGACCTGACCGGCCGCGTTGTACGTGTAGGACGTCGTCTGGCCGGCGCCGTCGGTGACGCTCGAGGGGCGGTGGGGCGGGGTCCCGGTCGCGTACGCGAGGGTGGACACCGTGGTCCACACGGGTTGGGTGCCGGAGGTTCCGGTCCGCTGCTTGACGGCGACGACGTCCACGCCGGTCGTGTCGTAGTCACGGAGGGTCTGCCGGCCCATCGGATCGGTCGTCTTCGTGACGTTGCCGGCGGCGTTGTATTCGTACTTCATGGCCTGGGTCACGTTGTTGCCCAGGGGGTCCTTGACCACGCGGGCCACGGTGCTCGGGAAGGCGAGGGTGCCAACGAAGACGGGCGGCTGCGATTGCCCCGGGTAGTTGTAGAAGATGCGGCCCTCGAGCGGGGGGACCTCGCTCTCCAGGATGGACGACGTCGTGTCGGCCACGAGGTGCAGCCAGTGGTAACGATGCGCCTTCGAGTAGTCGCCGCGGGCGGTCTTCATCGCCAGCTTGTCCCAGTAGAACGAGTTTCGATAGTTGTTCCAGGTGGTCACGTAGTTCACGAGTGCGGGGTCAGGCTGAGGCGTCTCGAGGGCGGCCGGGACGCCCGTCTGCGCCGTGTCGATGTTGTACTCGAGGCGCTCCGTCTGGCCGAGCGCGTCCGTGGCCTCGATGTAGCGGACCATTCCGTTCAGGTTGACGTACGGCGCGCTCAGGTTGAACGTCGTCGTGCCGTAAGGCGTCGTCATGGCGATGATCTCGCCGGCGGCGCTGTACGCGTAGGAAGAGACGATCCCGAAGGGATCTGCGCTGGACTGCATGCGGATGGCGCCGGCGGCGGAGGTATAGGTGAACGTCGCCACCCGGCCGTACGGATCTTGGATGCTCGTCACCAGGTACGAGCTCCCTGGGTAGTCATAGTGGAACACGGTCGGTAGGCCGGTCGCGTCCACGATCTGCGAGATGCGCGACGGGAACGTCGTATCGTAGACGAGCGCCACCTGGTTGGCCTGCGGGTCGACAATGCGGCTGAGGAAGACGCGCCGTGCGGTCCCCGTCGTCCCGATGTAGTGCTCGTAGAACTCCTGGCGACCGTCGGGGTAGACCTTCTTGTACGTGTTGGCGGTGAGCCGAGTGAGGACGCCGGCCGTCTTGAGCTGAGGGAGATACGACTGCGTGGTCGTGTTGAAGCCCGTGTGGACCTCGCCGCCTCCGTCGGGCTTGCGTAGAGCGATGTCGGCCGAGGGCGTGCTCGTGTTGTCCGTCAGGTACGAGATCCAGTTGCTCACGAACTGCGGGCCGAAGTTCGTGAAGTCCATCGTCGTGGGCTGAGCGGCCTCGCGTTGGTTGTAGGCAATCCGCACCCGGACGTCCGGTCCGCGAGCGGCGGTGTAGCCGACCGGCGTGTCTTCGATGTGAAGACTGGCCATGAGGACGTGGAACTTGTACGAGGCCATGCCGCCGCCGCCGCCCGGGCCACCTCCGCCGCCGGGCCCATTGCCGCCGTCGCCACCGCCACCACCGCCTCCGCTAGCGCAAGGGCCGCCCGCCGAGCCATCGCTGGAGCCGGTGCCGCCGCTATCGATGTTGCTCGTGTACCCCTTGCCGTAGACCTGCGCCGTCTCGGCGGCGGTCGCACGGGTCCAACCTTCGGGCAGGGGGCCGGGCGGAACGAGGAAGTAACCGCTCGCTTCCTGATCGAGCGCTTGCTGCGAGAGCGTGGTGTCGTTGCCGAAGGTCGGATCCTTCAGGACGAACTTCCCGTTCACCTCGCGGACGAGGGCGCCGAAGTGGCCGACCTTCCAGTGGACGACCGAGGGGACGATCACGCGGGCGCCGACCTCCCGCTTGGCCATCTCGAGCTTCATCCCGAGGTTGGCGGACATCCGCTGGACTTCGGGCAGCGAGAACCCCTTGAGGGGCGACTGAACGGTCTCGAGGAGCTTCGAGGCCTTGTTCGCCACGTCGGGCTTCAGCTCGCGCGCGACGTTCAAGAGAGCGTACGGTCCGCACCGGAAGGAGATGCCGGGGCGGTTCTTCATCGCCCACACGCCTTCGGCCGCGCTCTCGATCTTCGAGCGCGCGTCGCCCATCATCGTACGGTCGTGCGCCTCCGTCATGAGCGTTTCGAGCTCTGGGAGACGGCCGATGCGTGCGTTCATGTTCGCGTACTCGGCGAGCGCTTGGTTCGCGAGCGCTTGCGAGGTGTCGTCTTGCCCGGCTTTCGCGAGCTCCCACGCCGCCTTCCAGTGCGTGAGGGCGTCCTGGAAGTAGCCCGTGTCGTACGAGATGGAGCCGAGGTTGAGATGAATCGCAGGCGCCCACCGCGACGCGGGATACGCCTCGATGAAGTGCACAAGGGCGCTGATGCCTCGGTCGTCGTGTGACTCCTCACGGAGCGCGGCGGACAGCGCGTCCGTCTCCGCGGGCGAGGACGCTCCGGGAACCGGGCGGAGCGGCTCGCGGAAGAGCGTCACGTCACGGATTTCGGCGTCGGTCGGGTGCAGGCCCACCGTTCGGGTCGGAACCCCGTACTGCTTCGGAGGCTCGACCCGCGCCTTCGGCCGCGCCGAGAGTGAGCGCGTCGGCGTGGGGGGCTGCCACTCCGGAGACAGCGTCAGGCTCTTGCTCTCCTCCGGAGCGCGCGCGACCGTGGGGTCGAACGTCGCCGCCTGTTCCTCGGCGCGGCCAGCGTCCGCCGCCGTCCCGCCGGAGTCCGTCTTGGCGGAGCAGCCAAGGAAGGCCAGCACGAGCACGCTCGAGAGCGCGAAGATCGAACGGCGAAGAGGATTCATGGCTTTCATAGGGTCTCTTGCGTCACGAGAGGGCTATTGCGCGACCGCGTACCAGGGGGACGTGAGCGTGATGACAGGTGGGGTCACGTCCCCAGGCGTCGAAGGCATCGAGCTCAGGAGCGGATCGAGCGGGAATGCGTCGAGGTTGTCGGGCACGCCGTCGCCGTCGGTGTCAGAGCGGAACGGGTTCGTGCCCATGAGGATCTCGTCGGCGTTCGAGAGGCCGTCGCCATCGCTATCGAGCTGGTTGGGCTGGTATCCGACCTGCGTTCCAATGACGTCGATGAGACCGTCGCCGTTGGAATCGCCTACGAGGTCGTCGGCGTCTGCGACGAGCGGATTCGTCCCGATGGCCACCTCCACGCCGTCCAGCACGCCGTCGCCGTCCGTGTCCGGAACGAGCCAGTTGGTCTCCCAGTCGTACTCCAACGCGTTGCTCAGCTGGTCGTTGTCCGCGTCTGCGACGCCCGAGATCGATGTGAGGTTCCCGGCGGTCGCGAGCTCCCACGAATCGGCTAGGCCGTCGTTGTCGGCGTCGTTGAATCGACGCGTGGCTCGCGCGGGAGTCCGCCCGCCTGACGCCACGCAAGACGACCCCGCGCCGCGCGCAGATCATCGAGCGACGGCTCGCGATCACCCGTGACCTCTACCTCGCCGGCTGGATGCCTCCACCGTCCACGCTCTGCGCCGAGAGCAAGGCCGGTCGCTTCGACATCGTGTGGGGTGCCTTCGACGGCACCGTCTTCGCGGATCAAGAGATGGACTCCATCGAAGGCCCGACCACCGCCGACAACGACAGCGCCCGCGGCGCCACGCTCACGGCGACGAGCTACCTCGCGGCGGGCCAAGATGACCTCGGGCCGCTCGCGCTCGTCCACGTCGAGCGCGGACGAGTCGACGTGATCGACTCGAATCCGAATCTCGCGCTCGAGACCCGCGTCTACGCCGTGCGCGGCGGCGCGATCACACTGAGCCCCCAGGTTCCTCGCGGCCTCCGCATCCTCGACCTGCGCGACGTCGACGGCGACGGCCGGAGCGATCTGCTGACCCCCGGTCCCTTCGAGGCCAAGGTTCCCAACGTGCACGGGACCGCGGTCTACGATCATGGCCCGCTCCTCGTCGCGCACGCCGGCCCCAACGGCTATTCGATGACCGACCACGTCGCCGTTGCACATGGCCTTCGCCTCTGCCCCAGCCGCCCTACGCGCCTCGCCTTGCCGCGGGTGTCGCCCGACGGATGGACGCACGACTAGGTCCCGCCGTTTTACCTCACCGAGCTGCGCCCCGAGGGCTTCACCCGTATCGTTTGCGCGCGCCTGTGGGGCCTGCCGCGCACCGCGATCGATGCTGCGGGGCTACCGGACTTCCTCGCCGCCTGGGCCACGGTCCCCGCACCGCTCATGCTCACGAGGTGAACGGCCTATGCTTCTGGTGGGTCGCTACCGTCGATTGCCCGTTCCGGTGAATCGACGTTCGCTCTAAGGCGGCGTGATCCCGCGTGACTGATTCACCTGCGTGCGCGCCTGGACGTCCGGTCCGGTGAGGTTCGAGGACACGACGTCGTAGCCCTGGTCGAACAGCGCCTTGAGGGTCGCCGCCGTCGCCGTCGACGAGTTGTCGTAAGTGAACGCGCGCACGCCCGCCGGGTGGAGCTTGGTCGCCGCGATGCCGCTCAGCTGCACGGTGGGGTCGAGCTCGATCATGAGGATGCGCGGATTTTTGTACGCGAGGATGGTGTCGACATCGGCGAGCGTGCTCGCGGCGTTGACGACGTAATAGACCTTGTCCGCGCCGGGCATGGCCGGGATGGGCGGGAAGTCGCCGGTGTTGACCTCGATGAACGCGAAGTCCTGCGCGTTGCGCGCGAGCACGTTGGTGATGGTGCGCGCGAAGTCGGTGTTGACCTTGACGCAGAGCTGCGCGACGAGCTTGCCGCGGAGCGCTTCGAGCACGTCGTCGAGGCGCTGGAAGCCCTCGTTCGAGGGGAACCGGTGGCATCCTGTGACCTGCGCCACCGTCATCTCCTCGATCTTCTTCCCGGAGCAGTCGAGTGACTCGTACGTCTGGATCGGGCTCGAGTGGGAGATGACGGCCACGTTGTCGCTGGTGAAGCGGACGTCGATCTTCACGCCGTCGGCGCCGTGATCGTACGCGGCGGCGAGGGCGGCGTTGGAGTCGTAGGGAGGCCCGGCGACGGCCCAGTCGCCGCCGTGCGAGATGGCGAGGGCGCGCTTGCACGACGGATCGTTCCAGCACACGTGGAGCGAGTTACGGTAGGTCGCCCCGTCGGGCAGGCCGCCGTCGGCGGGCGGGGCTCCCGTATCGCCGCCGGCGCTCGACTCGGGGGCGCTCGTGTCCGCGTACGTGCCGCCTCCGTCGCTCCCGCCCGAGCCGCCGTCGGCCACCGAGCCGTCGGACGCGGGCGTCGTGCCGGGGTCCGCGCCGCCCGAGCGCGCGTCGCCCGCGCTGCAGCTCCAGAGGGCTGCGGCGGGGAGGACGACCGCGAGGAGCCCGGCTACGCGACGGCCGCTCATGGAAGCATGCGCCGATCGGTCGACGCCACGACGCCCGCGAGCGCGCGGTCCTTCGCGAGCTCGAACACGTGGAACGAGGCGCCGCTCGCCTGGGCGATGCGCCAGATCCGCACCGGCTGATCCCGAGCGTCGTCGAGCGCGCGCGAGAGGGCACGCACCTCGCAGGGCATGGACGGAGGGGTCGCGCTCGCGGGGGGCGGGCGGCGCGACGCGAGCTGACTGGCGCGCGCGCGGTAGGTGACGCGGAGGGCCGTCAGCGAGGCGTCGTCGAACAGATCGATCGTGGCCGCGTCGGTGCTGTCGAGCAGCGGCACGATCTGCTCGGAGTAGGGGAACCCGTCCCGCGCGTAGCGCGAGAGGAACGCGTGGAGCTGCTCAGGGGAAGGGCGCACGGTGCGAAGCTAGCACCGGCGGAGCCGCGCGCCCCCTTGCGGTCCGCAGAAAGCGGCAAAAAGGGCCGCATCCATGAGGACACGGCCCTTTAGCCCTTCGCGTCTGCGCGACGCAGAGGAGACTTTACGACTTCTTGACGACGTCGACGACGCTCTGGACGCTCTTCGCGCTCTTCTCGAGCATCGCCTTCTCCTCGGCGCTGAGGGGGATCTCGATGATCCTCTCGACGCCCTTGGCGCCGATGACGACCGGCACACCCATGAAGAGGTCTTTGTACCCGAACTCGCCGTCCAGGTACGCCGCGCCCGCGAGCAGGCGCTTCTGGTCGAAGAGGAACGCCTCCGCCATCGCGACGGCCGAGGACGCGGGCGCGTAGTAGGCGCTCGTGCCCATCAGGTTCACGATCTCGCCACCGCCCTTGCGGGTGCGCTCGATGATCGCGCCGATCTTGTCCTTCGCGATGAGCGACGACACCGGCACGCCGTTGATCGTCGTCATCGTCAGCACCGGGACCATGTCGTCGCCGTGGCCGCCGAGCACCATGGCGCGGACGTCCTTCACGCTCACGCCCGCTTCGCGCGCGAGGAAGAGCTGGAAGCGCGCGCTGTCGAGCACGCCGGCCATGCCGACCGCCATGCCCTTCGCGCAGCCGGTCACGCGCTTGAACTCGTAGACCATCGCGTCGAGCGGGTTGCTGATGACGATGGTGAACGCGCTCGGCGCGTGCTTCTTCGCGTTGTTCGCGACGTCGCGGATGATGGGGAGGTTGGTGGCGACGAGATCGTCGCGCGACTGGCCGGGCTTGCGCGGGATGCCCGCCGTCACGATGAGGACGTCGGCGCCTTCGAGGTCCGCCCAGTTGGACGTCCCGCGGACGAACGAGTCGTAGCCGAGGACTGCGCCGTTCTGCTCGAGGTCGAGCGCCTTGCCCTTGGCAAAGTTCTCCTTCGCGGGGATGTCGTAGAGCCAGACGTCGCCGAGCTCTTTGTTCGCGAGGAGACGCGCGAGCTCGCCGCCGATGTTTCCTGCACCGATGAGACCAATCTTCTTGCGGGCCATGGCTAATTCCTCATTTCACATGTGCGCGATGATGTTGTCGCCGAACGCGCTGCACTTGATCTCCGTCGCGCCTTCCATCTGGCGCGCGAAGTCGTAGGTGACCTTCTTGCTGCCGATCGCGCCGTCCATCCCCTTGAGGACGAGGTCGGCCGCCTCGACCCACCCGAGGTGCCGCAGCATCATCTCGCCGGAGAGGATGACCGACCCCGGGTTCACCTTGTCCTGGTCCGCGTATTTCGGCGCGGTGCCGTGCGTCGCCTCGAAGATGGCGTGGCCGGTGACGTAGTTGATGTTGCCGCCCGGCGCGATGCCGATGCCGCCGACCTGGGCGGCCAGCGCGTCGGAGAGGTAGTCGCCGTTCAGGTTGAGCGTCGCGATGACGTCGAACTCCTTGGGGCGCGTGAGCACCTGCTGGAGCGTGATGTCGGCGATGGCGTCCTTGACGAGGATCTTCCCCTTCGCGAGCTCCGCCTTCTGCTCGGCGTTGGCGGCGTCCTCTCCCTTGGCGGCCTTGGTCTTCTCCCACTGGTTCCAGGTGTAGACCTTGCCCTCGAACTCCTTCTCGGCGAGGGCGTAGCCCCACTTCATGAATGCACCTTCGGTGTACTTCATGATGTTGCCCTTGTGGACGATGGTGACGCTCTTCCTCTTGGTGGTGAGCGTGAACTCGATCGCGGCGCGCACGAGGCGCTCGGTGCCCTCCGAGCTGACCGGTTTGATGCCGAAGCCGCTCGTGACGGGAAAGCGGATCTTCTTGAAGTCTTTCGGGAACTCTTTCTCGATGAACGCGGCGAGCTTCTTCGCCTCGGGCGAGCCGCTCTCGAACTCGATGCCGGCGTAGATGTCCTCGGTGTTCTCGCGGAAGATCACCATGTCGACCGCGCCGGGGTTCTTCACCGGGCTGGGCACGCCCTGGAACCAGCGAACCGGGCGAAGGCAGACGTACAGATCGAGCATCTGGCGGAGCGCGACGTTGAGCGAGCGGATGCCGCCGCCGATTGGCGTCGTGAGTGGGCCCTTGATGCCGACGAGGTACTTGCGAAAGTCCTCGACGGTGGCATCGGGCAGCCAGTTGTTGAACTTGGTGAACGCCTTCTCACCGGCGTAGACCTCGTGCCACGCGATCTTCTTCTTGCCGCCGTAGGCCTTCGCCACGGCCGCGTCGAGGACGCGGACGCTGGCGCGCCAGATGTCGCGGCCGGTGCCGTCGCCTTCGATGAAGGGGATGATCGGATCGTTGGGGACGTTCAGCTTGTTGCCGGCGCCCATCGTGATGGGGGTACCGGCGGGGCTCGTCGCGGACGACATTGGGGGGGTTCCTCCGAGAATTTGGTTCTCCGAGTAGCACCAACCACCACAAAAGAAAACGAGGGCGACCCGCCGTTTCCGGCGGATCGCCCTCGGTGCTGCCCCAACCTAGGTGCGACGCCGGAGGGTGCCGGCATCGCCCCAGCCCCTTGCGTCTTCTACTTGATGCCGCCGCCGCACTGGTTGGACACGCCGCCGCCGCCGCATGTTGCCGGCGGGGCGCAGGTGCCGCAGTCGAGGATGCCACCGCAGCCGTTGGAGATGGGGCCACATGTGGCGTTCTGTGCCGCGCAGGTCGTCGGCGTGCAGTTGGGGTGACCGCACTGACCCGGCGTTCCCCCGCCGCCGCAGGTGTCCGGCGCGACGCACGGGCCGCACTGGATGATGTTGCCGCACCCGTCGCCGGTGGGGCCGCACGCCACGCCGAGCTGGGCGCACGTCTTCGGCGTGCAGGTAACCGTGCCGCACTGGTTGGGCCCGCCGCCGCCGCAGACCTGCCCGGTGGCGCAGCTGCCGCAGTCGATCTGCCCGCCGCAGCCGTCGCCGGCCTTGCCACAGTTGTAGCCTTGCTGCGCGCAGGTCTTGGGGGTGCACGACGGACCGCCGCACACTCCAGGCACGCCGCCGCCGCCGCACGTCTGGTTGCCGACGCACACGCCGCACGAGGCGATGACGCCGCCGCAGCCGTCGCCGGCCGGGCCGCACGTGATCCCCTGCTGCGCGCACGTCTTGGGAACGCACGCCGGCGGCGACACGCACGAGGTCAGGTCGAACAGCATGAACTCGAGGAGCTTCTCCTGTGGCGTCATCGCGCCCGTCGGACACTCGGTCGGGAAGGTCGCGCCGTTGGTGCCGGCCGCGGTCTGCTCGCTCTCGACGTGAAAATCGCTGTAGACGACGCGGCCGCAGCTCTGCGCCGCCTTGAACGGCGTGTCGAAGGTGTAGTGGATGGGCAGGTTCGCCGGGGGACCGCCGCCGCCGCCGCCGGTGTACATCCAGCGCTGGGCCGGCGCGATGACGGAGCTGAAGTCGTTGCGGATGACGCCGACCGGGATCTGCCCGGCCGTGCCGCCGTAGACGATCGGCTGGTTCAGCCACTGCGACAGGATCTGCCCGCGCGCAAAGGTCTGATCGATGATGCCCGTGTACTTGGGGTCGCCGTAGAGATCACCCCACGACCCGCTGTTGAGCGCCCAGTTCGCGGTGCCCGAGAAGCTCCCGTTGCCGTTGAGGAGATCGTAGTGGAAGTGTGTCGCGAAGAAGCGCCCGCCCACGGCCGCGTAGTTGATGAGGTTGGCGCGCGTGTTGGGAAAGCCGTTCGCGTTGTTGTAGGTGCCCGCGCCGCCCTGGCACGGGAACAGGATGACGTCGTACGCGTTCATGACCGACGCCGTCTCGGTGAGCGCCGCCTCCGCCGGCGTCGCCGCGTTGACCACCGAGCCGCCGCTGACGATCGAGCCCTTGTACATGTGCACGCGCTGCACGGCCGTCGGCAAGCCGGCGGCGATCACGGGGTTGACGAACTCGCTCTGCGCGATGCCCATCTTGAGGAGCACGCACTGCATCGAGTCGACGTTGCCGGTATCGATGGCGAAGCGCGGGATGTTGCCCTGCAGGTGCGTGCTCGGCAGCGTGAGGTTGCCGACCGCCCCGGCCGTTCCACCGCCCAAGGGGTTGACGCCGCACGCGATCGGCTTGGTGAAGACGCGCTGCCACTTACCGAGCTGCACGACGACGGTGACGGCGGCGCCGGTGGGGGGGTTGGTCAGCGTGAATTTGCCGTCGATGCCGGTGAACGCCGAGGCATACGCCGGGGGCGCCGTGCAGCCGCACTGCGTGGGCACCACGCCGGTCTGCGGCGTCTGCACGGGACCGGTCGGGACGTACACGAGCGCGTTGTAGACGGGGAGGTTGTTGGCCGGGTCGAAGACATAGCCGGTGAGCGTCGTGGTGCCGCTGTCGCAGCCGGGGAGCGACGTCGGGCCGCACTTGTTGTCACCGCCGCCACCGCAGTACTGCGGCGCGGTGCATGCGCCGCAGTTCGGCGTGAGGCCTCCGCAGCCGTCGGCGACCTGGCCGCAGTTGACGCCGAGCGAGGCGCAGGTCTTCGGGGTGCAGATCGGGCCGCCGTCGGGGAGCGTGCCACCGCCGCAAACGCTGCCCACGCCGCCCCCGCCGCAGATCGCCGGCGCGATGCACGCCGGGCACGTGAGGACGGCGCCGCAGCCGTTGGAGATCGGACCGCACTCGCCGGGCGCGCACGTCGTCTTCGTCGGGATGCACGAGCCGCCGTCGCCGACCGAGCCGCCGCACTGGTTGGCGACCGCGCCGCCGCAGATCTGCGGCGCCGTGCACGTGCCGCAGCTCGCGATGATGCCGCCGCACCCGTCGCCCTGAGCGCCGCAGTTCGCGCCGATCTGGGCGCACGTCTTGGGGACGCATGCCGCGGCGCCGCCGCACTGGCTCGGGGTGCCGCCGCCGCCGCACGTCTGCGGCGCGGTGCAGTTGCCGCACTGGATCACGTTGCCGCAGCCGTCGCCTTGCGGGCCGCAGCTTACGCCGAGCTGCGCGCACGTCCGCGGAGTGCAGCTGCCCGTGGGCCCGTCCGTCCCGGAGTCGTCGATGAAGGTCTGCCCGGCCTCATCGCCCGGCAGGATCGTTGTGCCGTCACCGCCGCCACCGCCGTCGTCCGTGAACACCGCGGGGTCTCCGCTCGAACCGCACGCGGCCACGAGGCCCGCCGAGCCCACGACCAAGACCCCAGCCAGCGCAAGCCAAGAGACACGCATGCTAATCCTCCGGACAGTTCAATGGACGAGGTTCTCATCTTCCATCGAACAATCCAAGCTGACGTCAGCAGGAAGCGCTTTTTTATGCTGCAAACGCGCATCTTGTAAGAGTTCGCGTCCGTCCGGGCAGCTCGACCGGTCAGGGGTCCCGTGACGCCCCCGGGCCCGTCCCCAGGTTCCAGCGGGGATCCCCGACGGTCACCCACGACCACGATTCCCGGATGCGCTCGGCGACGGCACCGCCGTAACCGTGCCCCTCCCCTCGCCCGTACTCTACGCGGGTCTCCACCCCCGCCCGCCGGATCATCTCTGCCGTCCGCTCCGCCTCGGTGACGCAGCTCGCCTGCCCACACACGAAGAGCACCCGCTTGCCGCCCCCCTTCACGAAGTCCTTCGCGAGGTCGAGCGTCCAGCGATCGCCGCCGCCCTCGGTCAGGACGACGTAGGGAAACCGGGTCGGCTCCTTCGCCGCGATCCCAACGCCGTTGGCGGCGCCATAAGAAAATCCGCCGTAAACCATGCCCGTCGCGTCGACCCGCGCGACGAATCGCGCCGCGAGGGCCTCTAGCCCCGCGTCGATCTCCTTCTTCATGTAGGGCGGCCCATGCCACGTCCAGCGCGTGTCACCGGGCGTCGACCACCGCTCGCTGACGATGCCGCGAGGGCACAGGACCCAGGCCCGGTTGCCGACGAGCCGCCGCCACTCGTTGCACTGCCAATCCGGCCGGTCCCCCACCCCGTGCGTCGCCACCACCACGGGCCGCGCCACGGCCGATCCGCTGGGAACGGACACGAAGGCAGCCCGGTACCCCGGTACCGCCAGCTCGATGAGCTCGCCTCCCTCGTCTCCTGTGTCGCCCGTTCCCAACGTGGTCGCGGTCGAGGTCGCGGTCGTCGTCGCGGTCGAGGTCGCGGTCGTCGTCGCGGTCGAGGTCGCGGTCGTCGTCGCGGTCGCGGTCGTCGTCGCGGTCGCGGTCGCCGTCCCGCCCTCCGTCGCGGTCGCCCCCGCGTCGGCCCCGCCGCCCTCGGACCGCCGACAAGCAAAGAGCGCCGCAGCGAGAAAAACCCGCTGGGCGCTCTTCGTCGAGGCGGGCCACCGCATGGCGCCCTCTACTACACCTTCCTCTACGGCTACTGGGTGAAGACCGTGAAGCAGCCGGTACCCGCCGTGCAGTCCGGCGACGACTCCGCGCAGCCCATGAAGGTGTCGCGCTTCGCGGACGTGTCGGACGCGCACTTCGCCCGGCAGGTGCTCTGCTGCGGCGCCGTGATGCACGTACGCGTCAGCAGGAAGTCGCAGTCGCTCTGGCAACGGGCAAGGTTGACGTCGGTGCCGCCGCTGGCTCCGCTCGTCGACGAGCCGCTGCTACCGCCGCTCGTACCACCGCTCGTCGTGCCGCTCGTTCCGCCGCTCGAAGACGAGCTCCCCGTGGAGCCGCAGCGCGCGGAGATGTCCTTGCACGCGTTGTTCGCGACACAATCGATTTGGTACTGGTAGCCGTTCTTCGTGCACGCATCGACGCACGCTTGCATCTGGCCGACAGGGGCCAGGCTGCACGTCGTGATGATCTTGGTGCACGCCGTCTGGCATGACGACGCCGGAACGCCACCGCCGCCGCCGCCGCCCGTGCTGCCGCTCGAGCTCGAGGGCGCGGGCGTGATGTTCGTGCGACATGCCGGATCGCAGATGGAGTTCTCCGCACACGCGATGAACACGTCGATCGACTTCGGCGCCGCGGAGTCGCAGTCCGAGTAGCACTTGGAGAGCTCGGCCGCCGAGCTGCACTGGAAGAACTTCATCTTGTCGCAGCCGGAGTGGCAGCGACTCAGCTGCTCGGCGCTGGCGCCCGAGCCGCTCGAGCCGCTCGAGCCCGGGGTGGTGGTGGACGTCACGGTGCACGCGATGGCACCGACGGTGAGGGCGAGCGCAACGGCGCGAGCGAAGTATTTCATCGTTGGGAAGATCTCCGGTTGGGGTGGGCGACGCGGTAGCATTATGTGCGCCAAGGTACGGCGCTATAGGTTACGTATGTTTCCGTTCCGTCTGTGACCGGCGGTTCTCGCGAACCATCGCGAGCCCGCGAGACAATCGATCCACCCTTCTTCTCCACGCCCACCGTAGTAGAGGGTTCTGACCTTCATGAGCCGACGACTCTTCGCAACCTTCGGAGGCCTCGCTTTCCTCGCCATCGGCACCCCCCACGCCGGCGCCGCCGTCACAGGACCTCGGTGGACCGAGGCTACCCCGGACGCGATGATCGACGCGCAAAAAGCTCGAGCACTTGGCGGGAAGGCGACGGAGCGTGACGCGCTCGCCGCCATCGCGACGATCGGCGCGCTCGAATCGCGGGCCGCGTACGGCAAGGCGCGGCAGGCGCTCGAGGAGATCGGCGAAGCGACGGCGCTCCCGCTCGACGTCCGTGAGGAGGCGAAGCTCGCGGCGCGTGCCCTGGCGGCCGACGCGGGCGCCGCGAGCGGCGTGTCCGCCGATCGGGCGCGCGGGCTCGTGACCGGGCTCGCCCTCCTCGGTCCGTTCCGCGACACCGGCGGCGGTCTCGCCGCGAAGGAAGGTCCCGAGGGGCCGGGCGGCGCGCTCTCCGACACCAAGGCGAGCTATTCGTGGGGCACCGTCGAGGTCGCTTGGCGTGCGCTCCCGACGACGTACGCGACGGCGCGCGGCGTGCCACTCGATCTGTTCGTGCACCCGCGTCGCGAGAGCTGCTCGATCGTGGCGTCGCGCGTCACGGTCGACAAGGCGCAGCCTATCGTCGTGCACCTCGCGGCGACCGGTACTGCGCGCCTCATGTTCGACAACATGGAGCTCGGGCGCGCCGAGGAGGTGGCGACCAAGGCGTCGTTCGATCGCCTCGCCGGCCGCGTGGACGCGACCGCGGGGGTGCACGTGGCGTGGGCGAAGATCTGCACGGGCGCCCTGCCCGACGAAGGGCGCGTACGCATGCGCCTCACCGATCCGAAGGGGGCGCCGCTCGCCCTCGAGACGAGCGCCGATCTTCGCGGCGTCCCCTCGGGGGGCAAGGCGGGAACGGCTGCGCGGGCGCAGGCGAAGGTGCCGACGGCGCTGGCGCGCGCGCTCGCCGTCGAGGCCAACGCCGATCCCGAGCAGGTGCTGGACGCGATCGTGCTGCGCACCCTCGGCGGCGCGGACGACGCGAAGAGCCCGCGCGCGCCCGGCCTCCTCGACGCGCTCACGCGCAAGAAGGACCTGGACGCCGACCGCATGGCGATGGCCGGCTGGGTCGCCCCGTCCGGCGCGAACCGCAGCGGCTGGCTGAACCTCGCGCGAGAGAGGGCGGAGAAGGAGGGAGACGGGAAGGCGAAGGGCTTCGTCGATCGCCGCATCATCGCCGAGCACCTCACCGCGAAGATGGCCGACTGGGCGATGGCGTCGATGCGCGGCGCGAAGCTCGACGCCGCCGACGCAGAGGCCGTCCTCATCCGCGCGCACATCGACCAGGAGCTCGGCACCGACGCGCTCCGCACCAAGGCGCTCCGCGATCTCACCGCGTTCTTCCGCGCGAACGCCAAGGCGACGCCCAACGCGATGGTGAGCGATCTCGTCACCAGCGCCGCCCCGTTCAATCCAACGCTC
The DNA here is from genome assembly GCA_025359105.1 of Myxococcales bacterium. Lineage (GTDB taxonomy): Bacteria > Myxococcota_A > Polyangia > Polyangiales > Polyangiaceae > JANYHK01. Next base: position 1,752 of record JANYHK010000020.1, on the reverse strand, counting down.
GCACTCGAGGCGAGCGAGGAGCTCGCGCGACGCGGCCTCGCCGGCTCGCACTTCGTCGCGGCGCGCGCGCAGACGGGCAAGCAGGGCGTCGTGGACGCCGCCAAGATCGCGTTCGAGGGGAGCCTCGACGACGCCGACGAGGCGCTGCGCATCGCGCACGACGTCTCCCGCGCCGGAGCGCACGACGTGGCCCGCGCCCTCTTCGCGCGCCTCGTGGAGTGGGCCCCCAACCGGCCGGAGACATGGACCGGCCTCGCCGACGAGATGGCGGTCGCGCCCGACACGATGCGCGGCGGCGGCAGCCCGGTGCTGGCGGCCCTGCGTCGCGCGCGCGAGCTCTCCCCCGGCGACGCACGCACGCGCGCGGCGCTCAAGCTGCGCTCGAGCGGCGATGGCGAGACGCGCGAAGGCGAGCGCGAGGACGAGAAGTACATCACCCCCATCGCCACCATCCTCGCGCGTCGCCAGGGCACGCAGGCCAAGGGCGCACAGGACGTCTCCGCGCGCGACCTGCATTTTCTCCGCGCCGTCATCATGCAGCCCGACAACCGGGTGTCGCAGCTCATTCACTACGCGCGCGAGATCGTCATCTCGCCGCGAACGCAAGACGAGCTTGTCGAGGAGATCCCCGCCGAGGGAGACGAGACCGAGATCTTGCGCGCGCGCGTGCACCGCAAGGACGGCGGCACCGCGTTCCCCCTCGAGGAGAAGAACGACGGCGATCGTCCGCGCATCCGATGGCCCGAGCTCGCACCTGGTGATGTCGTCGAGGTCGCGGTGCGCACGTGGACCGATCACGCCGTCGGGGGACGCGGAGATCCGCCGTACTACTTCCTCGATTACGCAGGGGCGACGAGCGTGCACCCGCTCATCTACAACGAGGTCATCGTCGAGGCACCGCCGGAGCACCCAATCTACGTGGACGTGATCAACGCCGCGCCGAACAGCTTCGAGAAGACTGAGAAAGACGAGAACGGACGACATGTCACGCGCCTCGTGTGGCAGAAGCCCGTGACGATCGCCGAAGAGCCGCTCGCCCCTGCGATGACGGAGATCGTGCCGGTGATCGCGGGATCAACTTTCAAGAGCTGGTAGGATTTCCGCAGCTGGTACAAGGAGGCCGTCAAGGGTTTCACGGAGCCAGACGAGCAAGTGAAGCGCCTCGCCGCGCAGCTGACCAAGGGCAAGAACACGCGGGACGAGAAGCTCGGCGCGATCTTCGACTTCGTCTCGGACGACATCCGCTACGTCAACTACACGAGCGGCGAGTACTGGCTCCCGAACCGTCCGCAGCAGCTGCTCGCGCGACGCGAGGGTGACTGCGTCGACAAGGCGATCTTGTTGATCACGCTGCTGCGCGCGGTCGGCATCGACGCGCAAGAGGTGATGGTGCAGACACGCGAGACTGGTCAGCCGAGCGTGCTCTTGGCGAAGAACGTGGCGATCCCGATGTTCGATCACGGCATCGCCTTCTTGCCGGGTCCGAACGGCGGCCAGTACCTGGATGCGACGAGCCCGCAGTCGCGCCTCGGTCCGCTTCCATCGATGGACGCGCGTGCGGTCGCGTTGAGGTTGGACTCGGGCACTGCCGAGATCGTTCACCTCCCTTCGTCTACACCGGACGATCACGGCGCGGACGTTCGCTGGAACATCACACTGAAGAGCGACGGCGCAGGAGATCTCGCCGGCGAGGAGAAGCACACGGGCGACGGCGCGTTCTTGTTGCGAACGTACCTGTCACAGCCGGACGCG
>JANYHK010000106.1 GCA_025359105.1 Myxococcales bacterium | reverse complement strand
CGGCCCCTTGCCGCCAGGCCATCGGACGCTCACTTCGGCCTCCGTCGCCGCGCCGATCCCCACGGTGAGCACGTCCTCGTCCTGCCCCAGGTACATGCTGCCGCAGGTGATCTCGCGCAGGACCTTCTTCTCGGCGCCGGGCGCGCCGGCCTTCACGGTGACGCGCGCGCCGATCGCGAACGCGTTGGCTCCGGCGCCGCGCAGGCGCAGCGCGATGGAGTGGTTGCCGGCCGCCTGCGTGTTCTCGAGCATCACGAGCGGTTGACGGAAGTTGTTCACGACCAGATCGAGATCGCCGTCGCGATCGACGTCGAGGGCGACGACGCCGCGGCTGTTGCCGGCGAAGGCCTCGGGCGACGCCTCGCTCGCGAGGTAGAAGAAGCCGCCGTCGTTCACGAACATCTGGTTTTTCTGGTTGGCGGCGAACGAGCCCTCGATCCAGCCGTTGGACAGGTACATGTCGTCGTCGCCGTCGTTCTCGTAGTCGAAGAACGCCGCGCCCCATCCCCAGCCGCGATCGCCTGGCTCGAAGCGCGCGCCCTCCTCTGCCTTGAACGCCGTCTTGCCGGCCTTGTCACCGGGGTTCACGTAGAGCTTGTTGCCCGAGAGGTACTGGAAGGTCCGCTGCAGCGCCTCGTCGAGGTTCGGCAGCGTGGTCTGGTCGGTCGGGTAGATGACCTTGATGTTCTTCGAGAACATGTCGATGTTCGACACGTAGAGATCGAGCCAACCGTCGCCGTTCACGTCGGCGAAGCTCGCGTTCATGCCGCTACCGCGATCGTCGGTCTGGGTCGTCTTCGAGACGTCCTCGAAGGTGCCGTCGCCCTTGTTCCGGTAGAAGACGTCGGGGCCGAAGTCGTTCGCGAGGAACAGGTCCAGGTCGCCGTCGTTGTCGTAGTCGAACGTAGAGACGGCGAGCGTCCAGCCGACGTCGGCGACCCCCGCTTGCTTCGCCACGTCGGTGTACTTGCCGTCGGCGCCGCGGCGCCAGAGCTGGTGCGGCGTGCCGTTCTTCCCGTCCATCGACGGCAGGTTGCGCTTCTTGCTGCCGCCGCGGTTGTTCGCGTCGGCGCCGTAGTACCCGAGGTAGACGTCGAGATCGCCGTCGCCGTCGTAGTCGAGCACCGTCGCCACGTGGGCGCCCGCGTCGAGCGTCTTCAGCCCCGTCTCGCCGGTGACGTCGACGAACTTTCCGCCGTCTTGCTTGAAGAGGAGGGCAGGGTGCTCACTGCGGACGACGAGCAGATCGAGATCGCCGTCGCCTTCCATGTCGAAGAACACCGGGTGCTTGCTGTCGTCGAGCCCCGCCGGGATCCCCCACGCTGCGGTCGCGTCGCTGAACTTTCCGGGGGCCGCCTTTCCCTTGTTCAGGTACAGGCGTCCGAAGCCGGCGCCGGCCACGAAGAGATCGGGGTAGCCGTCCTTGTCGATGTCGCCGACGCCGACGCCGGCGCCCATGACCTCCTGGATGCCGTGGTCCATCTTCGCCGGATCCGCGGGCGGAAGCTTGGGCGCGCCGGCAGGCAGGCCGGAGTCCTTCGTCACGTCCTTGAACAGGTTGCCCTTGTACTTCGCGAGCGCGAGGTCCTTCTTCTTCTGCTGCTCCGGCGTCCACGGCGCCTGCTCGTCCTTCGGATGCGGCATCGTCGAGACGTAGTCGGTGTCGCGGATCTTCTTGGCGACCTCGCGATCGATCTCCTTCTTCCCCATCTCCTTGGCGACCGTCTCGCCGCGGCGAAGGTAGAGCGTCATCCACGTCGACAGCACCTCGGAGAGGTACTCGGACGCGAAAGGATCCATGGCGAAAGGCGTCTCCTTGTGGACGGTGTCCATCATCTGCCAGTGGATCGCCGTATCCCGCACTGCGTTCTGCTCGAAGTCGAGCACCAGCAGATCGTACGCCTTGCGAACCTTCTTCGACGGCGACGCGGGGTTCGGATCGAAGTGCACCTTCACGTCGCCGTTGGGCAGGATGAGGTGGGGGAAGAGCTGCAGCGTCGCGTTCTCCGCGTGCGCCGCGTCGATGTACGGCTTTCGCGGCAGCTTGGCTTCGGCGAACTGGCCATCGGAGAGGTAGTTGTCCGATTGCATCGGCTCGTAGCCGGCGGCGACGAAATGCGCGAACGATTGCAGCTCCTTCTTGATCGCGTCCAGCCCGTCGGCGGTCACCTTCGTGCGCGCGACGCGGTTCAGATCGACGGTAGGATCGCCGGAGCTCTTGTTGAAGGTGACGAGCGCCTTCACCTTGCCCTCGATGAGCGTCTTGGTGAGTGGGCCGAGGCGCGCGAGGATCTCCGCGTCGGCGAGCGGCTGTCCCAGCCTTGGTGAGTTCGTCAGGCCGAGCTGCGCGGCCAGGTCTGCGTGGGCGCGCTTCACGTGCGTCCCCTCGATGTACGGTGTCCGCTCGAACGCGGCCTGCTGTCCGGAGCGCTGGAGCAAGAGGAGAGACAGGCGCGTAGCGACCTCGGCGAGCTCGGCCAAAGCCCCCTCCGCGAGCGGCTTCAGCGGTGTCTGCCCGCCCGCCACGATCTCGTCCTGGACTACGCTGAGCAGGACGCGCCAGTGCTCGCTCGTGGTGCGGTAGTCCTTGTACGCCTTCATCCCCTTGTCGGTGGCGAACGACGCCAGATCCTGCCGCTGCTTCTCCGGCAAGGAGGTCGCCTCGATCTTGAGCGACTTCAGATCTTGCGCGCCGACCTCGCCCCCCTTCGCCTCACGCCCCGCGCGCTCCCACGCGGCGCGGACGAGCGCCTTCACAGCGGTGATCTTCGCGAGGGTCGCGAAGCTCGAGTACTCCTTGGACGAGATGAAGCTGTCGAGCTGGCGGAAGCTCGTCCAGCAGGTCACGTCCTTGGTCGTCTCGAGCGTGACGATCTCGGCGAGGATCTTCCCCGCGGTGGCGTCGAGGTGCTTCGTGCTCTGAGGGGACGGCGCGACGGCCACGGCCCCGGCGTCGTCTGCCGGCGCAGGCTTCGGCGGGTCCTTCGGGCAGCCGAGCGAACCGGTCGCAAGCAGGCCAAACAGACCAAGCAGCGAAAACAGCGAGGCACTCTTCCGCATGTGCGGCAGAGTGCCTCGTCGAGGCCGCTCTCTTCAAGAGAAAGCGGCGGGGGAGCGTGAGTGGCTCGGGCTTCGCTGCCTGCGTTACTTGAGCGTGCAGGTGGCCGGATCGAAGGCCTTGGAGCCGACGTCTGGCACCGAGTCGCGGGGCAGGGACTCTTCGAACTCGATGATCCCCTGGCCGCCCTGGCCTTCTTTCTTGCTGTGCACGTTTCGCATCGCCGTGCGGATGTGGGACGCGTACTGGAGGATGTCGGCCGTCATGTCCTTGCCTGGCCGGGCGGCGCAGGCCGCGAGGAAGCCGGAGACTGCGGTGGTGTGGGCGGCGTCGTCGTTCGTGTCGCCCAGGCTCTTCAGGAGATCCGCGGCCGCGCCCGTCTTGCCGGCCAGGCTCTTCTTGAAGCCGTCGCGGATCGCGGCGGGCGTCATCTTCGTCGCGTCGAGGGTCGGCGCGTTCGCGAGGAGATCGCAGCGCGTCTTCGAGAAGATGGGACGCGTGAAGTCGACGAACGCGACGTCCTTGGCGAAGTCGGCGTCGATGACCTTCTTGTCGATGAGCGCCTGGACGTAGTCGACGTCCTGCTTGCTGCGCTCGGGGTAGGTGAACTTGAAGAAGGTGTCGGTGAGCGACGCGCCGGCCTTCGCGAGCGGCTTCCCCGTCGAGGAGCTGAGGAGGACCTGCTTGTTCGACGCGATGGCCGCGTCGTAGTCGGTGAGCTGGACGCCGCTGAACTGGCTCCAGATCGGATCGAGGAAGAAGTCGGCGTTGGCCGAGCCCTGGCCGGACTGCAGGTTCAGATCGATCGTGCAGAAGAGCGGGCGGAGGACCTCTTGCGTCCCTTTCGTCTTCAGGAACTCGATGCGCGCCGGGATCCACTCGTCGTGGTTGGCGCTCGTGACCTTGTTCTCCATGTCGATGCCGTCGCCGCGCCCGCCGAGGATGTCCCCGTGGGCCTTCATCATGTCGTCGATGCCGGGCGTCTGCGTGTCGCCTTCCCACTTCACCCAGGGGCTATTGAGCTCCTTCATGATGAGCCCGCCGCCGACGTGGCATGACGCGCACCGCGTCTTGGTCGCCGCTTTGGGCACGCAGGCTCCGTTGGAGTCGCAATCGTATCCGTCCTCGATGAGGTTGAGCGAGTTGCCGAAGAACTTCCACTTGCCCTCTTCGCGCGCATAAAAGTCGAAGACACCCTTCGTCTTGTCCTCGCCGATGAGCTCGACGTCGTCGGGGAGGGCGCCGCCGGCAGCGATCCCGAACATCGAGATGAACAGCTCGTGATCGGTGCGGCCGTCGCACTGACGCGTGAGGACGCCGCGGTAGGTGTCCGCCTTGCCGAGCTCCTGCGACGCGTCGCTGACGAAGCGCGACGTGACGCCGTTGGGCACGCCGGTTCCCGGCTTGTTGATCGGGGGGACGATGCCGCTGCTGCCGCCGCTGCTGCTTCCGGCGCCGCCGCCGACGCAGTTCTTCGTGTCGGTGGTGTCGAGCTTTTTGACGATCTCCGAGAGCTTCGTCGGGCAGCCCTTGCCCTGGAGGACCTTCGTCGCGATGGGATCGTTGAGCTTCTTCAGCTCGTCGGCGGTGAGGAAGCGGTTCTCCTTCACGAAGAAGACCTTGCACGCCTGGGTGGCGTCCTGGTCGTCGCCGGTGGTGGCGTCGCCCGCGCTGGAGCTGCAGCCAGCCCAGAAGGAGGCGGAGACGAGGACGGCAGAGAGGGTCGCGAGGGCGCGGAAGGCTTTCACGATCATGGCTCCTGGAAGGGGCTCGAGTGGCCGAGGTCCTTCCCTCTCTGCAGACCGCGTGCCGTAGGTAGGCCAACTGGGGCCAATGTAGGATATTGGGCAAATGGCCGCTCCGGGACAGCGTGCCGCGATCGCGAAGCGTGCGCACGGTTGGAGCGCGAAAGATCCAGCCTGAGCGCTAGTGGCCCCAGCCCGCGAGGAGCTGGGCGCGGAGGACGGCGGGATCGCCCGTCGGGAGGTTGCAGGCTCCGCGCACGCAGACGTACGCGCGCGGGCCGGGCTTTCCGGTCAATGCGGGCACGAGCGCCGTCGCGTTGGCCGGACCAGCGAAGCGGCTCGTCCACGGGGGATCGAGTGAATCGACGACCGAGCCCAGGGCACGCGTGCTGGCGGGGTCGCCTACCAGGAGGACCTCGTAGAACGGCCCCTCGGCGAGGAGCGTCGCATCGAGGGCAGCCGCGGCGGATGGGCCCCCGTCTCTCGCCGGGCCGGCGATCGCGGCGAGCGCCGCCTCGAGGCGTGCCTGGTGGTCGGCGCGCGAGGTCAACGTGGACAGGCGGAGGAGGGTCTCGAGCATGACGGCTGCGCCGGCAGGTTCTTCGCTGTCGGTGAGAGCGAGGGGAGCGGGAGGAGCGGGAGGAGCGGGCTGCTCCGCGGTGAGCTGCCAGCCGCCGGCGGCGCGCTTCAGACGCGTCTCGGCTTCGTCGACGAGTGTGATGGCGCGCGTCAGGTGCGCGGCGTCGCCCGTCGCCTCGAAGAGCGCGAGCAGCCCACGCGCCAGATCGGCGTAGTCGTCGAGCATGCCGGGGAGCTCGGGGGTCTGGCCGTTGCTCGCGCGCGCGAGCTCGCCGTTCGGTCGGTGCACGCTCCAGATGCGGGCGACGGCGCGCTCGGCCGCGTCGCGGTACCGCGCGTCCCGCGTGCGCGCGAAGCCGCGGGCGAGCGCCCCGATCGCGAGCCCGTTCCACGCGGTGATCACCTTGTCGTCGCGCCGCGGTGCCACGCGCTTCGCTCGTGCTTCGCGCAGCTTCGGCCGGGCACGGCCCCACGCAGCGCGCGCCTCCGGACCCGCGGCGCCACGTAGCGTGAGGACTGTGGCGTGCTCGAAATTGCCCGCCGCCGTGACGCCGAGGAGCGGCGCAACGTGCTGCGCATCCGCCGCGCCGAGCACCGCCGCGAGCTCGGCCGGGGTCCACACGTAGTACGTCCCTTCGTGGCCGCCGCTGTCGGCGTCGAAGCTCGCCGCGAATCCGCCGCCGTCGACTTGCATGTCGCGGACCAGGAAATCGAGCGTGTCCTTGCCGATCTCGAGGTAGCTCGGCTCCGCGAGCGCGGCGCCGGCCTCGAGATACAGGTCCGCGAGCTCGGCGTTGACGTACAGCATCTTCTCGAAGTGCGGCACCGTCCACGTCGCGTCGACCGTGTAACGATGAAATCCGCCGCCGACCTGATCGCGGAGGCCCCCCTTCGCCATGCCGTCGAGCGTCGCGCGCAGGGCCGCCTCCATGACGGCATCGGGCGCCTTGCGCCACGCGTGCAGGACGAGGCGCCAGCGGACCGCGTTCGGGAACTTGGGAGGGCCGCGAAACCCGCCTGACGTGGGCTCGGCCGACTCGGCCATGCGCCGCGCCAGGGCGACGATCTCCGTCCCGCGAATCCTCTCGCCGCGGTCCGGCTCCGCGGCCTTCGCGAGGCGCGCGCGCACGCCGGCCCCGCGCGCTTCGAGCTCGGCGCGCGACGACCGAAATTCCGCGCTGGCCTGCGCCAGCGTTCCGAGGAGCCTGTCGTGCGGGATGTACGTGCCGCCGAAGAACGGCTGGAGCCCCGGCGTGAGCAGGACCGTCAGCGGCCACCCGGCGCTGCCGGTCATCTCGACGACCGCGTCGACGTACCGCGCGTCGAGGTCTGGGCGCTCTTCGCGATCGACCTTGATGGCGACGTACCCCTCGTTCAGCGCGAGGGCGACGTCGTCCTTGGAGAAGCCGTCCTCCTCCATGACGTGGCACCAGTGGCAGGAGGCGTAGCCGATCGAGAGAAAAATGGGCCTATCGAGGGCCTTCGCGCGCTCGAGCGCTTCCGGTCCCCAGGGGTACCAGTCGACGGGGTTGTGCGCGTGCTGCTGGAGGTAGAGCGAGCCCGACGAGAGGAGGTGGTTGCCCTCGCGACGGACCTGCTCGGGCGTGCGCGCGTCGCGAGTCGGAGATGTCGCGATCGATCCCGCGTCCGGCGCGCTCGCGCGCTCGGGTTTCGAGCACGCGGAGTCGCACGCCGTCAGAGCCAGAGGAAGCAGGAGCGCGAACCGCACTTCCGGCGACTATATACCCGCGTGCCCGGCGAAGCGGCGCTCAGCCGCTCGTCGTTCGAATCATTTGTAGGGCACGCAATCGACCGACTGCCTCCACTGGGTGAGCGTGGGCGCCTGCGAGTTGTCGGTGCTCGGCTTCAGCGCGAACGTCACGCGCAAAATCGTGCCCGACGAAGCGCCGAGCTGCGCCGCGAGCTTCTGCCCGCCGTTCGCCCAGTACGGCGCCACCACGCTCGCACCCTGGGCCGTCGCGAACTTGAGCGGAGCGCTCGGAGCCCACGTCGTGCCGTTGCTACTGACCTCGGCGAAGAACTCGATCTTGCTGTCGGACGGCGTGGACGACTGCCACTCGAAGAAGCTCCACTGCGCGAGCGTGTCCTTGGGGCACGCGGACGTGAAGGTCCGCGTGTAGGTCACCGGCACGTAGTAGGGAGGCGGGTCCGCACACACGCCGTTGGCACATACGCCGCCCTGGGCTGCGTTGCAGCAGCTGCTCGTCGTCGCGCAGGACTGGCCGACGGCGCGGCACACCGACGCGCTCACGGGAACGCAGTGCTTCACCGCCGGGTTGCCGATGGGCGGCGGGTCGATGACGCACGCCGCCGTGGTCGGCGCGCCGCAGCAGTCGAGGTCGGTGTCGCAGAGGTTCGCGCTCGTCAGGGTCGCGGACGGCGCCGCGCACGCATTGAGCGCGAAGGCCGCGCGCGAGTTGCCGGCGATGAGCTCCTGCCCGGGCAAGTAGAACGCCGGCCAGCTCGGATCGAAGCCCGCCACCGGCGAGCTGTTGACCGCCGCGACCCAGAGCTTCTTCGGCGTCGGGTCGATGCTGATGTTGTCGTAGCGCGGGTCCGACGCGTACGGGTTGATCGTGGCGACGTTGCCGTACTTGCGGCGCGACGTGAAGACGACCCACGAGTACCCGCCGATCGTCGTCGGGAGAACGGAGGGCTCGTAGTTGTAGTTCTGTTCGTAGAAGCCGGCGCCGGCTGGGCCGGTGGGGCCGCCATACCCGGCGTGGCCGTTCGGCGGGTCGGTCGGCAGCGCGCCAGTGGTGCCTGCCGCGTCGTAGCCGTTTGCGCGGTGCAGGCGCGTCGGCTGGGGGCTCGCGCCGGTGCTGGCCCACCAGAGCTCGCCCGTCGCGCCGGAGTACGTCGAGGCCTCGGCGTCGTGCCGTGTCATGCCGTAGCCGCCGTCCAAAGAGGTGCGGGTCTCGACCTGGTACACGATGCCCCCTTGGCCGGCCGGCAGGAACGCCGGCCACGCCACCAGGCCCGAAGCCGGCGTCGCGATCACCTTGAACGAACCGAACGTCGCGTTGCCGTCGAAGGTCATCGTCGCGAGCGACTTGCCGTCGGCGTTCTTCGTCGTCGCGGAGAGCGGCGGCGAGACGGTGCCGGCGCGGAAGGCGAAGGCGACCGCGGACCCGTCCGTCGCGAACGTGGGGAATCCGCCCTTGAGCGACGCCGGAAGGTTTGACGGAACGAGCGCGCCCGACAGGTTGAACAGGCGCGACGACGCGTCGCCGCCCCAGGTCGTGGAGCTGCTCATCGCACGTGTCGCCGTGGGGTTGATGCCGGCGAAGGTGAGCGCGCTGGTGCCCAGCGAGACGCCCGCGTTCGGCGCCGTCCCCGGCAAGGCCCACTTGTACGCGGTGTAGCCGCTCTGCGCCGCAGAGACGAGAGTCGAGCCGTCCGCCGACGCCGAGTGACAGACGAAGCAGCCGCTGGCACCGTTCGCGCCCGCGGCGACCGTCGGCGTGGTGCCCCCCGCCGGAATCACGAGCGTCGCCGCGCCGAAGTTGCCGCCCGCGAAGGCGCCGCCGGCCGACTGCTGCGCGCCGCCGAAGTTGGACACGAGCGCCGTGCCGTACGAGTTGTAATAGATCTTTCCCTTCAACTGGCCCGGCGCGAAGTGCACGTCGATGGCTTGCGAGTGGTACGTCGTCGCGCCGACGCGGCGACGCACGAGGATGCGCCCGGTGTCGCCCAGCGCGGCGCGGTTGCGGTGCACGGTCTGCTCGAACGCGAACCAGTTGGCCTGCGGAAAGGTGTAGCGCGGCTTGGCGGCGCGGAGCGGCACCGGCGACGTGGTGCTCTCCGACACGAGCTCGGAGATCGAGAAGATCGTGGCGCCGGTGGGCGGGTACTGGAGCGTGACCACGACGCCGCCGTCGGCCGCGACGCCGCCGTTCGACCACTGAAGGAGCGGCGCCGGCAAGGCGAGCGGGAGCATCGTGCCGTCGTAAGGATAGAGGATGGCCATGTTCCCATCGGCCGGGGTCGCGCCCGTCTCGGGGGGAAAGTTCGCGAAGGTCGCGCCGCCCGGGGGAGGGTTCGACGCGCCGTTCTGCTTCACGTTCACCGTGATCTTCGACGTTCCCGTCGCCGTGAACGAGCCGAGCGACGCGCCGACGCTGACCGTGACGGCGACCGGCGTGACCACGCTCATGAGCCCCGTCCCGCCGATCGTCGCGACGTCGAACGCGCCCGTGTACCAGAGCGGCGAGGGGGCGAGGGGGTTGCACCCGACCGGCAGCAGGGTGCTCGTGAACTGAAGCGTCGCGGGCGTCGTCATCGACGTCACCACGAGATCCGACGACGGCGCCGCGGAGGGCGACATGGAGAGCGACGTGCACGTGCCCGGCGGCGCGCCGCTCGGGGCGATCGTGAGCCCCGCGTCGCCAGCGAGGAGGCCGCCGTCGACCGAGAGACCGGGCGGTTTGTCCGTCGCGCTGCTGCACCACGGCGAGCACGGATCGGCGCAGCCGCCGAACGCGCCGAGCCCGGAGAGGTGGAGGCCCCCGGTGCTGCGCACCTCGATGCGATCGGACGTGCACGCGCCCCAAACACCCGCCGGGAGGCACGTCGCGTGGCCCATCGAGCAGACGGCTTGCGTGCCCTCCATCGTGTGCACCGTCCCACACTCGGCGGACGCGCCTTCGCTGGCGCACGCGCACCCCTCGATCGGGTGATCGACGCCGCTGCACCGCTCGCCGGGGGTGACCGCGGGCGCGGAGCCTGCGGCGCCGCCCAGCCCAGGCGGATCGGGCGCGCATGCCGTCAACGCGCACGCGAGCAGAAGAGGCCCGACGGCCAAGAGGGAAGAACGAAGGCGAAGCGACGCGGCAATGCTCATCGGACATCCCTAAAAGCAAGAATGACTCCGCGGCCCTCAAGTCGAGCCCGCAAGCGCCGTTTACCTTGTTTTTACAGTGGATTTCGCGCGCGCCACGGCGTGTACGCGTGGGTACGACGGACCGCACGGCCGTCCCGTGTGTACCAGTTCGGGACTATTTGGCGCCAAAATCCAAATTTGGGACTGCGGCCCTGCGCGTCGCGCGCGAGCTTCACCGCCTGCTTGGGCGCATCGGCCCAGGCTTCCGTCGTGCACGGCGCATCGGCCGATATTCGACGAAGCTCACCCCACTACGGCTGCAGCCAGGTGCTGAACGTGAAGTGACCCACCGGGTACCGGCGGTACCCGATGCGCGTCAGGTCCACTGCCAGCGCGCCGGACGGGTCGAGCGTGAGTGCCTGGTCGATCGGTGCGATCGTATACCACCACGTCGCCGCCCCCTCGACGCGCGCGGTGAACGGCGTGCGTGCCCCTCGCGCGTCCACATGGAGCGCCGTCAGCGTGAGGTCGCGAGCGCCCTGCACCGGGGCATCCAGCCGCACGGCCCAGCGGCCACCTTCGCCATCTGCCACGCATACGAAGCGCCCGTCCTCCGCGTCGCCGCGGAGCTGCGCGCACGCGTCGGGGCTCGTCGCCGCGCCACCTGGCTCACCAACACCAACGCCAACGGCAGCCGTTGCCGGGGTTGCGCGCAGCGTCGTCGCCGCGAGCGGCAACCCAAGCACGAAGGCGAGGGCGGCGATCCGGGGGCTCACGAGGCGCATGCCTCTACCCTAAGCAATCGGTGTGCCCGGTGAATCCAGCGGGAAATCCCGCCGATCGATCAGGACCGTCTGTGTTCGCGCGGCCACATGCTGGTCGCGCCGTGCGTCAGGTGACGAGCTTGGCGATCTCGGCCTCGACGCGCGCGCGATCGTCCTCGTGCTTAACGAGAACCCCGAGCGTCAGCCTCGCGAGCTCCGGATCGAGCGCGCTCGCGCCGAGGACGACGAGCGCCCGCGCCCAGTCGATCGTCTCGGCGATCGAGGGCGCCTTGCGCAGGCCGAGCGCTCGGATGCTCGCTGCGAATCGGGAAAGCTCAGCGGCGAGGGACGTCGAGATCCCGGGCACGCGCAGCTCCAGGATGGCCAGCTCGCGCGACGGAGGCGGGTATTCGAGGAACAGGTGCAGGCATCGGCGGCGGAGGGCGTCGGTCATGTCGCGCGTGGCGTTCGTCGTCAGGAGGACGAGGGGCGGGTGCTTGGCGCGGATGGTCCCGAGCTCGGGGATCGTCACCTGGCGCTCGGCGAGGATCTCCAGCAAGAAGGCCTCGAACTCGGGATCGGCGCGATCGACCTCGTCGATGAGCAGCACCGCCGGCACGTCGCTCGTCAACGCCTTGAGGAGCGGCCGCGCGACGAGGAAGCGCTCGTTGAAGAAGGCGTCGCTCACGCCGGCGATGCGATCGGCGGCCTCGACGAGCGATCCGGCGCCCGCGACCTGCGAGGCCACGGCGTCACGAAGGAGCTGCGTGTAGAGCATCTGCTTGGCGTAGTCCCATTCGTACAGGGCCCTACCTTCGTCGAGGCCCTCGTAGCACTGCAGGCGGATGAGCGGACGGCCGAGCGATTCGGCGAGCGCGCGGGCGAGATCCGTCTTCCCTACGCCCGGCGGACCCTCCACGAGGAGCGGCCGCTCCAGGGTCAACCCGAGCCAGGCGACGAGAACCGTTTTGGGATCCGCGAGGTAGGTCCGCGAGAGCGACTTCTCGAGGGCTGCCGCCGTCGGAATCGCGTCCGCGGGGGGACCGTTCGGGGGCGTGGCGCCTGCCGTCACACTCCGACTTTCGCACATCTTTCGCGGTATTGCTCCCTGGTTGTGTATCCTTCGTCGGATGAGTGACAGGGATGACCTGCTGCGCGTCGACTCGACGGGCACCGTTCATCCGGTAGGACGCGTGGCCAGCCAGATCCTGCGTGCGCGGGCTGGCGAGTGGCGTGTCTTGCGGGCGCCGAACGACGTGGTCCTCCTGCGCCCCGCGTCGATGGACGGATCCATCCTCAAGCTGGCGGGCGAGATGCGGACCCCCGGGGCTCTCTGCGACGTGGTCGCGCTCGCGTCGCAGTCCGGCTGGCGCGGCGAGCTCGCGGTCCTCTCGGAGCAGGGGCAGCGATCGTTCTACTTCGACGCCGGTCTGGTCGTCGGAGCGTCGACCACGGTGCCCGAGGAGCGCATCGGCGAGACGCTCTACCGATTCGGGGTCATCACCCGCGAGCAGCTCGAGGCGATCGTAAGGAGCGCGGAGTCGACGGGCAAGCGCGTCGGTGAGGCCGCGATCGAGCTCGAGTTCGTCACCGCCGAGGACCTCTACCCCATGATGGCGCGGCAGGTGGAAGAGGTCTTCTACGCCGCCATTCACCTCACCGAGGGGAGCTTCTATTTCTACGATCGCTTCGACGAGAAGGTCATCATCCGGCGCCACAACCTGAACGCTGGCGCCTTGCTCCTCGAGGCGGCACGGCGCATGGACGAGATGAAGTACTTCCGGGAGAAGATCCCGAACGACTCCTTCATCCCGGTGCCGACGGCCTCGGGCAAGAAGCCTCCCGACGAGCTCGCCGAGGTCTGCGCCCAGTGCGACGGCAAGCGAAACATCGCGGACATCGGGCGCCGGATCGGGCAGCTCGAGTTCGAGGTGACGCGCTCGCTGTTCCAGCTGTGCAACGCCGGCTTCGTGATGATGCAGGCGGCCCGACCGCAGGGGCCCGAGGCGATCGTCGAGGTGTTCAATCCGGCGCTCGCGGCGATTCACACCGCGTGCGACGAGGCAGGAAAAGGGGCGGATTTGCGCGAGGGGCTGTCGCGCTTCGCGACGGGGGGCGGCGTGTACGATCCTTTGTTCATGATGGCGGGCCCGCTCGATGACGGGACCTTCAAACCCGAGCGCGTCGCGAAGAACCTCGCCGCGCTCGCCGGCGACGATCCTGACGCGTGGCTCGTGCAGCTGCTGCAGGAGTACGTCGGCTTCGCGACGTTCCAGGCCGAGTCGCTGGTGCCGCGCGAGGTCCTCTCGAACCTGTCGGCGAAGGTGACGGAGCTGCTCAAGCCGCTGCGCCAGCTGGAGACGCCGCCCGCGTCACGGAGCGCCGAATGAGCGCGGAGGAGACGCGGACCAAGTCCTCGGCGCCGCCGCCCGACAAGGCAGCGGGCGTCGCCCCCGGGGGTAAGCGCCTCCGCCGCGACGAGATCGTGGTCGAGGCGACGCGCCTCTTCGCGGAGCGCGGCTACGAGGGGGCGAGCATGGCCGATCTGGCCGAGCGCGTCGGCCTCCGCAAGGCGTCGCTCTTCCACCACTTCGCGAGCAAGGACGTCCTCTACGCGGCAGTGCTCGAGCGCCTCATTGCTCCGGTGAGCGAGGCCATCGGCGCCGCCATGATGACGGAGGGATCGTTCGAGGTTCGCCTCGACGCGCTGAGCGACGCGATCACGCAGGTGCTCCACGGTCAGCCCTTCGCGGCCCGCCTGCTGGTGCGCGAGGCCATGGACTGGGGCCCGGTCATCCGCGACCACCTGGCGGGCACGCTGCAGGAGGTCCTGCGCACGGCGGCCCAGTTCGCCAAATTCGGTCAGGAGTCCGGCGTCTTCGCGGCGGGCGATCCGCGCCAGATCATCATGACGATCGTGGGCGTACACTTCATGCCCTTCGCGATCCCCCAGGTGACCGAGGCGTTTCTCGAGATGAACCCCTACGATCCCGCGTTCCTCGAGGCGCGCAAGGTCGCCGTTCGCGCGCACGTCCGCGGCATCGCGCTGAAGCAGTAGTCAGAAGGCGCCGTGCCGGCCCGCGCCCTTCGCGAAGCGCGCGGCGCCGCTCACGGCCTCGCCGCTCGCGAGCGGGACGAGCCCGTGGCGTAGCTCGTTGGCCAGCGCGTCCTCGAGCGTGAGCCCGTGCTGCTCGTGTGCGCTCTGCCGATCGGCGCGCATGCACGCTTGTGGATACGACGCGATCTCGGCGGCCAGGGCCTCGGCCGCCTCCTTCGCGCATCCCTTGGGGACGACGCGGTTCACGAGCCCGATCGCGAGCGCCTCGTCGGCGCGTACCGGCCGGCCCGTGAGGATGAGGTCCATCGCGCGCGAGAGCCCGATGAGGCGGGGCAGGCGCACTGTGCCGCCGTCGATGAGCGGGACGCCCCACCGGCGGCAGAAAACGCCGAGCACCGCGTCTTCCTCGGCGACGCGAAGATCGCAGAAGAGCGCGAGCTCGAGGCCGCCAGCGACGGCGTGCCCGCTGATCGCCGCGATCGCGGGCTTGCCGAGGACCAACCGCGTCGGTCCCATTGGCCCGTCGCCGTCGGGTGCGACGCGGTTGGCGCGGCCGGCGGCGACGGCCTTCAGGTCCGCCCCCGCGCAGAAGGTGCCACCGTCCCCCCAGAGGACAGCGACGTGGGCCGCGTCGTCGGCGTCGAACGCGCGGAAGGCGTCCGCGAGCGCCAGCGCGGTGGGGCCGTCGACGGCGTTCCGCACCTCCGGGCGCGAGAGGACGATGGTGCGGACGGGCCCGTGGGATTCGGTGCGGACGGTCACGCAAGGAGACTAGGGCAACCGTCACGGCTAGAGCGAACGTCGTTTGCACGGAACGGGCAAACGACGGTGGCGACCCGCCAGAAGATAGAGCAGCCGTTCCAGGAGGAGGACGGTTGCTCTAGTCTGCCAGTCGATGCCGTTGGCCCAGGACGCCGAGCGCGTGTGCGCGTACCTCGTCGAGCGCGTTCAGCTCGCGGCCGGGCCGAGGTGGGCGCAGGGGGAGCACGTGCCCGCGCTGGGCGCGCCCGAAGGCTGGCCGGCGGTCGAGACCGTCGCGCGGCGCCGGCTCTGGCGCGTGCCGCGGCACGTGGCCGTCGGGCTCTGCGCATGGGCCCGCGGTGCGCACGACGTCGAGCTGCTCTGCTCGGTGCCGACCCCGCGCCACGTCCTCCGCCTGCAGGCCACCGGACGCCGCTGCGTCTCCATCCTGCCGGCAGGCACGAAGGAGGATGGTCTGGCGTTCGCGCTCCACGATCTCTGTCACCTCGAAAAATTCGCCGCACCGGAGCACCACGACGAGCAGGTGGGCTTCTTCGGGCGCCTCGCGGAGGCGATGGACGCGGCGGGGTGGCGCGTCTTCGATCGCCGCTACGACGAGGCGTGGCGAAAGGACGTCGAGCACGTCGCGGCGGACATGAACGGCTCCGCGATCTTCCTCTTCGCTGCGCTGAAGATGAAGCTGAAGATGGCCGTTCGCCGCGAGCTCGCGCGCGCGGAGGGGCGCCCTTCGCCCACCTTTGGACCGCTGACCGACGACGAGGCCCGCGCGTTCGACGTCGCGCTCGGAGAGATGCTCGATCTCCTGGCGCTGGAAGGTGAGCCGCGCGACGCGGCGCTCGCCGTCTCGACCAAGCGGGACACGCCCGCCGATGCGGTCCGCCTCCAGGCATGGTTCGCCTCGCTCGCCCCGCCGCGACCACGTATGCTCGGCGCATGACGCGCGCGCTCTTCACGGCCGCTCTCCTCGCCACCCTCGTTCTCGTCGCATCCGGCGCCCGCGCCGACGTCGTCCCGCCCGGACCGCCTGCCGACGACTGCACGGTCGACAAGCAGTGCAGCAAGGACGGCCAGACGTGCCCGACCCTCGGCGGCGAGGTGGACAAGGACTGCGCGGCCGGCATGGCCAAAAGCGGGCTCGCCCTCAAGTGCGTGCAGAACAAGGCGACCGCTGGCAAGGCTGTCTTCTGCCCCGCCTCCACCGGCAAGAAAGGCTGCGGAAAGTCGTCGATCGCGCCTTACGAGGGCGGCGAGGGAAGGGACGGGGTCGCCGCGTTCGGCCTCATCGCGGCAGGGCTCGCTGTCGCCGCGCTTCGTAGAGCGCGATCGCGGCGCTGACCGAGGCGTTCAAGGACGACATGGGCCCCTGCATGGGCAGGCGCGCCAGCACCCCGCAGACCTTCTTCACGCCGCGCCGCAGCCCCTTGCCCTCGGCGCCGACGACGAGCACCACCGGGCCCGTGAGATCGATCGCGTCGATGGCCTTCTCTGCCCCTGCGTCGAGGCCGACGATCGTCGCGGGCGCCTCCGCGAGTCGCGTGAGCGCCTCGGCCAGGTTGGTGACGCGGCACAACGTCGCGTGCTCGATGGCGCCGGCCGACGCGCGGAACGTCGCCGGGCTGAGCGGCGCGGAGTGGTGCTCCGGCCAGAGCACCGCGGTCGCGCCCATCGCCACCGCGGACCGCACGATCGCGCCGAAGTTCTGGGGGTCCTCGAGCTCGTCGAGCGCCACGACGAGCGCGTCCTTGGCCGCGGCGACGTCCTCCAGCGACACGAGCGCGAGCTCGGGGGCGAGCGCCGCGGCCCCCTGATGGCGCGCACCTTTGCTCAGGCGATCGAGCTGCCCGCGCGACACGCGCTCGACCTGCGCCCCCTGGTCGGCCGCGAAGCGTGCCAGCGCGTCGAGCTGGGGCGCGTCCTTCTGATCCTCGACGAGGACCTTGCCGAGCGCCGCGCCGTGCGCGCGGATCGCCTCGCGCACCGGTTGCATGCCGCAGATGAGCCTCACGATGCCGCTCCTTCCCGCGCATGCCGCGCCTGCCGGGCGGCGATGGCTTCGTCCGCGATCGCGCGCGCCGCCGCGAGCGGATCGGCCGCATCGCGAATCGGGCGGCCCACGACGAGCCAGTCGGCGCCGTCCTCGATCGCGCGTGCGGCGGTCGCGACGCGCTTCTGATCGTCCTTGCCCTCGGCGTCGCTCGCCCGCACACCCGGCGTGATGAGCGTGGCCAAGGGTCCCAGGGCCGCGCGCATCGCGCGGGCCTCGTGCGGCGAGCAGACGAACGCGCGCACGCCTTCGTCCCACGCGACCTTGGCGAGCCGCGCCGCGTGGGTGGCCACGTCGCCTGGGACCCCCATCTTTGCGAGGTCCGCCGCGTCGAGCGACGTGAGGACCGTGACGGCCACGATCTCGAGCGACGCGCCCGACGCGTGCGCCTTCTCCACCGCGCGCCGCAGCATCGCCGGGCCGCCCTGCGCGTGCACGGTCGCGAAGCGAACACCCAAGTCCGCCGCGCGGCCCACCGCGCGCTCGACCGTCTCGGGGATGTCGTGGAGCTTCAAGTCCAGGAAGACCGGCCGGCCGACCTCCTCGCCGAGGCGCGCCGCTTGCGGTCCGGCCTCGACGAACAGCTCCAGGCCGACCTTGATCATGCCGACGGCGTCACGCACGGCGATGGCCGCCGCACGTGCGCGTTCAATCGACGGGAAATCCAGTGCGAATGCGATGGGCGAGCCGTTCACGCTCTACTGGATGCAGGAACAGAGCGGATCGCCAGGCTGGCAGTTGCAAATCGGCTTGTTGACCGGCTTGGCGGCAGGCGTCGCCGACGTCGTGTTCACGCGGCCGAGAGCCTGACGGGTGGCCGCCTGCTTCTGCTGTGCTGCGACGAGCGCCTTCTGCGCGTCTTGCTTCGCCGCTTCGTCCTTCGCGTTCTTCACCGCGTCTTCGAGCTGCGTGACGGCCTGGTTCTGGTCGTTCAGCTCGTGCTGGAGCTTCTCGACCTGGGCCTTCTGCTCCGCGAGCTCCTTCTCGTGCTTGCTGCGCTCTGCGTCGGCCGATTGGCTCTTCTGGTAGAAGGCGTAGCCGCCGCCGACGCCGCCGATGACGAGGAAGGCGGCCGCCGCGACCGCGATGAGCACGGCTTGCTTCTTCCCCTTGCTCTCCTTGATGGCGGTCATCTGCCGCTCATGCTCTTGGTGCCGGCGCATCGCCTCCATGCGGGCGGCGTTCTCGGCGTCGAGCCGCGCGCGCTCCACCTCGGCGTGCCGGATCGCTTCGAGCCGCGCGGTCTCCTCGCGCTGCCGCGACTCCTCGCCGCGGCGACGCTCATCCTCCTGGCGGATGCGGGACTCCTCGGCCTCGCGCGTGCGACGCTCCTGGTCGGCGCGGGCGCTCTGCTCCGCTTGCACGACGCGCTGCCGCTCGGCCTCCTCTTGGCGGATGCGATCCTCCTCGAGGTTCATGAGCTCTTTGAGCGAGAAAAGGACTGAGCTTTCTTTCTGTTCCGCCATGGTGATTCGTTCTCTTCGGCCCTCCCCGAAAAGCTACAAGCAAGCGAGAGGGTTCGCAAACCCTATAGCAACCGTCCCTGGGATGGAACGGTTGCCATGGCCTCCATGTGGGTCGCCGAGATGGTTTGCCCGTTGCGGTGAAAACGACCACGTGGGCTCTGCCGGCCTCTGTCTTGCTGGGGAGAAAAAGGCGGACTCCCGGCGCGCACGAGCTGTGACAAGTGACTGAAATCTTTGTACGGTGGCCCTCGATGGCCACTTCAGTCAACGCACACATCACGGGCACCGTCTGGAAGATCGAGGTCAAGGAAGGCGAGATGGTCTCCGAAGGCCAAACCTGCGTCATCCTCGAGTCGATGAAGATGGAGATGCCTGTCGAGGCTCCGGCCTCCGGCACGGTCGAAAAGATCAATTGTGCCGAGGGGCAAGCCGTCAACGAGGGCGACGTCCTCCTCACGTTGGCGTAGGTGCCGCAGGTTGGCGTCCGCGCCTCTGCCGGGATCGTCGCGCGTGGTATCCTGACTCTGTGAAGACGCTCTCGGTCTGGCTGGTCGGGGTGCTCGCCGTGCTCGCGTCGGGCGGCTGCTCCACGAAGGCCAAGCTCGTCGTGCAGGGGGGAGAGTGCCTCCAGGCGACGGACTGCGTCGACGGGCTCGTGTGCGTGCCGCAGAAGGACGGTCGCAAGCTATGCGATAGCGATCTGTCCGGCGTTCAGACGACGGAGGACGCAGCCGGTCCGCCCGTCGCCGACGCGGGCCGCCGGGACGGGGCCGCCGACGCGATCTCGGACGCCCCGACGCCGCCAGGCGACGCCGCCGACGACACCGCCGGCGGGACCGACGCCGCCACGGACTGACTCACTCGCGCCAGAAGAACTTCCACGGGTTGTGCTTGAGGTCGCGGACCATCTCCTGCAGATCGTCGTAGACCTGCTCATCCATCAGGAGCGAGCCAACCGTCCCGTCCCCCTTCTTGATGTGCGCGACGATCGCCTGGGCGTCGGCCGCGGTGGCGTTGGCCCGCGCCGCGAGCTGCGCGACGTCCTCGAGCGCCTTCTTCAGCTTGGCCTGCTCGTCGGCGCCGCCGACGGTGGACGACAGGCGGTTCACGTTCGCGAGCGCCTCGCGCGCGTCCTTGAGCATCGGCCCGCTGTCCTTCTGCAGGTCGGTCGAGATGCGATCGATGTTGTCGATCGTGTGCATGATCTTGGGGTTGTCGACGTACTTCATGCGCGCGTCGTGCGTCAGCGTGTTGGCCTCGGCGGAGAGCGCCTCGAGGTTCGCCATCGTCCGGTTGATCCGCTCGCGGTTGTCGATGATGACGCCGTTGAGCCCCTTCAGGAGGCCGGCGGTGTTGACGGCGATGTCGCTGATCAGCTCGCGGTTGTTCTTGATGCCGGTGACGGTGGTGTCGAGCAGCTCGAACGCCTTCGCCAGGAACAGATCGAGGCGCGGCGGATCGATGCCCTTCACGATCGCGTCGTTCTTGACCACCGGCTTCTGGATGCTCCCCGGCTCGATCGCAAGGAACTGCTCGCCGAGCACGCCCTGCGTCGTCACGTAGAAATCGGCGTCCTCGTGGACGGCCTCGTGCACGCGCTCCTCGATGGAGAGCTTGGCGCGAACGAGCGTGCGCCGGTTCGTCTTGGGATCGACCGCGCCGTTCATGAAGCGAAGCTCGGCGACCTTGCCGACCTTCACGCCGGCGATCCGCACCGGGGCACCGCTCTGGAGCCCGCCGGGGTTGTCGAAGTCGACGTAGACCGTGAACGTCTTCTCGAAGTTCAGGCCGCCCATGACGAGGATGAAGCCGGCAAGGATCCCCAGCGAGACCAGGATCAGGATACCGACTTTGACCTCGATCGACTTTTCTTGGGCCATCGGGAGCTAGCATAGAGCGAAGGTCGTTTGACCGCAGCGGGCAAACGACGGCGGCGCTCACGCCTCCATCGGCCCCTGCGCGCGGCCGTGGATGAATTGCTGGACGACGCCGTCCTCGCACGCCTTGAAGTCCGCCGGCGTGCCGATCAGCTTCACGTTGCCCTGGTAGAGCATCACAATCCGGTCGGCGATCGTGAAGATGCTCGCCAGATCGTGGCTCACGACGACCGAGGTGACCCCGAGCTTGGTGGACAGCTCGCGAATGAGCTTGTCGACGCGGCGCGCGCTTACCGGATCGAGCGAGGTCGTCGGCTCGTCGAAGAGGACGTACTTCGGGTCGAGCGTGAGCGCGCGCGCGATGGCGACGCGCTTGCGCATCCCGTCGCCGAGGGCCGGGGGGTAGTGATCGCCGAACTCTTGCATGTGCACGATCTCGAGCCGCCGTCGCGCCTCCGCGAGCGCTTCCTTGTGGCTCAAGCCCTTGTGCTTGCGCAGGGGCAGCGCGACGTTTTCTGCGCAGGTCAGGGAGTCGAAGAGCGTGGAGTGCTGGAAGACCATCGCGCACTTCTTCCGCACCGGGTCCATCTGCTTCTCGTCGAACTTGCTGATCTCCTCGCCGTCGAGCCAGATCTGGCCGTCGTCGGGGTAGAGGAGGCCGACCAGGTGCTTGATGAGCACGCTCTTGCCGACACCGGACGCGCCGATGATGAAGAACACCTCGCCGGGCTTAACGTCGAAGCTCACGTCCAGAAGGACCGCCTTCGGACCGAAGGACTTCTTGATGTGCCTGAACTGGATCATCGTCAGTTGGGGAAGATGAGGAACGCCGCGCCCGAGATGAAGAAGTTCAGGATGATGATCGCGAGCGACGAGTTGACGACCGCGCGCGTCGTCGCCCAGCCGACGCCTTCGGAGCCGCCGAAGGTCGACAGGCCGCAGTAGCCGCTGACGATCGGGATGGCGGCGCCGTACGCGATGCACTTGGTGAGGCCGGTCGTGAGATCGCCGGCGTCGACGAGGCGCGCGTTGAAGAACGTCTCCGGCGACACGCCGAACGCGACGTACGCCGTCGCCGCGCCGGCGCAGAACGCCACGGTGCCGGCGATGACGATCAGCATCGTCGTCATGATGAGGCTCGCGAGGAAGCGGGGCACGATGAGAAAATCGATGGGATCCGCCGAGCACATGCGCAGCGCGTCGACCTGTTCGGTGACGACCATCGAGCCGATCTCCGCGGCGATGCCGGCGCCGACGCGCGTGGCGAGCATCAACGCGCCGATCGACGCGGCGAAATCGCGGACGAGCAGCTCGAGGTAGGTCGCGCCGAGGAGCGTGAAGTCGGGGACGATCCGCTTGGACTGTAGGCCCGCCTGGTACACGAGGATCATGCCGATGAAGCCCATCGTGATGCACAGGAAGAAGAGCGACTTGTTCCCGATCTCGAACATCTGCTGGACGAGCGCGCCGCGCTCGCGCTTGCCGCGGAACACATAGTAGAGCGTCCGCACGAAGACCGAGTACATCTCGCGTCCGCCGAGGACGAGGTCGATCGCGGCCGCGCCGAGCGTCGCGACGAAGCCCTGATCGGGCGGCTCGTCGTGCAGGTCGAGCGAGGACGCGGGGGCGGGGGGGACGGCGTCGGTCATCCGAGGAGGAAGCTCACGAGGTAGTCGATGACGAACACGCCGGCGGCGCTGGCGACGACCTGCGCGTTGACGGCGCGGCCGACGCCGGGGGCGCCTCCCTTGGTGGCGAGGCCGAAGTAGCAGCTCGCCAGCGCGATGAGCAGGCCGAAGAGGAAGCTCTTGAAGAGCCCGTTGGCGACGTCGCCGAAGCCGAGGTTGAAGATGCCGGTCGTGAGCCCGTTGAAGAACGTCTGGGGGTCGACCTTGAGGAGGCCCTGGGCCGTGTAGGCCGCGCCGACGAGCGCGATCGCGTCGGCGAAGAGCGTCATCATGAAGAGCGTCAGCGTGATCGCGATGAAGCGCGGCAGGATGAGGAAGGAGATCGCGTCGATCGCCAGGACGCGCAGCGCGTCGAGCTGCTCGGTCACCACCATGGTGCCGAGCTCCGCGGTGTTGTTCGCGCCGACCCGGCCGCTCATCATGAGCGCCGTGAGGAGCGGCGCGATCTCGCGCAGGGTGCCGAAGCCGGCGCCGCCGCCGATCATCGACTCGGCGTTGTACCGCTTCACGATGACGGCGGCCTGGATGACCATGATCGCGCCGGTGAACACGGCCGTGACGACGACGATGGGCAGCGATTTGACGGCCATCTTGTACAGGTTCTTCCAGAGCTCCTGCCCGTCGAAGCGACCGCGCACCAGGCGGGCGAGGCAGCGGCCGAGGAGGATGCCCATGCCCCCGGTCGTCTCGGCGATGCCGAGGAAGCTCGCGCCGACGCGCGCGGCGGTGATGGACCCGAACGGGAGCGGGGGGGCCTTGGGGTCTTTGGGGGTCGTCGCGGCGGTCACGGGCAACGCGGGAAGCCTACTCGTCCCGCAGGATGGCGTCGATCGCCGCGAGGGGCAGGCTGGTTCCCACCACGTAGCCGACGCTCCACAGGAGGCCCAGGAGGACCCCCACGGCGGACCGACGCGTCCGCCAGAAATGGAGCACGAGCGCAATCTCCGGGAAGAGCACCATCGCCGACAGCCGCGTCGCCGGCGGCCAGGCGCGGGCGAGCTTTTCGGGCGCGCGGGCAGCGAGGCGGTTCTCGTCCCACGTCAGCAGCATCAGGCCCGCGGGGATCTTGATGGCCATGGCGACGACGAGCTCCAGGGCGTCGAGGGTCCCGTCCTGCATGTTTGCCTAGAGCGGCCCCTCCGTGAGGCCGTGAACGAATTGCTTCACTCGGGGCTCGAGGCTCTCGACGGCCTCCTTGGTCGTTCCGTCGAAGATGAGCTCGCCGCGGTACATCATGCCCACGCGATCGGTGACGGTGAGCAGTCGATCGAGATCGCTCGAGACCATGATGACCGTCGCGTTGGCGGCGCGCTGCTCGGCGCGGAGGAGCTCGAAGATTTTTTGCGACGTCACCGGATCGAGCCCGGCGGCCGGCTCGTCGTAAAGAACGATGGGCGCGTTCGTGATCGTCGCGCGCGCGACGCCGACGCGCTTCTTCTGGCCGCCCGAGAGACCGACGGGCATTCGCGCCTCGAAGCCCGACAGGGCGACGCACGCGAGGCGCTCGGCGACGCGGGCCTGGACCTCGGCTTCCGGTGGCGCATAGAGACGACGCAGCGGGAACGCGATGTTGTCGCCGACGTTCAGGTTGTCGAAGAGGGCGTTGTTCTGGAAGAGCATGCCCAGGCGCTTGCGGAGCTCCTGGAGCTTGAGATCGGTGAGCGTCGTCACCTCCTCCCCGTCGACGACGACGGACCCTGCGTCGGGGCGCATGAGGCCCGTGATCATCTTGAGGAGGACGCTCTTGCCGGCGGCGCCCGGGCCGATGAGCCCGTAGAGGCATCCCGGAGGGACGTGCAAGTCGACGGCTCGGAGGACGTGCGCGATGCGCTGCGGGCCGCTCACCGGGAACGACTTGGAGACGCCGCGCAGCGTGATCACGGGAAGTTCACCGAGCCGGCTCCGAAGCGCCCGCGCGCGCCCGCGCCAGCCGCGCGTAGAGGAGCAGCGTCGCGCCCGCGAGGATCGCGACGAGGAGAACGAGGCCCACCAGCCCGAGCTGAAGGGGCCGCAGCGAGCCGCGCGCGACCGCGATCGGCCCGACGTGGGCGAGCTCGGTCTCCGTCGCGTGCGCCGGCGCCACGTGGGGAATCGTGACCACCGCCACGTCGACCGGCGACAGCCCACCGACTCCCCCGGCGACGAGGCGCTGGATCGCGTCGCTGGTGAGCGGCGGCGTCGTGCCGCGGTGCTCGACGAGCACGCTCGCCGAGGCCTTGCCGACGGGTGTGTCGCGGAGCGGATCGCGCGCCGGCAAGTTCAGGTGAACGCGCGCGGCGAGGACCCCGTCCACGCCTTCGAGCGTGCGCTCCAGATCGCCGGCGAGCCCGGCCACGAGCTGCGCGTGCTCCTGCGCCTGGCTGGGAACGAGCGCGCCCTTGTCCATCGTGTCGAGGACGCCGCGCGGCCGGGGGCGGGGGAGGCCCTCGCCCTGCATCGCCGTGAGCGCGCGCGCCACGTCGTCGCGCGCGACGGTCACGCGTAGCTTGCCTTCGCCGCCCGGGTCGAGCTCCTTGCTCGCGTCGATCTTGGCGCGGTCGAGGGTCACGACGATGCGGTTCGCGTCCAGCTCGTCGAGGCCGGCGGCGACGGGGACGGCGCATCCGGCGACGAGCGCCGCGAAGGCCAGGACGAGCGGCGCGCGCATGTCAGTTCCGACCATCGAGCGTCGCGGGGGACGCCTTCGGTGCCCCCGGCGCCTTCGGCGTCGCCGGCGGCTTGGCCCCCGGCTTGACGGCCCCCTTCGGCGCCGCGGCTGGCGGCGGGGGCGGGGTAGGAGGGGCAGTTCCCTTCTGGCGCTTCACGACGACGCGCTTCATCTCCTTCATCCAGCGCTCGACGTCGCTGCCCGGCGCGTGGTCCTTGCGGATCGCGGCCTCCATCGGCCACCACGCCACGGGGCGATCGTTGATGGCGAAGACGATGTCGTACTGCCCTTCCTTCTTCGCGAGCGGAGGCGGCGCCATGCCGCTCGTCCCAAGGCACGACCACGTGTGCTCGGGACGAAGCTCGGACTTGAAGCACCCGTCGCTGCGGCCGACGATGTTGCCTTCGTCGTCGAGCACGAACGCGCTGATGCTGACGTTGGTGCCCGACCACCCGCGCGTGCCGCGCGCGAACCACGTGTAGCCCACGCGCCGCGGGTAGCTGCGCTCGGCCCACGCCGCGCGAATGCCCATCAGCGCCAGCGGATCGTCGTTGCCCATCATCGCGACGACGATGTCCACGTCGGGATCGCCGTCGTCGACCGAGTCGGTGGAGTGCTCGTCGTGGAGGTCCTCGTCGTCGTCTTCGAGCTGGAGCGAGACCATCGACTGGCCGATGTCCTTGCCGCCGCTCTTCAGGGTCACGACGTACTTGCCGTGGGTCTTCGGGGAGAAACGCAGGTTGCCACTCACGAAGCTGACGCGCTGGTGCTCGCCGACGCGCACCGTCGCCGGCCACGACGCGACGACGTTGCCGTTCGGATCCTTGGCGTCGAACTCGACGTCGTTCGGTCCCTTGGGGAGACCAAACACCATCGCCACGACCGGGATGCGCGTGCCGTCCTGCTTGGCTTCGATGACGTGCGCGTCGCCGAGGATGTGCGCGACCTGCTGATCGTTGGGATCCCGCGAGACGCTGAGGCGGTCGGTGATGAACAGATCGGCGTACGTCTTGCCGCGGTGCTTCTGCGCGTACTCGGCGAGCGCCTTCTGCACGACCGGCGGATGGCCGGCCTCGACCTCGCGCACCTCGGAGGCGGCGACCGCGCTCGAGATGGGCGCGAGGCCGCCGTTGCCCGTGAACAGGATGGCGTGGTTCACGCCGACGACGTGAGGCTTGCCCTGCGCGTCGATCGTGACGACCGGACCGCCCGAGAACCCCGGGTAGACGGCGCCGTCGAAGAGCACGAGGCGCGCGCCGAACATGTCGACCTGCCCCGAGGCGATCCCCTCGCTCATCCCCCACGAGAGCGCCCAGTACCCGTGCCCGGTGTGCCCGAGGGCCCACACCGGCTCGCCCACGCGGATCTCGCGCGCGTCGATGGCGAGCGGCGGCACGCCCTTGAGCGGCTGCTTCGGCTTCAGGATCGCGACGTCGCGAACCTCGTCGATGCGCACCAGCTCGGCCTCGACCGTCTGGCCCGTGCGCGTCGTGACCTTGAGCCGGTCGGGCCGGAAGACGACGTGCGCCGCCGTCACGATCTGGCCGCCCTCGATCATGAAGCCGGTGCCGTGCGGCGTCGGATCCTTGCGGAGCGAGACGTCGATCACCCGCTTGGGCGCCTTCGCTTCGTCGCCGAGCGTGCGTTCGAGCTCCTTGATCTCCTCTTCGCGATCGGAGCGATCGTCGTTCAAGATGGCGACGACCGACGGGGCCACCGCGTCGAACACAGCCAGCGCCGTCGGCCTCGGAGGCGCCTGAGGTGCGGGGGGCGCCCCACCGCACGCGGCTGCGAGGCAGCCCAGGCAGGCCAGCGAGGCCGTGACGACGCAAGAAAGCACCCGAGCTGTACGAAGGTACGAGGATTTCATGGGGCGCCCACTGGGGTAGCCGAGATCGTGGCCTATTCGCAACGGCGCCTTTGTGGCCGCCGTCGATGAGGCCTAGACTGAGGCTAGTCGTGCGAGATCCATCCCAGCTGCCCGATGGCCCGTTCTCGGCGCGAGGAGCCCCGAAGAGCGGAGAGGTCCTTGCCGGTAAGTACACCGTCATCGAGGTGCTCGGCACCGGAGGGATGGGCGTCGTCCTCTCGGCCACGCACAAGGCGTTGGGCGATCGCGTCGCCATCAAGCTGCTGCTCCCCAAGGCGCTCCGCGACAAGGAGGCGATCGGGCGCTTCATCCGCGAGGCGCGCACAGCGGTCAGGATAAAGAGCGACCACGTCGTCCGCGTGCTCGACATCGGAGCGCTCGACACCGGGGTGCCCTTCATCGTGATGGAGCTGCTCGAGGGTGAGGACCTCGGGCGTCTCTTGCGAACCTGTGGGCGCCAGCCGATCGGCGAGGCCGTCGACTACGTGCTGCAGGCGTGCGTCGCGATCGCCGAGGCGCACGCGCTCGGCATCGTGCACCGCGATCTGAAGCCGTCCAACCTCTTCCTGGCGAACCGGTCCGACGGGACGGCGATCGTGAAGGTCGTCGATTTCGGGATCTCCAAGGCGCTCGAGGCCGATCTCGACGAGCCACGCGACACCGAGCTCACCGACACGCAGGCGACCTTCGGCTCGCCGGCGTACATGTCCCCCGAGCAGATCCGCAGCGCGAAGAACGTCGACTACCGCACCGACATCTGGTCGCTCGGGGTCATCTTGTACGAGCTCCTCGTCGGCGACACACCGTTCCGAGGGGAGACGTCGTCGGGGGTGCTCGCGGCGATCTCCGCCGATCCGGCGCCGCCCTTGCGCGCGCTGCGGCCCGACGCGCCTGCCGGCCTCGCGGAGGCGGTTGCGCGGTGCCTCACCAAGGACGTCGCGCACCGCTACGCGACCGTCAGCGAGCTCGCGCAGGCGCTCGCGCCGTTCGGGCTCGAGGGGAGCAAGCTCCACGTCGAGCGCATCCAGCGTTTGTCGACGGCCGGCTCCGGAAAGCTCCCCGCGCCACGGCGCTCGGTGCCGACGAGCGCCGCGCCGCCGGCCGCCTTCGCGGCGACGGAGAAGCCGTGGGTCACCGGGGACTCGCCGCGCGCGCGCTCGCTGGGGACGCCGCTCACGTTCGTGCTCTTCGGGCTGGTCATCGGCCTCGGCGCGGCGCTGCTGGTGAACAAGGGGTATTTCGCGCCGGCTCGGCCGCTGGTTACGACGACCCCGGCCGCGAGCCCGCCCCCACCGATGCAACCGGCGACCCCGACCGCGACCCCGACCCCGACCGCGACCGCGACCGCGACCCCGACCGCGACCGCGGACGGAGACGCGGGGAGCTTGCGTGTCGTGGCCCCCACCGGCACCATGATCACGCCGCGACGGCCGCGTCCGAGCGCTTCCGGGGTCCCGAGCAAAAGTGCGACTGACGATAGGTACTAGTCTGCTGCTGGCAACGTGCCTCGCCGCGCCGCCTGCCCAAGCGCAGGGCACGCAGGGCACGACCGGCCAGACGCAGGCGCAGAACGTCGCCGAGCAGCTCTTCGTCACCGGCAAGCTCCTCATGCAAGAGAAGGAGTACGAGCGCGCGTGCCCGAAGTTCGAGGAGAGCTTCCGGCTCGATTCGACGGCGATCGGGACGCTCCTGAACCTCGCGCTCTGCTACGAAGCCCAGGGGCGCTACGCGAGCGCGTGGAGCCGCTTCCGCGAGGTCGCGGCGCGTTCGCGCGGCAAGCGCGAGGATCGCGTCAAGCTCGCCGAGGAGCACGCCGCGCAAACGCAGAAGCTGCTGTCGATGTTGACCTTGAACGTCGAGCCCGCGGCGAGGGTGCCTGGTTTCATGGTCCGCCTCGACGGCGAGGCCATCATGAGCGCCGCGTGGGGAACGGAGATCCCCGTCGATCCGGGGCCCCGCGTGGTGGAGGCCGACGCGCCGGGCAAGGTGCCGTGGCGCACGTCGGTCGAGATCGCGCCTCGCCGCGAGCGCCGCACCGTGACCATCACACCCCTCCGCGCCGCGCCGCGTGAGCCGCCGCCGCCCGCGCCGCTCGTGGCGCCGTCTCCCACGCCGGCAGCCTCGCAGAAGGTCGATCTCGCCGCCAGCCTCGCCGCCGCGGACGCCGTCGCCTCTGCCCGCGCCCGCCGTACCGTGGGCTTCACGCTCGCCGGGCTCGGCCTCGTGGGCATCGGGGCCGGCGCGTTCTTCGGCACGCTCGCCGTTAGGAAGAACGATCAAGCGACGGGACTCTGCCCGGCCGATCGCTGCCGCTCCTCGTCCGACGCCGCCGCGGCGAGGTCCTCGCTCGACACCGCGCGAACGGATGCGGCGATCGCGAACCTCACCATCGCGGTCGGGCTCGCCGCGGCGACCGGAGGGGTCCTCCTCGTTCTTCTCTCGCGCGCCCCCGCCGAGGGGAGCGTCCGCGTCGCGCCCGGTCCGACGGCGCTGGGCCTGGGCGCGGAGGCACGGTTTTGAGCCGGCGCCATCGCAGTCGTTTCGTCGTCGTCGTCGCCGCCACGCTCGGATCCTTCGGCGCGGCGTGCCAGCTCATCGCGGGCATCAAGGACCACCGCTTTCAGGTCGAGGTGCAGCCCGACGAAGCCGGCGCGGCCGACTCTGCGAGCACCGAGTCCGCGGCGCCGCTCGATCCGTGCGTGCACCTTGGGCTTCCGGAGCGCCCCGACGCCGCCTTCGACGGCGTAACGAACAGGTACATCTTCGCCGTCCGCACCGTGGACTTCTCCGGCGGCGACGACGCCGGCCAGCCGCTCGGCTTCGACCTCGACGGCGTGTGCACCTGCGATCCGCGGCCTTACACGGCGCACGCGGGCGCGACGTCGTGCACGCCGCCCGGGGGGCAGAGCCTCTGCGACGGCGACGGCGGTGTCGACAACGCGCTCTTCGGACCGTTCCGCCAGATCGCCGCGGCTCTTGGCCCCGCCGGCGCCGGCAAGGCGCTCCTTGGCACCCAGGCGGAGTGCGGGCGCGAGACGTTGCTCCTCGTCCTTAGGGACTACAACGGCAAGGCGGACGACGCCCACGTGAGCGTCGGCCTCATCCCGTCGTACGGCATCCAGGAGTCCCACGACGCCGGCGAGATCCCCGACAGCAGCTGCACGACGTCGCCCGATCCGCCCTACCCCGCCAAGTGGGACGGGACCGACAAGTGGAGCTTCGCCATGGGGACGGCGCTCCGCCAGGGGGGGGAAGTCTTTCCCGTCATCAACAGCCCTGACGCGTTCGTCACCGGCTACCGTCTCGTCGTGCCGCCTGTGCGCGCGATCAACCTCTTCCTCGGCGCCCAATCGGTCGAGGTGTCGAGCCCCGCGACGATCGCCACGCTGGTCGGCGTGGACGCCGACGGCAACGACGTTCTCCCCGGCGCTGCCGCCGCGGGCTATCGCCTCGCCGACGGAATGATCAGCGGGCGCATCGCGGTCGGCGCGCTGCTCTCGACGGTGGGCCAGTTCAAGCCGAAGTCGGCCGACGGCGGCCTTCTCTGCAACGACGTGTTCTTCTCGAACCTGGTGAAGGGGGAGGCCTGCAGGGCGCGCGACATTCAGTCGGATCCGGCCAAGGACTTCCAGCCGCCCGGCGACACGCCTTTCGCGTGCGACGCCGTCAGCACAGCCATCTCGTTCACCGGGCAAATGGCACAAATCGGCAACGGGTACAGCCCCGACGCCGGACCCGAGGCGGGCTGCCCGGCGGAGTGGCCCATCTGCCCGTAGGCCGAAGGTCGATTTGACCGCAAACCGGACAGCCGACGGCAGCGAGCCAGCGGGAGGGTATGGCAAGCCGTTCCGACCAGAGGACGGTTGCTATAGGCGCCGGCCACTTATGAGCCGCTTTTCAAGGGGGTGTTGCGGCCCGCCCGATCGGGTGTTATCCCGCTCCGTAGGGCTGGTGCTCAACTGAGCCCGTCCGCGCGCCCTGTCGGGTGCGCTCGGCGGCCGCCCCAGCGCCCCGGCCCTCGGCCCCTCCGGCACCTGCCAACGCGCGAACTTCGCGCAGGAAAGGCACGCGGTCCCCGCGTAGCACCCCCCAACCACTTGGCGACACCCTTTCAGGACGCGCTCTCCACCCTCAACGACCGCTCGCTTCGCCGCTTGCTCGGCGCGAGGGCGTTCTTGCGGGGCTACGACTACGTCCGTCGCCACGCCGTGGATGGGGTCTCGCTGGACGAGACCAGCGCCAAGGCGCTCGTCCGGGGGAGCGAGCCGGAGCCGTACCAGGTCGGGCTGCAGCTGACGCCGAGCGGCTTCTCGTCGACCTGCACGTGCCCGACCTTTTCGAAGATCAACGGTCACTGCAAGCACGTCGCGGCGCTCCTCATCGCGCTCCGCG
Source organism: Myxococcales bacterium (assembly GCA_025359105.1). Classification (GTDB taxonomy): domain Bacteria; phylum Myxococcota_A; class Polyangia; order Polyangiales; family Polyangiaceae; genus JANYHK01. The sequence goes on along the minus strand of JANYHK010000106.1, from coordinate 162,794 downwards.
ACCAATCGCGCGGCCCTGCGCCGCGCCCAGCACAACCTCAGCACCCGCAGCCGCTCCCGCCGGGCTTCTCGCACGGCAGCGCGCACGCGGGAGGTGGAGGCGGCGGAGGAGCGGGATCACCCATGCAGAACGGTTACTCCGCGGGGGGCGACATGGACGGGCCCGGCGGCGGAAGCAGTCGGCGGAAGCGCCGCGCGCAGCGGGCGCAGAAGATGCTGCAGCAGCGGAGCGGTCCGTCGCACGCGCACGGGGGCGGGCAGGGGCCGCGGCCCTACGTGCCGGGCACCGTGCCCACCGGCGTCGACGCCTGGCTCCCGGAGCCGCAGCCCCGGGTCCCCAAACAGATCGAGTACCGGCTCCAGGCGAAGGCCGGCGCGCTGACGATCACGCTGCTCGATCCGGAGAACCGCACGCCGCTCTTGCCGAGCGCTCTGCTCCAATCGCAAGGCGAGCGGCCGAGCGCCGATCGCGAGGCCATCCGGCTCCTCGCGCGCCTCGAGAACGAGGGGCCGCGCCGCGTCGGCATCGAGGTCCGCGGCGAGGACGCCGCCGAGCTGCTCCCGCACCTCAAGGGTCGGCGGGTCATCGTCGAGCCGCAGATGATGGAGCTCCGCTTCGGCGACGAGCCGCTCCGCCCTCGCTTCGATCTCGAGCTGTCGCCTGACGGCCAGCAGGTGATGGTCAAGTCGAGCTTCCAGCGCGCCGGCGATCCTCGAAAATTTTCGATGGCGCACGGCGCGTGGTTCGAGGGGAGCCCGGGCTGGTACGTCGATCCGCAGGAAGGCGTCGCGCGCCCGATCGATCGCCGCGTCTCGCCTGCCGCGGTGCGGCGCCTCGCTCGGGCGCCGTTCATCCACGAGCCCATCGACAACCTCCCCGCGCTCATCGCGTCGGGCCTCCCCAAAGTGGCCCTCGAGGTCGGCGCCGAGCTGCCCGAGCTCTCCCAGGTCGCCGACGTCGTCGACCTCGTCCCGACGTTCCGCATGCGCGCCGGCGGCTCGCTCATCGAGGCGCGCGTGTCGCTCCGCGCCGCATACGAGGACATCGAAATCGACGTCCGCGCCGACGGCATGACCGCGCCGGTGATCGTGAAAGCGCCCGAAGAGGGCTCGACGAAACGTGCAAAGTGCATCCGTTGCGACATCGCCGCGCAGCAGATCGCCGCCGGCGTCCTCCACGACGTCGGCCTCGTCGCCGACGAGGACGGCAACGGCTTCATCGCGCGCGGGGACGACGCGATCCAGTTCTGGACGGAGGGCATCGGCGAGCTGCCCGAGGATTGGGACCTCTTCGTCCCCGACGATCTCGTCGACGTGCAGGTGCGCGGCGAGGCGCTCAACGCCAACGCCCGCGTGTCGAGCGGCATGGACTGGCTCAGCCTTCGCCTCTCGTTCGAGAGCGAGGGGATCGCGGTCACGCAAGAGGAGCTCGGCAAGTGCCTCGCCGAGGGGCGACGCTACGTCCGCCTCGCCGACGGAAGCTTCGCGCGCCTCGACGCCGCGAAGGTCCGCGAGGTGCTGATGCGCCAGGCGGAGATCCTTGCGACGGGCGGCGGGCAGGGCAACAAGCTCCCCCTCTCCCAGGCCGGGCGCCTGCAGGAGCTGCTCGAGGCGGTGGGCCGAGCCACGGTCTCCGACAGCGCCAAGGACCTCTTCACCAAGCTCCGCGACATCGACGAGATCAAGGGCACGAAGAAGCCGCGGAACCTCAAGGCGAACCTGCGCCCGTACCAGGAGCAGGGGTTCCACTGGCTCTGGTTTTTGAACGAAATCGGCTCGGGCGGAATCCTCGCCGACGACATGGGCCTCGGAAAGACCGTCCAGACCCTCGCGCTCCTCCTCGCCATCAAGAACGCCGAGAAGGACGGCGCGCCGCTGGACAAGAACGGGCTGCCCCGAAAGTTCCAGGCGCTCATCGTCGCGCCCACCTCCGTCGTCACCAACTGGCTCCGCGAGATGGACAAGTTCGCCCCGTCGCTCAAGCACGCGCTCTGGCACGGCGCCGAGCGCAAGGAGCGGCAGGACGAGCTCGAGGACGCCGACGTCATCGTGACGAGCTACGCGCTCCTGCGGCGCGACGAGGAGATGCTCGCGAAGCTCGACCTGAGGTACGCGATCCTCGACGAGGCGCAGAACATCAAGAACCCACTCTCGGCGACGGCGCGCGCCGCCAAGCGCCTGAAGTCGGATCGCCGCCTCGCGCTGTCGGGCACGCCGATCGAGAACCGCCTGAGCGAGATCTGGTCGATCTTCGACTTCGTCAGCCCCGGCCTCCTCGGCCCCCTCGACAAGTTCGAGGAGCGCTACGCGCGCCCGATCGACAACGGCGATCAGAAGGCCGCCAACCGCCTCCGGGCGACGATCCATCCGTTCATCCTCCGGCGCACCAAGAGCGAGGTCGCCAAGGATCTCCCCGAGAAGATCGAGACCGATCAATTCTGCGAGCTCGCCGGCGAGCAAGGGGCGCTCTACGCCGCCGTGCTCAAAGAGGTCCGCGCGCAGGTCCTGGGCGAGGTCGAACGCCAGGGCATCGGCAAGAGCCACATCCAGATCCTCGCCGGGCTCACGAGGCTGCGTCAGGCGGCGTGCGACCCGCGGCTCCTCGGGTTGCCGCGCCAGTTCGGCGACGAGGACAGCGGCAAGCTCGCGGCGCTCCGTGAGCTCATCGCCACGAGCGTCGCCGGCGGGCACCGGGTGCTCGTCTTCAGCCAGTTCGTGTCGATGCTCACCCTCATCCGTCGCGCGATGGAGGAGGACAAGGTCGCCTACGAATACCTGGACGGCTCGACCAAGGACCGCCAGAAGTGCGTCGAGAACTTCCAGAAGGACGACGGCCCGCCCATCTTCCTCATCTCGCTCAAGGCCGGCGGCAGCGGCCTGAACCTCACCGCGGCCGACACCGTCATCCACTTCGATCCGTGGTGGAACCCGGCGGTCGAGGACCAGGCGACCGATCGCGCCCACCGCATCGGCCAGACGAAGGTCGTCACCACCTACCGACTCATCGCCAAGGGCACGATCGAGGAGAAGATCCTCGAGCTCGGCGGCAAGAAGCGCGAGCTCGTGGGAGCGGTCCTGAGCGAGGACGTCGGCGGCGCCAAGAAGCTCACGCGGCAGGATCTCGACGATCTGTTCAAGTTCGACGACTAGCCCCTGCCATGACCGGTGGGTGCCGTGGGTCCCTTGAATTTCCGTTCAAAGGACTCCTGCTCGAGGCGGACCTCGGTGTAGTCTGCCTGCCATGATCTGGCTGTCGAACTCCACGCTCGCGCGCCTCCGTGACCAGCTTCGGACGAAGGGGCAGCGCCCCAGCGTCGTCGCGCCTTCGCCGGCCATGTCACCGGACGCGGTGGAGATGATGCAGATCCTCGCGGAGTACGGCCCGCTGTGCGAGGCGATGTACCTGATGATGAGCGCCGACGGCAAGGTCACCAACGACGAGCGCGAGGTGCTGAAGGGCGCGCTCCGCAACCTGTCGGCGGATGGCCTGCGCACCGCGCACATCGAGGCGATGCTCGACGCGGCGGCCAGGACGGTCGCCGAGCAGGGCCGCGACAAGCGCATGACCGAGGTCATCGCCGCCTTGCACGAGGATCCGGTCCGCGCCGAGGTCGCCTTCGTCCTGGCCGCGGCGATCGCGTTCGCCGACAACGCCATCGCCGACGAAGAGAACGACACGCTGAACGCCCTGGCCGAGGGCCTCGGGATCGACGAGGCGCGCGCCAACGAGCTGCTCGACAGCGTCGAAGCCGACATGGCCGCCGGCCCCGCGACCTGAGCGTCCGCCTGGCTCCAATACTTAGTTCGCCGAGCTGGAGAGCTCCGCGACGAGGGGCGCGTGGTCGGACGGGACGGCGCCGGCGTTGCTCTTCTTGCGGTAGTCGCGGTCCACTGTGACGGTCGCCACGCGCGCGGCGACGTCGGGCGTCGCGAACAGCATGTCGAGGCGCATCCCCATCTTCTTGTGGAAGGCGCCGAATCGGTAGTCCCACCAGGTGAAGCCGGGATCGGCCGGGAGCTTCGCGCGAAAGAGATCCACGAGGCCGGCCCCCTGGAGGCGCGCGACGAGGCTGCGCTCCTCGGGAGTCTGGAAGATGTGCCCGTCGAAGGCGGCGCCGCCGTACGAGTCGAGCGCGGTCCGGCAGACGTTGAAGTCACCGCCGAGGACGAACGGCACCGCGTCCTTCGCCCGCGCCTCGACGTACTCGGCCAGGCGCGCGAGGAAGGCGAGCTTCACCGCGTAATCGGGGTGGTCCAGCGTCTTGCCGTTCGGAACGTAGACGCTCGCGACCTCGAGCTCGCCGACCCGCGCGACGATGAAGCGCGCGCCGGCGTCCGCCGCGCCGGGGAGCTCACGCGCGACGATCGTGGGCGGCTCCTTCGCCAGAATCGCCACGCCGTTCCAGCTCTGTTGTCCCTCGAGGACCGCGTGGTAGCCCGCGCCGCGTAGCTCCAGGTGCGGGAAGTCCGGATCGGTGGCCTTGAGCTCCTGCAGGCAGACGACGTCGGGCTTGCGCTCGGCGAGCCACTCGGTGAGGCGCTGCGCGCGCGCGCGGATCCCGTTCACGTTCCAAGTGGCGAGGAGCACGGTACCCGCCTACCAGCCTTCACGCGCCGGGTCGAGAGCCCCGCACGAAGTCCAGCACGGCGAACGCCAGCGCGTCGTGCGGCGCCCTGCCTCCCGCGTGGTAAGCGATGGTGAGCGGCTCGCGCTCGCCGTCTTTCTTCACGAGGGTGACGCGGAAGCGGTCGGGGGCGCCGGCGGGGATCCCCTCGACGACGACGCCTACGATCACGTCCCTCGCCGTGCTACGGCGGTGCGCGCGAAAGGGCCAGAGGCGGCGTACGACGATCACGGCGTCCGTCGCCGGATCGAGCTCTACGTGGACCTGCGGCGCCGACCGGTAGGCGAAGGCGCCGAGCAGCGCGAGGGCGGCGGCGAGGGCGGCGTAGAAGGTGCCGAGGCCGGACCCCCGCGGGGCGCGGGCGTCGACGGCGTGCGGCGCGGGGTCGACGAGGAAGGCGTTCAGCTCGCGCGCCATCTTCGCCGCGGCGTCCTCGCGCAGGTCGTCGGCCACGACCACCGCCGCGCCGACCGTGACCAGGGACAGACCCGATCGCCCTGCTCGGCCGGACTGCGCCACGTCAAGACGGACGCCGAGGACCGACGCAAGGGGCACCTCCTGCCGCGCCACGGAGAGCACCCTGGCGTGCTCGATCGCGCAGAGTCCCTCGCGCGCGCGCGTGTGCGGCCCAGTCCCGTCCCGTGTGCAGGTCACCCGAACCTCCCGCTCGCCCAGAAGCCACGGCGCCGCCACGGTCGGCCCGAACGCCAGGACGAGGGCCAACAAACGTGTCGCGCCGCCGAACCTGTACTCATGGACGGCCGTGTCGGGCATTGGGGGCATGAGCGGTGGCGAGAATATCGTCCGCCGACTGGCGCTCGCTTACGACTTTTGCGTACCTTTTTGTACGTGACCGAAAAGCCCCCCTACGGCGGCGCCCCGCTCGAGCGCGTCGGCGGGTACCGCGTCGTGCGGCGCATCGCCACCGGCGGCACCAGCGACGTGCTCCTGGCGCGCGCGGAGGGGCCCCACGGCTTCGGGCGGACGGTGGTGCTGAAGCGTCTGCTCAGCGAGTACCAGCGCGACCCCGCCTTCGAGCGCATGTTCGCGCGCGAGGCAAGCGCGTACGCGCGCCTGTCGCATCCGGCGATCGTGAAGCTCTACGATTTTTTCTCGATCGACGCGCGCCTCGTGATGGTGCTGGAGTACATCGACGGGCTGCCGCTCAACCGGCTGCGCGCGTCGCTTCGCGGCATCGGGCACGCGCTCGACGATCGCGCGGCGATTTACGTCTGCGCGCGGCTCTTCGCGGCCCTCGCCGCCGCCCACAGCGCCCGCGACGTCGACACCGGCGAGTACGCGCCGGTCATCCACCGCGACGTGAACCCCTCGAACATGCTCGTTCCCTGGGACGGCCACGTGAAGCTGGCCGACTTCGGGATCGCCAAGCTCGCCGGCGTGCCGAGCGACACGCAGGTGGGTCTCATCAAGGGCACCTACGGGTACATGGCGCCCGAGCAAGTGAAGGGCGAGGCGATCACCGTCCGCGCCGACGTGTACGCCGGCGCCCTCGTGCTCTGGGAGCTGCTCGCGCGGCGCAAGGCGATCCAGCGCGGGGCGCTGCCGGAGATGGAGGTCCTGCGCGCGATGGCGGAGCCGAGCCTGGTCTCGCTCGACGTGCTGCGGCCCGACGTCGACAAGTCGGTGCGCGATGCGGTGCGTCGCGGTCTCGAGGTCCAGCAAGACCGGCGCGCGATCACGGCCGACGAGATGCTCACGGTGCTGAAGGCCGCCGTGCCGAGCGAGCAGGGGAGGGTCGCGCTCGTCGACGCGATGGCGCTCGTGCGGCCCATCCCCGCGAGTGACGTGATGGCGCCGACCGAGTCCAAGCCGAGCGTCGTCGTCGACACGACACCGGACGGACGCGGGCCGCTTCTGCCGCTGCAGGAGTCGGAGGTAGAGGCTCTGGCGAAGGCGTTCGTGCAGCTCGCCCCCTCGACGCGCCCGGCGCCGCGCCCGCGCACGCTGTCCTCCGCGGCGACCGCGCCTCCTACGTCGACGGCAGTGGAGCGCACGACGACGCCGCCTCCCACGCTCGCGTCCTCGGAGCCGAAGCCTTCGACCCGCCTGGCGCCGCCGTCGGCCGCCGCGGAAGCGCCGAAGCCGTCGACGCTTCGGTTCGGCTCGACGGTCGCCATGGACGCGCAGCCCAGGCCGCCGGCGCTCGCCATCGCCGCTGCGCCGGCGGCGAGCGAGGGCTTGCCGCGCTCGGCCGGCACGCAGACCCAGGGTTTCCCGGGCCAGCTCGGCGGCAACGTCACGGCGCGCATGCCCAATGTGCCCAGCGCCAACCCGGCGCCGCCCCCGCTGCCGCGTCCCCTCATCGAGGTGTCCCCGAGCGGAACGCTGGTCGCGAACCCTCCGTCCGCGCCGCGCGACTCGCCGGTCTCCCAGCCCCTCGCCAGCCCGCAGGCCCCCCCGTCCAATCCGCAGTCGCTCGCGGCCGCGCAGCCGCCGCAGCCGTTCCAGGCGCCGTCCCAGGAGCCCCGGCCGCTGCAACCCGCGCCTCCGCCGCCGTTGCCTCAGGCACCTTACGCGCCCCAGTCCGCCTTCCCCCAGTCGCCCTTTGCCGGGGCCAGCGCTCCGGCACCTTCGCTCCCCATCTTCCCGCTCGAGCGCCCGGAGCGCCGCTCCCGTGGAATGCTCCTCGCGGCGGTGGGCTTGCTCATCCTGTCGCTGGGCATCGCGGGAGCGCTGCTGTGGGCCCGCCAGCGCCGCCTGACCGGCACACCGGCCGCAACCGCGACCAGCACGATGGCAAAGCCCCCGGCGTCCGCGTCCACGCGGCCGACCTCGACCCCGACCTCGACCTCGACCTCGACCTCGACCCCGACCTTGACCTCGACCTCGACCCCGACCCCGACGCCGACGCCGACGCCGACGCCGACCCCGACCCCGACCTCGACCCCGACCCCGACCCCGACCCCGACTCCGACTGGTTCCCCCGATCTCGGCGATCTCCGCACCTCCGAAGCCCCCTCCGGTCGCCGCATCTTCGTCGACGGCAAGGTCCTCGGACAGACGCCGGAGACCCTGCACCTCAAATGCGGCGCGCACGTCGTGAAGGTCGGCAGCGCGGGCAAGGAGCAGAGCGTCGACGTTCCGTGCGGCGGGGAAATCTCCGTGAAATAGCGTTGCGCGTCACTCCGGGCGGAAGAAGCTCCAGAAGCGCGTTCCCCACTGCTCGCCGCCCTTGTCGGTCGGGTGGATGCCGTCGCTGATGCGCTCGAGGTCGAGGCTGCTCGAGTCGAAGAAGCGGCAGGGCGCCACGTTCTCGCGCAGAACCGCGACGATGCCCTTGTCGCCCTTCCAGGTGGGAGGGCCGATCCAGATGCAGTCGCGCGGGCCGACGGCCTTCACGACGGCGCGGATGCGCCCGAGGAGGGCTTGAGGGGCGGGGACGAAGACCTCGTTGGTCCCGAGGTTGATGAGGACGAGCTCGGGCTGGTGCTTGGCGACCGAGTCGGCGAGGTGCTCGGCCGCCTCCAGGTTGAGCAGGGTCGCGGCGTTCACGGTGTCGCTGACGTACGTGGCCCCTTCCGCCTCGAACCGCCCCTTCAGCGCCCGGGCGAGCCCGTGTCCGCCGCCGACCGTCGAGTCGCCGGTGTGCAGCACGACCTTGTACGCACGCCGCGGGGGCCTCGCATCCTTCCCATCATCCAGCACGATCGGCGGCCCCCGCCAGATCTCGCCGGCGTCGATGATCGCCGCGGCGAGGGTCGGCCGGTCCTCGTGGCGCGCCTTCGAGCACGACAGCGCGGACGCCGCCGCCGCCAACGCGACGGAAACCAGCAGGAACGCGACGCGCGACGGACGGACGGTTACTGGCCGACGTCCGCGCAGCAACGGAAGCCCGTCGAATAGTCGTGGTACCAGGCCGCGTGCGCCATCGTGCGGTACTCGCAGCCGTCACCGTTGAGGTGCGTGTCCTGGTAGTAGCCGCCGAGGAACGTCCCCTCCGGATCGTCCACCCACTCGTGCAGGTTGCCGACCATGTCGTGGACGCCGTAGCCGTTGGCGCAGTCCTCGAACGCACCCGTCTGGGCGAGCGTGTTCGGCAGTTGGTTCAAGAGCTCGTTGTTCATCTTGTTCCAGGTGAACAGCTGCTCGTCGCCCAGGTTGGATCCGCCGAACACGACGCTGATCGGGCTCCGACCCTGGGTGTTGCAGCGCTTCGGCTCCTCGGTCTGTCCGTAGCCGTAGGTGGACTTTTCTGGGCCTCGGCAGGCCTTCCGCCACTCCGGCGCCTTGCACAGGCGCTTGCCCGAGCGGGCGCACGCGTCCTTCGCTTGCATCTCGCTCACGTAGGCCTGCGGGTGCACGCCCGGCTCGCTGACCGCGCGGACGGCGAAGCGAGAGTGGGCGCCGTTTCCCTCTTTGCCGTCGTCGACCGGGAGGAACGCGGACCACGGGCGCTCTTCGCCGTTGGGGAGGATCTGGATGAGCGACGCCTCGTAGCGGTCGACGCAGTAGAGATCGTCCACCGACGCCATGTCCGGCGGGCAGAGGCCGTTGGTCGGAAGAGGGCGGTCGCCTTCGCCGAGGAGCTGATCCATCGGCGTATCGGGCGAGGTTGTGCGGCCGAGGTCGAGCAGGGTCAACGTACGGGCGCCGTCTCGGCCCGCGCCGCGCGTGGACTTGGAGCCAGCGACACCCGAGCCACGGGCGAAGACGGGGGCGCCGACAACGTGAGGCGCTTCGACCTGGTCCGCCGCAGAGGCGGCGTCGGGCGCGACCGCGCGCTTGGCGCAGCCTCCGCTCACCAGGGCGAAGAACGACACGCACGCAAGCATCGCAGGAGCGGCCAGCCCAGCTACTTCGACCACACGCCTCGGGAGTACAACCAACATCCACCTCCGAGTGAGAACCTACGGGCGACCGCGTAACCGTCTACGCGACCGCTCATGAGATAACCGTCTCAGGCGTTCAGGGGAACCCGAAATCGACATCCATTGGGTCATCACTTGTTCAGCTGAAAGGTGGGATATCGACGGTCTCCGGCCGGAAAACCCGTTATTCTGGGTAGTTGTCTACGCACCTTGAAGCGGCGGGGTGAGGCAGAATTTATCCTACATATTTTTCATCATTCCCGCCGATCGCGACTCCAAGATCAGACCTTTTGGGTCGAGAGATGGCGGGCGCGCGCCAAGATCGTGTCGAACATCGCAGGGGTGAGCCGACCCGTCTGCGTGTTCTGCTGGCTCACGTGGTAGCCGCCGAGCACTGTGATTCGTCCGCGATCCACCTCGCGGGCGTGGGCGAACGGCGGACGAGGCGGCGGCTTCATGTCGATGGCGGAGCCGGCCGCGCGCGCGCAGTGTTCCAGGTAGGCGTTCCATGCGATCGCGCCCAGGGCGAGGGTGACGCGGACGTGTGGCAGGAGAGCGAGCTCGGCGTCGAAGAAGGGCGCGCATGACGCGATCTCGCCCGGCGACGGACGGTTGTCGGGCGGAGCGCAGCGGACAGGCAGGGACACGAACGCGTCCGTCAGTGAGAGGCCATCGCCCGGCGCGCGGCTGGTTGGCTGGCTCGCGTAGCCGGCGCGGTGGAGGGCGGCGTAGAGGAAGTCGCCCGATCGGTCGCCCGTGAACGCCCGGCCGGTGCGGTTGGCGCCGTGCGCACCGGGGGCGAGGCCGATGATGAGGAGCCGCGCCTCCGGATCGCCAAAGCCCGGGACGGGGCGGGCCCAGTACGTCTCCTCCTGGAACATCCGGCGCCTGGTCCGGCCGATCTCCTCGCGCCAGGCGACCAGGCGGGGGCAGGCGCGGCACCCGACGATGCGCTCGTGGAGCCCCTGCATCGAGAGGAGGGGCAGAGCGTGAGAGTGCGACCGAGAGGCGCGTCGTCGGGCCATCCGCCGACGTTTTACACGCACTCTCGACCTTTCGGCAGGCTCGGCAGGCTCGGCAGGGTACGCTGGGCGTCTGCATGGCGGTCCACCGCATCTACTTCGCTCCCGGGATGTTCGGCTTTGGCCGCCTCGCGTCGTACGACTATTTCGGGCACCTCCGGAAAGGCCTCGAGCGGGAGCTCGGCCGGGGCGGCGATCTCGTCGAGTCGTACGTGGCCGACGTGCCGCCGACGGCGTCCATCCGGCGCCGCGCCGGCCGCCTCGCCGAGCTCGTCGCGCAGACGTGCGACGCCGACGATCCGGCGGGCGGCCCCATCCACCTCGTCGGCCACTCGACCGGCGGCCTCGATGCCCGGCTCGTCGCGTCGCCGAGCGTCCGGCTCCCCGTGCCTCCCGGGACGACGCGCTGGCTCCCGCGCCTCGCGTCGGTCTCGACCTTGAGCACGCCGCACTACGGAACGCCGCTCGCGGGCTTCTTCGCGACGGTCAGCGGGCAGCAGATGCTCTATGCCCTCTCCGCGCTCACGTTCATCGCCCTCTCCCTTGGCTCGCCTCCGCTTGCAGCTGCGAGCGCGCTGGTGGTCGCCCTGGGCCGCATCGATCGGGCGCTCGGCATCGAGCTGCGCGTCCTCGATCGCGCGACCGACGGGCTCCTCAAGGTGCTCGACGACGCGCGCAGCGGCGAGGTGCGATCGTACCTGTCGGCGATCAAGGATGACCAGGCTGCGCTCATCCAGCTGACGCCGGAGGCGATGGATCTCTTCCAGGCGGGGATCGAGGACCGCCCGGGCGTCGTCTACCAGTCGACGGCCTCGATGGCGCCGCCGCCGTCGCCGATCGGGTGGGTCAAGACGATCCTTCGCCCGTGGGTGACCGTCTCGCACGCGATCTTCACGGCGCTCCACGCCGTCACGGCACGGCTCGACGAGCGGTACCCCTGCGCGGCCCACCACGCCGGTGACGAGAACGAGGCCCTGCTCGAGCGCGTGTTCGGCCGCACACCCGGCGCGCGCGCCAACGACGGCGTCGTTCCGCTGCGCTCGCAGATCTGGGGCAAGGTCGTTTGGGCCGGCTACGCCGACCACCTCGACGTCCTCGGCCACTTCCGGGGCGGCCCGACCGCGCCGATGCACAACGACTGGCTCTCCTCCGGCTCGAGCTTCGACCAGATGGGCTTCGAGGCCCTCACGCGGGCGCTGGCGGCGGGGATGCGGGCGGCGTCTCGACCCGCGCCTTGATGCCGTCGAGCGCGTCGCCGGCGGCGTCGCGCAGCTCTTCGTCGATCGCCGACTGCGGCGCCGGGACCTTCGGCAAGATGAGAAGGTCGCACTTGAGGATGGTGGCCTTGGGGCCCACGCCGCGCATCGTCATCACGATGTTCGCGTCCTTGACGTTGCCGCGGACGAACTTCCCCTCGAGGCGCTCGCCATGCTCCGTCGGCACGATGGGCCCGAAGCGGAGGATGTCCCAGAGCAGGATCATGCCGTGCAGGATCGGCACCTGCATGTGCAGATCGGTCTGCCCCTTCTCCTTCGCGACCACGTGCGCGTTCTTGAATTTGCGCGGGACGATATCCTTGTAGTGCGCGAAATCCAGGATGACCTTGCGCACGTCGTCGGCGGGGCCGTGGATCATGATCTCGGCGTGGCCGTAGCGCTCGGATTTGCCGGGGGGGACGAAGTTGGAGCGCAGGGCGAAGGGGGAGGCCTCGAGGCGGGCGACCTCGGCGTCGTCCAGGGGGACGAGGGTTGGGGGCGGCGGCGAGGTCGAGGGCGTGGTCGCGGGCGTGGTCGCGGTCGCGGTCGCGGTCGCGGGCGACGTCGTGGTCGCGGGCGCGGCAGCGGCGCAGGCGACGGGGAGGAGCGAGAGGAAGGAGAGGAAAGACGCGCGGCGCGAGATCACGGGACGAGTCTACTCCGTCGCGCCCACCTCGGCGTAGACCTCCGCGTACGAACGGCACATCGCCTCGATCGAGAACTCCGCCACCACGCGCGCCCGCGCGGCCTCCCCCATCGCACGGTGGCGGGCACGCTCGGCGTCCGCTCGTTGCATCGAGACGGCGAGCGCGTCGGCGGAGGCTACAGAGGAGGCGAGCCAGCCAGTGACGTCGTGGTCCACGATCTCCGGGACGCCGCCCACCGGGAACGCGACGACGGGCTTCCCCATCGCCATCCCCTCGAGGACCGCGATGCCGAGGCCTTCCTGGCGCGAGCTGCACAGGACGACGTCGCACGCGGCGTGCACGTCGCGCACGTCGGCGAGCTGGCCGTGGAAACGCACGCGCTCGCCGAGGCTGCGGGCCTGAGCCTCGAGCGCCGAGCGGTCTTCGCCGTCCCCCACGATGTCGAGCGTCGCGCCCGGGACGCGCGCCAGGGCCTCGAGCGCGAGATCGACGCCCTTTCGCGGCTCCAGGCGAGCGACGAGCGAGAAACGCAGCGGGCGGTCGCCCACGCCGCCGGCGGCCACGTCCGGCGAGGGTGGGGGGCGGGTGCGGGGCGCGAACCGCGACGTGTCGACGCCGTTGTGGATCACGGTCAGCCGTGAAATCCAGGGGGCGCGGCCGAGGGCGACGTCGCGAACGTGCCGGCTGATCGCCACGGCCAACCGGGTGCGACGGAGCGACCACCGCGAGAACGGCCAGCAGCTCGGATCGGTGTACACGCGCGTCGAATGCTCGGTGCGGACCACCGGGACGCCCGCGCTCCGCGCCGCGCGTGTCCCGACGACGTGCGACGCGAACGTGTGCAGGTGCGCCACGGTCGCGCGCTCGGTTCGCAGGACGCCCGCCAGCCACGCCGCGTCCGTGGGCCCGAGCGAGCGCCACAGGTACGCGGCGGGGTTCTCGCGCACACGCCCGCGGTCGTGCACGGACAGGCCCGCGCCCTGGAAGAGTGCCGCGAGCGCTTCGCTCGGCGTCATGAGCGCGACGACGTGGTCGGCACCGGTGAGCGCCGGACGCGACGCGAGGTCCACGAGCATCCGCTCCGCGCCGCCGAGCTCCCCGGCGACCACGACGTGGACGACGCGCGGGCGCGTCACGCGACCTTCTCCGTGAGCGAGGCGAGCTTGGCGTCCAGACGGAACCAGAACACGACCGCGATCCCGAGCTGCACACACGACGTCGACAGCGCGATCCCTTCGAGCCCGATCGCCTTCATGAGGATCACGTTGAAGACGGCGTTGAGCGCAGCGTTCAAGATCCCCATGGACAGCATGATCCCGCTGTTCTTGATGGCGACGTGCGCGCGGGCGAGCACGAGAAGCGCCCCGAAGGGCGCCAGTCCGACGAGGTGGTACGGCAAGAGCGCGATCATCCGCTCCACGCCGGCCACATCCATCTTGCCGCGCAGAAACACGAAGCGGAGAAGCGGCGCCCGCAAGACGTAGAGGATGCCGCTCATCGCCACCAGGATCGTGCAGACGCTCATGAGCGACTTGGTCACGGTGGTGCGGATCTTGGCGATCTTGCCCGCTGCGAAGTCGTCGGCCAGGTGCGACAGGAGAACCGGCAGGAGCGTCGCCTGCAGGAGCGACGTCGGGAGCGACGCGACATCGCCGGTGTAGCGGAGCATCGTCCCGCCTCCGACGACGCCAGCGAGGCCCGCCATGAGCTGATCGACGACCGGGTTCACGCGCGTGACGGCGCTGCCGCCGACCTCGGACGCGACGAGCTTGGAGAAGCGACGCACGGGCTCCGGGCGCTCGAGCGTCGGGACGAAGCGCATCTTGAGGAGCCCTACGGCGACGAAGACGAGGACCGCCAGCGCGCACACCTCACCGAGAACCGCGCCGATGGGGATCGCCAGGACCCCCTGGCTGCCGCGCGCGAACGCGATGAAGCCGATGTTGGCGACCATGCCGAGGGCGCTCGCGACGGGCTGCACGAAGTAGCGGTGCTCGGCGTTGAGCAGCGCGCCGAAGAACGTCTTCAAGCTGAGGAGCACGAGAAACGCGCTGAACGGCAGCACCATCTTCGCCGCCATCTCGAAGTCGGCCCCGTGGTAGCGCACGCCGAAATACCCCAGCGCCACGAGGCCGATCGCGGCCGCGAGCGCGCTGCCGAGGAGCACCGTGTAGGTTAGCAGCGAGCCGGTGACGCGCGGGAGCAGCGCGCGGTCCTCGATCTTCACCTCGGCGAGGATCGGCACGACCGCGGAGTCCTGGTACGCGGAGAAGACGAGCGCACCGGCGAACGAGAAGACCGTCCAGGAGAAGTAGTAGACGTCGGTGGCGTCCGAGCGTCCGAACCACATCGCCAGCAAGAGCGGTAGGAGCGGCTCGACGACGCGGAGGACGATGTGAACGGGAAGGAGCAGCAGCGTCGTCTTGACGATGCTGCGCTTGTCGTCGCTCACGCGAAGAGCTCCGGGACGTCCGACAGCCCGATCACGCGGATGTCCTCCTTTCGCGCGAACACGAGGAGCGCCTCGAGGCGATCCATGATCCCCTCGGCGGCCGCCTCGGTCTGCGCGTAGGGGCTCGCCCCGGCGATGACCTCGACGTTGTGGAACATCGCGTTCAGCACGATCGGCCGGTCTCGGTGCGCCGCGCGCGCCGCCTTGATCTCGTCCTTCGCGAGGTCGACGATCCCCGTCTCGCTGCCGCGCGTCGGGCGGAGCCAGCGCGGCTCCACGTACTTGCCGACGAATGGCGCGTACGACAGCGCGCGCGGGCGGATCGTCACCGGCACCTCGAGCATCTTGCTCGCGCCGACCTTCGCGGGCGCGCGCGGATCGGGGTGGTACGGCTGCGTAGGCGCTCCCAAGAAAGACAGCCCTTTGGCGCCGGAGCGCGTCCAGTCCATGAACGGCGTCACGCTCGACTCGACCTCGTAGCCGAGATCGCTCAGGATCGGGATCGAGTTCTCCCCGATGCCGAAGCGCCCGGCGCGGAAGGAGCGCGGTTTGTTGCCGAACGTTCTCGTGAAAAGCTCGGTCAGGTACGTGAGCTTCTGCCGCTCGACCGCCTCGGTGTAGTCGCGCTGGAAGTCCTTGGTGACCTCCGGCTCGAAGGCGCCGGGCTCGGCGTACTCCCCGTGCAGGTGGGCGCCGAGCTCGAAGGCGCCCCGGAGCGTCCGCAATGCCTCGACGCTCTCGGCGTCACGGATGACCTCGGGGGACAGGAGGTAGGTCGGCTTGGCGCCATGCACGCAGAAGAGGGGCTGCAGGCGGGCGACGATCCCCTCGAAAATCCCGTCGAACGCGAGCGGGCGCTTGGACTTCCAGGCGAGCCCCTTGTCGCATTCGGTGTCGATGGACACGCAGAGATACGCGCGCATTCTGGCGGACAACTAGCATGATCGCTGCGGTCTTGCACCGAGGCACCTGGGTCAGCGCGCGGGGTTGGCGGCCGTGTCCGCGAACGGGCAAGGGTCCACCCCCTCCGCGGATGCCACGGCGCGGAGCTTCAGCGCCCGCTCCGCGCTCGGACTGTCGAGCAGCTCGCCCGCGAGCCTCTTTCCGCGGGTCGAGCGCACATGGCCCTCGAGGAACATGGTGATCCTCGTTATTTTCTGCGCGCCGTCGAGGCCCGGCTCGTTCGCTGCGGCGAGCGACTCGACGTTGCAGATGGTGGCGACGTCCTCGTCGTAGTTGCCACAACCGGCGAGGAGGAAGGGGAGGGGGAGAGAGGCGAGGGCGAGGATCCGGATCCCGGCGAGCTTCATGGGGCTGGAGTTGTTATAACCCTCCCCCGATGAACAAGCCCAAATTGACCTACTTCGACGCCCCCATGAGCCGTGGTGAGGAGTGCCGCCTCGCCCTTCACCTGGCCGGGGTGGACTTCGAGGACGATCGCGTCCCCTTCGCCGAGTGGCCTGCGCGCAAGCCCAGCACGCCGTACGGAGCGATGCCGGTCTTCGAGATGCCCGGGCATCCGCCGCTCGCCCACTCCAACGCCATCCTCGTCCTCCTCGGTCGGACGTACGGTCTGCACCCGAAGGACGACTTCGAGGCCGCGCGTCACGAAGGGATGATGGCCCACGTCGAGGATCTCCGCGCCGTCGTCGGACCGACGATTCGCATCTCGGACCCGGAGGAGAAGAGGAAGGTGCGCGAAGGCCTCGTCGCCACCGTGCTGCCCACGTGGGCGGAGCGGGCGGAGCGAAACCTCGGCGCCGGTCCGTTCTTCGCCGGCGACACGCTCCACGTCGTCGATCTGAAGCTCCACATGGCCGTCCGCTGGTTCGCTGGCGGCAAGGTGGACCACATCCCCGCGACGGTCTTCGCCGGCTTCCCCAAGCTCACGCGCGTCCACGACGCTGTGCGCGACGACGCCCGCGTCAAGGCCTGGTACGCACGCTAGGAGCGTGGCGTTGACGGCGCTTGAGCGTAATGGGTTTGGCAGTGCCGCGGCGAGGTAGGGGCGTCAGCACCGGCCCAATTGGTGGGTGGCTAGGGAGCCCGCCGATCACTTGCCGAGGTGCGGATGCTTCTGGAGGGCGCGAATGTACAGGGCCTCCACCTCGGTGCGGGCCCATGGCATGCGGCGCAAGAAGGTCAGGCTCGACTTGATGCTCGGGTCGAACTGAAAGCAGCGGATCGGGACGGCGCGCGCGAGCTCTTCCCATCCGTACGTCTCCACCAGCCGGGTCACCAGCACCTCCAGCGTGACGCCATGCAGCGGGTCGCGGGGAGGGTCGCTCATGCGCACCTAGCGTACCGAAGCGCGGGACGCATCGCGAGTGCCGCGGGCGACTCAGGGCAAGCGATCGAGGAGCTTGCGGTGCTCGGGCGTCACGCCGTCGCCGTCGGTGATGTCCCAGATCGCCTGACCGAAGGCGTACGCCTCGTCGTCGTGCCCGAACTCGAGCTTGTGCGTCTTCGCGCGCGCGACGAGCTCGAGGAGCCCCGGATCGCTCGTGACGTTGCCGAACACGTAGCGGTCAGCCTTGCGGCCCCACGAGCAGTGCTTGTTCACGCAGAAGAGATTGATCTTGAAGAAGGTCGTCTTGCCCGCAGGGAGCACGAGCTGGTGGTCTTGTAGCGTCATGCCGTTCTGACCATCGGGCGCCTTCACGAGGAAGAAGAGCCCGGCGGGGAGCGTCAGCGTGACGTCGGCGCGCGTCGAGTTCTGCAGCCCCATGCACGCGATGATGAGATCGCCGCCGTACTCGATGGGGTCCGATTCGACCGTGCAGTCCGGCTCGAAGTCGCCAGTAACCTCGCCGTTCTTCAGCGTGACGCCGGCCGGCAGCGCGAAGGGCGCGCCGGCCGGGCTCGCGAACGGCGCGTTCTTGCCGGTCTTGCACCCGCTGCCGGTGAGGCCGACGTCGCTCGACCCGGCGCCCGAGGGGCCGCTGGAGCAAGCTGCCATGGCGAATGCCGCGGTAAAGGCGATGCCGCGAAGCGAGCGTTCGACGCGAATCATGGGAGTTCCTTTCAGCTAGAGGAGCGGGCGAGCGGCGACCTCGCGGTTCGAGGTGGAAGGGGGATGCCGCCCGTTCACCGGGGTCGCACCGACGCCGGGATCGCACCAGACGCCGGGGTCGCATCGACGCCGACCGTCGCGAAATCGCCGCGCTCTGCTGCGACCGCCCCCGCCGGCCGGCATCCCCGGGGCGGAGCGAACAGAAAAAAATGCGATCTTCGATGATTTCCTTGGTGCTTCTCGCGACGTCGGCGGCCTGCGTGTCTTCCTCGCCCGACCCGGCGCCGCCGCTCGGCGCGCAGCCCGGTGGCGACCGTCCGCGCGACGCCGGTGGAGGAACGGGGGACGCGGGCCACCCGACGCGCGGCGCAGAGGGCGGTCCCGATGGCGGAAGCGATGCGGCTCGGCCCAGTCCGAAGCCCAAGCCGACCGGCGCATGCAAGCCAATCACGATCGACGCGGGCAAGAGCGTCGACGGGTACGCGTCCGACGTCTTCTCCTTCTATGACGCCAGTTGCGCCAAGCGCAGCGCAGCGCTGGTTCGCAACGACGCCGCGGATCCCGGCGGGAGCAAGGGCGGCTTTCTCCGCAAGTACACCTACGACGTCGATGGCGTTTCACGCCCGGTGAGCGGCACCGGCGCGAACGGCCTGTGGAACGGCTTCGGCTACGTCGTCGCGCACTACGGTAGCGCCGCCGCCGACGCGGAGTCGCGCGACACCGTGGGCACCTACCGCACTGTCCTTGCGGGCGCACATCATGCCATCCACGAGTTCAAGTGGCGCATCTTCCCCGACGGCAAGCCCGTCGACGTGACGGTGCACTGGTTCTTCGCGACGGGGCGATCGCATCCGGTCTACGCGATCACCTACGACGCGACGCCCGCCGGCGCCGACGCGGTGCGCGCCGATTCGCGCGCTCCCTACGGTGACCTCGGCTGGGACGGCAACGTCAACGGCGACGTCGAAGGGATCGGCTGGGGCGACAGGTACAAGTTCACCACGACGGGTGCCGGGCCGGTTGGCCCTCAGTCGACGTGGGACTACGCCCAGCCCAACACGATCCCCTACGTCGTCGAGTGGGCCAAGGGCGTCGACGCCGAGATGGGGCTCGTTCAGACCCAGCCTGCGGACCAGACCGTGTCCGGCGGCGACTACGGCGGCGGCATCCTCGCCAGCGACTGTTGGGGCAAGACGAGCGCGGCCCACGGCCCAGCCTGCTCCAAGCCCGGCTGGACGATGCCGACCGACTCCCTGTGGCCCTACCAGCTGAACAACTGGGAGCTGCCGTTCACGACGACCTCGCACCGCGTCGCGTGGGGCACGACGTACGGCGCCGTCGGGCAGACCACGTACGACTCGTTCGGCCAGAAGCTGAGCGGGTTTCCGAAGACGAGCTACTCGACGCTCGTGGTCCTCGGAACGCGCTCGGGGGCGGAGGTCGCTGAGCAGGTGTCGCAGATGGAGCGGGCGGCCGTCGCCTCGATGACGGCCTCGAAGGGCTACGTCGCCACGGTCGGCGCGGGGGGGGCCGGGCGCACCGACGCCGTGCTGTTCACGCCGGCGGGCTACAGTCCCGTCTACGGCACCTGGGACGTCGACCCTGACGCGAACGCCGCGACGGTGACCTTGACCAGCGCGACCGGGCTCGACCACCCGATCCTCCGCCTGCGGAACTACATGCTGACGACCGTGCCCGCGCACGTGCAGCGTGATGGCGTCGAGCTGAAGGCGGACGTCGACTACTTCGCCTCGGTCGACGTGGACGGCACGCAGCTCTGGATCACGCTGAACGCGACAATCACCGGATCCTCGCAGGTCGCGGTCTTCTGAGCCAACCGCCGGCGAAGGAAGCATTTCGAGCGGGGCGCGTAGATCGCCGAAATGCGCTACTCGCCGGGCTCGCTGTTTGGCCGACTCGCCCAGTGGCTCGCGGTCATCGTCGTCGTCGCCGCATGCGGTGGCGGGGGCGCGAACGTGGGCCTCGTCGGCAACGACTCCGACGCGGGCAGCGGGCAAGGCAGCTCCGGCTCCGATGGGTCCACGACCGACCCGGGCCGTGACGGTGGGGCCGGGGCGGACGCGTGCAAGCCCATCGAATGCAAGAGCGCAGGCGCGAACTGCGGGACCATCGCCGACGGCTGCGGCGCGGCCGTGCACTGCGGGCAGTGCGGCAGCGGGGAGAGCTGCGGAGGCAGCGGCGCACCGAACGTCTGCGGTCCAGGAACCTGCGTGGCCAAGACGTGCGGGGCGCTCGGGAAGAACTGCGGTCAGCTCTCCGACGGCTGCTCCGAGCTCCTCGAGTGCGGCGCGTGCACCGGAGGGCAGGTCTGCGGTGCCGGAGGCCCCAATGTCTGCGGGACCGGAACGTGCACGCCTGCCACGTGCGCCGGCAAGAAGGCCTCGTGCGGAACCATCGCGGACGGTTGCGGCGGAACCGTCGCGTGCGGTGGGTGCACGGCCCCCGAGCTCTGCGGCATCGACCAGCCCAACGTGTGCTCACTGCCATGCCCTCATGGGTGCCCGACGGGCTTCGTGTGTCAGGGCGGCACGTGCGCGGGCGGGAGCCCGTCGGGCATTGCGCTGAACGTGCCGACGTTGACCGCCGGCGGAACGGTCACGCTGAATGGAAGCGCGGCGCTGTCGACGGCGTCGTGCGGCGGGAACTACTACGCGGGCGCGGTGCGCCTGACCGAGACGACGGCCGGCTACTCCTTCCTCACCCCGATCGCTTGCAACACGAACACGTGGAGCATCGCGAACGTCTACCCCGGGACGTACAAGGTCGAGGTCTCCGGGCAGTATTACTCCGGCTACTCGAGCGGCTCGAACATCCCTGCGACGGCCTTCATCGTGAACGCCGCGCTGGTGCTGAACGCTTCTGCCACCAACGTCGCGCTGAACGTGCCGACGCTGACCGCCGGCGGAACGGTCACGCTGAATGGAAGCGCGGCGCTCTCGACGGCGTCGTGCGGCGGGAACTACTACGCAGGCGCCGTGCGGTTCACGGAGCGCACCGCGGGCTACTCCTTCCTCACGCCGATCGCGTGCAACACGAACACGTGGAGCATCGCGAACATCTACCCCGGCACGTACAAGGTCGAGGTCTCCGGGCAATACTACTCAGGCTACTCGAGCGGCTCGAAGATCCCCGCGACGGCCTTCGTCGCCGTCGATCGGATCGCCATTCGATGACGCGTGCCCGTAGGGGCCAACCTCAGAACCAGCGCGCGTGCTCGCCGACCAGGTTCACCTTCGTCTTGGCGAAGTCGAACTTGAACTGGGCGATCTGCGCGCGCTTCTCGTCGGTGTCGCCGTCCATCGGGATGCCGCCGAGGTCGAAGAGCTCGGCGCCGTTGTCGCGGGCCCACCGGACGGCGGACATCATCGGGAGGACCATTTTCGAGAAGCTCCGCTGCGCGCCGCTCGTCGCACCGAGGACGAACACGGCGATCTTCCCGTGCCTCGCCACGAAGAGGGCGCTGATCGGCTCGGCGTCGTGCGTGCACACGAAGAGGGCGCCGCGCGCCACTTCGGGACCGCCGACGGGGGGATCGCGGGTCGCGAGGATGCTCGACGCGAGGCGCTCGAAGTAGACGCTCGGCTTGGCGCCGCGCCCCTGCCCCGTCATGAGGTCGCCGTAGAGCCGTTCGAGGACACGCACGTCGCCGATCTCGCCACGACGCACCGTCGCGCCGGCCTTCTCCGCCTGGCGGAGCTTCCTCCGGAGCGACTCCCGCTCTTTTCCGGCGAGGATCGCGTCGTCGGCCTTGCCGCCGATGTCCATCCGCAGCGTCACCGCATGCGCGCCGTCCGCCTCTTGCACCTTGGTGAAGCCGGCGGCGGCGAGCTGGGACTCCACCTTGGCCACGTCGTCGCCCGCCCAGTACGGCATCACCTGGACGCGCGCGACGCCGTGCAAGCGCGCTTTGCCGACGAGCGCCTGGACGACGCGCCCGACGTCCTCCGGATCGGCGACCACCGGCCCGCGCTCGAGGATGGCCACTGGCAGCGGCAACGGACCCGCCATCGGGCGCACGATCATCGCCGCGCCGATGACCCGTCCGCCCTCACGCGCCAGGAAGTACCGGAGCGTCGCCGGACGCCCCGCGATGGCGACGGGACCCCACGCCCGCGCTTGCGCGTAGCTGCCGCCGGCGGCGGCGTCGACGAAGCGGTCGTAGTCGTCCGCGTCGGTGCCGGCGATGCGTGAGGTCCAGAGGAGGTCCATGAAGGGAGCGGGCGGGCCGCCAGCGGCATCCGTAGCAGCGTCGCGAACCCCTCGCAATCTGGCCCTTCCTTGCTATAGGTCGGGTGCACGAAATGGCCCTCGATCCTTTGCGCGCGGAGAACCGTCCGCGCTCTTCTTCCACGCCCGCCAGGAAAGCGCGCGTTCTCTTCGTGAACGACACCGCCCGAAACGGCGGCCCGGGGCGGAGCCTCTTTTATATCCTCAAGTTCCTCGATCCGGAGGTCATCCATCGCGCCGTCGTGCTCCCGCGCGAAGGGGTCATCAGCGAGCTCTACGCGTCGAGCGGGATCACCGAAGAGCTCTTCTTCGAGCCGAACCTCGTCGAGAATCCGGTCGAGCCCTGGAACCGCGCGATCGAGCGCGACGACTTCGATGCCCCGCTGCCGCTGAAGGCGCTTAGGCTGGCGGGCAACGTCGGGCGGGGCGCGTTCGGCATCGCGCGACTGACTCGCCTGCTCAGGGCCGGACACTACGATCTCGTCTACTGCAACGGCACCAACGCCTGCTTCGCCGGCGGAGCGCTCGCCAAGACGAGCGGCGTCCCCGCGCTCTGGCACGTGCGGTACACGTCGGTGCCGTCGGCGCTCGAGCGGGTGCACGCGGCGCTCGCCGCCAGCCGCGGCGTCCGGTCGATCGTGTGCGTGTCGAAGGCGTCGGCCGCGCTCTTCCCGCACTGCCCGGAGAAGGTGAAGGTCATCCACAACGCGCTCGACGTCGAGGAGTTCGCGCCGCGCGGCGTCGTCCCGCGCCTGCGGCTGGAGCTCGGTCTTGCCCCCAACTGTGTCGTCTTCGGCAGCCAGGGCCGCATCCTGCCGCGCAAGGGCTACATCGAGATGGTCCGCGCCGCGAAGCTCGTGCTGGACGAGCTCGACGCAGAGGACCGCGCGCGCGTCCACTTCGCCGTCCTCGGGGACACCCCGGCGGACATGCGCCCCGACCACCTCGTGGAGTGCCGCGCGCTCGTGCGCGAGCTCGGGATCGAGAAGAGCTTCACGTTCATGGGTTTCCAGATCGACGTGAAGCCCTACGTCGCCGACTTCGACGTCGCCGTCGTCCCCTCCGTCTACGAGGACCCGCTCCCTCGCGCCGTCATCGAATCGATGGCCATGGGGAAGCCCGTCGTCGCGTTCGACGTAGGAGGAGTCGCCGAGATGCTCCGCCACGGCGAAGACGGCGCGCTCGTGCGCGGCAACCCCCCCGACGTCCCCGGCCTCGCGCGCGAGATGCTGAAGTACGCCCGCGATCGCGGCCTGCGCGAGCGCCACGGCAAGGCGGCCCGGCTCCGCATCGAGCGCGACTTCGACTCCCGCGCGCAAGCCAGGCGCATCCAGGATGAAATTCTAACGATCGTAGGAATGGCGCGATGATCAAGAGACTCGTCGCCCGCATCGTCGACGCGGCCGGGCGCATGCCCTTCGTCGTCCTCCTGTGCGTCCTCGGGACGGGCGCGGGCACGTGGTTCTGGGCCTGGCACAAGTGGGAGCTGCGCAGCGAGCTGCTCGAGCTCTTGCCGCGCGAGAGCCCGGGCTTCAAGGCCTTCGAGCACCAGCTCGGCCGCACCGGCGGCGGCGCGCCGCTCATCGTCGTCAACGAGTCGCCGGACCGAAAGGCGAACGAAAGATTCATCGACGATCTCACCGCGCGGTTGAACCATCTCCTCGCCGAGCGGCAGAAGTGCGTCGCCGACAAGCGCCCCGACTGTGGCCCCGATCTCATCGCGTACCTCGAGACCGGCACCAAGGACGTCCGGAAGTTCTTCGAGGACTCCAAGTGGCTCTACGCCGACTTGAAGGATCTCGAGAACGCCGACGAGACCCTGGATCATCAGATCGCGATCAAGAGCGGCCTCGTCAGCAACCTCGACGACGACGACGACGACAAGCCCGCGCCCAAGGTCGCCCCGGGCCCCGCGCCAGGTGGGGTCGCCCCGGGGGGGGCCGCGACGCCGCCGAAGAAGAGCGCGCTCGGCATGGACGAGTTCCGCGACCGCTGGAAGTCCAAGGCCAAGGAGCACGACGACTTCCCGACGGGGTACTTCGCGACGCCCGACGGCAAGATGATGGCGCTGCGCGTCGTCTCGACCGCGAGCGGCATGGGCGGCAGCGCCGAGGACCTGCTCCTCGAGAAGCTCCGCCAGATCGTCGACGAGATGAAGCCGACCTCGTACCACTCCGAGATGAAGGTGGGCTACGCCGGGCACATCGCCAACGTCGTCGCCGAGAAGGACTCGCTCAAGAGCGAGGCCGCGCTGGCGACGGGCATCGCGACGGTGCTCATCCTCGGAGGCATCGTCTTCTTCTTCCGGTCGCCGTGGTCCTTGCCGGTCGTCTTCATGCCGGCGTTCGTCGGCGTCGGCTGCGCGTACGCGTTCGCGATGACGGCGTACGGCTACGTCAACACGGCGGGGCTGTTCCTCGGGGTCATCATCCTCGGCAACGGCATCAACTACCCGATCGTATTGCTCTCGCGGTACCGCGAGTTCCGCGCGCGTGGAATGTCGCCCGACGTGGCGCGTCGCGACGCCGTGTGGAACGCGTTCCGTGCCGAGCTCGTCGGCGCGTTCGTCGGAGCCATCGCGTACGGGTCGCTCGTCATCACGCGGTTCCGCGGCTTCAACCAGTTCGGCATGATCGGCTTCGTCGGCATGCTGCTCGTGTGGGTCTCGATGATCCCGGCGGTGCCGGCGATGATCGTCCTCATCGAGCGCTTGCAGGCGAAGCTACCCGAGTTTCTCCGCGATCCCGAGCCGAGGATCGCGAGCGACGGCACGAGCGGCCCGATCATGCGCGCGGTGTCCCGCGTCACGGAGAAGGCGCCGCGCCTGCTGGTCGCCGTGGCCGCGCTCCTCACGATCGTGGCCGTCGTGAAGCTCCCGGCGTTCCTCCGAGATCCATGGGAGTACAACTTCGCCAAGCTCGGCTCACGCAGCTCGAAGACGAGCGGGGCGGGGGACTGGTCGAACAAGGCCGACACCGTGTTCGGCGGCAAGATGAACGTCGCCGGCGCGCTCATGCTCGCGGACAGCCCCGAGCAGGTCCCGCTGGTGAAGAAGAAGATCCTCGAGAACGACGCGAAGGATCCGCAGGGCCAGCTCCTCGCCGACGTCGCGACGATTTACGATCTGATGCCCGGCAACCAGGAAGAGCAAAAGAAGAAGCTCGAGGTCCTCGACAGCATCCGCGATCGGCTCACGCCGGCGGTTCTGAACGACATGAACCCCGAGGAGAAGACGCGGGTCGAAGAGATCCGCCCGCCCGACAATCTGCGCGTGCTCGAGGCCAAGGATTTGCCGCCGCTCTTGCGCCGCCGGTTCGAGGAGAACAACGGCGTCGTCGGCACCGTCTTCTACGTGAAGACGCGAAACGACGTGTCGCTCTCCGACGGGCACAACCTCCTGCGCATCGCCGCCTCGACCGACAACGTGCACCTGGAGGGCGGCGTCGTCGTGCAGACGGCGAGCCGCTCGACGATCTTCGCCGAGATGATCCGCTCGATGGAGCGCGACGGCCCGCTCGCCACTGGCGCGTCGTTCCTCGGCGTGTTCGTGGTGGTCGTCTTCGCGACGTCGAGCCTGCGCGGCGCGTTCGCCGTCCTGGCTGTGCTCGTCATGGGCGTCTTGTGGACGGCCGGCGGTGCCGCCTTCGCCGACATAAAGCTCAACTACCTCAACTTCATCGCGTTCCCGATCACGTTCGGAATAGGGTGCGAGTATCCGTTCAACGTCTTCGATCGCTCGCGCCTGCTGGGCGGCGACGTCGGGCTGGCGATCCGGCGCACCGGAGGCGCGGTCGCGCTGTGCAGCTACACGACCACCGTGGGCTACGGCGCGCTCCTGTTCGCGGATTTTCAGGCGCTCCAGTCGTTCGGCCAGCTGGCGATGAGCGGCGAGATCGCGTGCCTCATCGGCGCGATGCTCGTCCTCCCCGCGATCTTGAACCTGATGCCGCGGTGGAAGTCGAAGATGAAGGAGACCCACGCCGAGGCCCACGAAGCGTCGCTCGACGCGTGACGAAGCGGCTCCTGGCGACGCGCGGGAGTCAGCGGAACGTGAGCGTGCCGAAGCGACGGGTGTCGCAGTAGGGCTGATCATCGGGCGCGCCGCAGCAGCATGTCGGCTCGTTGCACGTGCACGGCGTCGACGTCGACATCGCCCACACGAGGATGGTGTTCTGCTTCACGCCGTCGGCGTCGTTGAGCTCGAGGTCGATCGCGATCGCGTCGCCGCCGCCGAAGCTCACGCGATTGAACGCGGTCGGCAGGATGCTGGCCTCGAGGGTGTAGCCGGTCGCCGTGACGATGACCTTCGAGATCACGCCGGTCGGCGGCGTCACCGGCGTCGACTTGGCCCAGTCCTGCGCGAGCCCCTTGTAGTCCCATACGTAGCGGTGATCGAAGGTGCCATACGTGCCGGGCAGCGGGCCGGCGTCGGCCGCGCCGTACATCTCGAGCGAGTCGTTCGAGAGCGACTGGCCGGCGTCGCCCTGGAGCGAGGGATCGGTCACTTCGGCGGCGAAGAAGAGGTGCGCGGCCTCGTACTCCCAGCGCACCTTCGCCGAGACGACGACGCCGCTGTCCGGCTGTAGGACGTACGCCGCCGTCGCCACGTTGATGAGCAGCGGCGCCTCGCAGCCCCAGTCGTCGAGCACGCCGTCGATGATCTTCGCGCCGACGGAAGGGAAGGCGTTGGCCTGTCCGACCGCGCCTTGCGTGGCGCCGCAGTCTTTGCCGGCGTCCCTGCCCGAGTCGGGGGGGGGCGGGGCGTCGCGCGGGGCGTCGGGCGCGGCTTCGTCGCCGCCGTCGCCCGTCGCGCCGTCGGGCGGGAGCGTCGCGTCGGCGGCGTCGGGGCCCGCGGTGGCGTCCGAGAGGCCGCCGTCCGCCGAGAGCTGTCCGCCGAGATCCAGCGCGCACGCGGCGAGGCCGGCTGCGCCCGTGGTGAGCGCGACGAGCGAGACGAGCACGCGGTTGACCGAGGAAGTGGCCGAGGTGATCGAGGTGATCGAGGTGATCGAGGTGAAGGTGCGACGCGGCATGTCAGTGGAAGAGGGCGCGGCCGGCGTCGACGGTGTCTCCCGCCGCCCAGGCGAGGAGCTGCCGCGTCTCGTGGCGGAGCAGCGAGAAGCGCATGTCCGCGGGGTGGATCGCGATGCGCGCGGGCACGGCGGCGCGCGCGTATTTGGCAATGCGGCACCACGCGACGCTCGAGAGGAGGCGCCCCGGCGTCCGGCTCGCGAAGTTCAAGACCACGCTGGTGCGCTTCTTGTTCGACGCCGGATCGTAGACGTGGAGGTGATCCTCGGTGAACGCGTAGCCGCGGCGCGCCAGGATCGGCAAGAGCCAGTCGTGCATCGCCCACGCTGGCGCGATGAAGCCAGAGGCGCGGAGCCCCGCGCGCTTCAGCATCTCCTCGCCCTCGCTCAGGCGGGCCTCCGCCTCGGGCTGCGACAGGTCGCGGAACTCGGCCTCGCCGCCGCTCACGAGCTTTTGCGCGTAGAGCCACGCGAGATCGCGTCGCGCGGTCTCGCGCGATTTGTGGAAGAAGCCGTGGAGGTAGACCTCGTGCCCCGCTTCCTGCATTCCGCGCAGGCGGGCGCAGAACGCCGGGTGGGCGTCGAGCGGCCAGGCGCCGTGGAAGTTGGGGACGACGAGCAACGCGGGCCGGACCCCGATCTTCCTCGTGTATTCGAGGGCGAGGTCGATCTCCGGCGCCCAGGCGGGGGAGACGTCGTGGATGGAAACGTGAACGGCCACGCGGGGGCCATAGCACATAAAATTCGGGGGCCCGGCGGGAACCTTTCGGGGCGCCGAACGTGGAACCTTGCGATGATCGCGCTCGCCATGGGAAGACCCGACGCGCTGCTGGCGAGCACGCGTGCGGCGCCGCGCCCCGACGAGATCGACGTGGCGACGCTCGCGCGGTGCGCGGCGCAGGATCCGGTGGCGTTTCGTGCGTTCGTGGCGCGCTACGAGCGGCGGGTGTTCGCGCTCCTCTCGCGCCTCCTCGGCCGCGGGCCGCACGTGGAGGATCTGGCGCAAGAGGCGTTCCTGCGTGCCTTTCGCGCGTTCCCACGGTTCGATGCGGCCCGCGAGGCTCGTCCGTCGACCTGGCTGCTCACCATCGCGACGCGCCTCGCCCTCGACGCCAAGCGGAGCCGCGCGCTCGTCAGTCTCGTCCCGCTCGCGGCGGACGCCGCGGTGCCCATCGCCGCGGCCGCGCACGTCTCCGCCGCGACCGATCCGGAGGCCGAGCACGGCCGCCGCGAGCTCGGCCGCGCGATCGCGCGCGCCGCGGCGACGCTCTCCGACGATCAGCGCGCCGTCTTCGTGCTGTCCGAGTTTCACGATCTTTCGCACGCCGAGATCGCGCGCGCGGTGGGGTCAACCGAGGCGACGGTGAAGACCCGCCTCTTCCGGGCGCGCGAGCACATGCGCGCGCGCCTCCGTGACGGAGAGGAGCGGCCCGATGAGCGATGACTGGAGCGCGTGGGAGCCGGAGGAGCCGCCGGACGGCTTTGCCGATCGCGTCGCAGAGCGTGCGCGGGCGGAGGCGACGCAGCGCACGGCCTCCGGATCGCTGCCGCCAGCGCGTCCGATGCGAAGGTGGCGTGCGGCCGGATTCGCGGTCGCCCTCGCGGCCGCGTCGGCCGCCGCGCTCCTTCTTCGCGGGTCGTCGCTGCCGAGCGCGTCCGCAGGCGATGCGGAGGCGAAGAACCGGGAGGAAATCATCCTCGGCCCGCGCGCGATCGCGGTGCTCGAGCCGGGCGCGCGCATCACGTGGCGCGGCGATCACGTGACGCAGGCGCGTGGCAACGTCTTTTACCGCATCGAGCCGGGGTCGACGTTCTCGGTGGAGACGGCGGCGGGTGACGTGACGGTCAAGGGAACGTGCTTCCGGGTGAAGGTCCGAGAGGAAACGCAGATGAACGGTCGAGACATGAAGGCAGGCGTGCTGGGCGCGGCGCTCGGGGCGGCGGCGCTGGTGGGCGTTTACGAGGGGAAGGTGGCGCTCTCGCAGCCCAAAGGCGGCAGCGTGGATATCACCGCGGGCCAGTCGGCCGTCGCCGATTCGCGCGGTGTCCGCGCAAACGGCTCGCTCGACGACGGCAATCGCGCGTTCGCGGACGGGAGCTCGGGCAAGGACGAGCCGCTCCTCGCCGCCAACGCGTCGCTTGCCGACTCGGTGAAGGTCTACAAGACGCGCCTAGAGCTGATCGAGGAAGAGAAGAAGAAGCTCGAGAAGGATCTCGCCGCGGCCCAGGACAAGCTCGCGGCCGCCGAGGGCGGAGCGCAGCTCGGCGGGGCCAAGAAGAGCGAGTTCGATCTCGGCGAGGACGATTGGAAGCAACTCGCCAAGCAGGGGCAGGTGAAGGCGCGCTACCCATGCGAGCCGAAGCCCGGCGACTACGGTCCGAAGGCGCTGGACAAGATGGGCCTTCGCCCGGAGGACGGCAAGACGATCACCAGCGCGTTCGCGGCGTCGCAGAAGCGCCGATGGGCGGTCATCCGGCCGCTATGCGCGCAAGCGCTCGGTGGTGCGCTGGACGTGGCGGACAAGATCGGCGAGGGCGCCTGCATCGCGGTCGTCCAGACCATCGCCAACCAGAAGGACTCTGCCGGTGCCGACGAGGGGATTCGCCGTGCGGCCGAGATTCGTGCCGGCTTGCGCCCGATGCCGGGGCCAGACGAGCAGATCAACTCGGTGGAGCGAATGATGCTGGCGCTCACCGGCGAAGCCAAGACGATCGAGGGCGAGCTGACCAAGTCGCTCGGCCCCGACGACGCCAAGCGCGTCATCTTCGGCGACGACGAGGGCTGCTGGAAGAACAACGGATGGGGCGTCGGTCCGCGTGCGTCGGGCGGCCCACAGAACTGATGGTCGGGACCCGAAATGCGTGCACCTACCCGGGCAAGCGCGGCGCGAACTTCGCGCTGAGCCACCCCGAGATGCGCGGGAAGAGGCGCGCGAGCGCGTAGAAGCGCGGGTAGAAGAAGCGCGTCCGCCGCTTGCCGACGGCACGGACGAGGCGTTGCGCCATCTCGGTCGCGTTCCCGAGGGGGATGAGGCGCACGAGCCCCTTTCTACCGTACGCGTCGAGGCCCGACTGCGTCATGGGCGTGTCCGTCATCCCGGGGTAGACGGTCATCACGTGGACGCCGGTCCCCGCGAGCTCGGCGCGCAGCCCTTCGGAGAACGTCGCGCTGCCCGTCTTGCTCGCCGCCTGGTACACCCACCCGGGGAGCGATACGATCGCTGCCATCGATGTGACGTTGACGATGACGCCGCTCTTCCGCGCGAGCATGGCGGGCAGGACGGCGCGAATGAGGCGCACGGGGGAGAGCAGGTTGATCGCGATCATCCGTTCGCCCTCTTCGGGGTCGAAGGTCGCGACCGTGCCCAGGGTCAGGAG
Organism: Myxococcales bacterium; assembly: GCA_025359105.1. GTDB lineage: Bacteria > Myxococcota_A > Polyangia > Polyangiales > Polyangiaceae > JANYHK01. Next base: position 132,295 of record JANYHK010000106.1, on the reverse strand, counting down.
GCCCGCGTTGCTGACGAGCACGTCGATGGGACCGAGCGCGGCCTCAGCCGCCGGGATCCAGTCGGCCGCGTGCGCATAGTCGGTGAGATCCTGCGTCGCCACGAACGACGCGCCGGGGAGCTCGGCGGCGATCTTCTCGAGCACCTCTCGGCGCCGCGCGACGAGCGTGACCTTCGCGCCGGCCCGCGCGAACTCGCGCGCCACCGCTTCGCCGATCCCCGAAGAGGCCCCCGTCACCGCCACGTGCATCGCATCGCTCAGCTCCTCTCACGCGGCTCGCCGCGAACACCCGCACGCTGCGCCGCCCAGCGCGAGACAGCGAGGGCCGCCTGGGGCGCGAGGCGCTTCAGCCACCAGCCTACCTTCTCGGGGCCGAGGACCACGAGCGGCCTGTCGTGAAGGACGGCCTCCACGAGCTCGACGGCGACGTGCTCGCTCGTCATTCCGTACCAGGACGGTGGCGCGTCGAGGAACGCCTTGAATCCTGGGTTGTCGTAGCGCGTCGCCTTGTTCAGGTTCGTCCGCACGTAGCCCGGGCACACCGCGGTCACGCCGACGCCCGTGCCGGCGAGCTCGAGGCGCAGCGCCTCGGCGAAGCCGACCATCGCGAACTTCGTCGTGCTGTAGGCGACCATCCCCGGCGCGCCGATGAGGCCGGCCACCGACGCGACGACGACGACGTGCCCGCGCCCGCGCGCGATCATGTCGGGCAGGAGCGCGCGCGTGAGGCGGAGCGGTCCCCACATGTTCACGCCGGTCATCCACTCCCAGTCGTCGGAGCGCGTCTTGATGAACGGCGCGACGACGGCGACGCCCGCGTTGTTGACGAGCAGCTCCACGCTGCCGCGCTCGCGGACCGCGCGCGTCGCCAGATCGTCCACCTGCTCGGCGCTCGCGACGTCGACCACGTAGTGCCCCGCGTCGCCGCCGCGCGCGCGGATGTCCGCCGCGGCCGCCGCGACGCCGCGTGCGTCGATGTCGACCAGCGTGACGCGCGCGCCACGAGATGCGAGCTCGCGCGCCGTGGCCTCGCCGATGCCCGACGCGGCGCCGGTGACGAGGGCGTGCTGGCCCTTCCACGGATTCAGTGCGCTCGAAGTAGCCATTGCTTCAAAAACCATAGGGGGGAGACGCCCGCGACGGGGATCGGAGGCAGGTTGGCGGCGAGGTTCACACGATGCAGGCGCGCCGCGCGAACGGCGCCGAAGCCGAGGTCGGAGAGCGGGTCGCGCTCGGAGCCGTTCACCGTCACGTCGAGATCGACGCGCTTGACGGAGATCGCCTCTTCGCGCGGCGTGAACGCGATCACCTTGGGTAGCGAGAGCCCCATCGACGCGCGCACGTTGCGGTGGGGGCGCGCGAGCACCGGCGGCGGATCCGGCACGTCCTCGCGAATCGTCCCCTTCATCCGGACGAGCTCGCTGCCTCGGCGTCGCGCGATGCCCTCGATCGCGTCGCCGTCGATCCGGAAGGTGATCTCGCCCATCTTCTTCGGATACCCGAGCAGCTCACGCCCGGTGATGAGGGCCACGTCGTCGTCGACGATCATCCACGGTGAGAAGACCGCGGGGCGCCCTAGGTGCTCGACGTGAAGGAAGATGCCGGCCTCGCTGTAGACGGATCCGAAGCTGTTGTGGGGGAACCATGCGGTGAAGAGCGTCGCCGTCGCCGGGGAGGCGAGGCGCAAGGGTAAGGGGACCCAGCGCTTCGCGGCGACGGGATCGACGTCCATCTCCGCGACGAGGTAGTGCGCGTCCCGGTAGAGCCAGTCGCCGGGGGCGAGCATGGCGAGGAGCCGGGACCAGTAGGGCGTCGACATGCACGGTGTATACACCATGTATGCTTGAACGCAACCGAACACCAAAAAATACTCTAAATTACAATATTTTGTGCAATACATAGCGTATACAATGAACCGATCCGCCCTGCACCTCGACGTCCCTGCGCACCTCGCCCACGGGCAGATCGTCGGGGCCGCCGTGGGTGTGTTCGCGCGCCTGGGTTTCGCGGCGACGCGTGTGGAGGATCTGCTCCTCGCGACCGGCATCGCGCGCCGCACGTTCTACAAGTACTTCCGCAGCAAGGAGGAAGTGCTGGCCGCGGTCTACGAGCTCGCCACCGGCGAGCTGCTCAAGGCCGTGCAGGCGGCGGGGACGCCGGGGGAGGGGCCGCTCGAGGCGATGCGCCGGACGCTCGACGTGTACCTCGACTACCACGTCGACAACGCGCCGCTCTTGAAGGTGCTCATCGAGCAGTCCATCCGCTCCGACTCGCCGCTCGCGGCATCGCGCCGCCGGTTCCGGAACGCGCTCGTCGCGATCATGCGCGACGGCGTGAAGTCCGCGACGGGCAGAGAGCACGATCCGATGCTCTACGCGGCGCTCCTGTCGGCGCTCGAAGGTCTCTCCTTGGATCTGCTCGCGAACGGCGCGCCGGTCGCCGAGGTCCGGCGCGCCAAGCTCGTGATGCACGAGCTCCTCGCCAAGGTGCTCATCTAGGTCGGCTGCGCCGGTAGCCTCGGCGAAGCCCCTCGCGCCGTCGTGCCCGAGCTCAGCCGAGCGGCACGTGCGCGATGCGTGGAGCGTCGGTGAAGCTCCCCCACGTGCGGCTGTACCCGAGCCACACCTCGACGGCGTAGCCGGCCGCGGCCGTGACGGAGTAGCGCTTCTCGCGCCGGACGAGCGCGTCGAGCGCGGCGATGACCAGATACGGCCCTGGGACGAGCGGGAACCGGACGTCGAAGCCGCTCTTGAAGCTCCCCGCGTAGGCGCACCATCCGTTCACGTGCACGAGCACGCGTGGGTCATTGAGGAAGAACCCGGGGGAAGGAAAGACGATGCGCATCCACGCGCTCGGGGGCGGCGCAACCACCGGGAGACTGTAGCAGCTGGGCGTCGGAGTGAGCACCCTTGACCTCGGCGCCTCTCCCGCTCGATAACCCAGTCGGTGAAGCCGTCGCCGCGTTTCCTCTACCTTCACGGCTTCGCTTCGGGCCCCGAGTCCCGCAAAGCGACGACGATCGCCGCGCACTATGCCGCGCGGGGAGTCGTCGTCGACCGCCTGGACATGCGCCAGCCTTCGATGGAGCACTTGCGTCTGTCCGCGATGATTCATCACGTGCGCGGCCTGATCGGCGGCGCGCACGATCGCGCGGTGCTCATCGGCTCGTCGCTCGGCGGCTTGACGGCGTGCCGCGTCGCCGAGCAAGACGCGCGCGTCTGCGCGCTCGTGCTTCTGGCGCCAGCGTTTAGGATCATCGAGCGCTGGCCGGCGCGCCTCGGCGAAGCGGCGTGGGAGGCGTGGCGGGCGACCGGTTGGATCGAGACGGTCGACTACGCGCGGGGAGGGACGTCGCGTGTCGACCATGGCTTCGCCGAGGATGCGGCGATCGCCGACGCCCCCGGCGACGGCTGGCCGGACGTGCGCGTCCCGACGCTCATCGTCCACGGGCGTGCGGACGAGGTCGTGTCGATCGATCTCTCGCGCGAGTGGGCGGCGGGGAAGCGTCACGTGCGCCTCGTCGAGGTCGAGGACGGTCACGAGCTGGGCGCGAGCGTGACGCGAATCGTCGGGGCGCTAGACGAGTTCTTGTCGGGCTTCCTCAACCCCATCCCCTGACGCGTGGTGCTTGCACCAGGCGCGTCAGGAGCCGCCCTTCGTCGAGGAATCGGTCGACGTGAAGCCCGCGGGTGTGCGGGCCATCGGCCGGGCCGAGGGGCCCGCAGCACGGGGGGAGTCTAGCAGGCTGAAACCTCCCCGAAACACGCGGGGTGGTACCACACGACAGCCAACCTAGGAGGCCGACGTGGGACTCTACAAAGCCGAGTACATCTGGATCGACGGCGCGGAACCGACCCCGAAGCTTCGCTCGAAGACGAAGATCGTCGAGACCGGGAAGGAGCCTCCCATCTGGGGGTTCGACGGTTCGAGCACCAACCAGGCCGTGGGTCACGCGTCCGACTGCGTGCTCAAGCCCGTCCGCGTCGTGCCCGATCCGGTGCGCGGCGGCGACAACAAGCTCGTCATGTGCGAGGTCCTCCTGACCGACATGACGCCGCACCCGACGAACACGCGCGCCGCGCTAGTCGAGGTCGCCAAGAAGTTCGAGAAGTACGAGATGTGGTTCGGCATCGAGCAGGAGTACACGTTCATGGACGGCGTGAAGCCGCTCGGCTGGCCATCCAACGGCTTCCCGGCGCCGCAGTTCGGCTACTACTGCGGCGTGGGGGCCGACGAGGTCTTCGGCCGCGACATCGTGGAAGACCACCTCGAGGCGTGTCTCGAGGCCGGCCTCATGATCGCCGGCATCAACGCCGAGGTCATGCCGGCGCAGTGGGAGTTCCAGATCGGCCCGTGCGGGCCGGTCCAGTGCTCGGACGATCTGTGGCTCGCGCGCTGGCTCCTCTATCGCATCGCCGAAGAGCACGGCGCGTCGGCGACGCTCAGCCCCAAGCCCGTCAAGGGCGACTGGAACGGAGCGGGCGCGCACACCAACTTCTCCACGAAGCAGATGCGCGAGTCGTACGACCCGTGCGTCGCCGCGGCGAAGGCGCTCGGCGAGCAGCACGCCCTTCACATCCCCCACTACGGCCACGGCATCGAGGAGCGCCTCACCGGCAAGCACGAGACCTGCTCCTACAAGGAGTTCAAGTACGGCGTCTCCGACCGCGGCGCGTCGGTGCGCATCCCCTGGCAGGTCGCACAGGACAAGAAGGGCTACATCGAAGATCGCCGCCCGTGCGCGAACATCGATCCGTACACGGTGACGCGGCTCATCACGAATACGGTCTGCTCGAAGCTGTAGCCCTCAGGCGGTTCGCGCCCGCCTGGACAGCAAGTCCTCGTAGAGGGCGAGCGTCTGGCGGAACTGGTCTTCGACGCTCGCGATTCGCCCGACAGCGGCGAGCGCGGCGTCGCGGACCTGCGCAGGATCGCGCCCGAGGAGCGCGATCGCGGCGGCGGCGCAGGCTTCGGGATCGAGCGCGCGGTAGCGGACCGAGCTGCCACCGAACGCGAGCTCCGCGGCGCCGCCCTCGTCGGGGACGACGACCGGGCAGCCGGCGGCGACGGCCTCGGCGACGCCGAGCCCGAACGTCTCGAACGGGCAGCTGTGGAGGAGGAGATCCGCGCTCGCGAGCGCGCTTGCGAGGGCAGGGCGGTCGGTGAGGAAGCCCTCGAAGCGGATGTCCGTCCGCCCCGCCACGCGCGCCTGCATCGCCGCGCGCTCCGGTCCGTCGCCGAAGCAGACGAGGCGCGTCGGCACCCGCTTGGCCAGGCGCAGGTAGGCGTCGAGCACCACGTCCCAGCGCTTCTCCCACGCGAAGCGGCCGATGGCGACGACGAGGCGCGTCTCGTTCGTCGGCGTCGGCGCCCCCTCGAACGACGCCAGCAGCGCCTGCCGCGCCGCCTCGTCGCGCCCCCGTGGGTTGAACACCGCCTTGTCGACGCCGAACGGCACGTGCACGACGCGCGGCACGCCGTGCTGGGTGAGCTTGTCGACCTGCCACCGCGCGCCGCAGATCGTTGCGTCGCATCCGCCGCCGATGCGACGAACGAGCGCCCACAGGGGCTCGAGCAGCACGTCCGCCGCGCGCGACGAAGCGCGACGCTCGAGCATCACACGCAGGTAGGTATCGATGAAGTCGGCATGCCACAGGAACGTTCGCACGCCGAAATCCGTCCGCGGGCACGCGAGCGCGCTCGCAGCGGCGACGTACGGCGAGTTGATCTCGAGGATGTCCGGCCGCTCTCGCCGGACGATCGCTCGAACTTTGTCCATCCGCCAGAGCAGGTGGTACGTGGGATCGTACGGGAGCGCGCGTCCTCCGATCCGGATGACCTTCGCGCTCCCGGCGGTGGTAGCCGAGGTCTGCGTGCTCGACGATGCACCCTCAACATATCCTGGTAGCGCTCCCGTCCTTTGCCGGTTCCGTTCAAAGGACTCCCGCTCTATAAGGACGGTCTCATCCGTAGGCCCCGGGGCCACGACAACGTGGTCGTGACCCCATTGGCACAGAATGTGACCTTTAAGAGTGAGATGGCTTCGAACTCCGCCTCCCCTTTGCGAGTAGAACTCGGTCACGTCGAGGACCTTCATTCGGCCCCCGCCCGTAGCAAAAACGGTGCTGCGCACGCCCTTACGCAGGGCAAACCCCGGTCGGGTTTCGCAGCAAATTCAGCGTTTTCCGGGCCCTCGGTCCTCGACAGCGTCTCGCCCTTCGCGTCGCTCGCCGCGCGGCACGGTCGCCCGCTACGGGTCGCCATCCTCAGTGATTTCACGCGGATCCCGTACGCCAACGGTGCAGCATTTCAGACACGGTTCCTGTATCAGGAATTGCGTCGGTGTGGTCACGAAGTCACAGTCATCGGACCCCGCGATCCGGACGCGACTCCGGATGAGTTGGCGCCCGGAACCATTGAGCTTCCGAGCGTTCCGCTGAAGACCTACCCGGGGGTTCACATCCCGCTCCCGCTGGCCGCCTGGGTCTACGATCCCTCGCGCTGGAACTTCGACATCGTCTTCGCCCAGACGACGACGATGCTCATGGAGTTCGGCATCTGGCTGCGTGAGATGAAGGGGATCCCGCTGCTCTGCGTGAACACCACGCACCTCGTCGCGGCGTACGACGTCCTCTTGCCCGAGAAGCTCTCCAAGAACGAGCTCCTTCAGGCCGGCGTCCACATCACGCTCCGCCGCCCGTTCGAGAAGCTCTTCGCGGGCATCTACAACAAATCCGACGGCCTCGTCGTGCTCTCCGACGGCCTCCGCAGCTACTGGCGCGAGTGCGGCGTCACCGCGCCCATCCACGTCATCCCGCGCGCCATCTCGCCGGAGATCTTCGATCGCCCCCTCGGGCCCGATCCCTTCACGCACCTGGACGCGAGCAGCGGCCCGCGCCTGCTCTGCGCGGGGCGCCACACGCGCGAGAAGAGCCAGGACCGCGTCATCCGCATCTTCGCGCGCCAGATCGCGGCGAAAAACGAGAAGGCCACGCTGACGATGCTCGGCGACGGGCCGGACATGCCCTTCTACCAGCGCGTCGCGAAGGAAGAGGGCGTGGAGGACCGCGTCTTCTTCACCGGCGAGGTGCCGTTCACGCAGATGCCCGACTGGTACGCGTACGCCGACGCGTTCGTCCACGCCTCGCTCAGCGAGACGTACGGCAACGTGATGGGCGAGGCGCTCTGGTGCGGCACGCCGACGGTGGCCTTCGCCGACGGCATGGGTGTCTCGTCGCAGATCAAGGACGGCGTCAACGGCGTCCTTCTGTCGCCCGGCAAGGGCACGGCGGGCGAGGCCGAGGCCGACGCCGCGTTCGGTCGCGCGGTGCACGAGCTCCTCGCCGATCCGCAGATGCGCGCGCGTCTCGGCAAGGGCGCGGCCCGCGTTGCCCGCGAGCGGTGCGCCCCCGCGGCGGTCCAGCAGAAGATGGCGGACGCCTTCCAGCACGCCCAGGACCACCTCGCCGCGTGCGGCCTGCGCCCGGCCGTGAGTCGCCCCAAGGCGATGCAGTGGCTCACGACGTTCCAGCACTTCCGCCCGTGGACTACGGTGATGAGCGGGATCTACCTGTTCGGTCACCTGCGCCCGGCGAAGAAGCAGGCCAAGAAGCCCCAAATTCACCCGCAGATCGGCGGCAAGTAGGCGCGGCTAAGTTTCTCTCCCGTCGTGCGCGCGACGTCGCGCAGCGAAAGGGAGGGGAGCGCTCCCTGCGCAGAGCGCTGGAGGGAACCGCCAGGTTGCCCCCTGCGGCTTTTATGTATGCTTGGCCCATGGTCGACTCCATGGTGCAGCTTCCCCGTGGGGGGACCTACGTGCCGACCAGCGCGGGGCCCGTCCAGTTCGGGATCCCGCCGGAGACGATCAAGGACGGGATGGCCATGGGCCTCGACGTGCCCGTGGCGTACGTCGTTCCCCACGAGCTGTTCGATCGGCGCCGCGGGATCTCCGTCGCCGAGTTCGAGTTCCCGACGTACTACAACTTCTTCCTGCTGAAGCGCCGCGCCCGCCTCGTCGTCGAGAGCGAGGCGGTCGAGATGCGCATCCGCGGCGTCTTCCAGGAGACGCTCTTCGGCCCGACGAAGCCGCCCGACGAGCGCGAGTTCGACGAGGGCTACCCCGACGGCGCGCGCCCCGACTTCCAGCGCGAGAGCGACTACTTCCGGCGCCGCGCCGACGGCACGCGCACCGAGGTGGACGATCTCGTCGAGTTCGTCCACTACGACGCCCGCCGCATGGCGCGGCTGACCGACAGGGTGACGATCGAGCGGCGTGACGACGGCTACGTCGTGCGCGACGGAATGGAGGAGGTCGCGTGGCCGCCGCTCGCGGTATCTCTCCGGGCGCGCGAGGCGCCAGCGGACGGCTCGAACAAGGTCTTCGAGCCGCCGGCGTTCGGCATCACCGTGCTCGGCGCGAGCCACGGCTTCGACCCGGCAGGCAAGACCACGGGCTTCATGCTGTGGATGGGCGGGCGCGCGCTCCTCGTCGATCCCCCGATCGACTCGACGGAGTACTTGCGCGCGCGCGGTGTCGCGCCCAAGCAGATCGACGGCGTCATCCTCACGCACTGCCACGCCGACCACGACGCGGGCACCTTTCAGAAGCTCCTCGAAGAGACGCAGCTCGAGCTCTTCACGACGCCACATATCCTGGGCTCGTTCCTGCGCAAGTACAGCGCGCTCTCCGGGCTCAAGGAGGACCTCCTCCGCCGCACGTTCCACTTCCACCCGGTGCGCATCGGCTCGCCGGTGCACGTGCGCGGCGGTGAGCTGTGGTTCCGTTACACGCTCCATTCCATCCCCACCATCGGCTTCGAGGCGTTCTACGGCGGGCAGAGCCTCGCGGTCAGCGCGGACACCCTCTACGATCCCGAGCGCATCGAGAACCTTCTCGACGCCGGCGTCATCCGCCGCGCGCGCAGGGACGAGCTCCTCCGCTTCGGCGGGCACCACAGCGCGATCCTGCACGAGGCCGGCATCCCGCCGCTCCACACCCCGACCACCGCGCTCGCCGCGCTGCCGGAGGACGTGAAGAAGCGCCTGTGGCTCGTCCACATCGCGAGCAAGGACGTCCCGAAGGGCGTGGGGCTCAAGCCGGCCGAGGTCGGGCTCGAGCACACGATCCGGATCTCCGTCGCCGAGCCGCGCTTCGCCGAGGCGATGGGACTGCTCGACGTGTTCTCGATGGTCGACTTTTTGCGCGATTTGCCGCTCTCCCGCGCGCGCGCGCTGCTCCAGGCCGCGCACCAGATCTCGCTCCTGGCCGGCGAGAAGATCGTCGAGGAGGGGACGCGCGGCGACAGCTTCTACGTCATCGTGCGCGGCAACGTCGTGGTGAGCAAAGGCGGCCGCGCGATCAAGGTGTACGGCGCCGGCGACTACTTCGGCGAGACGGCGCTGATCCTCGACCAGCCGCGGAGCGCCGACGTCGTCGCGAAGACGCCGGTGGAGCTCGTCGTCATCGATCGCAGCGACTTCATGGCGGCGCTCCGCGGGACCAGCACGCTCCGGCGCCTCGAGAACCTGGCGCGCCTGCGCAACGAGGGCGCGTGGGAGCTCATGGAGGTGAACACCGTGATCTCCCGCCTCACGAGCGCGCAGAAGACGCAGCTCCAGAGCTACCTCGTCCCCCACGACGCGCTCGCCAACGAGGTCCTCTGGGCGGAGGGCGAGGCGCCACGGCGCGCGTACCTGGTGGACGACGCGACCATCGCGATCGATCTGGAGATTGGCAGCATCGAGGAGCCGATGCACCCGTTCGGCGCCGGCGCGCTCGTCGGCGAGTTCGACGCGCTACGGCTGGGGACACCTGCCCGCACGGTCGCGCGGGTGGCCGCCGCCGGCAAGCTCTTCGCCATCGAGGCGAAGGATCTCGCGCATTTCTTCGACGAGAACCCGGGCGTCTTGCTCTCGTTCCTCGGTGCGCGCTTCGTCGAGTGAGACGGGCGCGTGACGGATGCGAGGAGTCACTCGCCGGGGCGGTACGCGCGCTCGGTGTGACCCGCGCGCTGCTCCGGGTAGAAGTAGACCTCGCGGAGGTCGCCGTTGGCGTAGCGCGTCGTCTGATCGGCGAAGTGAGGCGACGTCGGCTGACCGCTCGCGCCCCCGGCGGTGACCGCGCGCGCGCGGACCTTCTCGCCGAACTCGACGGCCGCGACGAAGCTGTTGCCGCTCGTCCCGTACCAGCGCTTGGTGCCGTCGTATGGGCGTGCGCCGAAGGACGCGAGCGAGCCCCATTCCCCCGACGTGAAAGGGACTGGCACGCTCGGCGCCGCGTCCGAGAACGGCTCGGCCATGTCGCCGGTGATCCGCTGGAAGCGGTTGATCTCGCCCCACGGCGTGCGCCACGCGCCGAAGTCGCGCGCGAGGCGATAGCGCGCCTGCACGAGGGCCTGGAGCTTCTGGGTCGGGCTCGTCTTCGTCGCCAGCTGCTGGTACGCGGCGGCGGCCCTCCTCGCGTCGGGATCGAGCCCATGCGCCAGCTCGTCGATGAGCGCCTCACCCCAGAAGACGGCGAGCGACGTTGCGACCGACTCGGCAGACCAGCGCAAATCCCACGCGCGCAGGACGGCGATCGGCTCGGCGAGCTGGGCGCGGAGGTCACCGCGCGCCACGTGATCGTAGGCGTGAACGAGGAGGGGAATCAGGAGCGCGAACGCCGGCAGGTGGGTGTCGTACGACGCCTGCACGAGGGCATCGAGCGACATCGGCTTCGCCTTCTCGAGCAGCGCGGTCGCGTGCACGCCGCGCGCGTTCTCGCCCGCCGTATCCATGTAGCGCGCGAACGCCTCGCGCTTCGGGCTCGATGTCCCCGCCGCGGAGTACGGCCAGTCGTTCGTGTTCATGACCCAGCCGCTCGCCGGGCGAACGGCGCGCGGGAGCTCCCCCAGGTCATGGAGCCCCTGCCAAGCGGTCCTCGGGTCCGCGCCGTCGACCGGGCGCGTGAAGTCGAACCGGTCGTCACGCCGGGGGACGAACTGCGGATGCAGGTACGCGATCGCGCCCTTGTCGTCGGCGAAGATCGTGTTGTTCGACGAGTTGGCGCGGAGCTGGGCGACCTCCAGGAACGCGTCCAGGTCGCGGGCCTTCGTGCGGAGGAACGACTGGCTGAGCGCCTCCACCGGCTTGTGCATGAGCGCGACCGCGATCCATTTCTCGCCGGCCGCGTCCCTCGACGCGCGCACGACGGGGCCATGGTGGGTCTTGTGGACCGTGAAGGATCGGTAGCCGAGGCCGAGGTCGCTGCCCTCGCGCCGGAACGGCACCGTGATCGTGGAGGTCGTGACGGGACGCGCTTCGGCGCCGTACTTGGTGAACGCTCGACCGTCCTTCCACGTCACCGTTTCGATGAACTCGTCGACGGCGTCGACGCCGCTCGACGTGTGCATCCAGCCGGCGTGTGCGTTGAAGCCCTGATAGACGAAGAGCTGGCCCCACGTCACCGCGCCGTACGCGTCGAGGCCCTCGCCGCTCGTCACCTGCAGCTCCGATCGGAAGAAGAACGAGGTGTGCGGGTTTATGAGGAGAAGCGCGTGGCCGCCCGCCGTCCGGGAGGGGGCGAGGGCGATGCCGTTCGAGCCGCTCGGCTCGTCGAGGAGCGGCCCGCCAGCGGCCGGCGCCGCGGAGGCATCGCTCGCCGCCCGAGCAGGAGGCGCTCCGCCGTAGAGCGCCTCCAACTCGCGCAGCGAGACGCGCTCGATGTCGCCGCCGATGCTGCCTTCGGTGAAGGCGAGCGCCATCCACGGCTCGAAGCGCGTGAGCACACGCGGCTTGGTCGCCGGGTGTACCGCGAGGTAGAAGTTGAGCCCGTCGGCCCATGCGTTCATCAGGAGCTGGAGCCATGCCGGGCTGCCGGCGTAGCGCGCCTGCAGATCCTCGGGCGTGATGAAGAGCCTCATGCGGAGGTCCGAGAGCACCGCCTTCTCGCCCTCCGCCTCGGCGAGGCGTCCGAGCGCGTTCAGGTAGTTCGTCTCGATCCGTGGGAAATCGTCCTCCGCTTGGGCGTAAATCATCCCGAAGACGGCGTCGGCGTCGGTGGGACCGGTGACGTGCGCGATGCCCCAGTCGTCGCGCACGATGCGCACGCGCGCCGCCGTGTCGCTCCAAAGCGCCCGCTCGTCGTTCGGCGTTGCCTTCAGCCTGACGGGCGGCAGGGTGGTCGTGGGCGCGTGGGTCTTCGGCGCCGCCGGGGCGCCCGCGCACGCTACGAGCACGAGGAGCGGGAGGTGGCGAAAGGACATGGCGTGGATCAACGTGGTCACTCCGTCACGCGCTTGAAGATCTCGCCGCCCTTCATGACGAAGGTGACGCGCTCGAGCTCGCCGATGTCCTTCATCGGGTCGCCCTTCACCGCGATGATGTCGGCGAATTTTCCGGGCGCGACCGCGCCGAGGTCTGCCTGCTTCTCGAGGAGCGCCGCGGCGACCGTGGTCGCGCTCTTCACCGCGGCCATCGGCGTCATGCCGTACCGGACCATGAGGGACAGCTCCTTGGCCTGGTTTTCGGTCCACGCGTAGCCGCCGGCGTCGGTGCCGTAGGCGATGCGCACGTTCTTCTTGAGGGCGCGCGCGAAGGCGGCCTTCTCGAGCTCGACCATCTTCGGCCACGCGCCGCCGCGCCCCGCCGCGACGTACACGCCGACGTAGATCGTCGGGCACCAGTACACGCTCTTCAGGACCATGCGGTCCATGAGGTCGTCCTCGAGGCCGTCGCCGTGCTCGATCGAGTCGACGCCGGCGCGCAGGGCGGCGTCGATCCCGTTCCATCCCATCGCGTGCGCGGCGACGCGGCGCCCGAGGCGGTGGGCCTCGTCGACTATCGCGCGCATCTCCGCGTCGGTGTAGTTGACCCACGAGCACAGCCCGTGGGTGCAGCCACGCTCGGGCGGCAGGTAGTAGCGGCGATCGGCGTAGAACTTGATCCAGTCAGCGCCGTACTTGACCTGCTCGCGCACCGCACGCAAAAGGCCGTCGACGCCGTCGGCGGTCTGTGCGCCCTCCGGCATCTTGAGCTCCCACGAGTAGCCGAGCAGCGGGTACATGCCGGTGGGCGCAAGCGAGCGCGTCGCCACGAACATGCGCGGGCCAGGAACGACGCCGCGGTCGATGGCGCGCTTCAGATCGACGTCCGCGTACATCGCTCCTTCGCTCTCGAGATCGCGGAGCGTCGTGAAGCCATTCATGAGCGACGTGCGGACCGCCGCGGTCGCGCGGATCGTGCGGTACGGGATGCTCTCCTTGAGGAGCTGCACGTCGTAGTCCTCGGCTGTAATGTCGCCTTGCAAGAGGACGTGCGTGTGGGCGTCGATGAGGCCGGGCAGCAGCGTCGCGCCGCCGAGATCGACGATCCTCGCGCCCGCGGGGAGCTTGGCCGCCAGCGCCGCGGCGGGGCCGACCTCGCGGATGCGGTCGCCCTCGACGAGCACCGCCATACCGGCGCGCGGGGCGTCGGAGAGCCCGTCGATGAGGGTCGCCGCCTTGAGCAGCGTCATCCGGGGCGCACCGGCGTCGAGGGCCGGCGCCGCGGCCGGTAAGGTGGCCGCAGCACCAGGGGTAGCGGAGGAGACGGGCCCCGGGTCGACTGGCGCCGGTGCTTCGTTTCTCGAACACGCGAGGATGAGCAGGCAAGCTCCGGCGAGCGGGAGGAGTGGGGCGATGCGCATGCGACGCATCCTACGCGCTCTACGTTTCGGCGCCGACTAGGAGCCCGGCCACGAACGACGTGGCGTAAGGAAATGCGGCAGCGGTTCCACTTGAGTCGAAACTAGAAGAGCGGTGTTTGACACCGCTCTTCTAGCGGCAGATGCCCTTCGTGCCGGTTCCGTCGCAGATGCCGCTCGGAGTCTGCTCGCAGATCACCTTGCTGCAGTCGGCGGCGCCGCACTTGTTCGCGTAGTCGGTGACGGCGTGCTGGAAATCATTGACCGCCTGCGTGCTGCCGATGCTGACGGTGATCTGGCAGCAGAGCCCGTCGGCGGCGGCCGTGCACTCGCTCGCCCCTTGCGGGTTGCAAGCGCGCGCGACGAGCCCGTACGCGTTCACCTGCGCCCGGAGCTGATCGCAGGTCGACCCGCCGCCTCCGGCGTCGACGTCGCCGGCGTCGGTCGTCGGGAACCCGCTGCCCGTATCTCGCGCGCTGTCGGCGCCCGCGTCGGCGGTGGCCGCGTCGACGCCGCCGGCGCCGGCGCTCGAGGAGCTGCATCCGCAGAGCCCGGCGCCGGCCGAGCCGAGCGCGTACGCCAGGGCGACCGCGGTCCTCACGGGTTCGCCCGAACCCAGGCCACGACCTCACGCAAGCCGTTCTCGAGGGGCACGCGCGGGGTCCAGTCGAGCTCGCTCTTCGCGCGCCGTATGTCCGCGAACGTCGCGTCGACGTCGCCGGCCGGCACGGGCGCGTTCTCCAGGATCGCCTCCTCGCCCGCGGCCTTGCCGAGCGCGCGGAGCAGGCCGAGCAAATCGATCGGCGCGCCCGAGCCGAGGTTGTACGCGCGGAAACCGGGGCGCTTGGGCGCGCTCGCCGCGACGACGCCGCGGACGATGTCGTCCACGTGCGTGAAATCGCGGCGCATCGACCCGTCGCCGAACAGCGTGATCTTCTGCCGCGCGAGCAAGGCGCGGGCCCAGAGCGTGATGGCCATCTCCGGGCGCTGGCGGGGGCCGTACACCGTGAAGAAGCGCAGCGCAGTGCACGAGAGCTGCGGCGCGCGCCGGCAGATGGCGCTGGCGACGAGCTCGGCGCCGCGCTTCGACGCGGCGTAGGGCGACTCCGGCGCGATGGCCGGCGCGTCCTCGTGGGCGGGTAGGGGGGTCGAGTTGCCGTAGACCGACGAGCTCGACGCGAACAGCACCTGGTCGATCCCTTCTGCAAGGGCGTTCTCGACGACGGTGGCCGTGCCCTCGACGTTGACGCGCGAGTACCGCGCCGGATAGTCGAAAGATGGCCGCACGCCGGCGAGGCCAGCGAGGTGGATGACGCCGTCCTTTTCGCGGTAGTGGTGGCGCGTCGCGGCGGCGTCGGTGATACACGCCCGCACCAGCCGAAATCCAGGGTGTTCGGCGACGAGGTCTGCGAGGTTCTTTTCCTTCATGCGCGCCGGGTACGGCGCGTCGCTGAAGTCGTCGATGACCGTGACCGCATCGCCGCGCACGAGGAGCGCGCGCGTCAGGTGGTACCCGATGAAGCCGACTCCGCCTGTGACGAGCCACCGGCGCATCGCGTCGCCTACTCGCCCATCTGCGTCGTGCTGGGACGCTCCGCCGTCGCGCCGACGCCGATGCCCTGGTAGCGGAGCCCGGCGCGGATGACGTCGGCGGCGCGCCAGATGTTGCGCGCGTCGAGGATGGTCGCCGGCAGTCCGTGTGCGCCGGGGCGCAGGCGCTTCTTCATCTCGGCGAAGTTGGGCGCGCGGTAGCTCCGCCACTCGGTGAGGAGCACGAGCGCGTCGGCGCCGTCGAGCGCGTCGTACTCCTTGTCGACGAGCGCAACGCGGCCGCCGACCGCGAGCGAGAAGTTCGGGCCCGCCTCCGGATCGTGGGCGATGACCTTGGCGCCCGCGGCGAGGAGCGCCAGGCCGAGCTTGAGCGCCGGCGACTCGCGCACGTCGTCCGTCTCCGGCTTGAACGCGAGGCCCCAGAACGCGACCGTCTTGCCTTTGAGGCCGCCGAGCGCCTCCTCGACGAGGCGCGCCAGGAACGCGCCTTGCTCCTCGTTGGCGAGGTGTGTCGCCTCGGCGAGGCGCATCGGGACGCCGTGGGTCTTGCCGAGCGCGGCCAGGGCCTGCACGTCCTTCGGGAAGCACGAGCCGCCGTAACCGGGGCCCGAGTAGAGGAACTTCTTGCCGATGCGCACGTCAGCGCCGACGCCCATGCGGACGGCGTGGATGTTCGCGCCGGTGACGTGGCAGAGGCGCGACAGCTCGTTCATGAACGACACGCGCATCGCGAGCATCGTGTTCGCGGCGTACTTGATGAGCTCGCTCGACCGCGGATCGGTCATGACCATGCGCTCGCCGGAGAGCTGCAGCGGGGCGTAGAGCTCGCGCAGCATGTGGCGCGCGGTGTCGCTCTTGGCGCCGAGGACGATGCGGTCGGGCTTGAAGAAGTCGTTGAGCGCATCGCCCTCCTTCAAGAATTCGGGGTTGGAGACGACCTCGAGGTGCACCTTCGACTTGGCGAGGCGCGCTTGCACGGCGTCGCACGTGCCGACGGGGACCGTGCTCTTCACGACGACGAGAGCGGCCTTCTTGGCGACCTGCGCGATGTGATCGGCGACCGCGAAGACTGCGCTCACGTCGGCCGCGCCGTCCTTGTCCGGCGGCGTGCCGACGGCGATGAAGTACGCGTCCGCTTCGTCGAAGCCCGGCGGCACGGCCGTCGCGAACGTCAGGCGCCCGCTGCGGCGGTTGCGGCGAACGAGATCGGCGAGACCGGGCTCGTGAATAGGGATGACGCCATCCTCGAGCTTCTTGATCTTCGCGGCGTCGGTATCGACCGTGAGCACCTCGTGCCCGAGCTCGGCGAGCCCCGTTCCCGTGACCAGACCGACGTACCCTGCTCCGAACGCAACGAGTCGCATGTTGGAGCCCTTCTTAGCCCCGAAGGAGTCGCTTTTCACCTTGAATCACCTTGGGAAGACACCTTCGCAAGGTCGATGCCGGCAGGTGAGCCCGCCGGATCGCGCAGTTGGCGGCGATCGGGGGCAGCCTGTCGTCCATTTGCGACGCCCGCAGTGTGTCTCGCGGGCGTCAGCGCTTGCGGTAGAGCCACCAGCCGCCGCGGTGGTCGGCCAGCTCCAGCGCGGCCGGAGGCGGGGGCGCCGTGCCTTCTGGGCGCGTGCGGACGAGCACGTAGTCCCAGTCGTCGAGCTTGTAGGCCGGCCAGTCGATGACGTGCAGATCGCTCTCGCTGTACGAGTCGGGGAGGCGCAGCGCCGGGTTCTGCGGCGTGGGGTAGAGCGCCGAGCCCTGGTGGAACCAGATGTCGCTGACGACGATCGGGCGCTCGGCCAGGACGAGCTTGTCGTAGTGGATGAAGGGGTGCGCGGTGAACGTCGAGCTGTTCGGATCGAGGGGCAGGTTGAGCAGGCGCGCCTCGCGCGGGACCTCGGCGAGCACCTCGTGGAAGCCCCGGGCCTCGTCCTGGAATCGGTAGGAAGCGCCGAGCGCAACGAGCACCATCGTGGTCGCGATGGCGGGCGCGCCGCGCTCGACGCCCGCGCGCCCGACGCGTCCGAGCGACTCGCGCCGGAACGCCAGGATGGCCAGGTACAGCACGATCGGCACGAGGCGTCCGTCGACGAAGCCGAACCAGCCGATCGCGTGGGGGAGGGCGAGGAAGAGCAGCCCGAGCACCAGCGCGCCCGCGTAGAGCCCCCGGCTGTGCGCACGGGACCGAGCGTCGGCCGCCGCGTCGGCGCCCACGAGCCCGCCAGGTGAGCCGGCGCGCAGGCCACGGATGGTCGCGACGCTCGCGGCGATGAGCACGGCCCAGAGCGCGATGCCGGCGGCGACGTCGACGCCGCTGCGCGTCAGCAGCGTCGGCGTGAAGAGGAGGCTGAGCTTGTCCGCCAGGCCCTGGAAGTGCGGCGTCAGGCCCCCCTGCGAGACAGACACGGACCCCGGCGGCGTCGTCGGCCCGCGCTCGAGCCAGGCGACGTACGCCGCGAGGCCGATCGCCGGAACGAGGGCGCGCAGGCGAACCAGGCGCGCGCGGCGATTGCCCGCTGCGAGGCACGAGACCCCCGCGAGCGCGAGGAACAGGACGAACGCGTGGCCGTGGCCCACGAACATGAGGGGCGCGAACCCGGCCACGACGAGCTCGCGGCGTCGCGTGCTGGCGGCGTGCGGCGCGACGTCCGCGCGCGCGAGGAGATCGAGCCAGAGCGTGAGGCCGACGAGCATGACGGCGACGCCGAGCAGGTAGCTCGCGAAGCCGAGCAGCGTCATGAGGCCAAACGCGAGGGCGAGCCCGAAGAAGCCGGCGATAGGCGAGCGGTCGCCGTGGAGCGTGCGGCGGGCGTAGAGCAGCGCGAGCGGCGTGGCGATGACGGGCAACGTCGCGATGGCGCGCACCGCGCCGACCGGCCCGATGACGCGGACGAAGAGCTCCCCTAGGAAGCGGAAGAGCGAGTACGGGCCGATGTGCGGGGCGAGCACGAAGAAGCGCTGCTCGAACGCCGAGTCCGGAAAGCGATGACGCATCGCGATGAGGCCGGCGTGGGCGGGGAGGTCCTGGAAGGGGAGGGCGTCGAAAATCCAGAACACCAGCATGGCCCCGAGGCCGACGATCCCGAGCCCGGCCCACGGCAGGACGCCCGCCGCCGAGGTGGCGCGGGCGTGCTCGGATGCCGGCGGGGCCTCAGCTGTGGCGGCGCCGGTCGGCTGCGAAACGTGGGACGTCATGAGCCTCGGGAGGTGGTGCCCGCGATGGCCGTGCAACCAGGCGGGAGCATACTCAAACGCTGCCGGAATGCATGCCGCAACTTCGGTTCCATCGACGATGCCCGGCCTGGTCTGCTACCTGATGGGCGCCCATGGGACGCTTCGGCGATCGACTTCGACGCACTGCGGCGAGCCCACTATTCTGGGTGCTTACGGGTGTGATGGCCCTGCGGATCGTCGGGCTTGGGTGGGGTCTGCCGTCTTCCGATGGCTGGGACAACGACGGCGTTGCGCCGCGCGACTTCCTTTCGGGCCTCGTCGAGACGTTCACGCCGGGGAAGTTCTTCACCTACCCCCCGGTCCATCTGTTCCTCCTGGGGGTGGTCACGTCTCCCGTCACCGGGGTCGCCCTGGCCAACGCCCCGTCGTTCGCGCCGTCCGACGTCATCGGCGAGATCCTCAAGGTCCCGTACATGACGCTCGTGGCCTACGTGGCGCGCGGCGTGACGGCGCTCATGAGCGTCGGGATCGTCTGGGCGATCTCGAAGATCGGCGAGGAGCTTCGGGGCCGGCGGGCAGGCGTGGTGGTGGCGATCGTGTGCGGTCTGAACGCGCCGCTCACTTACTACGCGCACACGACGAACCTCGACGTGCCGTACCTCTTCTGGGCCTCGCTGGCTCTCCTCGCGCTCGTTCGCACGCTGGCGCGTCGGGAGCCACGTCGCCTGAGGCACGTCGCGGTCTTCGCCGCGCTCGCGATCGGGACCAAGGACCAGGCGTACGCCGTCGTGGGCCTCACGGCGCCGCTCGCGCTGGGGGCGTGGCTCGCCATGGACCCGTGGCCGCGCAAGAACGCGCGGGCGCTTGCCGTGCAGGTGCTCGTCGCGGCGGCCACGTTCGCGGCGCTGCTCTCGGTCACGCTCGCCATCGTGTTCAACCCGACGGGCTTCCGCGCGCGGCTCGCGTTCCTCACGGGCGCCGCGTCGCAGGACTTCGCGCACTACTCGACCGACGCGAAGGGCCTCGCGCTCGTCGTTGCCGACAGCCTCCTGCGCTTCGAGCGCTACTACCCTTGGGTGCTCGGCCTCGCCGTGGTCTCTGGGCTCGTCCTCTCCGTCCGCGGCACCAAGGATGGCGCGCGCGCAGCATCGCTCGTGCCGCTCCTCGGCGCCGTCTCGTTCACCGTCCTTTTCAACTTCACCGCGCGCCGCACCGAGCACCGCTTCCTCTTGCCGCAGATGGTGCTCTGGTCGGTGTACGCGGGCATCTGCATCGACGCGCTCCTCTTCGACGCCCGCGGGCGTGTCCGGCACCCGCTCGGCGTGGCGCTTGCCGGTGCAGTCTTCGGGTGGGCGCTCTTCAAGTGTGCGGACGTCGACGCGAACCTCGTCCTGGATCCGCGCTACGACGCGGAGGTGTGGCTCGCGGCGAACGCGGCGCCGGGCGACGTCATCGAGGTGCACGGCCTGAACGTGTATCTTCCACGCTTTCCCCCGCACGCGAAGGTCATCCGCGTCGGCCACGAGCCGGTGGGCAAACGCAATCCGCTCCCGGGCGTCGTGGAGGTGCAGGGCGACTACTCCGACGCCGAGCGTCGCGGCGCGCGCTTCGTCGTCGTCAGCGAAGGCTGGGTGTGGCGCTACCTGATCGATCTCGATGAGTGGAGCGCCGCCAGCGGCAAGGTGCTCCCCAAGACCCAGCACGAGAGCAGCACGGAGGTGGATGGGACGATGTTCTTCCAGGGCCTCGTGAAGGGCGCGCGCGGCTTCCGTCGCGCACACGACGCGAAGTGGACGAGCGAGGTCTGGCCACGCCTCGACATCCACGCCTCGACCGCGCGCGAGATCTGGATCTTCGAGCGCACGGGAGAGAGCGCGCCGCCGTCGTCTAGCGGCCTACGCCGCTGACGATTTTTCCGTCCTCGAGGACGAGGTCGCCGCCGGTCGTGACCGTCGCGCTGGCAGAGCACGCCGTGAACGACGTGCGGGCGCTCCAGGCGCTCGCGCGCACGCGGCCGGCGGCGTCGCCTATGACGAGGTGAAGGCCGGCGAGGTTCTCGTCCAGCGCGGCGTCGCCGTTCGGCGAGAGCTCCACGTTGACGCCGACGATCGCGAGCCCCACCCGGTTCGAGTTGGGGGCGACCGCGATCATGCCCTCGATGTCCTTCTGCAGGTCGGGTGCGTTCGGAGCCTCGACCTTCACGACGCGCCCTTGCTGGATGTGGAGGAAGACGGGCTTGGTCGTCAGCAGGCCCTCGCGGGCCCCGAAGAAATCGCTCACCGACGCGTTCGCGACGAAGACGCCTTCGACCGACTCGGGCTGCGCGAAGAGTGCCCCCGCCGGGAGGTTGGACATGTGCCCTGGCGCGATGGATCCGAGGTGCGGTGTCCACCGGTTCGAGCTGGAGAAGGTGAGCGACAGATCGGTGCCGGCCGCGCTCGTCGCTTCGAGCGTCTGCGCGAGCTCGAGCCTGCGCTCCACGGCGCGGCCCCACGCCTCGAGCTGCGCGCAGTCGGTCTTCATTCCGACGGCGAACGCCCGCGCGGAAAGCGCTGGCATGTGCGCGTGACGCACCTTGCACGCGCCTACGATGTGCTGGAGCTGCTCACGCATGCTGTGCTCCTGGTGCGGCGCGCTCGCGAGGAAGACGCTCCCCTGGGCAGCCAGCATCGCGCGGCGCACGACGTCGGGCAGAACCTTGTGCGGCCGATCACCGCTGTGGTTCGTCGAGACGGAGCGGAGGACATCGAGCCGCGCGAGGGTCACCTGCACGCCGAGCCCCTCCGCCTGGTCCTTCACCACCTCGGCGAGCTCATGCGAATCGGCGTCGCAGATGACCACGAAGCGGTCTCCCTCGCGGAGGTGCAGCGCGGTCGTCACGAGGGTCGAGGCAGCGTGGGCGACGCCTTGGGAGCCAGAGGGGGCCATCAGCGCAGGAAGTTACACATTCTTTTGGCTCCACGGCCGCCTTTTTGCGACGCTCTCTCCTTGCCCGTGCTTCCGCTGCCGTACTCCCTCGCCTCCCTCGTCGCCTGGCTCCCGAGAATCCAGCTTCTCCTCGGCAGCTTCCGCTGGGGCTGGGCTCGCCAGGCGCTGCAGTGGGTGGCCGCACACACGGGCGTCCCGGTCACCCTGGTCGCCGCCGTGCTGGTCTTGATCCTCTACCGCGTCGCCAAGCGGTCGCTGCGGTTCGTGGCGCAGGTCTCGGTCGTGCTCGCCGTCCTGGCGCTCCTCGCCCACTTCGGCCTGCTGCGATTCTGACTGGATCGCGGGGCGGATCGGGTTCCTATAGCAACCGTCCTTTGGATGGAACGGTTGCTATAGCCTTCTTGTCGGTCGCTACCGTCGTTTGCCCGTTCCGGTCCAACGACGTTCGCTCTACAGTCCGCCGCCATGAAGCTCAGCGAACTAAAGTGCATCATCTCGGGCGGCGCCCAGGGCATGGGTCGCCACTTCGCGCTCCGTCTCTCCGAGGCAGGCGCTCAGGTCGCCATCGGCGACGTCAACGAGGCAGGTCTGGCCGAAACGGTCGAGCTCACCAAGCAGGGACCGGGCAAGGTCCACGCGAAGAAGCTGAACGTCGCCGACGAGGCCGAGGTCGGCGCGTTCGTCGAGTGGGCGCACGGCGCGATGGGCGGGCTCAACGCGGTCATCAGCAACGCCGGCATCCTGCGCGACGGGCTCCTCGTCAAGAAGGACAGGGAGACGGGCGCGATCAGGAAGCTGTCGAAGGAGCAGTGGGACGCGGTCATCGGCGTCAACCTGACGGGGGCGACCCTCCTCGTGCGCGACGCGGTCGCCAAGATGGTCGAGACGGGGACCAAGCCCGGCGTCGTCGTCAACATGTCGAGCATCGCGCGCCACGGCAACCGCGGTCAGTCGAACTACACGGCCGCCAAGTCCGCGCTCGCCGCCAACACCGTCACCTGGTCGCGCGAGTTCGGCGCCTTCGGCATCCGCGTGGGCGCCATCGCCCCAGGCATGATCGAGACGCCGATGACGCAGGGCATGAACCAGAAAGCCCGCGACGCGCTCGTGGCGGCGATCCCGGTCGCCCGTATCGGCCTCCCCGAGGACATCTGGCTGGGCGTGAAATTCATCCTCGAGTGCGACTACTTCAACGGGCGCACGATCGACATCGACGGCGGTCTGTCGATGTGAGGCCGTCACGAGGCTGACGAGCGTCAGGCCGCTGGCGCCCGTCGCCCCGTGATTTCGAGGTGATCCGGCAGGCACCGCGGTTGCAGCCGCGGGGAGCATGATCACTCTGCCCGACCCCAAGCAGGCGTGGGAGCACGAGAACGGCTTTTACCTCACCTGCGACGTCTCGCGGCTCAGCAAGCTTCTGGCCCACTACGAGCTCTTCAAGCTCGTGGTAGACATCCCCGGCGCCATCGTCGAGTGCGGCGTCTTCAAGGGGGCGAGCTTCGCGCGCTTCGCGATGATGCGGCAGCTCTTCGGCGGTGCGCGCAGCAAGAAGATGATCGGCTTCGACTCGTTCGGGCCGTTCCCCGAGACGAATCACGATCCCGACAAGAAGCTGCGCGCCGGCTTCACGAGCGAGGCGGGCGACGAGAGCATCGACGTCCAGCAGCTCAAGGACGTGCTCGCGACCAAGAAGTGCGACGACGCGGTCACCCTCGTCGCCGGGAACATCTGCGAGACGGTGCCGCGGTACGTCGCCGACAACCCGCAGCTGAAGATCGCGCTCCTGAATCTGGACACCGACATCTACGAGCCGGCCGTCACCGTGCTCGAGCACCTGTGGCCGCGCGTCGAGCACGGCGGGATCCTCCTCCTCGACGACTATGGCGTCTTCCCCGGCGAGACGCTCGCCGTCGACGAGTACTTCCGCGGGCGCAAAGAGAAGGTCAGAAAGCTCTCGTTCGCCATGACGCCTTGCCACGTCATCAAAGAGTGAGCGCGCCCGCGTCGTGATGGTAAGCATGCGCTCCGGATGAGCATCCTGAGCGCGCGCGGAGTGTCGAAAGCGTACGGACCGCAGGTCCTGTTCGACGACGTGGCCATCACGATCGAAGACGGGGACCGCGTCGGCGTCCTCGGCGTCAACGGGACCGGGAAGTCCACGCTCCTCCGCGTCATGGCCGGCCTCGAGGTCGCCGACGCGGGGACGGTCGATCGTCGCCGAGGCGCGAGCGTGCTCTACCTCGCGCAGGAGCCGGACCTCGATCCCGACAAGACGCCGTCGCAGATCGTCCTCGAGGGGCTGGCGGCTTGGAGCGCGGCCACGACCCGCCACGCCGAGGTGACCCGCGCGATCGACGCCGGCGACTCGTCCCCGGCGCGCCTCGCCGAGCAGTCGCACCTGGCCGACGACGTCGAGCGCCTCGGTGGCTGGGAGCGCAGGCACGTCGCCGAGGGCATCCTCGGCAAGCTCGGCATCGAGGACCTCCATCGCCCCACCGGCACCATGAGCGGCGGCGAGAAGCGCCGCGTCGCGCTCGCGCAGATCCTGGTCGCCGCTCCGGCGCTGGCGATCCTGGACGAGCCGACCAACCACCTCGACGCCGAGACGATCGAGTGGCTGGAGGGCTACCTGGTGGACGAGTTCCACGGCGCCGTCCTGATGGTCACCCACGATCGGTACGTCCTCGATGCGGTGGCGACGCGGATCGTCGAGCTGTCACGCGGCAAGCTCGCCGAGTTCGAGGGGAACTACGGCACCTACCTCGAGAAGAAAGAGGAGCTCGAGCTCCACGAGGCGCGCACCGAGCAGAACCGGCTCAACTTCGTGAGGAACGAGCGCAAGTGGCTCATGCGGGGAGCCAAGGCGCGGACGACGAAGCAGAAGGCCCGCATCCAGCGCGCCGAGGCCGCGATCGCGATCGAGGGGCCGAAGGCGCAGGAGCGTGTCCGCCTCGAAGGCACCGACGTCGGGCGCACGGGCAAGACGATCCTCGATCTGACCTGTGTGTCTCTCGCGATCGGTGACAAGCACCTCTTCTCCGGGCTCACCCTCCACATGGTTCCCGGTGATCGGTTCGGCATCATCGGCAGGAACGGCTGCGGCAAGACGTCGCTCCTGCGCGCGCTCACCGGCGATCTCGCAGCCGCGGCGGGGACGGTGACCGTCGGCAAGAACACGAAGACCGTCCTGTTCGATCAGGCGCGCGCGCAGCTCATGGACGACTGGTCTATCTACGACAACGTCGCCGAGCGCGAGGGGGCCGAGGCGACGGGCGGCGGCATGGTCGCGATCGGCGAGCGGACGGTCAACCTGAAGACGTACCTCGAGCAGTTCCTGTTCGAGCCGAGCAAGCAGCGGCAGAAGGTGGGGGCCCTGTCCGGCGGCGAGCGCGCGCGCGTGGCGCTGGCCAAGGCGCTGAGGAGCGGCGCGAACCTCCTGCTCCTCGACGAGCCGACCAACGATCTGGACATCTCGACGCTCGGCGCCCTCGAAGAGATGCTCGTCGAGTGGCCCGGCTGCGCGATCGTCGTCTCGCACGATCGCGCTTTTTTGAACCGCGTGGCGACGTCGATCCTCGCGTTCGAGCCGGGCAAGGTGACGCAGTACCAGGGGAACTACGACACGTACCTGTCGCTGCGGCCGGAGCCCGGCGCGACGCCCTCCAAGGCGCCTCCGGCGAAGCCGACCACGTCCGCGACCACGACCACGACCCCGACCACGACCGCGACCGCGACCGCGACCACGACCACGACCACGACCGCGAAGAAGCTCACCTACGCGGAGCGCATCGAGCTCGAGGGGATCATGACGCGGATCACCGCCGCCGAAGACCGGGCGAAGGCGCTCGAAGCTGAGCTGGCGGATCCGACGCTTTACGCGAAGCGCCCCGAGACGGCCGGCAAGCTCCACGCGGACCTCAGCGCCGCGCAGGCCGAAGCCCACGCGCTCACCGCGCGCTGGGAAGACCTCGAAGCCCGCCGCGGCTGACGCTGGCGGACGGTCCAACGGCGAACGTGAAGCTCGTCAGAAGAACGCGATCGCGCCCAGCGTGGCGGTGGTGTGCGCGCGCGACAGGCGAGGGGGGCTGCTCGTCTCGTAGAGCCCGCTCGACGCCTCGTCGTGGCGCAGCTCGAGGCGCAGGATGAGGTGCTCCTGGGGGCGCATCTCGAGCGTCGCGGTGCCCTCGCCGATCGTCCCGGCGTAGCCCGCCTCCCACGGCACGCCGACCTCGTCACGGAACGCCTCGACGCGCACCCCGGCGGCCCAGGTCTCGTCCAGCTGGTAGCGGCCGTAGCCGGCGACGCCGTACCAGGCGGCCCGCGCGTCGCCCGTGAGGATCGCGCCGTCCAGCACCGTGCCGGGGTGCACCTTGTCGAAGCCGGCGTGTGCGTTGACGGCGAGGAGGAGCGCGTCGGTCGGCTTCACCACCACGAACGCGTCGAAGAGGTTGCGCATCGACAGGGTCGCGTCCTGCTCGGAGCCGCCAAGCCAGTTGAGCGTGGCGCTCGCGCGATCGCTCGGCGTCCAGACGACCTGCGCGCCGACGCTCTTCGAGCGGTTGTTGTCGACGACCGAGTTCCAGCCGTTGGTCACGTTGAGCTGCGCGGTGAACGTCGGGCTCACCGTGTAGATGGCCCGCGCGCCCGTCGCGTAGAACGGTGTGAGCTGAAACAGGAGCGACCGCGAGAAGTGGATGTTGTCCTTCGCGTTTAGCCCCTCGTACCCGATGTGCGACACGAAGAGCCCCATGTCCACTTCGAGCGCCGCGTCGGCGCCGCCGGGCATCGGCGTCTTGTAGCCACCGAAGGCCTGCTGCAGGTGCCGGAACGCGTCGTAGTTGGGCTGAGCGTCCGTCGCGCGCTCGCTCCCGCTCGATCGGTAGTACGCCTCCGGCTCGTCGCCGGCCTGCAGCGTCATGCGCGCGACCGCGGTGCCGCCGCCGGTGTGCCCTTCGAACTGCAGATCGACGGCAGCCACCTGAATCGCGAACGAGTCGTGGCGGCTGTCGAAGGCGCGGACGGTGTTCGTGCGCGACGCCGGATCGTTGAAATTGTAGCCAAAATACGCGTCGACCCAGCCGCCGACGGTCAGCTTCCAGTCGCCGCCCGAGCCCTCGAGCACGAGCGGCTTGGGCAGCGTCTGCGCCGCCGCGCTACCCGCCAGCGAGCAAAGCGTGAGGCCAGACACCGCCAAGATCCCGAAGATTCTCGTGAAATTCGTTGAAAAAAGGTTGCACGTCCCGTCGCTATCGCGCATTTGTTGGTCATTAGAGCGGAAGTCGTTTGTCCCGAACAGGCAAAGGACGGAAGCAACCCAGAAGTAGATCTTCTGCGCCGGAGTAGATGGCCCTCGCCGAGTTCCCGAGAGACTTCCCGATCACGCTCCAGGATGGCGCGGGCGTAGACCTGCCCGCCGAGGGAGGCGCGGCGGTCAAGATCGGCATCCACGACGCTTCGCGGCTCGAGTGGAGCGTGTCGCTGGAGCTCCCCCAGAACGGCGCCAAGAAGATCGCCTACGCGATCGAGGTGGAGATGGAGATCCCCTCGAACGCCTTCGCCCGCCACTCGCCCTGGGATCAGCTCCAGTCGTTCACGCGCCTGGACGGTCCTGCCGAGCCGGTCGGCGGGGACGTCGTCTCGATCGACGCGCTCCGCCGCGGAGCCCTCACGCTCGCGGCCAAGCTGGCGCGCGCGAGCGAGGGTTTCGCGCGGCACTGCCGGCTCGCGAGCTCGATCATGCTCGAGGCGCCGCCGAGCGATCTCGAGCCGCTCCTCGTCGTGTGGATCGAGGCGGCGCTGAAGATGGTCGAGCACGCGCGCGCCCGCCTCACGATTCCGAACGGGGACGAAGCGCAGGAGCTCCTGCGCGAGCGAGGTCTCGTCGACGAGTACGCCAGCGTGCGCCTCCTCGAGATGCTGGCCGGCGTGGAGCGCGCGCTCGCGGCCATGGCGAGCTCCCGCCACGCGGCGGCCCTGGCGCCGGCGATCGCCCGCGTGGAGGCGCGCGTCGCCGATGCCCTGGAGCGCGAGGTCTCACGCCGTGCCGACATGAAATACATCGGCGCCGATCCCAGCTCGCCGGACGCGCTCGAGCGCTACCTCGATCGCGCCAGCCGACTGAAGAAGCACTTCCAGGAGGTCCTCTTCCTCGAGCCCGAGCGCTACGAGGTCGCCGATCGCATCCACCACTGGGTGGCCGGGTTCGTCGCGGTGCTCGCCTCCACCTGGGCCTTCATCTGGCAGATCGTCCTCATGAACCGCGCGCCCTCGACCGGATCGCAGATCGGCTCCGGCGTGATGGTGCTGGCGGTCATCGCCGGGCTCGTCTACGCGACGAAGGATCGCATCAAGGAGATGGGACGCAACTGGATCAGCGGCAACGTGCACCGCTTCTACGCGCAGCGCGTCGCCCGCTTTCGCGCGCCGGTTCGGCGGCTTCCCGGCCGCGACGTCATCGTCTCTGCCCGCGAGTCGATCGACAGCAGAACGACCCAGACGCCCGATTCGCTCAACCCCGAGAGTGGCGCGACGATGCCGGCGACGCTCATCAAGTACGTGCAGAAGGGGCAGATCGACGGCGCGCGGGGGCTCTTCGAGCAAGGCGTCCGGCGCATCAAGCACGTGTTCCGGTACGATCTGTCGCCGCTCTTCGCCCGGCTCGACGACGCGGAGAAGCCCGTGCCGGTCCTCGACGCGGCCACGCGTCGCGTGCGCTTCACGAACGCGCCGCGCTGCTACCGCGTGCCTGTCCGTGTTCGCGTTCGCACGCGGGACGGAGTCATCCTCGAGGAGGCGACGATCGTGCTCCACAAGCGCGGCCTCGATCGCCTGGAGCGCGCGCGCGACGAGGACAGCGATCCGGAGCTGTGGCGCGCCTCCTCCAAGCTGGGTGTGGGCGAGGCGGCGGCGACCGAGCCGGCGAAGGACTCCGGGCTCGAGCCGGAGTGAACGCCGTTACGTCCACCGGACGAGCGCGGGTTCATGACGAGGACATCACGCTGACGGCGTGAACCGTCGTCTTCGCGCCGGCGATTCCCCCGGGAAAACCGGGAGGGCCGCCTGGTACGAAAGGTGTACTTTCCCACGGACGGAGGTTCTCCCCCATGACCCACACGTGGCGCTTCTCTCTTCTCGTCTTCCCGATCGCAGCGGCGTCGTTCGCCTTCGGCGGCTGCAGCGGGGACGACTCGATCCACTTCACGGGCTCGGACGCCGACGGAGGTGGGGACGGAGGGGACCGCGACGGTACGGTGGGAGATGCGGCGGGGGACACGGGGGCGGTGGATGGCGGCGGGGTCGATAGCGCCCTGCCGTGCCCGACCTACGCCGGCACCGACGGGTACTGCAAGGCACTGGTCGCGTACTGCGGCCGCTGCAGCCCGCAGCTCCAGGGCTGCGACTTCGACAACTTCGCCAAGTGCGAGAAGCTCTCCTCGAGCTACAGCAAGGACGGGCGCGTCGCGGTCGTCGAGTGCCTCGGCAAGGTCTCGTGCGCCCGCGACAGCACCGCGCTGGACAGGTGCGTGAAGGACAAGCTCACGAACGCGACCCCCACGGCGGCGCAGGTCAAGGTCCGGAACGACGTGTGCACTCAGTGCGTGGGCGACGACGCCGGTGTGACCTTCTGCGAGGCCGACTTCTTCGTCAAGCCCGACGGCGGCGCCGGCGTCGGCACGTTCGTGCTCGAGTG
Source organism: Myxococcales bacterium (assembly GCA_025359105.1). Taxonomy (GTDB): domain Bacteria; phylum Myxococcota_A; class Polyangia; order Polyangiales; family Polyangiaceae; genus JANYHK01. The sequence continues at coordinate 103,298 of JANYHK010000106.1, read as the reverse complement.
GAACGACGGCATCGCCACCGCGCTCGACACGAACTGCGCCGCCGGTGGCCCTGCCGACGGCGGCGACGCCGGCACGCAGGTGGCGTGCGCCATCAAGTTCGGGCTCTGCGCCACGGCCGTCCTCGGCGCCGCGCTCCCCAAGGACGCTTGCAAGGACGGCGGCTGACGCGCACGCGCGGCGGCCCCGTGTGGTAAGAGCGCGGCGTGGACCGCGCGTTTGCCTTCCCGCACTTCTCCGACGCGTGGCTCCTGCACGCCGACGCGGACGTCGTCGTCGTCGACAAGCCAACCGGCGTGCCGACGCAGGCCGCCGACGCCGACCGCCCCGACGACGTCGTGGCCCGCCTTCGTGCGAGCTCGGAGCGTGGCTACCTCGGCGTGCACCAGCGCCTCGATCGCGACACCAGCGGCGTCCTCCTGATGACGGCGCGCAAGGAGGCGAACGCGGGGATCGCGGCGGCGTTCGAGGGACGGACGGTCCGGAAGCGCTACGTTGCCTGCGTGACGGGGTGGTCGGCGAAAGCGGCCAAGGTGACGCTGACCGACCGCCTGCTCCCCGGAGAGAACGGGCGGATGCGGGTCGCCGGCCCGAAGGAGCGCGGAGGGCTCGAGGCCGTCTCGCACGTGACGGTGCTCGGACGCACCGCCGAGCGGACGATGGTCGAGATCGTCCTCGAGACGGGGCGCACCCACCAAGCGCGCGTCCAGCTCGCGCACGCGGGCGCGCCGATCGCCGGGGATCGCCTGTACTGGGGCGCTCCTGCGTCGCGCCTGATGCTCCACGCGTCCGAGCTCGCGCTCCCCGACGGGCGCCGCTGGGTCGCCAAGACGCCGGAGGAGCTCGAGGGCTGGCTGGCGCGCGGCGATCTCGGCGCCGGCATCTACGACGACGTGCCGGCACTCGCCCGGGCGCTCGCGCAGGCGGCGCGCGTCCGATACGGCCTCGGCCACGCCGACTGGGGTGAGCGCGCGACGACGGCGTTTCGGCTGGTGAACGAGGCGGGCGACGCACTGCCGCACCTCGCCGTCGACGTGTACGGCGGTCACCTGGTCGCGCAACTCTACGACGACGAGTCGGGGCCGTGGCGCGACGTCACGCGCCGTGATCGCGTGCTCGACGCGCTGGCCGCGCTCGGCTTCGACGGCGTCTACCTCAAGGTGCGCCCGAAGCAAGCGAACACCCTCGTCGACACACGCCGCGAGGACCTCGCCCCCAAAGCGCCCGTGCGCGGGGCGGCGGCTCCCGAGCGCCTCGTCGTCCACGAGGAGGGGATCCCGTACGTGGTCCGCCTCGGCGACGGTCTATCGACGGGGATCTTCCTCGACCAGCGCGCGAACCGGCGGCGCGTGCGCGAGCTCGCGGCGGGCGGGAGCGTCGTGAACCTCTTCTCCTACACGTGCGCGTTCAGCGTGGCGGCAGCGGTCGGCGGCGCGTGGCGAACCATCAGCGTCGACGCATCGGTCGCGGCGCTCGAGCGCGGGCGCGAGAACATGCGCGAGGCCGGCGTCCTCGACGGCGCGGAGCACGTCTTCGTCGCCGAGGACGCGTTCGCGTGGCTCGCGCGTCACGCGAAGGACAAGGACAAGAACAAGAAGAACGAGGCGCGCCACGATCTGGTCCTGCTCGATCCGCCCAGCTACTCGTCGACGAAGAAGCGCCGCTTCGTCGCCGACCACGACTACCCGGAGCTCGCGGCGCTCGCCCTCGGGAGCCTCCGACCCGGCGGCAAGCTCCTCGCGTGCACCAACCACCGAGGGATCTCCAAGGCCCGTTTCCGCAAGATGCTCTTCGACGCCGTCCGCAAGGCCGGAAAAGAGGCCGCGAGCATCAAGGACACCCCCGAGCCCCTCGATTTCCCTCCGGCCATCGGCTCGGAATCACACCTGAAATCGGCGATCGTCACCCTCACCAGCTGAGCCACGCCGCGCCACCTGTAAGGGCGGGCCGGCCGAGTACGTTGAAGAGACAGGAGGCAACGACGATGACTAAGCGGGTTTGGCTCTGGTGCGCGGTGGTGATGATGCTCCTGACGGGCTGCGGCGGCGCGTCCAAGGCGCCGTCGAACGGCGCGGGATACCCCAGCGGCGGTTACGCCCCGGGCGAGGCCGCGCCGAGCCAGGCGAAGAGCGCCAGGAGCGCGGACTTCGCGTCCTCGGGCGGCGGCTCGTTCGACTCGCAGCCGGGCGCCGCCCCCGCGCCGTCCACGGCGAGCGCCGAGCGCGGCGCCTCACGTCCAAGCCCCAGCCCCGAGCCCCCGCGCGATCGCCCGGGCCTCGGCACCGAGTGGGGCGAGACCCGCCAGTCGCGCGTGCACGACGTCACCTTCGCGCGCGCCGACGCCGAGCGCCCCTTCGCGGTGGCGAACCTCTTCTACAACGATCGCCGCGGCGTCGAAGCCCAGGTCGCGAACCACAACGGCAGCGCCGGGCGCCGCCGCGATTTTTCGGCGGCCAACGGCGCCATCTCCGTCGCCATCCACGACGGCGCCGGTGAATCGCTCGAGGCGGTCCACACGGGCGACCGCACCTACGTGGTCGGCCAGTCGGGCGAGCGCTACACGATCGTCCTCACCAACCACACCGGCCACCGCTTCGAGGCGGTCGCCACCGTCGACGGCCTCGACGTCATCAACGGCAAGACCGGCACCCTCCAGAACCGCGGCTACGTGCTGATGCCGTTCGCGACGCTCGAGATCGACGGCTTCCGCCAGTCCACCGACGCCGTCGCCGCCTTCCGCTTCGCGGCGGTGGCCGACTCCTACGCCGCCCAGACCGGCAGCGCTCGCAACGTCGGTGTCATCGGCGTCGCCTTCTTCGCGGAGCGCGGCGACTCGTTCAACGACGGCTGGACCAACGGCGAGGTGAATCGCCGCGACACGGCCAACCCGTTCCCCGGCAGCGACCCGCGCTTCGCCCGCCCGCCCCGCTGACCCTCATCTTCTTAGAACGCCTCCCTGCGGGCGCTCCGGCAACACCGGGGCGCCCGTCCTCTTTTTGTGCGCTCTTCGGCGTCTCAGTGTTTGCCGAGCATGGCTTCGTAGTGGATGTTGATGGTGGCGATGAGGCTCGTGTTCCTCTTGCCGAAGATGTCGGCCGTGCGCGCCGCCCCCAGGTTGTAGAGGTAGGCGAGATCGATCTTCACGGTCGACACGGCGAGGCTCATTCCGGTCGTCCAGGTCGTCTCGTCGAGACCGGCGCGTGCCCACACCCGCTTGGGGACGAGGGCCTGCTCGGCCCCGAGCGTCGGGTGGATGTCGAAGGTGCTCGTGTTCTCGAGGCCGTTGGACCGATCCAGGGCGGCTGCTCCGGCGTCGAAGAGCGTCCCCGCCCACGGGGAGTACGCCACGCCGACGCGGTACTCGTACGATCGCAGGAGGCCCGTCTTCGTCGCCGCGCCTTGCGTCCGCGTCTCGTTGTCGTGATTCATGATCAGGCGGACGCCGGCCTGCCAGTGCGCGTCGGGGTGATAGTGCAGCCCGGCGCCGCCCGACGGGAGGTACGAGGTGTGGAAGCGGATGGGGGCCGCGCCGTTGAACGGAACGAGCGACGCCTGCGACAGCTCGAAGGCCCCCATGAAGCCCACGCTCCACGACGGGCTCAGCGGCTTCGCGAACTTGACGAACACGGACGTGTCCGAGAGATCTCCGAGCGACGGCGGCTTGGCGGGGCTCGGCGCCGAGCGGTCCCACACCCGCACCCCGTTGCCTTGCTGGCCGAGGGCGATGACGTAGAACGCCGCGTCATCCCAGAAGTGCGGCGTCGTGAACCCGACCGCGCTGAAGGTGAAGAGGTTGCCCGTGTCCTGGAAGCGCACGAGCCCCTGGTCGAAGAGCGCGCCGCCGGCGTCCTTGTAGACGAGCGCGTAGTTGCCGGTCGTCGCGCCGTCGCCGCCCATGCCGATGGTGCGAACGCCTTTCTTCACCTGGGCGCCGGCGAACTCGCGGAGCGACGTCTCGGGCCCGGCGTCCGCCGACCCCGTGAAGCACGAGAGCGCGATGGCCACGAGGCTTGCCGTGCGGAGTCGCTGCCTGAGCATCATCGCTGCAGAGATACGGCGGTGAGGCCGTGGGAGCAAGCGGCCCGCGGGCCAGGCTCACCCGGAGGTGAGGAGCTTGAGGCCCACGAAGACGAGCACGCCGACGAAGGCGCCACCCAGGATGGCGGAGCCCTTGTCGTCGGGGGCGTCGCGCGCCGCGCGGTAGCCGCGAAACCCGAGGAGCACGCCGAGCGCGAAGAGCAGGAGGCCCGCGAGGAGGCGCGCGCCTTCGGGCTTCAGCGAGGCAACGAACGCCTCCGCGTGAACGGCGTCGTACGCGATGAGCATGACGACGAGGCCGATGCCCCCGCCCAGGGCCAGCAGGGCGCCCGCCACGTACGGCGCCGCGCTCTCGCCGTGGGGCACCGGCGCCGGAGGCTCGGCGAACGTGTAAGCCGAGACGGGGCGGGGGCGCGAGGTCGGGACGGGGGCGTCCACCGACAGCCCGGATCCGCGGCTCACGTGGGCGTCGTCGTCGTCGTCGAGCGGTCGGACCACGGCGATCGCCGGCACGCTCGTCCTCGCGACCGTTCGCGGCGGCGGCGCCGCGACGACGAGGTGCGGCGGCGGCAAGAGCGAGGGCACCTTCGGCAACGGCGCGTCGGTCAGCTCGGTCGGGTCGGTCACTTCGTTCGCGTCGCGCGCGCCCGGTGTCGCAGGTGCCAGGGCCACCTTGGCGGCGGAAGGGTACGCTCCGCTCGTCGCCCCGGCGGGGCGCGCGCTCCGGTACGCCTCGAACAACGCGTTCGCCAGGACGCGGGCGTCGGCGTAGCGCAGCGTCTGGTCGCGCAGGATGCAGCGCCCGATGACCTCCGCGATGCCCGACGGCACCTCGGGCGCCACCTTCTGGACCGGCACCGGATCCATTCCGCAGATCGCGACGTAGAGCGCGGGGACCGGCTCGGTGAAGGGCCGCGCGCCGGAGAGCAGCTCGTAGAGCATGACGCCGATCGACCAGACGTCGGTGCGGGGGTCGATCGGGTGGCCCTTCACCTGCTCGGGGGACATGTACTGGGGCGTGCCCATCATCGTGCCGAGCTGAGTGACCTTCTCCTCGCCCGGCTTCGGGCGAATCTGCGAGATGCCGAAGTCGAGCAGCTTGGGGACGATCTTGCCGTTCTCCTCGGCGAGGAACACGTTGTCGGGCTTGAGATCGCGGTGCACGACGCCGCGTTCGTGCCCGGAGGCCACGGCCTCGATCACCGGACCGAGGAAGCGCATCGTCTCGCGCAGCGCCAGCTTGCCGCCCGCGCTCTTGGCGTACTGGCCGAGGTCCTGCCCGTGTAGGAGCTCCTGAACGATGAACGGCACGCCGTTGTCGTCGCGACCGATGTCGAGGACGTCGACCACGTTGGCGTGCCGGACGATGTTCGCTGCCTGCGCCTCCCGCAGGAAGCGGCTGACGATGATCTCGTTCTTGGCGTGCTCGCTGCGCAGCACCTTGATCGCGACCTCCCGGCCGACGAGCACGTTGCGGGCCCGGTAGACCGCGCCCATGCCACCCTGGCCTAGCCGCTCCTCGAGCAGGTACTTGCCGCACAGGGTCTCGCCCTCGCGGGAGTGGCCGGAGATAGGGACCCCCATCGAACGATAGGCTAACCCAGTTCGCCCGATTCCGGGCCCTTCGCCTCGAGATCGCCAAGGTGCACCTTGGGTCCCGCGAATCGCCCGCGAACGAACCGGAAATAGACGACGGCGAGCGTGGCCGCGACCGCCGCCAGCATCGCGCCGGCGAGGCCGTTGGGCGGCAGCGCGCAGACGACGAGGACGAACGCCGTCCACGCCACCGCCAGCCACGCGAGCGGCGCCCCGAAGCGCCCCAGGTGCCAGGGGCCGCGACGCTTCCACCGCCCGGCCCTGCGCGCGAGGGCCCCCAGGGCGATAGGCGTCGCGTACGACACGTAGAGCGCCGTCGTCGCGAGCGAGGCCACCGCGAGGAACACGGCCTCGCTCACCACGCGCGTCGCGAGCACGAGGAGGAGTGGGCCGGCGATCGCCACGAGGATCGCGACCTCGGGTGTGCGGTGGACGGGGCTGACGCGCCGAACCGCCGCCGGCAATCCCCCGTCGCGCGCGAACGCGTAGAGCGTGCGCGACGCGCTCGTCACGCTCGAGAGCCCGCAGAACCACATCGCCGCGATCGCCAGGCCCATGGCCAGGTTGCCCCCGCGCTCGCCCAGCACGTGGCGCACGATCGCGAGGGGAGGATTCTCGTCCTTCGCGATCGCCGGCAAATCGGGCACGGCGAGCGTCAAAGCGGCGACGAACGCGAAGCCCGCCAGCGCGCTCACCACGATCGCCGAGACGATGCCCCACGGGGCGCGCCGCGCCGGATCGTGCGTCTCTTCGCTGGCGTGGGCCGAGGCGTCGAAGCCGGTGAACGTCCACATTCCGAGGAGCAGCGCGTTCAGGAAGCCGAGCCGGTAGTCGCCGTCGGGGCGCGTCGTGAACCCCGTCTCCGCCAGGTACGAGAGCGGGTGTACCTTGCCCAGCGCGACCAGCAGGCCGACCAGCGCGAGCACGCCGACGATGTGGACGGTCACCGACAGATCGTTGAGCCGCGCCACCAGCTTCACCGAGCGCGCGTTCAGGACGCCGTGGCTGACGAGGACGAGCGCGAGGAGCGGGATGTCCCACCCTGCCGAGAGGTGCAACGTCGCGCCCAGCGTGTGCGCGCACCCCAGATCGATGGCGGCGACGATGGCGCACTGGCCGGTCAGGTTCATCATGGCCGTGAACCATCCCCAGCCGGTTCCCCCGAGCAGGGCAGACCAGTGGTAGAGCGCGCCGGCCGTGGGGAAAGCGCTCGCCAGCTCGCCCATCGCAAGGCCCACCACGAGGGTGCCCACGCCGACGAGCGGCCAGCCCAGGCCGAGCGCCGCAGGACCGCCGGCGGCGAGGGCGACGCCGTAGGTCGTGGTGACGCCTGTGAGGATGCTGATGACCGAAAAGCTCAGGGCGAAGCTCGAAAATCCGCCCATCGCCCGCAGGAGCTCCTGCGCGTAGCCGAGACGTCGCAGGGCTGCGTCGGCCTGGGCGTCGCCGTTCGTGTCGGTCTTCGCGGCGGGGCCAGCCGGCACGTCGCGAGGAGGCGTGTCTCGAGGAGGCGGGTCTCGAGGAGGCATTGCCCGCGAGGGTATCCAATTCGGTGTCGCCCATGCAGAATCACGCGCGCGCCGTGCCGTCCCCGCCTCGCTCGCCGACCCCGCCCGCCCCGCGCGCCCCGCGCGCCCCGCCCGCCCCGCGCGCCCCGCTTCGCCTCGACGCCGCCCACGCGCGGCGCTTCTTCGTCGCGCGCCAGCTGCTCGCGTCGCCGCGCTCGTTGCCCGCTGCGCCAGGATCGATCCTGGAGGTCACGGCGCGCTTCGGCTCGCTGCAGCTCGACCCACTCGCCACGACGGGCGCGAAGAACCACGATCTGGTCCTCGCCGCGCGCATCCGTGGCTATCGCCCCGAGTGGATCGAGCCCATGCTCTATGGGTCCCCCGCGTCACGCACGCTCTTCGAGGCGTTCAACAAGGCGCTCAACGTGGTGCCGGTCGCCGAGCTTCCGTTCCACCGCGTCGCCTGGGAGCATGCGCGCGCGCGCTACCACGAGCGCGGCGGGATCTTGGCGGAGCACCCACGCGTTCGCGCGGAGATCCTCGCGCGGCTCGCGCGCGAGGGGCCGCTGCCCGCCGTGGCGTTCGCGACGAAGGGCGACGTCGAGGTCACCTGGGGCTGGGGACGAGCCACGGCCACGAAGGCGGTGCTCGAGGCGCTGTTCTGCACCGGGGACATCGCGGTCGCTGGCCGGCTCGGCAACACCAAGACCTACCACCTGACCGAGGCGCTCTTCCCGGCCGCTGTCCTCGCGGCGCGCGTCTCCCCGGCGGAGGCGCTACGCCATCGCGTGCTCTCGCGGTACCGCGCCGTGGGCCTCCTGGGCCTCATGGCGTCGCCGGAGATCTGGAGCGGGACGGCCCCGCCTGCGGCGCGCAAGGAGATCGTCAGTGGCCTCGTAGGGGAGGGGGAGCTCATCGCCGTCGAGGTCGAGGGGCTCGCCCGGGAGCGCTACGTGCCGGCCAGCGATCGCGACACGCTGGAGGCGACGCGCCGCCCACGCCGCGGACGCCGGGCGGTCGCGCTCCTCGCGCCGCTCGACCCGTTCATGTGGGATCGCCGCCTCGTCCTCGAGCTGTTCGGCTTCGACTACAAATGGGAGGTCTACACCCCCCGGGCGAAGCGCAAGCACGGCTACTACGTCTTGCCTGTGCTCTTCGGCGACGCGCTCGTCGGGCGGATCGAGCCGCGCATCGACCGCGCCGCGAAGGTGCTCCACATCGACCTGCTGAAGCTCGAGCCCACGTTTCGCCCGGGCGAGAACCCCGACTTTCTCCCGGCGCTCGACGTCGCCCTCACCGCGCAGGCGGCGCTCGCCGGAGCCACCGAGATCCGCTGGCGAAGGGGGCTGCGGGCCAAAATCCAGCCAAAATAGGCCATGCACTGACGCCCCGACACGTCGCCGCCCTTGACATCCGAGTCGGCAAGGTCTTCCGTACGCGGGCTCCTGGAGGTCACGAGTGAAGGAATCCGAGACGCCGACGCCCGAAGACAAGGTGGTCACCACGACCCTGAAGTCCCTCGTCAAAGAGGAGCCCGCCTCCGAGAAGGCGCAGGGCCACCCTCGCGGCCTGTACTTCCTCTTCTTCACCGAGATGTGGGAGCGCTTCGGCTACTACGGGATGCGCGCGCTGCTCGTCCTCTACATGATCAACTACCTGCAGTGGCAGCCGCAGGCGTCGTCGTCCGTGTACAAGTGGTACACGAGCCTCGTCTACCTGACGCCGCTCGCCGGCGGCTTCATCGCGGACCGCCTCCTGGGGCTCCGCTTCAGCATCGTCATCGGCGGCGCGCTGATGGCCGCCGGCTACTTCATGCTCGGCGTCGAGTCGCTCTTCTACCCCGCGCTGGCGTTCATCATCGCCGGCAACGGGTTCTTCAAGCCGAACATCTCCACCATGGTCGGCAAGATGTACAAGCAGGGGGACGCGCGTCGCGACGGCGCGTTCACGATCTTCTACATGGGGATCAACCTCGGCGCGTTCTTCTCGCCGCTCATCTGCGGGACGCTGGCAGACAGGTTCGCCCCCAAGTACGGCTTCATGGCCGCGGGCGTCGGCATGCTGGTCGGCCTCACGGTGTTCCTCCTCGGCCAGGCGCGCGTCACCAAGGACATCGCTGCCGCCGGCAACGCGCTCACCGTCGACAAGGAGACGAAGGACAAGCCGGACCTCGGCGCGACGGCGAAGAGCTCCTCGTTGGCAGAGGCGAGCGAGCCGGGCGCGACGGGCCTGGCCGGGCTCGTGGGCAAGCTCTACCCGCTCCTCATGATCGGCGTCGGCGTCGGCGTGCCCATCTACTACATCCTCATGGTCGTTCGCGGCGTGGCGCCGCTGCAAGACGCGATCATGCCTATCGCCTTTGCGGCCATCAGCGGCGGGATGGGTTACACGCTCACCACGATCAAGGGCGCGTCGCGCGATCGCAGCACGGTCATCTTCATCCTGTTCATGTTCGCGGTCCTCTTCTGGATGGCCTTCGAGCAGGCCGGCAACGCGCTCAACATCTGGGCGGACGTGCACACCGATCGCCAATTCGGGAGCTTCGTGTACCCGGCGTCGTGGTGGCAGGCGGCCAACGCCGTGTTCATCGTCGTCCTGGCACCGATCTACGCGGCGCTCTGGATCTTCCTCTCACGCAAGGGCCGTGAGCCGTCGACGCCCACGAAGATGGCGCTCGCGATGGTCTTCATGGTGCTGTCGTTCGGCGCCATGGTGGGAGGTGCGGCGGCGGAAAATGCGCACGAGGCGCGCGTGTCGCTCGAGCGGTTGCCGCCGGAGCTGAAGGCGCAAGGCGACGGCATCGTGTGGGTAGGCGAGAAGGGGGACGACGCGTACGTCGACGCCAAGCGGCTGTCGTACGACGCGGCGAAGAAGGAGCTCGTCGTTCGCGGTGTCCTTCCGCCGTTCGTCGTCAACGACGCGCTGAAGCGTACCGTCCCCACGACGTGGCTGAAGGAAGTGGACAAGGCCGAGGCCGCCGCGGCGAAGGCGACCGCCCAGTCGCCCGTGAAGGTCGAGCTCGACCTCATGAGCACGTTCGAGTCGCCGTTCGACGACGCGGAGCAGAAGGCGCACCACCTCCTCATCGGGCCGGAGGGAGAGTTCACCTTCTCCGCGCCGCTGGACGCGCCGGCGAAGACCGCGCTCATCGGTGCGGCGGCAGCGCCCGAGTGGCGGAGGCCCCTGAAGGACCTCGAGAAGAAGAGCTGGGCGGCCCGCGTCAGCGGATTCTGGCTGTTCTTGAGCTATTTCCTCGCCACCCTCGGCGAGCTTTGCCTCTCGCCGGTCGGCCTGTCGATGGTCACCAAGCTCGCCCCGGCGCGCTTCGCCTCGCTCTTCATGGGCGTCTGGCTCCTGGCGAGCTCGGTCGCGCAGTATATGGGCGGCGCCATCGGCGAGTCGTGGGGCAAGATCACACCGTCGAGCTACTTCACGCTCTTCGTCGGGACGAGCCTCGTGGGCGTGGTGGCCGCCGCCATCCTCATCAAGCCGCTACGGAGCTTGATGCACAAGATCCACTGACGACCCGCCCAACCGCACGGGCCAAAGTCCATCGTTCTGCTCGTGCAACGCGCGAGTCGCCGAAGGCGAGACCGGGGAGGCTCGCCCGCGAAGCGACCGAGGGGGCGAAGCCCCGCCTGAGTCGTCTAAATGGCCTAGGAGGATTCTCGACGGAGAAATCCTCCTAGGCCATTTAGCGCCGCGGTGAGCGGGCCGGGGGGATGCGGCCGGGGATCGGGGAGCCTTCGGTCGGCGGGCCGGACGCCGGGACGCGCGGCGGACGCATGGGCATCAGAGGCGTCGTCGGACGCTGCAGGGCGGGGCGCTGCAGTGTGGGCGGCTCCTCTTCACCGCCACGGGGCGGCGGGCGCGAGGCGAAGCTCGGGAGCGGGCGGCCTGCGAGGGGAGGGGAGCTGGTGGTGCTGGGCGGGGGAATGGTTCCACCGATCCGCGCTTCGATGCGTCCCTCCTCAAGGGCCTGCTTCTGCCGTTTGTGCTCCTTCCAGCACGCGGGGCAGCGCCACTCGACGTTGAACAGTCCGTCGGCCGTTCGCGTCCGCGTCAGCCGCCAGCCGAACTGGGAGCTGATGAGCGTGTAGTTGGTCTCCGTCTCCGGAGACTGCGTCCCGCAGTCGATGCAGACCTGCCTATCGGGCATCCGTCAGGATCTTCGCATGGAAGAGCGGGTGTCGCCAGTTCTGGTATTGGGGCGCGGGGGAGCAATGCACCGCGGCGTCGACTCCGGCGCGCGTCGCGCCTCCGCGCCTTGCGGGGTCACCTGACGAGGGTTAGCTTCGCTCCCGCGGCGAAGCAGGCGAGGTGGCCGCTTTCTTCGGCGACGTAGACGTCGCAGCGTTCGTCGACGCGGAGGAGATCGGGGATGGCCTCGCAGGGGGCAATCGTTCCGAGGAGGGCGCCGTCGGCGGGGCGGAAGACGTGGATGTCCGTGTAGGGCACGAAGAGCGCGCCCGAGCGCAGGACTGGCTCGAGGCGGCGCGGTGTGTCGGCGTCGAGGGCGCGGCCGAGCACATGGCGGTAGCGCAGCTCGCCGTCGGCGGCGGAGAACGCGACCAGATCGCCCGTGGGGGTGTTGCCGAGGAGCAGATCGTCGACGACGAGCCAGCTCGTCCCGATGGGGGCGACGGTTCCCTTCGTCGACCAGAGCAGCGCGCCGGTGTCGCGATCGTAGGCGAACAGGCGAAGCCCGTGGCGCTCGCGGGCGGCGACGACGACCGCGCCGGATGTCACGAGGGGCGAGCCCTCGACGGTGCACGCGTTCGAGCCGTCCTGCACGAGCTCCGACCAGCGCGTGCGGCCGGAGAAGGCGTCGACCGAGTGGAGCCGCGCGGCGCAGTTCACGCCGCCGGCGATGGCGAAGAGCTCCTCGTGGTCGAGGGTCGGCGCGGTCTGGAAGCGCAGGCGATCGCGCAGCCGCCAGACGACCGCGCCGGTCAGCACGTCGAGCGCGGTGAGCGCGCTGTCACCGCTCGTGAAGTAGAGGAGCTTGCCGGCGCGCTTCATCTTGAGCGCCGCGCGTTCGGAGCTGGCGGCGCGCGATTTGTTGCCGGGTGCCCACGCGAAGCGCCAGCGCGGCTCGCCGCTTGCGAGGTCCACGGCGACGAGGTGGCGCTCCCCCTCGGTGACGACGAGCAGGCGCGGAAGGCCGGTGACGTGCACGACGGCGCCGGCGCTGGGCCCGCCGAGGCGCGGCGCGAGCTCGGTACGCATCGTGATCTCGCCGGTCCCGAAGTCGTGGAGATCGAGCTGACCGCCGGGGGACAGGCGCGCGAGGCCGCCGGGCGTCACGACGCACGCGGCGCGCTCGGTCGCGGCGCGCCATAGGACCTCACCGCTGGTCCGCTCCAGGCAGAAGGTCTCCTGCGCAGCACCGATGACGAGGCGATCGCCGCACAGGAACGTCGCGCGCAGATCGATCTGCGGCACGATGGCGCGCCAGCGGGGCGTGTAGCGGAGGCGCGCCGGCGCGGTCGTCCCGTTGGCAGGGGTCGTCAGCGGGCGCGCGTGCATGGCGAAGGCGCGGTAGGGCTCGGGGGCGAGGTTGATCTTCGCGTCCTCGAGGCGTGCCTCACGGAGGTGGTCGGCGGTGTCGCGCAGCTTCTGACGGAGCGCCGACAGCCGCAAGTTCGCGCGGCAGGCGCGGTCGCGTCGCACGAGCGCCCGCACGAGGGTCCGGCCGAAGGCGAGCGCGGCCTCGACGAGGTCGGGCACCGACAGGGCAGGAAAGGTCGCGCCCCCCAGGGTCAGGGCGCAATCGCCTTCGGACGAGACGCGCAGGCCGACGACGATGCCGCCGGCCGGGGCGCGCACGTTCATCGGGCGGCCGCGCTCCCACGCGCGGAGGGCGTCGCGCGACAGCTCGACGGCGCGCTCGGCGAAGAGGAACGGATGGCCCTCGCCCGCGTCGACGGAGCGACCGCGCACCTCGGCGCGTACCCGTCCGCGAAAGAGGAGGGCGTGAAGATCGGTGCGCTCGACGAGCACGTCGGGCTGCGCCTCCTCACCGAGGCGCATCATGAACTCCGCCCCGAACGCGACCGGGGCGTCGCGGTCCGGCTCTACGGTCACGAGGCTGGTCTCGGGCTCGACGGCGGGCGCGTCGAGCGAGCTGCGGTCGATTGCCGCGAGCGCCTGCTCCGCCTCGCGCAGCTCCAGCTCGACGCCGCGCGGCGCGGTCCCGCGGGCGATGGCCGCGACGATGGCCTCTCGCGCGCTGTCGACGACCTCGGCAAAGACCACCGCGCGGTCGTACACCGCGACGCGCGGGTCCTGGCCGCCGTGGTAGACGCTCAGCATGGCGCGCGCACCGATGCGCTCGACGGCCAGCTCCCACGCGTCGTCGTAGAATCTCACGAGCGCCTTGCCCCGTGACGAGCGCGCCAGCTCGGCCAGCGCCAGACCGAGGTCGCGGAGCACGCACGACGCGTGGCTCCCTTCGATCCGGGCGGTGACGTTCGCCCCCTCGACGAAGACGTCGAGGACCTCGCGCGCGCGGCGCAAGGACGGGCTCGTACGCACGACGCCGGAGGCCGGCTCGCCGTGCTCGGAGGAGCCCGTGGAGGTGGAGGATGCCTGGTGGCCCACGAAGATCTCGAAGGAGCGCATTCTTTGGATGGCTCGCCGGGGGCGTGCCGAGTAGGAATCGTAGGTAGTGCGCGCGCCGGATCGTAGTTTTCTGCGGACGATGGAGGGATTTGGACACGCACGTCCCGCCTTGCTAGGGGCGCTCGTCGCGACGGTCCTCGCGGCCGTCCCCGCGCTCGCGATGTGGGGATTCACCGTCGACGATGCGCTGATTCCCGTGCGGTACGCGCGTCACCTCGCCGTCGGCGAGGGGTACCGCTTCAACGTCGGCGGTCCGGCGACCGACGGGGTGACGCCGCTTCCGTGGGCGCTGCTCCTCGCGCCGGTCGCCGGCGTCGACGCGCTGGCCGTCCTTTGGCGTGCAAAGTACATGGGTCTCGCGGCGTGGATGGTCGCGGCGGCGGCGTTCGGGTCGGCGGTCTTTCGCGCGCCTGCGCCGCGCGTCGCCAAGGGGGTCGCGCTTGCTGCGCTCGCCGCGTGCGTGCCCGTCGCGGCGCACGCGGTGAGCGGGATGGAGACGGCGCTCGCCCTCGCGCTGGCGACGCTGGCCGCGACGAGCGGCGCGGCGCCGATGCGCGCAGCGGCGCTCGCCGGTCTCGCGGCGTCGCTGCGCCCCGAGATGGCACCGTGGGCGATCACGCTCGCCGTGCTGTTCGCCGAAGGGCCGCGCGCCCGCGCCCGGGCAGCGCTCGTCGCGCTCGCGCCGTTTCTCGCGTGCGTGCTCGTTCGCGTCGTCTGCTTCGGGCGCGCGTCGCCGCTCGCGGTCCTCGCCAAGCCCAGCGATCTCGAGCACGGCGCGACGTACGCCTTCGTTGCGGCGCTCGTGACGGGGGGACCGCTGCTGGCGCTCGCGCCGGGCGCGCTCGGCAAAGCTCCGCGGCAGGCGCAGGCGCTCGCTCTTGCCGGCGCCGTGCATCTCGCGGTGGTCACCGCAGTAGGTGGCGACTGGATGCCGTACGCGCGACTGGTCGTCCCCGTCGTGCCTTCGCTCCTCCTCGCGTCGGTGCTCCTCGCGCCGCACGCGCGCGCGTGGAGCCTCGCCGTGCGCGCCACGCTCGCCCTCGGCTTCGAGGTGTACATCGCCGTCGTCGCCGCGCCCGCCGGTCGACACGTGGCGACCGATCGCGCGGCGCTCATCGAGGCCGCGCGACCGTACGTGCGGAATGCACACACCGTCGCCGCGCTCGACGTTGGGTGGGTCTCGGCCGCGACCGAGGCAACGATCGTCGACCTCGCCGGGCTGACCGATCCGACGATCGCGGTCTTGCCCGGCGGGCACACGTCCAAGCGCGTCGATCCGGCGTTCCTGCTCGCACGCGATCCCGACGTCCTCGTCTTCTACGAGCCGCCGCGTGTCGTCGAGGAGCGCCTGCTCGCGTCCGAGCTCATCCGGGAGCGCTACGTGGTCGTGGCGACGCTCCCCCTCGCCGGGCACGCCTATCGGATCCTCGCGCGGCGGTAGGCGGCGGACCCGCACTTCATAGGCATCGAGGTTGCTCTTGGAGACTCCGTGCGAGTCGTTCCAGCGCAAGCTCTCTGGATTCTAGCGGTCGCCGGCGCGATGGCGGGGTGTGCTGGCAGCTCCGGTCCTGTTGCCCGGGGCGCCGCGGCCCAGCCGGTCGTTGGCCCCCTGCCTTCCCCTCAGCACCGGGCGGCGCTCGAGCCGGTCGTCGCGGCGATGCCGCGGTCCCGGGAGACGAGCATCGGCGCGGTCGCCCGGGCGATCGCGGCGGCCACCCCCGACCGGCGGCGGCGCATCAAGGCGCTCCACGACTGGGTCGCCGACCGACTCGAGTACGCCGACGTCGAGGCTCACGTGGTCGTCGTCGTGGCGCCGGAACACTACGGCCCCCGCGACCTCTACTCCGCTTGCACGTCTGTCTTCGTCCGGTGCCCGGAGCGCGATGCCTGGGGGCTCCCTCCGCTGATGGTCACTTGGCCGCCGTTCGGTGGCGACCCCACCGATCTCGACGTGCGCGACCAGCTGGCCGAGCACGCGTTCGTTCGGCGCCGCGGGGTATGCGCGCACTACGCGGCGCTCCTGCAGGCGCTGGGCGCGGCGATCGGCGAGGAGATCGCCTATGTGCACGGTGAGGCGCACATGCGCGACGGGACGAACGGAAAGCACGCCTGGAACGTCGCGCGCATCGACGGCTACGACGAGCCGCTCGACGTGACCTGGGACTCCGGCTACGGCGATGGAACCTCGTTCCATCGCCATTACTCGGACGACTGGCTCTTCGTTGCCCCTGCGGAGTTCCTTACCACGCACGTCCCCGAGGACGTGCGCTGGTCGGCCCGGTAACCTACCGCCGCGGGCCCCTCGGCCCGCGATCCCTGTCACCACCACCCCGCGGCCCGCGATCACGATCCCCGCCGCCCGGCCCGCTTCGACGCGGCGGCGCTCCGCCCGATTCACGGGCCGCGAGCATGCGCTCCTTCGCGCGCTCGCCCTCTTCGCCTTCCGGCAAGGGGAGGAGCTCACGACGGGTGAGGCGGACCTTGCCGTCGCGATCGACGGAGAGGACCTTCACCTCGACGATGTCGCCTTCCTTCATCACGTCGGTGACCTTCTCGACGCGCGTGTGCGCCATCTCCGAGATGTGGAGCAGACCGTCGGTGCCCGGGAGCAGCTCGACGAACGCGCCGAAGTCGGTGATGCGCTGGACGGCGCCCTTGTACGTCGCGCCGACCTCGGGCTCCGCGGTCAGGCCCTTGATGATGTCGAGGGCTTTCTTCACGGCCTCCGGATCGCTCGAGGCCACGTTCACGGTCCCATCATCCTCGACGTCGATCGCCACGCCGGTCTGGTCGATGATGCCCTTGATCGTCTTGCCGCCCGGTCCGATGACGAGGCGGATCTGATCCGGCTTCACCTTGATGGTGGTGATGCGCGGCGCGTACTTGGAGAGGTCCGCGCGCGGCTGGTCGAGGGTCTCGAGCATCTTGCCGAGGATGTGGACGCGGCCTTCGCGGGCCTGGTCGAGCGCCTGCGTCATGATCTCGCGGGAGAGGCCGGCGATCTTGATGTCCATCTGGATCGCGGTGATGCCCTTCGTGGTCCCGCAGACCTTGAAGTCCATGTCGCCGAGGTGATCTTCGTCGCCGAGGATGTCGCTCAGGATCGCGGTGCGCTTGCCGTCGGAGATGAGGCCCATCGCGATGCCCGCGACCGGCGACTTGATGGGGACGCCGGCGTCCATCATCGACATCGTGCCGCCGCAGACCGCCGCCATCGACGAGCTGCCGTTCGACTCGAGGGTCTCGCTCACGAGGCGGATCGTGTACGGGAACTTCTCGGCCTCGGGGATCATGCGCATGAGCGCGCGCTCGGCGAGGGCGCCGTGGCCGATCTCACGACGGCCGGGGCCGCGCATCGGCTTGGTCTCGCCGGTCGAGAAGGGCGGGAAGTTGTAGTGCAGGAGGAAGCGCTTCCACCGCTCGCCGGTGAGCGCGTCGATCTTCTGCTCGTCGGCCGAGGTGCCGAGCGTGGTCGTCACGATGGCCTGCGTCTCGCCGCGCTGGAAGAGCGCCGAGCCGTGCACGCGCGGGAGGATGCTCACCTCGGTCGCGATGGCGCGGATGGTCTTGCTGTCGCGGCCGTCGATGCGCTTCTTCTCGGTGAGGACGTACTCGCGAACGACGACGTACTTGCGCTCGTCGAACTCGGCCTTGATGAGCTTCTCGCTGGCCGCGAACTTCTCGGCGCCGATCTCGGCGGTGATGGTCTCGACCATCTTGGTCTTGGTGGCCTTGTAGCCGTCGTAGCGGGCCTTCTTGTCCTTGATGAGCGAGGACTCGATGATGCCCTTGTCGCACAGATCCGCCACCCGCTTCGCGATGGCGGAGTCGAGCACCTTGGGCTCCCATGCGCGCTTGGTCTTGCCGACGGCGGCGCGGAGCTTCTCGATGAGCTCGAGGACCGGCTGCGCAGCGCGGTGCGCGAAGAAGAGCGCGTCGATGAGGTCGGCCTCGCTGGCCTCGGCGGCGCCGCCCTCGACCATGCAGATCGCGTCCTTCGTGCACGCGACGACCATGTCGATGTCCGAGGCCGCCTGCTGCTCGAACGTCGGGAAGACGATGAGCTCACCGGCGACGCGTGCGACGCGGATCGCGGCGAGGGGGCCGGCCCACGGGATGTCCGAGATGTGAAGCGCCGCGCTGGCGCCGGTGACGGCGAGCACGTCGGTCTGGTGGACCTTGTCGGCCGAGAGCACCGTCGCGATGACCTGCGTGTCGTTGCGGTACCCCTCGGGGAACAGCGGACGGCAGGGGCGGTCCATCAGGCGGCAGGTGAGGATCTCCTCGTCGCGCTGGCGCGCCTCACGCTTGAAGAAGCCGCCCGGGATCTTGCCGGCGGCGAACGTCTTCTCGACGTACTCGCAGGTGAGCGGGAAAAAATCGAGGTTGGGCCGCTCTTCGCCGCTCACCGCGGTGACGAGGACCACGCTCTCGCCGTAGGTGATGAGGATCGAGCCGTGCGCCTGCTTGGCGAGGCGGCCGGTCTCGAACGTGAGGGGCTTGCCGTTGATGAGGACGGATTCGCGGACGAAGGCCATGGGGATGGACCTTTCTCGGACCGCTCCAACCTTTGTTCCTCGGTTTCTGGGCGCGAAGCTCGCCGACCATCGCCCGCTAGGAGGGCTCGCGGCGTCAGGCGCAGAAATCGAAGATCAAGGTGATGGAGACGTTCCGTTCGGGGAGTGCTTGGTTTTCAAACTCGAACGAGAAAGGCGACCCGAGCACCATGCCGGATCGCCCTTGAGTGTCTACTTGCGGAGGTTCAACGCCAGGACCGTCTTGCGGTACCGCTCGAGGCTCGTCTTCTTGAGGTAGTTGAGGAGCCCGCGTCGCTTGGAGACCATCTTGAGGAGACCACGGCGCGAGTGGTGGTCCTTCACGTGGGTCTTGAAGTGCTCCGTGAGGTACCCGATCCGCTCGGTGAGGAGCGCGATCTGGATCTCGGGCGAGCCCGTGTCGGACTCGTGCGTGCGGAACTTCGCGATGAGGTCGACCTTCTTGTCGGTATGAAGCGGCATGGGTGCGTTGTCCTGACGTGCAGTGCGGGTAACGGGGAGGCGCAGATTGGACCGCGCGACCTCTCGCCGGAAGACCTCGACTTTCGAGGTGTTACGGCAACGGGCCCGGAGTATCCCGGGCGGACCGGCGCGCAGTATAGGCGGGGGCTCGTCCCCGTCAATCGAGGAGTTACGGTGACGATCCTGCGGCGGCCCGTTTGGGGCGTGCGGCCGCCCGTTTTGGGGACGCGCGGGGCGGCCACCGCTGGTACCATGATGACGATGGCCCCGGCGCGCCCAGGCGACAAGCCCGACTCGTTCGGCCCGGAGCCAATTTCCCAAACGATGCCAACTCCTGCAAGCTCCAGGGAAATTCCCCGTCCGACGACGGATCCGATGCCCGCCAGCCCCCCTGGCGCCACCCCGATGGGGATGCGCCCGATCACGGTGCCGGCGCCCCCTCTCTTTCCCCCCAGCGTCCCTCCAGAGGTCCCGTACCGAGCGCCCGCCCTCGGCGGTCAGCTCCCCCTCACGAAGCACTGCGCGTCGTGCGACGCCCGCTATCCGGCGGACTTCCTCCTTTGCCCCCGCGACGCGACGCCGCTGGCCGACGACGAGGCGCAGGAGGACCCGCTCCTCGGCAAGATGCTCGGCGAGACCTACCAGCTCGTGCGCGTCGTCGGCGAAGGCGGCATGGGGCGCGTCTACGAGGCGCGCCACCTTCGCCTCAAGGACCGGCGTTTCGCCGTCAAGGTGCTGCACCCCGAGCTGGCACGGCAGCCCGAGGTCGTCGTGCGGTTCCAGCGCGAGGCCGAGAGCGCGAGCGCGATCACCCACGACAACGTGGTCGACGTCTTCGACGTGCACCGCACCGTCGACGGGCGGCCATACATGGTCGGCGAGTTCCTCGATGGCATCGAGCTCGGCGCCTACCTCGACAAGGCCGGCAAGCTGGAGTCGCAGGAGGCGGTGCGGATCGCGCGCCAGATCTGCCAGGCGCTCATCGCCGCGCACAAGAACGGGATCGTGCACCGCGACGTGAAGCCCGAGAACGTCTTCCTCGTGGGCGACCTCTCGGGGCCTCAGGGGGCCCGCGTGAAGGTCCTCGATTTTGGCATCAGCAAGGCGGCGCAGCAGAACACGAATCTCACGCGCACCGGCATGATCATGGGGACGCCGAGCTACATGGCGCCCGAGCAAGCGCGCGGCGAGGTCGTCGATCACCGCGCCGACGTCTACTCGGTCGGGGCGACGCTCTACCACCTGGTGACCGGCAAGAAGCCGTTCGACGCCGACGAGCCCGGAGCCATCCTGACCGCCGTCCTCACCGAGGAGCCGGTGCGCCCGCGCACGTTCGAGCCGCGCCTGCCCGAGGGTCTCGAGCTCGTCATCCAGCGGGCGATGGCGAAAGATCCGCGCGATCGCTACCAGACGATGGCCGAGCTCGATCGCGGACTCGCTGCCTTCGACACGACGACGGGCATGGCGCGGGTCATGGTCGACGCGCCTCCGTCGAGCAGCGCCGCGATCGGTCTCGACGTGACGGCGCGGACGATGTTCGCCGGCCTGGCGCACACCCCCACGAACGCTGCGCCTGGGGCGGCCAAGATGGCGCGGCCGACGATCGTGCTCCTGGGCGGGGTCGTCGGTCTGTGGCTGACCGGCGGCTTCGTCGACGCGCTCGCGGGCGTCGTCCGCTACTTTCACGCCGGCGAGCTGACCATCACCGAGAGTGTCCTCTTGATCCTCGGCAGCGTGCTCGCGGCGGCGACCCCGACCGTGCTCTTCGCGCTCCACGTCCACAAGACGGTGTGGCCGAACAGCATGCGCGCGCTGCAGCTCGCCGCCGACCTCCGCCGCACGGCGACGTCGGCGCTCCTCACGTACGGCGCCGCCGCGTTCATCATGCGCGTGCTCTTCACGGTGCTCTTGCGCGACTCGCATGCGCTCGCGGGGGGCCTGTACGACGCGGGGCTCTTCGTCGTCAGCCTGCTCGGCGCGGCGATCGGCGGCGGGCTCGGTCCGCTCGCGCGACGCGCGCGGCGTGAGCGGAACCGGTAGGGGGTACGGGCCCGTGCGTTGCGCGGCGTGCGACGTGGAGCTCTCGGCGAACGTGTTCCCCGGGGGCCTCGTCCGCTGCCCGGCGTGCGGCGCCGAGAACCGCGCGAGCGCCACGCCGCCGCACGTGGCGGACCCCAGTGGCCCGTACCGCGCGGCCGTCGCTCGTCCGACGGTTGAGCCGCCCGATATCGCGTGCCCGTTCTGCGGCGGCATGTGCCGGCCCGCGGCGGCGACGTGCCCGCATTGCGAGGTCCGTCTCTCGAAGGTCCGCTGCCCCACCTGCTTCGCGCTCCAGAGGACGGGCGAACGCGCCTGCGCGCGCTGCGGTCACGAGCTCGAGCTCGAACCGCTGCTCGACCCTACGGACGCCCCGTGCCCGCGCTGCCAGGGCAAGCTCGCCGCGCTCGGCGATCGCGGCATCCACGAGTGCTCCGCGTGCGGCGGCATCTTCGTGGACCACGCGTCGCTCGCCCGCATCGTGAACGAGCGTGGCGAGAGCGGCCCGCTCCCCGTCAAGGACGCCCGCCCCTTCGAGCGCGCGCGCCAGCCTCTCGCCGAGACGGAGGTGCGCTACCTCAAGTGCCCGCAGTGCCACCAGGCGATGAACCGCACCAACTTCGGCCGCAAGAGCGGCGTCGTGGTCGACGTGTGCAAGTCCCACGGAACCTGGTTCGACGCCGGCGAGCTCACCCAGGCCGTCGAATGGGTCGCGGGCGGCGGCCTCGCCCTCGTGAAGGCGCAAGCGGCGGCGACCGCGAAGGACGCCGAACGCACCCAGCGCCTCAACAAGGCGCAGGCCGAGGTTCAGGTCGCCATGATGAACGAGTCGATGCGCGAGACCCGCGACCTCGGCCGCCGAGTCTCCCTCACGGAAGATCTCGTGGATGCTGCGATCCGGGCTCTTCTCTGGTGGTAGACGCTCCAGATCGCCGTCGCGCAACGCGCGACTCGCCCGCAGGGCGATGCGGGGAGGCTCACCCGCCCGGCGTGTGAGGGGCCGCAGGCCCACCAGCTCAATCAAAGATCCGAGCGCGGTTCTTCAGAACCGCGCTTGGATCGACGTTCCGACGCCCAGCCGGTCGGGGCTCTGGAAGACGCGGAGGGAGGCGGTGCCTTCGACCGGATCGCGCTCGACGCGCGTGGCGTTGTTGTCGCGGACGTACTGCCCCCACGCGACCATCTGGAGGATCTCGGAGAGCTGCCAGCGGACGCTGACGCGCAGCTGAAAGATCGGCGAGCGGTCCTTGTTGTATGGGAGGATCGACTCGTCGCCCTGCTGACGGATGACGATCGTGCGCGACGCCGGCACGCCGCCGTCGGTGAACTCGCTCTTGAAGGTCGACGGGAGCTGCACGCCGCCCGCGATGCCCGGCGTCAGCTTGAACTTGGGGACGTGGTAATCGGCGGCGAGCGCGCCGAAGAGCTCCGGATCCGTCTTCACGTTGCCGGGCAACGTCTCGAAGGGGATGAAGCCCGGGACGTTGCGTACGACGAAGTTCAGGTTGCGCACGATGCCGGTGGCGCTGAAGCGCGCGTAGCCGGCCTTCACGACGCCCTGCAGCGCCGCCGCCGTCGCGCCCTGGTCCTTCGTCTGGCCCGCGGTGTCGAAGTCCTTCAGGTGCTGGAGCAGGTAGCTGCCCTCGAGGCTCACGCTGTAGGCCAGCTCGGTCGGGTTGTAGACCTCCGGCGCGAACAGCACCATCGGCTTCATCGGATCGTTCCGGTAGAGGAGGAAGTCGACCGACTGCGGGACCGGCATGTCCTTGTGCGCCACGACGCGCCCGGAGACACCCCGGGTGTACACGGACTTGCCGCGCACGTCGTCGAGGTCGAACTTGCCCTGCTGGAACCAGCCGCCGCCGGCGTCGAACCGGAAATTCGGGGTGATGTCGGCGCCGCCGCCGATGAGCCCGCCGAAGTTGGTCTCGCCGACGCGCGTGAGCTCGACGTCGCTGGTGTTGCCGGCGTTGAGGATCTGCTGCGGCTGGATGATCGTCGCCGTCTTGAAGCCGGCGAAGGCGTAGAAGCGGTCGCCGTCGTACTGCACCTTCATGCCGGGCGAGGCGCCCTGGATGCGCGGGAAGATCGACTGGTTGATCGACGCTGCGGTGCCGCCCCACGAGATGTCGTAGAGGTACCCGAGGCGGAAGCGATCGGTGTCGAGCGGGAAGAAGACGGCGCTGACGCCCTCTTTCTCCTTGTTCGGGTTGGTGTTGTAGAAGATGCGAATGTACGAGCCCGCGTCGTAGAGCGCCGAGTTCAGGTTGCCGGTGCCCGCCGACAGGTTCGCCATGTCGAAGCGAAGGACCAGCGCGGCCTCCGTCGTGAGCCGGTCGATGAAGCCGGGCATCTTCTTGTACATCACGAGGTGGGTGAGGTTCTCTCGACCGCTGAAGCGCGAGTTCAGGTTGTCGAAGAACAGGCGGTACTGAGAGCGGTCGCCGACCGAGAACGTGGGCGAGAGCGGCACCAGCTCACCGGTGCGGTGCAAGAAGTCGTCGTCGCCGAACGTCCAGGAGAGGCGCGTGTCCATGAAGTTGCCATGGTTGACGCCGGGCGGCGCCATGCCGACCGCGCGCGCGCCGGCCGAACCGGCGGTGTCGGTGTCGGGCGTCTTGGGCTTGTCGTCGCCCTCGGGCTTCGTGTCCCCTGCGGCCCCGGCTGCGCCGGCGGTCCCGGCTGCGCCGGCGGTCCCGGCTGCGTCGCCGCCCGCTCCGAGCTGCACGGAGGCGCCCGCGGTCGCGGTGCCGCCGGCGGCGGGCGCCGTCGTCGGCGAGGTGGCAGGCGAGCCCGAGGGCGTCGTCGCGGGCTGCTGCGCGAGCGCGAGGCCCGGCACGACGAACGCCGCGAAGAACGCGAGGGAGGGGAGAACGGACTGGGGGCGGACAGAGCGCATCGGTTCGTGTCTCAGTTGGAGGCGGAGCTGTTGTCGGAGGTTGTTCGGGCGTGCACGCAAGCGCGACCGCTATCGATGATCGGGTCTTCCATCTTCATGACGATGTCGTCCTCGCAACGGGCCTCGATGGTGTACTGCGTGCCGCCGGAGAAGTACCGGAGCGTGCCTGTGAAGGAGTGCATCGGCTGCCCGCGGCTCGCGACGGGGTCGAAGAGCGCGGAGGCCGAGCCGTTCGCCTGGATCGAGCCCCTGATGCACGTCCCCGGGCCGCCTTGGCACGAAGTCGGTTTTCCGGTGACCGGGTCGGGGGCCGCGACCACGAGGACGAAGGAGCTCTGCGAGAGGAAGTTCGAGTACTCCGAGCATTCGAGGTCGGCCGCGCAGTTCGCCGAGCAGGACTTCTCGGGATCGGTGTTGAAGTCGATCTTACCGTCGTGGTTGAAGTCGCAGTTCGTCGCGTTCTCGGTCGGCACGAGGCCGGGCTTGTCCGGGAAGTTCGGGCCGAGGTGCTTGCCGATGTGGACGTCGACGTTGTTGGCCGGATCGTTCATGACGCGCACCATGGCGGCGATGGTCTTCGTGAGCGCCGTGGTCGTGACGTAAGCCGCCTTGTCGTCCCGGCCGAGCTCCTGGGAGGTGAAGACGTGCGGCTCGGGGACGAGGCAGGGCCGCTTGATCGGATCCCACTCCTCGAGCTCCCACGTCGGGAACCCCATCTCGGTGAATCCAAAGAAGTCCGCGGCCGTGCCCCCGTACGCCTTCATGCGATCACAGATCCGCATCTGCGGCGGCGCGCTAAAGTTGAACGCGAAGATGCTGCCGTAGCCGCGCGGATCGTCGATGTCCGTCGCGTAGAACCCGTCGGACGCGATGCGCGTGACGACCACCGAGTGATCGAACGACCGCTTGTCGGAGTTCCAGCCGGTGTCGATTGAGACCTGCTGGTGGGGGAACGCCGTCGCCGCGCCGCCTTGCGCGACGCCGCGCACGTCGGCGATCCGCGGCGAAGTGAAGTGGAGGACCGGGCCGGCGCCGGAGGCGTAGCTGCCGGCGTCCTCCGTGTCGTCGTTGGCGAAGGCGCAGCCGGCTTCGGCGGGGAAGTCGACGTTGCCGTTGCCGTTGTCGTCGATCCCGTTGGCGCAGGCGGGCGGCTGGGCGCGCTTGGGATCGACCGGGGTGTACCCGATGTCTTCGGCCCAGATGCGCGTCGGTCCGAACGAGCCAGCGACCGAGACGCCGATCCCGTCGACGACGCCGGCGTGCAAAGGAACGTTGCGCCCGTTCGTTCCGGGGCCGGTCAGGTTCACGACGGTCCCCGGCTTCACGGTGATTCGGATGAAGCCGTTGTACGCCGTGTCGATCTGACCGTCGGCCTTGAACGCCTCCACCTTGATCGTGATCGGCGCCGACTTGTCGAACGTCAGAGGCAGCAGGCGATCCCGGGCGCCCGGATCGCCGCCGGTGATCGAGACCTTCAGGAACGACGTCGTGCCGAGGTGGCCGGACGTGTCGCCGCAGCCGGCGATGGCGAGACCTGCGCCGAGGGCGAAGGCCGCGAAGGGAGCGAGCCTGGTCTTCATCGGCCGATCATCTCCAGGCGGTTGTCGGTCAGGTTTCCGATCGTCGTGTCCACGCACGAGAGGAACTTGCACTCCTCACCGGCGAGGGAGCAGCCGCTGAGATCGATCTGACAGCGCGCCGCGTCGGGCGAATCGGCGCACACCTTCTCGTGGAACTTGGCGACCTGATCGCGGCAGGTGGCCAGCACGCACCGACCGGCGCCGGGATCGCACTGACCGTCGATCTTGCACGCGAACCCGCCGCCGCTGCGGTCGGCGTTGGAGTGTCCGGCACATGCGCAGACGAAGCCGGCGGTGGCGCAATCCGCGTCCACCGAGCAAGGCGGGAGCTTCTCGTCGGTCGTCTGCTTGGCGTCGTAGCCGCAGGGGCGGCCCTGGCGGAGGTAGTCGATGAGCGCGTCGCGCTGCTGGATCAGCGTGTCGAACTGCGTCGTGTTGCGCTGGAGCACGCGGTAGCCGGAGCCGCCGCCGGCGAGGTAGTTGCTCGTCGCGAGCTCGTACAGGTTCGTCTCGGCGATGAGTGACTGGCACCGCCCGGGCTGGCCGAGGGTCGCCTTGAAGCACTGCCCGCGGTGTACGGTGCCGTCGGGCGAGCACTCGGCGTCGGCGTTGCACGGGCGCGGGTTGTTGTTCGCGTCGAGCTGGGCGCCGATGTAGACCTCCTCGGCGCACGCGGCCGGCCGGCACTGGTGCGCGAAGCCCTGGATGCCGGGGAGAGTGGAGTCGCACGCGCCCTGCCGCGCGATCGGGCAGTCGCTGTCGAGGTTGCATCCGAACTGGTGGTCGGGCCGCGCGCAGGCGTCGCAGTTGAGGCGTACGCGCGCCCCGGCGATCTGGGCCTGGGACACGCACCCGCGTGTCCCGCTGCGGCGGGCGGCGTAGTCGAAGAGCTGCTGCACCTCGAGGCCGGAGAGCTGCATCTTGGAGATCGAGTTGTCGAACGGGAAGATGTTGAACATCTCCTCGATCGTGATCGGCCCCGGATTCAAATCCGCGCGGATGCCGGTCGTGTTCGTCAGCGCGAAGTCGGTCTGGACACCGAGGCGCAGCCACATCGCGGTCGCGATCAGGTTGCCGAGCGGCGAGTCGCCGCCCTGGGGCGCCGTGCGCTTGGCGCCGCCGGGCGAGAAGCCGACCAGGATGTCCAGGTCGGCCACGCGGTCGAGGGTGCGCCGGTAGGGCTGGAGCATGTCGAGGATGATCGGATCGTCAGGGATATGATCGTCGATCGGGAACGCGGTGTAGGTGGTCGAGATGACCTCGAAGCCGTTCGTCGGGCCGTTGACAGGGTCGTAGTCGGGGATCTCGGCCGGATCGTTCGACAGGATCATATCGAGGCGGCCGACGTATTTCGCGAACGCGCCGGAGTGGGCGATCGTCACCTTGCGCGGCTTGCACGCGCGCGGGAAGGCGTTCGGGTGCAGGTGGTTGACGTCCTTCGCGTCGTAAACCGGCTTCTCCGGATCGATCGAGAGGTACGGGTTCACCGCCCACACGTAGCCGGGGTCCTGCGGGTCGGCGCTGCAGTCCTGGACGACCTGGGGCGGGTTGATGACGATGTGGTTGTGCCCGCCGAGGACGACGTCGATACCGGTCGTACCGCGGACCATGCGCTGATCGACGTCGAGCCCGAGGTGCGTGAGCATGACGATGACGTCGACGGACGGGCGCAAGAGGTCGATATAGCCCTGCGCCGTCTCGACCGTGCTGAGCGGGAGGATGCCGGTCTTGTTCGGCTGGTCGAACACGCTGGTCAGCGTGGAGATGTTCCCCATGCCGATGACGGCTATCTTGAGCCCCTCGCGGTTGAAGACCGTGAACGGCGTCAGCACCGAGTTGATGAGCGTCGCGTTGGGGAGCTTCTGGTCGTCGAACTTGTAGTTGGCGGCGAGGAGCGGGAAGTTGCTCCAGCGCTGGTACTGGCGCGCGACGTTGATCGCGCCGCGGTCGAACTCGTGGTTGCCGATGACCTCGGCGTCGGTGCCGAGGAGGCTGATCGAGCGCACCTCCGGCTCGCCGGAGAAGAAGTTGAAGATCGGAGCGCCCTGGAAGCAGTCGCCGGAGTCGAGGTGGAGCACGCGGTCGGCGCGGGCGCGCTCGCGGCCGAGGACGTACGCCATGCGCGCCACGCCGCCGACGTTCTTGAGCGTGCCGGTCGTGCCGAGGCCGAGATCGCCGTCGACTTGCGTGACGAGGAGATCGTAGGGGAGGAGGCGCGAGTGGATGTCCGAGGTGTGCAGGAGCGTCAGCCGAGCCTGGCACGGCGTGCCTGGTGGACACACCGATGAAATTCCGCCCTTTTCGCTCGCGCATCCGGGTGCGGCCGCGGTGACGATCGCAGCAGCTCCGGCGGCCAGCGCGAGCGCAGCCAACCGACGAGCGAAAGGTCTCAATGCGTTTCCGGGACCCATGCGGCGCGGAAGTTACATCAAAACCGTTCCAACGATTCGGAGAATCGTTCTAATCGAGTGCAGGCGCAGAAGACCGGGCGTTCGTGACCGGTTCGTCGGCGCTCCCGGAGATGAGATCCATGAGTCGGGGAGCGAATTCGCGCGCGCACACCTCGACCACCGCCTCTGCGCTGTCGCACGCCAGCGCCTCGGTCGCCGCGCGCTCGCATTCGTCGATGCTCACGCGCCTTATTGCCTCTTTCAGCTCGGGGATCGCCGCGGCCTCCATCGAGAAATCGCGTAGACCGAGCCCGAGGAGCAGGCACGCGGCGAGCGGATCGGACGCCATCGCTCCGCAGATCGACACGGGGATGCCACGGTCCCGCCCTGCGCGCGCCACGTTGTGGATGAGCCGCAGGATCGCCGGATCGAACGGCGTCGCCAGCGCGGCGAGGGTGCGGCTCGCCCGGTCGATCGCCAGCGCGTATTGGACGAGATCGTTGGTCCCGAGGCTGAAGAACTCCGCCTCGCGCGCGAAGACGTCGGCCATCACCGCGGCGGCGGGCACCTCGACCATCATGCCGAGCGGAATTTTCTCGCGGAAGGGCAGGCCGCGGGCGCGGATGTCGCTCGTGGCCTGGCCCAGCATCTTGCGCACTTCGCGCATCTCGTGGACGCTGGCGACCATCGGGATCATGATTCGCAGATCGCCGTGCGCGCTCGCGCGGACCATCGCGCGGAGCTGGGTCATGAAGACCTCGGGCACCCGGAGCGCGAGGCGGACGGCCCTGAGGCCGAGCGCGGGGTTCATCTCGGCGGGGAGCTGGAACGAGCTCGCGAACTTGTCGCCGCCGATGTCGAACGTGCGCAGGACGACCGGCTTCGGCGACACGGCCTCGAGCACGGCGCGGTAGAGCTCGTACTGCTCCTGCTCGTCGGGCTGCGTCGTCCGATCGATGTACAAGAACTCCGTCCGGTAGAGGCCGATGCCCTCGGCGCCGTGATCGACGGCGAGGATGGCCTCGGCCGGGAGCTCGACGTTCGCCTTGAGGCTCACGGTCGTCCCGTCGGCCGTCACGCACGGGCGGTCGCGCGCCGAGAGCAGGCCGCGCGCGAAGGCGAGGTGGCGTGCGGCGCGGCCGCGAGCCTCTTCGAGGCCGGCCGCGCCGGGGTGGACGATGACCTCGCCGCGGAGGCCGTCGACGACGACGAT
The DNA here is from genome assembly GCA_025359105.1 of Myxococcales bacterium. Classification (GTDB taxonomy): domain Bacteria; phylum Myxococcota_A; class Polyangia; order Polyangiales; family Polyangiaceae; genus JANYHK01. The sequence goes on along the minus strand of JANYHK010000106.1, from coordinate 74,397 downwards.
GTCACCGGTGCGGATCGCGTCGAGCGCCCCCTCGGCGCCGACGACCGCGGGGATCTCGAGCGCGCGGGCCATGATGGCGGTGTGGCTGGTCCGCGTCCCGATCTCGGTGACGAACGCGATGGCCGGCTCGCGCACCATGCCTGCCGTGTCGGCCGGAGAAAGATCGCGCGCGATGATGATCATCGGCTCTTCGAGCTTGGGGATCGCCGCCACCGGATCGCCGACGAGCGCGCGCAGCAGCCGGTCGCACACGAACTCGACGTCGTGACGCCGCTCGACGATGTACGCGTCCTTGCTCTCCGCGTTCCCCGCGAAGAGCTTGCTGATCTCCTCGCTGGCGTCGGCGACGGCCCACTCGGCGTTGACCTTGTCCTTGCGGATGCGCTTCTCGACGCGATCGTGGAGCGTCGGATCGTCGAGCATGAGGAGGTATGCGTCGAGGATCCCGACGGTGTCGCGCGCCGGTCCGGTGATCTTCGCGCTCACCTCCTTCAGGGTGTTCTTGGCTGTGTCGACGGCGGTGCGCACGCGCGCGAGCTCGGTGTCGATCTGCGCGGTGTGGATGTGGCGGCGCACGTACGACGCGCGGATGTCTCCGAGGACGAGCGCCGGTCCTACCGCTACGCCGGGGGAGCCAGCGATGCCTCGCAGGCGGATCGGCTCGCGATCCTCGATGTCCGCAGAGCTCGGAGGGATCGACGGCGGCGGAGTGGGGATCGCCTTGCTGGCCGCCGAGCTCGGCGGCGGGGGCACGACGCCTGATTTCACCGAAGTCGGCGGCGCCGTCGGGGGCTTCGTCTTGGGGGGCGGGCGATCCTGGCTCATCTCAGGACGGCTCTCCGAATTTACCGGCGATGAGCTCGCCGATCGCGTCGACGCACTCCTTGGCCCTGGCCCCGGTGGCGCGCACCTCGACCGTCGTGCCGCGCGCGCCGCACAGGAGGAGCACCCCCATCACGCTCTTGCCGTTGGCGGTCTGCTCGTCGTTGGCGACCTCGACATCGCACGGGTACTTCGACGCGAGCTGCACGAGCTTGGTCGCGGCGCGCGCGTGCAGACCGAGGTTGTTCACGATCTCGAACCTTCGTACCTCGCGCTCGCTCATACGCTGCCTCCCTTCGGCGGCCGAAAGCTCTGGTGGACCGGCTGCGGAAGGGGAGACAGCGCGTGCTTCAGCTCGCTCTGCTCCTCGGGCAGGATGAGGTTGGCGGGCGGCGCTTGCGACGCGCGCGTCGTCTCCGCCGCGGTGCTCTTGCGGAGCACGTCGCGGTGTACGAGGGCGATGTCGCCGCCGAGATCGCGCGCGAGCGCCGCCACGAGCTTCTCGGCGACGACGACCGAGCGGTGGCGCCCTCCGGTGCAGCCGATCCCGATCGTCAAGTAGCTCTTGCCCTCGCGCGCGTACTTCGGGAGCACGAAGCGCAAGAGCTCGAGGGTCTTGGTGAGGAACTCCTGTGTCTCCGGCAATTCGAGGACGAATTTCTCGACCGCCGGATCCGTCCCGGGCAGGTTCTTCAGCGCTGGCATGAAGTAGGGGTTCTCGAGGAAGCGCACGTCGAGGACGAGGTCGGCGTCCACCGGCGCACCGTACTTGAAGCCGAACGAGACGATGCGGGTGCTCATGCGCTGCCCCGCGCCGTCCGCGGCGGGGCCGAAGTGCGCGATCACTGCGCGCCGCAGCTCGTGGACGCTGAGGAGGGTCGTGTCGAATACCCGCGTCGCCCGCGCGCGCAGGCCTGCCAGTCGCTCGCGCTCGAGCGCGACGCCTTCGAGCACGGCCCCGGCGCCGTCCTGGCCGCTGGTGTCGAGGGGGTGGCGGCGGCGCGTCTCGCTGAAGCGGCGGAGGAGCGTCCCGTCGGAGGCGTCCAGGAAGATCACCTGCACTTCGCGCTGGCCGCCGTTCTCGAGGAGCGCCAGCACGTTGCCGACCTCGCCGAGGAACGCACGCACGCGCGCGTCGATGCCGAGTGCCACGCGCGTCATCCCGCCGTTCTCACAGAGCAGGACGGCTTGCGGCGAAAGGACGGTGGGAAGGTTGTCGGTGCAGAAAAATCCGAGGTCCTCCAGGGCGTGGAGCGCCGTCGACTTGCCGGCGCCGCTCATCCCGGTCACGACGACGACGAGGGGGCGCGCGCCCGGCGCGAGGCTCGAGGGGCGCGCCGTCATTCGTCCACCTCGTCTTTGATCCGGACGGCGGGGATCCACGCCGAGCTCTCGTTCGAGGCGTGATCGGTGACGCTCGCCCACGATGCGGGCGGCTGCGGGCGCGGGGACGCGACGTGCTGCGGGACGGGGACACGAGGCTCGATCGCCTCGACCGGGCCGGGGGCGACGCTCTCAGGTTGGTCGTCGAGCGCGACGTCGGTGACGAGGCGCCCCTCCAGGCGAGACAGGAACTCCTTCGCCGAGTTGCTCCCGGCGCGCCGTAGCAGCTCGTTTCTCGCGGCGATCTCGAGGATGGAGCCCATGTCACGTCCGGGTCGCACCGGCACGACGAGGAGCCGGATCGAGGTGCCGAGGATGGTGTGCCACCTCTCCTCTACCCCGAGCCGGTCGTACTCGGTCTTCTCGTCCCAGTCCTCCAGGCGAACGACGACGTCGATCCGCTTGCGTTCGCGGACGCTCGTGACGCCGAAGAGATCCTTGATGTTCAGCACGCCGAGGCCGCGCACTTCGATGTGATGCCGCAGGAGGTCCGCGGGAGACCCGAAAACCATCCCCGGGGGTCGCCAATCGCACGTGACGACGTCGTCGGCGACGAGGCGGTGCCCGCGGAGCACGAGCTCGAGCGCGCATTCGCTCTTGCCGATGCCGCTCTTGCCGAGCATGAGGAGGCCGACACCGAAGACGTCGACCAGGACGCCGTGGAGGCGGGCCGTCGGCGCGAGGCGGTCGTCGAGCACGGCATGCAGCGCGTTGATGGTGCGGCTCGAGCGCCCGTCGGAGACGAAGAGGGGCGTCCCGGTCGCCTCCGCGGCCGTCACGAGCGCGCGCGACGGCTCGGAGTTACGCGTCACGACCACCGCCGAGAGCCCGAGCGAGAAGAACCCGCGCGCCGCGAGGCTGCGGCCTTCGCCGGAGAGCGAGTCGAGGTAGGACAGCTCCGTCTCGCCGAGCACCTGCACGCGCGACGGCACGACACCGTAGAAATGCCCCGCGAGCGCCAGCCCTGACTTCTGCACGCGCGGGTGGCGGAGCGGCCGGTCGAGACCCGTCTCCCCGGCGACGCGGCGAAGCTTCACGGCGAGGCGCGCGTCCTCCACGAGATCGCGAACCTGGCACTCCGTGCCCGGCGGCGGGACGGATCCCGGCAGCGCCGACGGCACCGGCGGATCGCTCATGGCCCCCCCATGTCGCTCATTTCTGCTCCTCGGCTGCGATCAAATCGTACGCCACTTGTGCGGCGGACGCACCCACGAGCTGGTCGCGAAAACCCTTGTTGCGGAGCAGGCGGCTCACGCGGGCGAGCGTCTTCAGGTGCTCGCCGGTGGCGCGCTTGGGGCCGATGACCGCGAAGAGAATAGTCACCGGCGCGCCGTCGATCGCGTCGAACGCGACGCCTTCGGGGACGATGAGGAGCGCGGCGCTCTGCGCGTCGAGCTGGGGGAGGGCGCCGTGCGGGATGGCGACCCCCTCGCCGATGCCCGTGGACTGGAGCCCTTCGCGCTCGACGAGGACGCGCTCGACCTCGCCGCGCGTCACCGACGCCCCCCGCGCGAGCATGTCCGCGAGGAGCGACAGCGCCTTCGCCTTGTCGAGCTCGTCGCCGTTCGAACCACCTCCGTTCGAGGAGACGTGCTCGATTCCTACGCGGGTGGGGGTGAGAAGCTCGGTCAGTCGCATGGGGAAGGCCTTCGAGAAGTGCTGCCGCCTCCCCTCACCGCGAAGCCCCCCACGCGACGAACGAAGGCCGGCATGACCCTAGGCCTACACCTTACCCACGCGCGAGGAGCACGTCCACGAAAGGCGTGGGCGGCTCCCCGCTCGCGGGGTCACTCTTCGCCGGTCTCGTCCGTGATGAGGCGTTCGCTCGCGCGCTCCGCCCCCTTTTTTCGGGCGCTGGCCACGCCGTGGTGCTCGCGAATCTGCCGCTCGACCTTGTCGATCACTTTGTCGATCGAGGCGTACATGTCCTCGCTCTTTTCCGTCGCATGGTAGTGCTCCGAGCCGGAGTGGACGTCCACCTCCGCCGTGTGAATGCGTTTCTCGGCGCTCAACGTGACATGCCCCTTCATGGGCTGTCGGAGGAATTTCTGTACCTTTCCGATCTTGTCCGTTGCATACGCACGCATCGCCTCGGTTGCATCCATCTGGCGGAACGTGATCGCGATGTTCATTGGGCTCAGCCTCCCTGGGCATGCGGGCCCGGGCCCCGCCGCACCATGTGTTCAGAATAGCCCCCGAAAAGGGGGTCGCCGTGCACAAAAACGGCGGTCGTGTCACGACCCGGTAACTATTCGGAAGCGGGCTACATTCCGCGGCCCGAGCGACCTTTGACGAGAAAATCGGGGCAGAGGCCGGTCCGCACGCGGTGCAGCGGAGCCCCCGTTTCGAGATGAAGTAGACTGCCCGGCGCATGTACCGCTACGAGGACATCCGCGAGGTGCACCTCGAGGTGACGACGCGGTGCAACGCCGCGTGCCCACAGTGCCCGCGGAACCTCTCGGGCGGCGCGGTGAACCCGGGATTGCCGGTCGCCGAGCTCGGGCTCGACGACGTGCGGCGCATCTTTCCGAGCGAGCTCGTGAAGCGGCTGCGCAAGCTCTACGCGTGCGGCAACTACGGCGATCCGATGGTCGCGAAGGACACGCTCGCGATCTTCGAGCACTTGCGCGGCGAGAACGGCGTCATGGAGCTCGGGATGTTCACCAACGGGAGCGGGCGCACCGCGACCTTCTGGCAGGGGCTCGCCAAGGTGACGAGCTACGTGCGCTTCTCTATTGACGGGCTCGAGGACACCAACCACCTCTACCGCCGCGGCACGCAGTGGGACCGCATCATGGAGTCGGTGGAGGCGTTCATCGGCGCGGGCGGTCGCGCGGAGTGGGACTTCATCGTCTTCAAGCACAACGAGCATCAGCTGGACGCCGCGCGCGCGCTGGCAGAGAAGCTCGGATTCAAGCGGTTCTTCCTGAAGAAGACGAGCCGGTTCTTCTCGGCGGGCGGCGTGTCGGGCAGGCAGGTCCTCGAACGCGACGGAGGGCCCTCGTACATGATCGAGGAGCCGCAGAACCCGCTCTTCAGGAACGCCGCGGTGGTGCGCCTCGCGCAGGTCGGCCAGGGCGGGGGCTTCGGGGACTACCAGGCCGAGACCGAGATCTCCTGCAAGGCGGCCCAGCACAGCCGCCTCTACGTGAGCGCGGAGGGGCTCGTGTTCCCGTGCTGCTGGACGGGCGCGCTCTACCCGCCGGGCAAGCCTGTCGGCAAGGCGCAGATGTGGGATCTGGTCCGGAGGCTGCCCGACGGAAAAGACTCGCTCGACGCGCGGCGCTCGAGCATCCGCGAAATCGTGGAGGGGCCGTTCTTCCAGGAGCTCGTCCCCGGCGGGTGGCCGAAGCGCAGCGTGAAGGACGGGCGCCTCGAGCCGTGCGTGCGCGCGTGCGGCGGGCACGACACGCACGCCGCGCAGTACGGAGCGTCGCTTCTGTGAGCACGCGCTACGCCTGTCCGCCCGATCTCGGGATCGTCACGTCGTACTTCAACCCGTGCGGGTTCAAGACGCGGGCGACGAATTTCGAGCGCTTCGTGGCCCCGATCCGCGAGGCGGGGATCCCGCTCGTGATCGTCGAGGCGTGCTTTCCCGACGGGGAGCGGCTGAGCGCGTCGTACGAGAGCCTCAAGGTGCCGGCGCGCGACGTCATGTGGCAAAAGGAACGCCTGCTCGACCTGGGAACCGGCTGGCTGCCCGGCCACTGCACGAAGGTCGCGTGGATCGACGCGGACGTCCTGTTCGGCAACGCGGACTGGGCGACGGAGACGTCGGCGCTCCTCGACTCCGCCGTCGTCGTTCAGCCGTTCGCGGAGGTCGTGCGCATGTCACGCGGGCACGCGCAGCCGCGGGCTGGCGACGACACGTTCGAGAGCTTCGCCAAGGTGTTCGTCGAGCGCCCGCAGGAGCTGCACGCGGGGAAGTTCGAGCGCCACGGCCACACCGGCTTCGCGTGGGCAGCGCGCCGCGACGTGCTCGCGCGCCACGGCTACTACGACGCGTGCATCGCTGGCAGCGGCGATCACATGATGGCCCACGCGTTCGCTGGCGACTGGGAGTCCTCGTGCATCAAGCGCATCGCGGGGAGCGGCGGAAAGCACCGCCAGCACTTCCGGCGATGGTGCCAGAAGCTCCACGACGACGTCGGCGCCCGGCTCTTGTTCACGCCCGGGCGCGTCCTCCACTTGTGGCACGGCACGATGGCGAACCGGCGCTACTCGCAGCGCAACAAGGAGCTCTACGGCCTCGCGTTCGATCCCAGACAGGACATCCGCATCTCCGGCAGCGGGTGCTGGGAGTGGGCGAGCGACAAGCCGGAGCTGCACGCGTGGGCGCGGCGCTACTTCACCGAGCGGCGTGAGGACGACGACGAGCAGGAGGCGCCGCAGGGAGAGCTACCCGCGTAGCGTGGCGTCGCCGGGACAGAGCGTGCCGCGCTCGGCGAGGGCGCTCGCGCAGGCCGCCGCGCGCTTGGCCAGAGGCGCCGCCGAGCCAAGGTCTCGGACGAGCGCGTCGACGAGACGGCGAAGCTCGCGCGCGTCGTGCACGCCGCGCAGGTCGGCGGCGAGGGCGACCGCCTCGGCGAGCGCGGCCCCCTCGCAGTCCTTCGCGAGGCGATGCGCGAGGTGGAGGATCTCGAGCTCGCGCTTGGTCCCGTTCGCGGCGATCCGGCCGAGCAGCGCGTCGCCCAGCGCCTCCTCGACGCGATCCACGCGCGACGGCGTGACCACCAGGCGAAGGAGCTCCGCGGCGGCGACGCGCGCGCCGTTCTCGGCCACCAGGGTCCTCGCCGCGTCGCGCGCGCCCGGTCGGGACATCAGCTCCGTCACGATCGCGCGCACGTCGTCGTCCGGCGCCAGGATCGCCGCAGCGCCCTTCTCGACGGCGCGCTGCGCCCGTGCGTGCTGGTCGTCGGCGAGCTTGTCTTGCGGGAGGAACGCGGTGGGGACGCCGGCGAACATCAGCTCGCCGAACGTGTTGTAGCCGGCGGCGCACACCGCCGCGTCGAAGGCGAGCATCGACGCTGCTGCGCGGCCCGTGAGGGTCGTGACACCGGGAAAGGGGGGCCCGCGGTAGAGCGGTCCGAGCCCGACGACGACGTGCAGCTTCGGATCGCCGGCGAGCGCCGCGACCGTGCTCCGCAGCTGCGCCTCCGCGTGCTTGTCGCCGCCGCCGCCCGCCGACACGAAGACGCACCGCGCGGCGGGATCGCGAACGCCCAGCTGCTCGCGCGCGACGTCGCGGGGCAAAAGCTCCCACCGCTCGCGCGACAAGACCGGGCCGACGTGCACGAGCCGATCGGCGACGCCGGGCGGTGTGAGAACCTGCCCATCGGCCTCGGGGACGACGAGGAGATCGTAGACCGACAGCATCGCCTGGAAATCCGGGCGCGCCGCGATCTCCGGCTTCACCGGGCGGTACACGAATGCCGCGCGCTTGCAGAGATCGAGCGCGCCGAGCAGCTCGCCGAACGAGCCGCGCGGGAACGTGTCGACGATGAACAGATCGGGCCGCAAGAGGCCGAGCGTGTGCCAGACCCACTGCTTGGCGAGCGCGAGGTACGCGCGCCGGTCGATCCCCGTCTCGGCGACGATCGTCTTGGACGGAATCTTGAACGCGGCGAAGCCCTCGGAGAAGACCAGCGCGTCGGCCTCGCTCGACGTGAGAAACCAGATCTCGAGCTTCTCGTCCATCGCCGCCGCGTAGCGGCGAAGCCAGCGCGCGATCGACAGCAGGCGCGTCAGGTGCCCCACGCCGGTGCCGTTCACGGCGTAGCAGACGACGCGGAGCGGCTCGCGCGCCATTGCGGGTTACGACGCGTCCGTCGACGTCAGATCGGCAGCGTCCCCCGACGCGTCCACGTCGCCCGATTGATCCGCGCCGTCCGCCTCGACCGAGGCCGCCGCCGCGTCGGCGTCGTCCGTCCCGCCCTGCTCGCTCATGCCGTGGTCGTTCGTGGCGCCGCCGGCGCTGGCGGGCGCGTAGTCGTCGTACGCGTACGACGCCTGGCGCGACTTCCAGTCCGGGTCGAACTGGTAGTCGGGGTGGCTCTGGTAATACGAGTGCACCTCGGGGATGTACGAGCCGTCGTAGCGACCGCGCGTCATGAGGTCCCACCAGAGGATGTCGTCGTAGTACCGCGCGCGGTCCCAGCGGTCGTAGACGTAGACGGTCTGGTAGGTCTTGCCGAAGCGCTGCCAGCGCTTTTCGTAGCGGGGGCGGCGGTCCTCGGCGAGCTTCTGGTAGTTGGCGATGGGCATCGGCGCCCAGCGCTTTCGCGTCTTCTGCTCGACGTTCACGAGCTTCTGCTGCTGCGCGGCGAGGTCCTTCTGCAGCTCGGTCACGTTGCTGCGCTGGATTCCGTCGAGGTAGCTGACCTTCGCCGCGAGGCCGCTCGCGCGGAGAAACAGCATGAGGAAGGGCGACGACGCCGCGCGGAGGCGCTGAGTCATTCCCGACGCGTCGACGCCGAGCAGGTGCTGCACGATGCGCCCGCGCGTGTGCTCGAGGCCGCGCGCGTCGAGGGCGTGGTGCTCGTCCCAGAGCGCGGCGTACTCGCGCTCGAGCGCCTCGCCCGCGGCGATCTGGTTACGGAGGCGCGCGATCTCTGCGTCGTACGTCGCGACGTTCTCCTTGCCCTTGACGTACTCCGCGCGAACGTCGGAGAACGACGGCTTGCCGGTCTTGGTGACGAGCTCGGCGGCGGCGGAGCGGTCCTGCCAGTAGCTGTAACGCCACCACGCCGCCTTTTCCTCCGACGTGCCCCATGCCCCCGCCATCAACTGCTCGAACCGCGGGTGCTCCTCGCACGTCGCGACGAACTGGTTGGCGAGGCCGCGGTACTCCTGCGTTTCGGCGAGCGCGCGCGTGAGCGAGCCGGTGCGCGGATGACGGAGCAGCTCGCGCTGCGCGTAGTCCGGGGTCGTGAGGATCTGCTGCAGGCGGCCGGCGAGCCACTGGCGCCGCGCCTCGACCTGTCCGGGGACGTTCTCGGCGGGGAGGCCGACCATTCCGATGGCCTCTGCGGCGGCGGCGATCGTCGGGTGATCGAGGCGCGGGAGGACGGCCTGCCCGAGATCGTGCGCGGCGGCGCGCTGCTCGGCCTCGAGCTTCTGGCGCTCGGTCGCGTGGTACGCGTTGAAGTCGGCGATGCGCTTCTGCTGCTCGGCGAGGACCTGGCGCTGCCACTCGACGGTCTTCAGGACCTGCTCGGCGGGGACCCAGCTCACGGCGCGCTCCCGATCGCTTCTCGCTGCTTCTTGAGCTCGGCGAGGAAGCCGTCGGCCGCGGCGCCGAGCGCCTCTTTGGTGACGGCCCCTCGCTCGTCGACGAGGAGGACGAACAGCTCGCCCTTCTCCATCCGCATCTCGAAGCGGGCGAGCGTGGCGAGGTCGAACTGGCGATCGTCGCCCGCCTCGCGCGTGATGTACTCGTAGCCGACGCGCGCCTTGGCGTCCCAGCCGTCGAGATCGACCTCGATGTCGCCCTCGTGGAAGTGGAAATCGGACGCGATCGCGTACCCGGCTTCGGTGAACTTCGCGAGGAGCAGCGCGCACCCTTCGGCTTCGGTCACGGTCCGAGAATCCCCGCCCGGGCGCGCGTGGTCAACGCGAATCGCCGCCCGGCGGCGACGTCAGAACAGCTTCTTGCGCTTGCTGGAGGCGAGGATGCCGAGCATCTCGCGGTATTTCGCGACGGTGCGGCGGGCGATCTGGATGCCGTCGTTCTTCGCGAGAATTTCGACGATGGCCTGATCGCTCAGCGGATTCTGCTTGTCCTCGCCGTCGATGATCTTCTTGATGGCCTGCTTGACGCTCTCGCTCGCGATGTCCTCTTCGGCCACGCGGCGGATCGACGAGTTGAAGAAGTACTTGAGCTCGAAGAGCCCTTGCGGTGTGTGGACGTACTTGTTCGTCGTGACGCGGCTGATCGTCGACTCGTGCATGCCGACGGTCTCGGCGACGTCGCGCAAGATCATCGGCTTCAGGAAGGCCACGCCCTTCTCGAAGAAGTCGCGCTGCTTCTCGACGATGCACTCGGTGACGCGGATGATCGTCTTTCGGCGCTGCTCGATCGCGCGAATGAGCCACTGCGCGTTGCGGAGCTTTTCGCCGATGAACTCCTTGGCGTTCGGATCGCGGAGGAGCTGCTTGGTGAGGGCTTCGTTGATGTACAGGCGCTGGACGCCGCGATCGTTGTCGGAGACGACGAACTTGCCGCCGTCCTTGATGACGTAGACGTCGGGGGTGATCGCGATGCTTTTCTCGTCCGTCTCCGTGAAGTTGCGGGCCGGGCGGCTCTCGAGCTTCTGGATCTCCTTGACCGCCTCGTACACCTCCTCGACGGGCACCTTCAGGTCGCGCGCGATCGCCTGGTAGTTGTGCTTTTCCAGGTTGTGGAGGTGCTTGTCGATGATCGTGACCTCGAGGTCCTCGTAGCCGAAGACCTCGGCCTGCACGAGGAGGCACTCCTTGAGGTCGCGCGAGCAGACGCCCACGGGATCCCACTCCTGCATGATGCGCAGGACCTCAGGCGCGTCCTCGGGGTTCAGCTCGGACGCCTCGGCGAGCTCTTCGATCGTCAGATCAGGCGTGCGCGTCCCGTCCTCGCGCTCGGTGCCCTTGAGGTCGAGGAAGCCGTTGTCATCGAGGTTGCCGAGGACGAGCTCGGCGAAGCGACGCTCGTCGTCGGTGAAGTCGGAGAGCTGGAGCTGCCACTTGAGGTGGTCGACGAGGCTCTGCTGCTTGGTGAGGCTCGCCTCGATCGGCGGGAGCTCCTCGAAGCCGCCGCGACTGGCGGGCAGCGGCTGCTGCAGGGTGCGGTTCTCGAGGAACTGCTCCCAGTCGATCTCTTGCGTGCGCTTTTCGTCGGGGTGGCCGGCGTTCGGATCGGCCGCGCGCATGCGGTCTTCGAGGCGCTCGATCCGCTCGTCGCCTGCGCTGGCGGCCACGCCCGGGTCGATCTGCTCGTTCGGAGCGGCGCCGGTCTCGGTCTTCTGGCCGCGGGCGCGGGGATCGATCTCGTCGTCCGCCAGGACCGGGTTGGCGTCGAGCTCCTTGCGGATCTCGTCGATCAGCTCCAGGCGCGAAAGCTGCAGGAGGCGGATCGCCTGCTGCAGCTGCGGGGTCATGACCAGCTGCTGACTGAGCTTTAGTTGCTGTTTGATTTCCATCAGAACCGAGCTCCGCGATCCCCCCGGGCCACTGCGAGATCCGCTTCTTCCCTCGAAGGTAACACCCAGGACGCAACGCGCACAGCGACTTTCGTGCCAGGCGGCGCCGGTGCGATCCCGCCTCTCTTGCGGGCATTTGCCACGTGCGGCGCTCCGGGCTGGCCACTGTCGCGCTACTTGACGGGCGGCGGCGGGGGCAGCGAGCGCTGCCAGCTGCCGAGGTAGCGGCCGCGGACGAGCGGGTGGTCGCGGAAGGCCTCGGGCTCGTCGCTGGCGGCGATCTCCCCGTCCAGGAGCAGCGTCGCGCGGGTGCAGATGTGCAGCGCTTCGGCGACGTGGTGGTCGGCGAGGATGACGGCGACGCCGCTCTCGCCGAGGCCGCGGAGGAGCTCGCCCAGGTGGGCGGCGCCCTGCGGATCGACGCCGGCGAAGGGCTCGTCGCAGATGAGCACCTTGGGCGTCCGCGTGATGGCGCGCGCGAGCTCGAGGCGGCGCCGCTCGCCTGCGGACAGCTCCCCGGCGGCGACGTCGAGGCGGTCGCCGAGGTTGACGCGCCCTGCGGCGAGGCTCACCTCGCGCGACGTCGGGGCGCGCTCGTGGACGATGCGGTAGAACGCCTCCAGATTCCCGCGAACGGTGAGATCCCAGAGGACGCTCGGCGTCTGCGGGACGTAGCCGAGGCCCAGGCGCGCGCGTCGCCAGAGCGGCCAGGAGGTGACGTCGTCGCCGCCGAGGTGCACGTGTCCCTTCTCCGTCGGCAGCTCGCCGGCGATGGCGCGAAAGAGGGTGGACTTGCCGGCGCCCGACGGACCGAGGAGGCCGAGCACCTCGCCGGCGGCGGCTTCGAGCGAGACGGAGCGGACGATCGCCTTGCCTCCGCGCACGACGCGGAGCGCGTCGACGCGCAAGGCCACGGCCGCAGCGGTCACGGGCCGCGCGGCGGCACCGGGAGCGAGCCCTTCACCTGCGTCAGCGACACCTTCGCCGTGGCGATGTCGATCGTCGCCTTCTCGGCCTGCAGCCAGCCTTGACCGCGCGTGAAGCGGACGCCGCCGCGGAGCTCGAGCGACTGCTTGACGAGGTCGAGCTCGACCTCGGGCGCCTCGGCGTGAACGCCGCGGACGTCGGCCTGGACGCCGCCCGAGCCCTTCGCCCAGGTGATGTGGGGGGAGGTGTTGAACTTGAGATCGATGCGGGGGCAGCTGACCTTCAGGTCGCCCTTCGAGAGGATGACCTTGCCGGTCAGGACGGCCTCACCGGCGTTCACGTCGACGTCGAGGCGCTCGGCTTCGACGTTCATCTTGTCGCCGCCGACCTCGAGGAGGGGATCGGCTACCGCAGGTCGAGGTCGCGCGGACGTGCCGAGGCCCACGGCGAGGGCGGCGACGACGAGGTGGCGGAGGCGCATGCGTCTGACTGTGGTGCCTGGAAATCGCGGCTCACGCAAGGGCTTCGGAGAGCGCGCGGAGCTCACGCACGAGGCCGGTCGCCGCGGCGGAGCTCGCGACGGGGACCGCGGCGCGGCTCAGGACCTCGCCCAGAGTGGCCAGGGCGGAGCTCGCCAGGGGGGCGAGGGGCGCGTCGAAACCGGCGGAGGACCCCGCGAACGTGCGCACGCTGGCGCGGGCGATCGCCCGGATGGGGAGCCGTCGCGCGCTCGTGTCGGGCGTGAGCAGGCCGAGCTCGGCCTCGAGCGGGCCGGCCAGGTGCGCGAGGGCGCGATCGGTGCGGTACTGCCCCAGGCTCGGATCCTGCGCGGCCCCGGCGGCGTCGCGACCGGCGGTGACGACGCGCAGATCGCGCTGCCACGCTGCCATGGCCGGCTCGAGCGCGCTCACGACGCGCTTGCCGAGCGATTCGGCGTCGCGATCGACGCGCACGGCGGCCTCGCGGAGGTGGACGATGCGGGCCTCCTCCCGTTCGCGCTCCGCTTGCTCGGCCTCCATCGCGCGCGCGGCGCTCGCCCCGAGCTTGGCCACGACGCGCGCGGCGCGGCGGCGGAGCGCGCGCTCTTTGACCTCGGCGCTGCGGGCGACGAGCTCCTCGTCGAGGAGGGCCTGCACGTGGCTCCAGCCGCTCGCCGCCAGGGCCGCTGCGTCACCGAGGCGCCCCTTTAGGGCGAGGCGCGCCGACAGCGCGATCGGCGGCGTGTACGACGTGAGGCCGACCTCTTCGAGCGCCGCGCCGAGCTGCGCCATCACCTTGGCGAGATCGTCGGGCGAGAGCCGATCCGCCTTGTTCACGAGCATCTGCACCGGTAAGCGCGCCGCCTTGGCCTCCTCGAGGACCGCGCGCTCGGTCTGCTTCAACGGCTGCGCGGCGTCGAGGAGCCAGATGGCGGCGTCGGCTTCCTCGAACGCCTCCCGGGCGACCTCCGCGTGGCGCTTGTCGGGCGCGTTGAAGCCGGGCGTGTCGAGGATCTCGACGCGCGTGAGCGAGGCGATGGGAAGGAGGATCTCGACGCGGCGGACCGGATCGTTCTCCGCGCTCTTCAACGTCGCGCGGAGATCCTCGACGCGAACGATGCGCTCGGGCGGCTCGTGGGGCGGCGTGAAGAGCACACGCGCGATGGGATCGGGGGCGTAGCGGAGGTGGTGCAGCGTCGCGGTCGTCGGCAGGACGCCGGTGGGGGCGACGTCGGCGCCGATGAGGGCGTTGATGAAGGTGCTCTTGCCGGCGTTGAACTCGCCGACGATGGCGACGCGGACCGGGCGCGCGCGCTCGATGGCGAGCTGTGCGACGTCGCCCAGCGCCCCGAGATCGTGCAGCGCGCGCGCGTGGGAATCGAGGCGCCCGAGGAGCGCGGGCCAGGCTGCGGGCGCGCCTGCCGGGGCCCACGCGCGGGCCGTCGCGAGCGCGCGCTCGGTCGCCCACGGCAGGACCCGCTCGGTCGTGACGGCGCCGAGCGCGTCGAGCGTGCGCTCGGGCGACTCCGTTTCGAGGAGGCGGCGGGCGTCCGCGGCGATCGGCTCTTCGCCGGCGCCGCTCGCGTCCAGGGCTTCCAGCGCGCCGCGGAGGGCGTCGGTGTCGCGATCCTGGAGCGCCGCGTCGAGGAGGGGGCGCGCGGCGGTGGCGTCTCCCGCCCGAACGGCGTCGAGGAGCGCGGCGCGGGCCTCGTCGCGGCGACCGTCGGCGCGGGCGAACGCGGCGCGGAAGCGGGCGAGGGGAGCCTCGCCCTTGGCGTCGACCACCGCGCGTACGCGCGCCCGTGTCGCCTCGTCGGTCGTGACCCACGCGAGCGTGGACGACAGGGCCTCGCTCGCGCCGGGAGTGTCGAGCATGTACGCGCGCAGGAGCGACGGAAACGCCTCGGCGCTCGCGGCCATCGCGAAGGCGCGTCCGCGGGCGAGCGCGGCCCGGCCGTCGGTCGCGTCGCTGGCGAGGCCCGTCAGCCACTTGCGCGCGCCCTCGACGTCGCTCTGCGCGAGGCGCGCTTCGGCGCGGCGAAGCATGACCTCGGGCGCGGCGTTCGAAGCGGCGCGATCGAGCCAAAGCTCGGCGCGCGCGCCGTTGCCCTGCGCGAGGTCCAGGTCGGCGAGCGCGAGGAGCGCTTCGCGGCGCTCACCGCTACCGGGCTCGGCGACGGCGAGCGCGCGGACGTACGCGTCACGGACCTCCTCACGCGGCGCGCGCGTTTGATCGCGCGCGCGCCCGAGCCGGACCCAGACGTCTGCGCGCTGGCCGGCGCGCTCGGAGAGCTCCTCGAGCGTGAGCTGCAGCTCCGCGTCGAGGCCTCCGAGCTCGCAGGCGTCGGCGAGGAGCGCGAGGCCGAGCGGCGAGTGCGGGACGCGGGCGAGCACCTCCCGTGCGGCCGTGCGGGCTCGCATCGCGTCTCCAGCCGCCAGAGCCTGCTCACCTTCGCGGAGGGCGGCTTCCGCGCCGGCGATGACGACCTCGACCCTGCCGAACCAGCGTCCGATCGTGTCCGCGAGGCGCACTACGAATCTGTATCACTTTCGCTTCGCCGGCGCGCGCGCACCGGTAGCCAAAGGACGCGAGGTCAAACGGCGCGTCGCGAAAGAGGCGCTAGAGGAGCTCACTCAGCGCCTGAGTCCGATGCGTCGATAGCCCCCGCTTCAGCCGGAGCAGCCCGGGTCACCGCCGGAGAAACTGCAGCTGAGTCGGCCTGCAGGGTAGCTCCCATCCCCTCCGGCTTCGCCTGCCGAGCCGTCGGCGCGCGCATCCACCCCCGTCCCCGCATCACCGGATCCCTGACTCAACGCTCCGCCCGTGCAACCGGCAAGCGCCAAGGCCCACAAGGCGTGTCTGATTCGGAATCGTAGTGCCATGGCGCTCACCACTTCGAGCTCAGGTCCGGTCCGTCCGTTGCACAGCCGCCAATCCAGCTCCAGGCGCTGAAGCCCAGCTTCTGGGTCCACATCATCTGGTACGTGGCGCAGTCACTCCCTCGCACCGACGCCACCAGCCGGCCCTGCCCAAGAGCCTCGATACTGGGGTTCGTCCCGCTGGCGGGGACTCCCGTGCTCGCCCATAGGGGGAGCCAAGGTGTCGGATCCCAGCCTTCCTGGCCATGATCGACCGTGCGTGCGTGCGTGCGTCTTGGCCCCCACAGCGGATCGCCGGCGGCTCCCCGCGTCGCTGCGCCGTCACCGCGTGGAGGTCAGACGGCGACGTGCTCAGCGGCACGGTCTCAGGGACCAATCCCGTCACCATCACCGGCTACATCAACACATCAACGGCACCGCCTTCGTCACGGTCGTGGACAAGGGCAAGTGCCACTTCAACCCGCCGACGTCCGGGCCCTACGGTCCGTGGCCCAGCGGCGCTCGCGCACCGTTGGCAATTGAGCTTCCGGCGGCTTCAGGGTGGGCAGCGGCCGCCGTTTGGGCTTCCCGGTCAAACGGCGTTCGCTCTACTGTCCGAGAGGTGACACCTCGCGACCTTACCGGCGTGCTCCTCGGGGGGCGTTACCGGGTGGTTCGACTACTCGGGGCAGGCGGGATGGGCGCCGTGTACGAGGCGGTGCAGGAGGGGCTCGGGCGGCGGGTTGCCGTGAAGGTCGTCTACGACGAGCTCGCCATGATGGGCGACGCCGTGGCGCGCTTTCGGCGCGAGGCCCAGGCGGCGGCGGCGCTGGGGCACCCGAACATCGTCGCGGTGACGGATTTCGAGCTCGGTCCGCCGCCGTTCCTCGTGATGGAGCTGCTGCAGGGCGCGTCTCTGCAGCAGGTGATTTCGCGCGGCGGAGCGCTCGCGGTGGCGCGGGTCGTTCCCATCGCCGCGCAGGTCCTGTCGGCGCTCGGGGCTGCGCATCGGGCGGGCCTCGTGCATCGCGACGTGAAGCCGGACAACGTCTTTCTGACGAGCACGTCGGCGGCGGCGGATCTCGTCAAGCTGCTCGACTTCGGCGTGGTGAAGCAGGCGGGGGATCCCCACGCCGCCCAGCTGACGGCGACGGGGGCGATGGTGGGCTCGCCGGCGTTCATGTCGCCCGAGCAGATCCGCGGACGCCCCGTCGATCCGCGTACCGACCTCTACGGGGTCGGCATTTGCATGTATAATGCACTTACAGGACGGATGCCGTTCCACGCGTCGAGCTTGCCGGAGCTCGTCTTCGCGATCGACGAGAAGCTGCCGACGCCCATCCTCCAGCTGCGGCCCGACGTGCCGCCGGGCCTCGCGCAGCTCGTCGAGCGGGCCATGGCGAAGTCACCGGACGCGCGGTTCGGGTCTGCGGAGGAGATGCTGGCCGCGCTCGCTCCGTGGAGCGGGGCGGTCACCGCGCCAACGACGTCCGCCGCGCCGATGGTCACCACGCCGATGGTCGCCTCGATGGGGGCGCCGATGGTCGCCCCGATGCGTTCGGCGCCCCCGCCGCACCAAGCGCCCACCGCGCCGCCACTGCAGCCTCTCCCTTTGCGGCCCGCTGTTTTGCAGGGGGGGCAAGCGGCGGAGCGCTCGGGTGGGAGCTCGCGCGCCTTGCTCATCGTCGTGCTCGTCTTCGGCGGGCTCGTCCTCGTGTCCGCGCTCGTCGCTGGGGCGCTTGCGCGACGCGGCGTGCCCGCCAGCAGGCCCACCACGCTGTCGCGCGACGCGGACGCCGCGGTGGCGGACACGGACGCGTCGGCGACCGCCGCTGCGTCGAGACCGTCGACCGATCCGCTCCCGGCGACGCCGCCGTCTTCCGCTGCAGCGAGCGGCGGCGTGCCGCATGGTGGACCGCCACCGCCGCCGCCCGTGCCGGTAGAGGACGCGGGGAGTCGCGCGTCCGCGCCGTCGTTCGGGCGGACGAACGTGAGCGTGTCGGCGGGCGCCGCGTACCACATCGAGCACATCTACTTCGTCGTCGACGCGCTGATGCCCCGCATCGACACGTGCGCCCAGGGCACGCCGAGCAGCGACTTCAACCAGGGCAGCGAGGTGCTCACCCTCGCGAGCAGCTTCACCGTGACCGTCGACGCGGCCGGCGTCGCCAGGAGCGTGGGCCATCCGACCGACTCCTACAGCCGCTCGTTCGACTCCTGCGTGCGTCCCATCCTCATGTCGACCGCGTGGGGCAAGACGGCGCACCCGAGCGCGTTCGTCTTGAGCTTCAGCTCGCGCCGCCGCGCGAAGTAGCGGCGCGCTACTCCTCCCCCTCGATCAACCTCTCCACTCTCCCGGCCTCCAGCCGCACCGCCAGCACCTTCTCCCGCTCCACGACCACCAGCCCCGGCGCGCTCCCTCTGGGCTTTCGCAGGTAGCGCCGCGGCGTGTACTGCACCTCGACCACGGCCTCGCCGCGCGCCTCCGAGAAGTGCGCGGCGAGGTGCGCGGCGTCGACGAGCAGATCGGCCGGGCACGTCGTGTTCTTCGCGAGGGGAACCACGACGTGCGCGCCGGTTCGCCCCTTCGCGTGGAGCCACAGATCGTGCGGACGGGAGTTCTGAAAGGTGAGCTGATCGTTCTGCGCCGCCCCCTTCCCGACGAGGACGCGCGCGCCGGTCGGTGTCACGAAGGTGCGAAACGGCGCGCTCTTGACCTGCTTGGGGGCGGCGGTGGAGCCCTGCGGCGACGCGTCGAGCGCCACGTCCTTGGGCGCGAGGGCGCGGGCCCTGGCGAACGCGGCTTGCAGCGCGGCCGGCCACGATCCCCTGCGCCTTGGCGATGCGCTCCTCGGCGATCTGTGCGCCGCGCTTGAGGCGCCGCGCGCGCTGGAACATCGCGTCGACCTGCGCGCGCGCGGGCTTGGCGGGGTCGAGGGGCACGACGAGCGGGCGGGCCTCGCCGCTCGACCAGTCGGTGACCTCGAGCGAGGTCGCGCCGCGCGGCGCGCGCACGGCGGCGGCGATGAGCCACTGCGCCTGCGCGGCCAGGGCCTCCGCGTCGGCGAGGCGCGCGAGATCTCCGCGCATCGCGCTGATGCGCCGCTCGATCTTCAGGGTGCCTCGGTGGATGGCGCGCGCGACCCCGTCGCGCATTCGCTCGTGCGCCTCCGCGCGCAGCGCCGCGAGCAGCTCCGTGCCGCGCGCCTCGTAGGCGGCGCGCGTCTCCTCGCCGTCGGGTGACTCCACGCCGCCCTCGACGACGGCGACGCGCACGGGGCCCAACGTCACGAGCAGCCCCGCGCCTCCCGCTTCGATCGCGACCGCCCGCGGCGACAGCCCCGCCACGCGCCCTCCCTCTATGCGCGTCCCCGCGCTGCCGCGTGTCCGCGGCGCGCCTGCGGGCAAGCGCGTCTCCCACGCCGCGCGTCGCTGTTCGCTCGAGACGATTCCGACGCCGCGCAGGCCGCGCGCTATCCCTACGAGGAGCACGACCGTCTCGCCGGGGGCCCGCACCTCGAGCGCCGCCACCGCGTCCGCCAGATCGACGCGACGCAC
Organism: Myxococcales bacterium; assembly: GCA_025359105.1. Lineage (GTDB taxonomy): Bacteria > Myxococcota_A > Polyangia > Polyangiales > Polyangiaceae > JANYHK01. The sequence goes on along the minus strand of JANYHK010000106.1, from coordinate 55,193 downwards.
GATCGCCCCTTGGAGCAGCGCCTCCGGCATGCCGGGAACGTAGCGCGGAACGGGTCTCTACGACGCCAGGAGCTGCAGGACCATGCCTTCGAGCTCGGCGGCCTGGAAGGGTTTGCGGACGAGCGGCACCTTGGGCGTCAGGCTCGACGCGCGCGCGGGGGGGACCTCGGCGGCGGACACGAAGACGACGCGCGCGGCGAGGTTGGGCGCGATCTCGGCGAGCTTCTCGTAGAAGGTGAAGCCGTCCATCTCCGGCATGTGCAGATCGCAGACGATGATGTCGGGTGGGTCGCCGAGGATGCTCTCGAGCGCCGCCTGCGGGCTCGTCGACAGGCGCACGCTCTGGCGCGGGAACAGACGCGAGTAGGCTCGCTGCACGAGCGCGTCGTCGTCCACGAAGAGGATCCGTAGCCCCGCGGGCAGCGCGCCGTGGCGCAGGGGGCGGGCCGCCGGGCGTCTCACGCGCTCCTTCAGCTCCTGCTCGAGCGCCGCGTTGCGCTCCTCGAGTGAGTGCGCCTGGGCGCGCGCCGCGCAGCGCTCGACGAGGAGATCGCGCGCCGCCGTGATGGCGCTCACGAGATCGTCGACGTGGAACGGCTTGGTGATGCACCGAAACACGCCAAGCTCCACGCTCCGCATCAGGGCCTCGTGATCGGCGAACGCGGTCATGAGGATGACCTCGAAGTCCTCGACCACGTCGGCGGCGCGCTCGATCATGTCGAGGCCGGTCATCCCCGGTAGGCACTTGTCGGAGAGGATCACCGGCGCGACGCCTCGCTCGAGCGTCCCCAGGACCACCAGCGCGACCTCAGCGGTGGCCGCCTCGAGCACCGTGAAGCCGCGCTTCCTGAGCACGTGCGAGGCGAACCCGCGAATCGCCACGTCGTCCTCGACGACGACGACGACGACGGGGGAGGCGTGGGCGGACATCGACTCGGTGAACGGCCAGGCGGGCCGGAGCTGTAGGCCACGTGGTTGCGCACACGCGCGCCCACATGCCCGCGAGGCTGGGCTATGGCGCGCGCGCCTTTGGTGCGATGCTTCGGACAAGGGATCTCCGTGAACCGCCGTACCTTCCCCGCGGGGCAGTGCACCGCCTCGAAGCTCAAGGCCCTGGCCAAGGAGCTGGAGGCACAGAAGGGGATGACCGTCGCTGACGCGTGGCTCGAGGAGATAGGCGTCGATCGCGACGATCTCGAGGACGAGACCCGGCAGTTGCCGCTCTCGACCTTGCACAAGGGGCTCGTCGCGTTCGTTGCGCTCACGTCGCGCGAGGCGGTGGCGGCGTCGTGGTCCCGCTTGCTCGAGCCGGACAACATCGGCGTGTGGATGCGGACGCTGCGTGGCGCCAACGGCCCGGAAGAGGCGTTCCCGAAGCTCGAAGGCGCCGACAGCGAATACGGCAGAACGACCCGCTGGGAGACGACGGAGGCGCGGCGTGGGCTGTGGCGGGGGCGCGTGATCCTCGCGCACGATCCGGCGCTCGAGACGGACGGTCTCCTCGGGGCGCAGCGCGCCGCCGAGCTGCGCGCGGTCCCGGCGCTCTACGGCTATTCGAATGTCGAGGTCGTCGCGAACGCCTCGACCTCCAGCGACACGGGCATCGTCGCGCAGACCTTCGAGGTGAGGTGGTCGGTCCCCAGCGCGCCGCGCGCGATCGCCCTGGGCGGCCTGATCGGCGCCGGCCTGTTGGCGCTGCCCGTCCTCTTGCATCCGACGATCGGCACCGAGACTGCGCTCGCCGTCGCGAGCTGCGCCGGAGCGCTGCTGGGCGCCGCGTGGGCGCGGGACCGCACGCGCCGGGCCGAGACCGCCGCGCAGGGCGCCCGCGTGAACGCGCTCGAGCGCGGGCTCCACTTGCGCGACAACCCCGAGCGCGAAGCGGCCGGCGATCTCGTCGGCACCGTCGTCGCCGGGCAATACAAGATCCGCCAGCGCATGGGCTCCGGGGCCAGCGGCGTCATCTACGAGGCCGTGCGCAACGCAGACGGGGTCCCGGTGGCGATCAAGCTCCTGCGCGCTGCGGCGGCGCACGACGCGGTCGCATCGGATCGCCTGCGCCGCGAGGCCGAGGCGCTGGGCCTGGCGTGGCACCCGAACGTCGTCGAGGTGCTCGACCACGGCCACCTCGCCGACGGCACGTCGTACATGGTGATGGAGCTGCTCGCCGGCGAGTCGCTGGCGACGCGGCTGAAGACCAAAGGGCGCCTCACACCGGCGGAGCTCTTGCCGTTCGCGCTGCAGATCGCCGACGCGCTCGGGGCCGTCCACGCGGCCGGCGTCGTGCACCGCGACGTGAAGCCGTCGAACATCTTTCTGTGCCCGGTGGACGAGGATCCCACGACCGAACGCGTGAAGCTCCTCGACTTCGGCATCGCGCGCGTCGAGTGGGAGGAGACGCGCATCACCAACATGGGCGCGCCCGTCGGCACGCCGGGGTACATGTCGCCTGAGCAGACCGAGGGTGGCACGGTCGACGCGCGCAGCGACATCTTCGCACTCGGCGCGGTGCTCTACGAGTGCCTCACCGGCGAGCCGCCGCCGACGTCGCCGGGCGAGCTGTGGCGTCAGCCGTCGATGGCGCCCGGCATCGCAGAGAGCGGCGTTCAGAGCGTCGTCATCCCACCGGACTGGAAGGCGATCATCTCTCGCGCCGTCGCGCCCCCGCCCGAGGACCGCTTCCAGGACGCGCGCTCGTTCATGAACGCGCTACGCGGCGTCGCCGGCGCCGGCGCGGTCAGCTTGCCGCCCGGGGCTCTCGGGGACTCGTGACCTCGTGCGCGTTCCGGGCGCGCTATTTGGCGAGGCGCGGGCTATCTTCCTGACGTGATTCCGATGAAGCCGCTGCGCCTTTCCCGCTTGCTCGCCGTGCCGGCGCTCCTGCTCGCCGCGTGCGCGGGCTCGTCCTCCCAGACCCCGCCGCCTCAGCCGCGGCAGTACCCGCAGCAGTACCCGCAGCAGTACCCGCAGCAATACCCGCAGCAATACCCGCAGCAGTACCCGCAGCAGCCGTACCCGGCGCCGCAACCGCAACCGCAACCGCAACCGCAACCGCAGCCTCAGCCGGCGCCGCAGCGCCCCCTCCTTCTTCCGCTCGTCGGCCCCGTCGCGTGGCAGAACGAGGTGCGCAGCGTCCTGGCCGAGCTCATCGCGTCCCTCTCGCCGACGAACGCCGCCCGCGTGCGCGGGATCCCGCTCGTCTTCGATCCGAACCCCAACGAGGTAAACGCCTTCGCGGGGTGCGACGAGAAGGGGGCCCCGTACCTGGCCGGCACCGAGGGCCTGCTCGAAGCGGTCGACGCCATCGCGCAGACCAAGGCGACCGACGAGCTCTATGGCACGAAGACCTACGAGCAATACGCGAGCGTCGTCATCCCCCAGCTCGTCAAGAGCGACAAGGCGAGCCCCGCGCTGCCGCCTGGAATCATCCCGCCCCAGGCGCTCGCTGACCCGCGGCGCCTCTCACGCGCGCACGAGATCTACGACGACATCGTCGCCTTCACCTTCGGGCACGAGCTCGGGCATCACTACCTGGGTCACACCGGCTGCGCGAACGGGCAAGCGATGACGGGCGGGCCCAGCCCCGCGGGCCTCGCGAACCTCGTGACGAACATCTTGCCCGGGCTGAACCAACCCAACGAGGTCGCCGCCGACGGCGCCGGCTGCGTCAACGTGCTCGACACTGGCCGCGCGCGCATGGGGATGGGCTTCCGCTGGACCGAGGCCGGCGCCTTCGCGCTCCTCGACTACTTCGCGCGAATGGAGCGCGCCGCCGGCGTCTCGCCGCTCAACCCGATCGGCTTCTTGCGGAGCCACCCGAATCCGGCGTTCCGCATCCCGATCGTGCAGGCCGTCGCTCGGACGTGGTGGATGCAGCACCCGGGCTGAGCCGGGGGGGCAGCGTGCTGCCCGTCACCCCCGCGCGGCGAGCCTGTCGAGGCGCTCCTCGATGGCCCGCGGGGAGAGCTGGCCCTTGTACACGTAGAGCGCGCTCGCGTGGGCGTCGCTCAGGGCCTCTTCGCCCACGCGCAGGCGCGCGCTCACGGCGAAGAGCACGCGCTCGGCGAGGCCCTTCTCCACCAGCTCGACCCGCCGCCACACCGCGTCGCGGCTCCAGTAGCCCATCACCTCGAGGTGCACGCGCGCGCCGTTCTTCTCGAAGACCAGGTCGGGGACGCACACGCCGACACCAGGCAGATCGAGAACGTCGGCGGATGGCGCCACCTTCCAGCCGGAACGCGCTTCGTTCCAGCTCGCGACGAGCGCGGCGACCTCGCTGGGGAGCGGGAGCTCGCCGGACGCGGCCGCCGCTGCGCCGCCCGCCAGACGGAAGACGAGGGACTCGCGCGTCTTGCCCCAGCGCACGCTCGCCTCGAGACGGAAGCGGTCGCACGCCTCGAGCGCGGGCAAGACCAGCGCGAGCTGCAGCCCGTACTTCGTGACCGAGTCGAAGAGGCTGAACGGCCCGTCGATCACGATGCGGAACGTGCCGGCCTCGTCCCCCTTCGTGATCTGGAAGAGGAGGCGAAGGAACTTGAGGCGCCCGAAGAGCGCGCGCACCGCGCCCGCCGCTCTGCAGGTGACCTCGACGGTGACCGACACCGCGCGCAGGAGCACCGCCTGCGCTTGACCGTGCTCCCACGCCGCCACCAGGGCGCGCGGCGTCGTCGGCTCGAAGCGGCGAAGCTCGTGCGCCTCGCGCAGGTCGGCGAAGATCGCGCGCTCGACCGCCGCGGCCTCGAGGCCGTGCGCCCGCGCGATCTCGCCCACGATCTCCGCGCGATCGAAGGCCCGCACATTCTCGGCGTCGCGCCGCGCCTGCGTCGCTCGCTCGAAGAGCGCCTTGCGCAGGGCCGCGGGGTCGACCGACACGTCGGCGTCCATCTCGCACCGATCGAGCGCCAGCTTCACGAGGCCGTCCTTCAGCCGCCGATCCCGCGCGCCTGCGTCGATCGCCGCGAGCGCCGTGTCCACCTCACCCCGCGTCCGGCCCACGTGCGCCTCCACGATCGAGACCACCTGGGCGGCGAGCTCCGTGGCGCGCGCGCGCCCCTCGTCGCTCAGCGTAGCGAGGACGAGCTCGCCCTTCTTGCGGCGGGCGTTGACGAGATCAGCGGTAAGCACTGTGCTCGCGCCTCCGCTCGCTGGTGAACGTCTCGCTGCTGTTCGCGGTCACCAGCTCGTAGAGGATCGCGCGCTTGCCCTCCTTCTTGCGGAGAACACGGCCGAGCCGCTGCACGTGCTCGCGCACCGAGCCGCTGCCGCTGAGCACGATGGCCACGTTCGCCTCCGGGACGTCGACGCCCTCGTTCAGGACCTTCGACGTGACGACCGCGCCGTAGGTGCCGGCCGACAGCCCCGCGAGGATCGCCGAGCGTTCGCGCACCTTGGTCTGGTGGGTGATGACCGGCAGGAGGAACCGCCGCGCGATCTGGTACGCGGTGGCGTTGTCCTGCGTGAACAGGATCGCGCGATCACGACGGTGCTGGTGGAGGAGCAGCTCCAGCGTCTCGAGCTTGGCCGACGCGGCGAACGCGAGCTCGCGCTGGCGACGGTAGCCGGCCATCGCCCGGCGGCCGGCGTCGCTCATGCTGCTGCGCAGGATGAACTCGCCCCAGCCGGCAGGGCTCCCCATGCGGATGCCCTGATCGACCACGAATTGTCGGTAGATCGCGCGCTCGTGGTCGTGCTCTTCGCGCTCCGCCAGGGTGAGCTCCACCTCGATGTGCTCGACGTCGTAGTCGGCGAGGTAGCTCCCCGAGAGCTCGACGATGTCCTTCCGGTAGACGATGGGGCCGATGAGGTGCGAGAGCTCGGCGTCCCGCCCGTCGGCCCGCTCGGGGGTCGCCGTGAGGCCGAGGCGGAAGGGCGCGAGGCAGGAGCGCGCCGCGTGCGTGTAGGCAGGACCGGGGAGGTGGTGGCACTCGTCGAACACGACGAGGCCGAAGCGCGCGCCCAGGTGCTCCATGTGGAGAAACGCCGAGTCGTACGTGGTGACGGTGATGGCGCGCACGTCGTGCTCGCCGCCGCCGACGAGCCCGATGGTGCCCCCGAACGTCGCGCCGAGCAGATCGAACCACTGCCGCACGAGGTCGAGCGTCGGCGCCACGACCAGCGTGCTCCGCCTCTTGCGATCGATCGCGAGCATCGCCACGTGCGTCTTGCCTGCTCCCGTCGGCAGGACGACGACGCCGCGACCGCGCGCCGCTTGCCAAGCGTCGAGCGCCTCGGTCTGGAACGGCCGCGGCTCGCGCCTCACGCGCGCGCCTTCGGTGAGCTCTTCGTACCGGCGCGCGTGGTCCTGGTACTCGACCTTGTCGCGAACGAGGGCCCGCACCACGTCGGCGTAGTCGAGGGCGGAGGCGCGATGGCACCGCGTGCGCTCGTCCCACACGCACGACGGCGGCAGCGCGAGGCCCTCGGGGGCATCGCGAAGCTCGAGGGTGCCGGACGCGAACGCGAGGGAGAGCATGCCGCCCGTGGCGTTTACCACTCTTCTGTCGAGCGCGGCGAGGTCTGCTGCACTCTGGGCGACGGGCGGATTTTGGCGTACGACCGTCGGCCATGACGCACCGCCGGTCCCTCGCCATCGCCCTGCTCCCCTTCCTCGCGGCCGCGTGCGGCGAGGCGCCTCCGCCGCTGACGCCGACGCCGCCGGTCACGACCACCACGGCCCCTCCGCTTGCCACCGTCGCGCCCCCGCCGGTCACGACCGCGACGCCGCCTCGCGCCGATGCGAGCCTGACGCACCGGACGGTGTTCTTCGCCGACTTCGATCACGCGCAGCCCAAGATCAGCCCCGACGGCAAGCGCCTCGCGTTCCTCGCGCCGGTCGACGGCGTGCTCAACGTGTGGGTCGGCTCGGCCGATGACGTCGCGTCTGCCAAGCCGGTCACGCAAGACAAGAAGCGCGGCATCCGCCGCTACGAGTGGGCGTTCACGAACGATCACATCCTCTACGCGCAGGACAAGGACGGCGACGAGAACTGGCACATTTTCTGCGTCGACCTGCGGGCGAGCACCACCAAGGATCTCACGCCGCTCGACGGCGTGAACGCCCAGATCGCCGGCCTCAGCCACCTCATCCCCGGCAAGGTCCAGATCGGCCTCAACGATCGCGACAAGCGGTACCACGACCTCTACGACGTCGATCTCAAGACCGGCGAGCGCACGCTCGTGCAGAAGAACGACGGCTATGCGGGCTTCTTGACCGACGATCACTTCAAGGTCCGCCTCGCGTTCAAGCCGCAGCCCGACGGCAGCCAGGAGATCTCGCTTCCGGCGGCGAAGGGCGAGTGGAAGACGTGGTCGAAGATCCCGATGGAGGACACGCTCACGACCGAGGCGCTCGACCTCGACAAGGCCGAGAAGAACGTCCTCATGAAGGACAGCCGCGGTCGCAACACCGCCGCGCTCGTCTCGGTGGACCTCGCGACCGGCAAGACCGGGGTCATCGCCCAGGACGAGAAGGCCGACATCGGTGAGGTCCTCCGCCACCCGACCGAGAAGCGCATCGAGGCCGTGCGCGTCACCTACGATCGCGCGCGCTGGAAGGTGCTCGACAAGTCGCTCGAGAAGGACTTCGCCGCGCTCGCAGCGGTGGCCGACGGTGATCTTCTCGTCCCCAGCCGCTCGCTCGACGAGAAGCGCTGGATCGTCGCGTACGTTCTGTCCGACGGCCCCGTACGCTTCTACAGGTACGATCGCGACACCAAGAAGGCGACGTTCCTCTTCACGAACGCCAAGTCGCTCGAGTCGGTCAAGCTCGCGAAGATGCACCCCGTCGCCGTCAAGTCGCGCGATGGGCTCGACCTGGTCAGCTACCTCACCCTCCCGACGGCCACCGATCCCAAAGCGAGCGGCCGGCCCGATCGCCCGCTCCCGACGGTGCTCCTCGTCCACGGGGGTCCGTGGGGCCGCGACGACTGGGGGTACAACCGCTCCCACCAGTGGCTGGCCAGCCGCGGGTACGCCGTGCTCAGCGTGAATTTCCGCGGGTCGACCGGCTTCGGCAAGAGCTTCATCAACGCCGGCAACAAGGAGTGGGCCGGCAAGATGCACGACGATCTGCTCGACGCGGTCGCGTGGGCCACGGCGCAGAAAATCGCCGATCCCGCGAAGATCGCGATCATGGGCGGCAGTTACGGCGGCTACGCGACGCTCGTGGGGATGACGTTCACGCCGGACACGTTCGCGTGCGGCGTCGACATCGTCGGCCCGTCGAACCTCGTCACGCTCCTGTCGACGATCCCGCCGTACTGGGCGGCGGAGATCGACCAGATGGCCAAGCGCGTCGGCGATCACCGCACCGACGACGGCAAGAAGCTCCTCACCGAGCGCTCGCCGCTCACGCGCGTCGGGAGCATCCAGAAGCCGCTCTTGATCGGGCAGGGGGCCAACGATCCGCGCGTGAAGCAGGCCGAGTCCGATCAGATCGTGAAGGCGATGCAGGACAAGAAGATCCCGGTCACCTACGTGCTCTTCCCCGACGAAGGTCACGGCTTCGCGCGTCCGGCGAACCGCACCGCGTTCAACGCCGTGGCCGAGACGTTCCTCGCGCAGTGCCTGGGCGGACCGTACGAGCCGGTGGGCGACGACTTCAAGGCGTCCACGATCACGGTGCCGGCCGGCGCCGATCAGGTGTTCGGCATCGGCGACGCGCTTCCCAAGAAGTAGCGTGCGCGAAGGGCGGGGGATCGCGCTCGGCAAGGAACTGGCCTTTGCCGTCGTGCGGACTAGCCTTGAGGCATGCTTTCACGGATCGCCTTGCTCAGCTCCGTCGCGTCGCTCGTCCTTCTCGGCGCCTGCTCGGCCAAGTCCAATCACCCCGCGAGCACGGAGACGTCGGCGGGGGGTGTCGTCGGCGGAGGTCGCGGGTCGAGCGGTGGGGGGACCACGGACGGCGGCGCGACCGATGGCGGTGGCTCCGACGGCGGCGCGTGCAACACGCTGGCCCTCACGAACGCGTCGATCATCGGGCAGCAGCAGGTGGCCGAGGCCGTGCCGGTGCCGGCGGGGGGAGCGATCGCGGACGGGACGTACGTGCTCTCGAAGGACACGATCTTCACCGGTCCGGGCGGCACCACCGGCGCGACGGGCGTGACAACGCAAGAGGTGCAGTCCTTCGGCGGCACCAGGTTCGAGCTCCTCTCGCAGTCCGCGGCCCCCGCGCCGGCGGTCGACGTGGGCGGCACGTTCACGATCTCGTCGGTGACCAGCGATGCGGGCACGTCGACTGGCTTCACGCTGACGTTCACCCTCACGTGCCCCACGGCGCGCACCACCCAGCGGAGCTACTCGGTCGTGAACGGGACGACGCTGCTCGAGTTCGTCGGGGCGAACGAGGTCTTGACCTACACGCTTCTGTAGATCGACCGCGCGCAGCTTGCGCGAGGGCCCGAGTACTGATAATTTGTTCAGTACCATGGCGGCCGCCCTCGACATCCTCCTCGCCTCGCTCGGCACGCGTGTCTCGCACGCGTCCGAGATCGCCTCGCTGTTGCACTCGCGGGAGGCCGCGCCGCTCCTGCTCGGCGGCGCGCTCGACGACGCGCTCCCTGACGGCGGGTTGCCGCGAGGGGTGATCGAGCTCGCCGCCCCGCGCGCGCTCGGCGGGGCGACGAGCGTGGCCATCGCCGCCGTGCGCGCGGCGCAAGAGAAGGATCCGCGCGCGTGGTGCGCGTGGCTCGATCCGGAAGGCACGCTCTACGCGCCGGGGCTCGCGCGCGCAGGGGTGGACCTCGCGCGCCTGCTCGTCGTCCGCCCACCGCGCGCGGAGCTCGGACGCATCGCCGTGAAGGTCGCCGCCGCGCGCGCCTTAGACGTCCTCGTCATCGACATGGACGCCTGCGCCTGCGGCGGGCTCCGAGGGGCTCCGCCCCTACGCTCCCGTGGGTCGCTACCCGGAGAGGGGGTCGGGGAACATCGGCGGCGGGCGGTCGAGCCGGAGGTGATCGTGCGAAAGCTCGCGATCCTCGCGGAGGAGGGGGGCGCGCGCGTCATCTTGATCACCGATCGGGATCAGCCGCGGCGCGCGCAGTGGCCGGTGGCGCTGCGGCTCGAGCTGGAGCGCGGACCCGAGAGCCTCACCGTGCGCGTCGCGAAGGACAGACGCGGGCGCGTCGGGCTCAAGAAGACGCTGGGCTGGGGTGTGGGGCCGGGGGCTGGGTCGGGGCCGGGCGGCGACGGGCGGCGGCTCGGGATCGGCTCGTGAGGCGGATCCTCGCTGTCGTCCTGCCGCGGGTGCGCCTCGAGCTCGCGCGCGACCATGACGCCTCGCTCGCGTCGGGCGACGGCGCGATCGCGATCGTCGTCGCGCGGGCCGGCGGGGCGGTGAAGGACGAGCGCTCGCTCCTCGGAAACACCCGGCTCGACGAGGTCTCGCCGGAGGCGTACGCGCTCGGCGTTCGACCGGGGCACACGATCGCCGCCGCACGCGCGCGCGCCGCGACGCTGTCGGTGCGCGTGGTGCACGAGGGATCGGTGACCGCGGCGCTCGCGCGCCTGGCGGAGGCGCTCCTCTCGTTCGGGGCGACGACGTCGATGTCCTCGCAAGACGGCACGTCTCGGGCTCCTGCCCGAGCGTGGTCGAAACAAGACGGCACGTCTCGGGCTCTTGCCCGAGCGTGGTCGAAACCAGACGACTGCGTCTGGGTCGACACGAGCGGTTGCGCGCACCTCTATGGTGGCGAAGAGGCGCTCGCCCGCACCCTCTTCGCGCGCGTGCGTGCGCTCGGCCACGCGTGCCGTGTGGGAGTGGCGGACGGGCCGCGCATCGCTGCGCAGCTCGCCTGGTACGCGCGTGAGGACGTCACGCTCGCGCCGCCCGGGCAAGGGGCGCGCGCACTCGGGCCGCTGCCGGTGTCCGCGCTCCCGGTGGACGGCGAGACGCTCCGCTGGCTCACGAGCACCGGCCTCCGGCGGATCGCCGATGTGCAGGCGCTCCCGCGCAAGGGGCTCGGCGTCCGCCTGGGCCCGAACGCGGCGGAGGTGCTCGCGCTCCTCGACGGAGACGATCGCGCGCCGCTCACGCCGTACGTCCCGCCCGAGGTGCCGGAGGAGAAGGTCGACCTCGAGTACGGCATCACGAGCACCGACGCGCTCGTCTTCGTCGCCAAACGCCTGTCGACGATGCTCGCCGCGCGCCTCGAAGGGCGAGGGGTAGGTGCGACACGGCTGGAGCTCGTCTTGAAGCTCGATCGCGCGCTCGTGAAGGACGGTCCGCCCGTCCGTACGGTGGCCGTCTCGCTCCCCGTGCCGCTCGTACGCGAGGACGAGCTGCTCGCCGTCCTGCGCGCGAAGCTCGAGTCGTTCACGGTCACCGCGCCCGTGCTGGGCGCCGCGCTCCGTGCGCCGGAGCTCGCCCCTCGCGGCGCGCAGGCGCTCGATCTGTTCGTCCCCGAAGCGCGCGCCGATCGCGCGTTGCCGCGCCTCGTCGCCGAGCTCGTGGCGGAGCTGGGGAATGGGGCGGTGGGCCGGCTCGCGCTCACCAACCGATGGTCCCCGCTCGATCGCGCGGTGCTCCTGCCGTACGGCGTTCGCGCGGAGAAGTCCCCGCGCCTCGCCTCGCTCGAGGGCGCCGCCGTCGAGCCGACGCGCATCCTCCCGCAGCGAAAGCTCCTCGCGTCGTCGCCGCGGGTCACGATCACGCGTCGCCTCGAGGCGGTCGAGTGGTGGAAAAAGGGATTCGCCCGCACCGACTACGGTCACGCGTGGCTCGAAGCGGCGGGGGCGACGGCGTGGGTCGAGATCGCGCGTACTGGACCCGACGCGACGGCGACCGACCCGCCGAGCGTGGCGCTGCGCGGGTGGGTGGACTGACGCTACGCGCCCTTCGCCTGCGGCCGCTCGCTGCGACACCACTCGCTCCAGCTCCCGACGTACAGCGCGGCGCCCGGGAGTCCCGCGATCTCGAGGGCGAGCAGCGTGTGGCACGCAGTGACGCCGCTGCCGCAGTGCACCGTAAGGCTCGTGGGATCGACGCCCGCGAGCAGCTCCTCGTAGAGCGCACGGAGCACCGCGGCCGGCTTGAACCGCCCGTCGGGCCCGAGGTTCTCCGCGAACGGAACGTTCCGCGCGCCGGGGATGTGTCCGGCGATCGGATCGAACGGCTCGCTCTCGCCGCGAAAGCGCTCGCCGCTGCGCACGTCGAGCACCTTCGACGCCGGTGACTGTCGCCGCGCATCGACGGCGCTCGCATCGACCGTCGGCAGAATCCAGCCGTGCTGCGGATGGTCTGCCTTCGGCGTCACCTCGGCCGCGCGCGTCTCGGTCGCGAGCCCCGCGGCGAGCGCGCCGGCGAGGCCCCCGTCGAGCACCTGCACGCGCGTGTGCCCGAGCGCGCGCAGCATCCACCACGCGCGCGACGCGGCGTTCGCCCCGCCGGCCGCGTCGTAAACGACCACGTCGTCGTCCGGCCCGATGCCCCACGCGCCGAGCTGCCGCGCGAACGCTTCGGCCGACGGGAGCGGGTGTCGGCCGCCGTTCGCCGGATCGTGCCCCTCGCGCCGTGCGGCGCTCAGATCGCGATCGAGATCGGCGTGGAGCGCGCCGGGCAGGTGCCCTGCGGCGTAGGCGTCGGGGCCGGGCCGGGCGTCGAGGAGGCGAACGCCGCCCAGGCGCGCGCGCAGCTCTTCGGGCGATACGAGGGGAGAAGCCATGACCCGTAGAATGCACGACGCCAGACGAGGTGCGACCAGGGAACCGTCGTGGATCACGGCTCTCGAACCTTGCGTCACGACGATACTGATATTATGTTCAGTATATGCCGTACGTCGAGCTCGCGGCGCGCTCCCATTTCTCGTTCTTGCTCGCGGCGTCCTCGCCGAAGGAGCTCGTCGACACCGCGCGTGCGCTCGGTCATGACGCCATCGGCATCGTCGATCGCGACGGTCTCTACGGCATGGTCCGCGCGTGGGAGGCGTGCAAGGAGGCGGGCGTGCGCCTCGTCGTCGGGTGCGAGCTGTCCGTGTCCGCGGACGGCGAGGCGCCGTACCGCACGCTCCTCGTCCACGTCGAGAACCATGCAGGCTACACAAACCTCTGCCGCATCCTGACCGAGAGCCACCGCCTCCACCCCAAGGGCCAGGCGCGGGACGAGGAGGGGGTTCCGCGCAACCTCTACGCCGGCGTCCCGCTCGCGTTCGTGTGCGAGAACGCGGACGGCTTGTGGGCGTCGCTCGTCCCGTGCTCGAGCGGGGAACCGGCGTGGTCCCTGGAGGATGCAGGATGCATCCAGGCCGCGTTCGGCGCGCGCGCGAGCCTCGCCGTCCACCGGCACAAGGACGGGGACGACGACGCGCGCGTCCGCGACGTGCTCGAGCTCTCGCGGTGCACAGGGATCCCGGTCGTCGCGACGAACTCCGCCCGCTACGCCCGCCGCGAGGAGAAGCCGCTCCTCGACGTGCTCCACTGCATCCGCGAGGGGATGACGCTCGACGCCGCCGGCCGCGCGCTCTCCCCCAACACCGAGGCATGCCTCAAGTCGCACGCCGAGATGGCGCGCGTCTTCGCGGACAGGCCCGAGTGGATTCTTCGCGCCGTCGAGATCGCGGACGCCTGCCGCTTCTCGCTCTCCGAGCTCAAGTACCGTTTCCCGAGCGAGCTCGAGGAGCCCGCCTACCCCGGTGAGACGCCGAACGACGCGCTCCGCCGCCTCTCCTTCGAGGGGGGGCGCGCGCGCTACGCAGGCGCCGAGGTCCCTGCGCGCGTCACCGCCCAGATCGACAAGGAGCTCGCCCTCATCGCCAAGCTCGACGTCGCGCCGTACTTCCTCTCGGTCCGCACGATCGTCGAGATGGCGCGCCGGCGCGACATCCTCTGCCAAGGGCGAGGTAGCGCGGCCAACAGCGCGGTCTGCTTCTGCCTCGGGATCACCGCGGTCGATCCGGCGCGCTCGAGCCTCCTCTTCGAGCGGTTTCTCTCCGCCGAGAGGAACGAGCCTCCGGACATCGACGTCGACTTCGAGCACGAGCGTCGCGAGGAGATCATCCAGGAGATCTACGAGCGCTACGGTCGCGAGCGCGCGGCGATGGTGAGCGAGATCATCTCGTACCGGGGAAAATCCGCGCTCCGCGAGGTCGGCAAGGTCTTCGGCCTGTCGCTCGAGCAGGTCGATCGCCTGAGCACCGTCGTGACGCACTGGGAGAGGGCGGACGGCAAGGACGCCATGATGCCGTCGCGCCTCCGCGAGGCCGGATTCGACGCGAACGACGCGCGCATCCAGCAGGTGCTCACGATCTCCCAGGCGCTCTACGGCACGCCGCGCCACCTGTCGATCCACGTCGGCGGCTTCGTCCTCTCGTCGACGTCGCTCACCGAGATCGCCCCCATCGAGCCGGCGACGATGGCCGGCCGCACGGTGATCCCGTGGGACAAGGACGATCTCGATACGCTCGGCTTCTTCAAGGTCGACGTCCTCGCCCTCGGGATGCTGACTGCGATCAGAAAGGCGCTCGATTTTCTCGGCGATGAACTGGGGAAGGGGAGCGCGATCGATCGCATGGCGCGCATCCCGGCGGAGGATCCTGCCGTCTACGACGCGCTCTGCAAGGCCGACACCGTCGGCGTCTTCCAGATCGAGAGCCGCGCGCAGATGTCGATGCTCCCGCGGCTCAAGCCGCGCACCTTCTACGATCTCGTCGTCGAGGTGGCGATCGTGCGCCCCGGCCCCATCCAGGGCGGCATGGTGCACCCGTACCTGCGGCGGCGCAGCGGCGAGGAGTCGCCCGACTCGCCGCACCCCATCCTCGCGCCGATCCTCGAGCGAACGCTGGGCGTGCCGCTCTTCCAGGAGCAGGTGATGCAGCTCGCGATCGTCGGCGCCGGGTACACCGGCGGCCAGGCCGATCAGCTCCGGCGCGACATGGCGGCGTGGAAGAAGAACGGTCGCCTCGAGCGTCACCGCGAGCGCCTCATCCAGGGCTTCGCGTCGCGCGGCGTCACCCAGGACTTCGCCGAGCGCCTCTACAAGCAGATCCAGGGCTTCGGCGAGTACGGCTTTCCCGAGAGCCACGCCGCGAGCTTCGCGCTCCTCGTCTACGCGAGCTCGTGGCTGAAGGTGCACCACCCGGCGGCGTTCGCGGCGGCGCTCGTGAACAGTCAGCCGATGGGGTTCTACTCGCCGTCGTCGATCCTCGAGGACGCGCGCCGCCACGACGTACCTGTGCGCGGCATTTGCATCGACAAGAGCATGTGGGACTGCACGCTCGAAGGCCGCGCGATCCGCGTCGGGCTCCGGCAGGTGAAGGGGCTCCGCGAAGAGTCCGGTCGCCGCGTCGAGGCGGCGAAGGCCGGGGGCCGTCCCTTCCTCAGCATCGAGGACTTGATCGATCGCGCGCGGCTGAAAAAAAACGAGGTAGAGGCGCTCGCCGCGGCCGGCGCGCTCGAGGCCATTCTCGCAGGCCGCCGCGAGGCAATGTGGAAGGTCCGCGCGCCGCGCCTCGCGCCCGCCCACGGCGCGGCGCCGCAGGCTGCGCTCTTCGCCGGCATGGATCTCGGCGACGCCGTCCCCAAGCTCCCGAAGCTCTCGCGCACCGAGCAGCTCGTGCTCGACTACGAGCGAACCGGGCTCTCCGTCACCGATCACCCGATGCGCATCGCGCGGCCCAACCTGCCGCAGGGGACGCTGCGCTCGTCGGAGCTCGTGAAGGCCACCCACGGCGCGCTGGCCAAGGCGGCGGGGCTCGTCATCTGCCGGCAGCGCCCGGGGACGGCGAGCGGGGTCGTCTTCCTCACGATGGAAGACGAGGAGGGATTCATCAACCTCATCTTGTGGTCACGTGTGTTCGAGAAGCTCCGCCACGTGGCGACGACGAGCGGCCTCCTCCTGGCGCACGGGAAGGTCGAAAGGCAGGAGGAAGTCGTCTATATCGTCGTCGATCGGCTCGAGCGTGTGCGCATGGGCGATGTCACGCGGTTGCCACAGATGAGCCGTGATTTTCACTGACGCCGGCCGAAGGTTAGGCGCTACTTTGACGCTACTTTTGGCGCCCGAGGCCGAGTCACGCCAGAGTACACGTCAGGCAGATCCGTTGACGACCCCTCCCTCCTTCGATCCGCGCCGCATGATCGAGGTCCTCCTCGACCTCACCAAGGAGCTCACCGTGGAGCGGCCCCTCGAGGAGTCGCTGCAGCTCGTGACCCAGGCCGCCGTGAGCCTCGTCGGCGCCGATCACGCATCCATTCGGCTCCTCGACGCGACGCGCGACACGCTCCTCGCGGGCGCGCGCGCCGGCAGCGCCCCCGGCGCGCGTCCGCTCGCGTTCAAGAAGGGAGAGGGCATCATCGGCTGGGTCGTCGAGCACGGCGAGGGCGCGCTCGTCGACGACGTGAACGCCGACGAGCGCTTCGTCGTCCACTCCGGTCAAGGCTTCGTCCTCGCGTCGATGATCGCCGAGCCCCTTTGGTCGAGCGGCGAGGTCATCGGCGTCATCAGCGTATCGTCCCCGCAGCTTCGGGCGTTCGGGCCCTACCAGCAGCTCCTCGTACGCCTGCTCGCGAACTGCTCGGTGTCGCCCGTCGAGCGCGCACGGCTCAAGCGCCTCGCGCTGTACGATGACATGACACTCGCCTACAACCACCGCTACCTCGTCCCGCGCCTGAACGAAGAGATCGAGCGCGCGCGCCGGTCGAACGGCACCGTCTGCATCCTGCTGCTCGACCTCGACCACTTCAAGCAGGTCAACGACGCCCACGGCCACGCCTTTGGCGATCGCATCCTGCGCCTCTTCGCGGACCGCGTCCGCGCAAAAGTCCGAAAGCCGGACGTGCTCGTCCGGCGCGGGGGCGAGGAGTTCGTCCTCATCATGCCCGCGGTCAGCGACGAGCATCAGGGGCTCGCGACCGCGGCGCGCATCAAAGAGTCGCTCGAAAGCGAGCCCTTCGAGGTCGCGCCGGGTCAGAAGCTCACGCAGACCGCGAGCATCGGCGTCGCCAACTGGGATGGCAAGGAGAGCGCAGAGGCCCTCGAGCTCCGCGCCGATCTCGCGATGTACGAGGCGAAGCGCCAGGGCCGCAACCGGATCTGCGTCGCGTAGGCTTTCCCCTCGACGGGAGCCGCCCCGCGGTCAGGCGACGGCGACCTCCGCCTCGGCTTCGGCTTCGAGAGCCGGCGCGGGCGACGCGGCGATCAGGGGCACCGGCTTCTTCTTCTCCGCCGCCTCGTTGAGCTTCACGCTGACGAGTCGAGAGACGCCGGACTCCTGCATCGTCACGCCGTAGAGCACGTCGACCATCTGCATCGTGCGCTTGATGTGCGTGATGAGGATGAACTGCGACCGGTCGGTCATCGACCGGATCAGCTCGTTGTATCTTGCAACATTCGCCTCGTCGAGCGGGGCATCGACCTCGTCCAGGATGCAGAAGGGCGAGGGCTTGATCTGGAAGATGGCGAAGATGAGGCTGACTGCGGTGAGCGCCTTCTCGCCGCCGCTCATGAGCTCGATCGAGCTGAGCTTCTTGCCCGGCGGCTGGGCGAGGATGTCGATGCCGGTCTCCAGCATGTCGTCGGGGTTCGTGAGCCGAAGCGACGCGCGCCCGCCGCGGAACATCCGCGGGAAGATCTCCTGGAACTTGAGGTTCACGGCCTCGAAGGTCTCCTGGAAGAGCTTCTTCGATTCCTTGTTCATGTGCTGGATGGCGCGGTTCAAATCGGCGAGCGCCTTGTCCAGATCGGCCTTCTGCTCGGTGTAGAAGGCGTAGCGCTTCTCCGCCTCCTCGTGCTCGCGCATCGCGTCGAGGTTGACGCTGCCCATGCGCTCGATGAGCTGCGCGAGCTCGTGGATGCGGCTGCTGAGCGCGTCGTCGGGGGCCGTGCGCAGGTGGTAGTCGCCGACGACGCGCGGCAGGTGGAGGCCGCGGAAGCGCTCGGCCACCGTCTCGAGCAAGTGCTGCAGCGCGATGATCTTCTCGCGGAGCGCCATCTCGTTGGTCCCGAGCGCCTCGCGCGCGTCCTCGGCGCGGGTACGGAGATCCTTGAGCCCCACCGCGCGCTCGTTGAGATCGGTCCGGTGCCGGTCGAACGTCGTGCGCGTCTCGGCGAGGACGGCCTCGGCGGCGCGCGCGGTGTCGAGCGCGAGACCGAGCTTCTCCTTGTGTGCGACCATGAGCGCGGCGGTCTCGCCCAGCGAGCGGGCGCCGTTCTCCAGCTCGTCGTCGAGGCGACGGGCGCGCTCTCCGAGCTCGTCGGTGCTGCGCTGCAGGCGCGTGAGGGTCCCGCGCGCCGCGGTGAGCTTCTCGCGCGTGCCGGCGACGTGGACCTTCTGCTCCACGACGCGCTGGCGTTGCTCGTCGACCTGCAACCGCCACGCGTTCGCGAGCGACTCGGCCTCTCCGACCTTGCCGGTGACGTCGGCCAGGATGGCGCGCGCCTCGTCGAGGACGCGCTGGGCGTCGTCACGCTCTGCGCCGGCTTCGCCCAGCGCCACGCCGAGCTCCTCGGACTCCGCGGCGAGCGTGCCCAGGCGCTTGCGCGCCGCCTCGAGCTGCGCCTCGGTGGACCTCAGATCCTTCTCCGCGTGGACGAGCGCGAGCTCGCCCTGGTGCGCGGCCTGGCGAGCGTGATCGAGGGCCGCCTGGGTCTCGGCGATCTTGCCGCGGAGGGCCTGGTGCGCGCCGAGGCGCTCGGTGACGACGAGATCGAGCCGCTCCACCTCTTCGCCGAGCTCACGCGTCTCGCGCTTGCTCTCGAGCATGCCGGCAGCGAGCTCCTCGCCCGTGCCGCCGGCGATGCGGCCGTCGGGGAAGAGGACGGTGCCGTCCAGGGTCACGACGCACGCGTCGTGCACGGCGGCGCGAACGGCGCGCGCGACCTCGACGTCGCGGACGACGATGGCGTCGCCGACGAGGGCGTGGATGAGCGTCTCGTCCTCCGGCGCGTAGCGGAGCTGCTCCACCAGCTTGCCGAGCACGCCGTCCACCGGCGGAAGGACGCCGTGCTTGCCGGCGACGTAGCAGGGGTGGAGCGGGATGACGGCGGCGCGGCCGCGCTTCTCCACCGCCAGCCGGTCGAGCAAGGCGAGGCCGCGGTCGAGGTCCTTCACGACCACGTCCTGCAGCCGCGCGCCGAGGAGGCCCGCGAGCGCAGGCGTCAGCTCGTGCGGCGCCTCGACACGATCGGCCACGAGGCCGCAGAGGGTCTCGTCCTTCGTCGCGACGAGCGCCTTAACGCCGACGCCGACCCCTTCGAGCCGCGCCTGCATCTCGCTGAGCGCGTGGAGGCGCGAACGCTTGCGCGTGAGCTCGCCCTTCGCCTCGTCGAGCGAGCGCTCGCTCGCGATGATGTCGTGCCGGAGCGTCGCCAGCGTCTCTTCGTGGCGCTGCTTCTCCTCGGCGCTCATCACCTTGCCGGCGCGCAGATCTTCGACGTCGCGCGTGAGCTGCTCGCCCTTGGCGACGAGCTCGATCTCGCCGGTGACCAGATCCTCGCGCTCGGCCTCGAGCTTCTCGAGCCGCGTCTGCATCTCGTTGCGGCGGCGCTCGAAGCCCGCGAGCTTCGCCTCGCACGCCGCGATGTCGCTGTTGGCCTTACCGAGCGCCTGCCGCAGCTCGAAGGCGTGCTGACTGGCCCGCTCGTGCTCGCCGTGCAGCTCGGAGAAGCGCGCTTCGCAGGCGGCCTGCGACTCGGCCTGGTGTGCCTCGTCGTCCGCCAGGATCGCGACCTGACCGCGGACGCCTTCCTGCTCGGCGACGAGGAGCCGACGCTGCTCTTCGATCTCGCGCACCTCGAGGGTCGCCGCCTCTTCGCGCTGGCGGATCGCCTGGATCTTGTCGTGCGCGCGCGCGAGCTGGGCTTCCTCGGCGCGGACCTCGTTCTCTGCGCCGAAGTGGGCGGTCTGCGCTTGCTCGAGCGCCTCCTCGGCGACGTGCGCGTCGAGGCGCACGGTCTCGAGCTCGGCCTCGCGCGCGGCGAGATCGCTCTTCGCCTGGTCGCTCTCGAGAGTGAGGCGCCCGACCTCGCCGTCGTAGAGCTTGGTCCAGCCGATGAGCTCGAGGTACCGGTGCGACGCCTCGTGGAGCTGTAGATCCTCGAGCTCGTTCCTGTACGAGACGTAGCGCTCGGCCTTGGCGGCCTGGCGCTTGAGCGAGCCGAGGTTGCGCTCGATCTCCGCGATGATGTCGCCGACGCGCAGCAGGTTCTGCTGCGTCATCTCCATCTTGCGCTCGGCCTGCTTCTTCTTGCTCTTGAACTTGGTGATGCCGGCGGCTTCCTCGATGAGGAGGCGGCGGTCTTCGGGCTTGGCCGTGACGATGAGGCCGATCTTGCCCTGCTCGACGATGGAGTACGCCTTGGTCCCCGCGCCGGTGCCGAGGAAGAGGTCGGTCACGTCCTTCAGGCGCACCGGCGTCTTGTTGATCAGGTAGTCGCTGTCGCCGCTGCGGTTCAAGCGGCGCGTCACGGCAATCTCGGGGTAGTCGCGGTACTCGACGGGGACGTCCCCGGAGTCGTTCTCGAAGGTGAGGGTGACCTCCGCGAACTCGTTGCCGGCGCGGGTGTCGGAGCCGTTGAAGATGACGTCTTCCATGGAGCGGCCGCGCAGGTGCTTGGCGCTCTGCTCGCCCATGCACCAGCGGATGGCGTCGACGATGTTCGACTTGCCGCAGCCGTTGGGACCGACGATGCCCAGCACGTCGTGATCGAAGTGGACGACCGTCTTGTCGACGAACGACTTGAACCCGATCAGCTCGAGCTTCTTGATCTTCATGGTGCTCCCAGAGCGAGACCTGCTCGCTCCCAACCCGTCAAATAATCAGCGAATGACGTCGTGGCATAGGGTCACTGCCTGTAACGTCACTTCACATACTGTCACTGTGCGCCCACAGCGTGATTACGATTTATCCCTCTGTTTCGCAAGGCTTATCCCCAACACTCTCCACAGGTCATCCACACATTGTGGTCCTTTGCACGATTGTTGAAGTGAATCATTAAGGATGAAGCCGGGGCGTGTCCTCCTCTTCCATGTTCTTCCTTCGGCAGCCCGTCGGTGGCACTGCGGTTGTGCCAGGCCACGCGAGCGTCGAGCGGCGCCAGCGCGCGTTCGACCGGAACGGGCAAACGCGGCAGTGGCGCACAAGAGGGCTATGGGAACACGGACGGTTGCTATAGAAGACGCAGCGACATGCCCACGTACGAGTACGTCTGCACGAGCTGCAAGAACGAATGGGAGGAGATCCAGAAGATCTCCGAAGCGGCGCTCGAGGTCTGCCCGAAGTGCCAGCAGAGCACCGCGAAACGGCAGATCAGCGGCGGGAGCTTCATCCTGAAGGGTGGCGGCTGGTACGCCGATCTCTATTCCTCTTCCGGCGGCAAGAAGAAGGCGGAGGCCAGCGGTACGTCGTCCGAGACGAGCTCGACGGAGACGAAGTCGACCGAGGCGAAGTCGACGGAAACCAAGTCCGAGACGAAGACCGAGGCGAAGGCCGAGGCGAAGACCGAGACCAAGGCGTCCACGCCGCCGGCCACGAGGTCGGACTAGGCCGGGGCCTCAGACGCGTCAGGGGCAGGGGTTCGGCAGGGGCGGCGGGTCCGGCTGCACGGCGGACACGTTGGCGATCTCGTCCGCCTCGAAGCCGACGCCGATCGAGATGGCGTCGCACGTGGCGCCCGGCCCGTTCGTGCCGTCGGCGCGCATGTCCGCGGCCTGCACGACCTGTTGCGCAATCGAGTCGAACGCGGTGCCGCTGCAAAGCGAGTCGGACACCGTCCCGGCGATCGCGCGGAGCGAGGCAATCAGCTCCTGCGCGGGGACGACGCCGGCGATCGTGCCGTTGCCGAGGTGCGACGGGGTCGGGTGCTCGAACGAGACGATCGCGTGGTGGACCGTAAAGGGCCACAGCTTGTCGCCCACCGCGACGGTCACGCGCACGTCGCCGCGCTGACCGTCGACCCAGACCCCGCCGTTCATGTACGCGTTGGGGAACCTGGTTTTTGCGCCTCCAGAGAGCGTGCCGGTCGCGAGCGAGCTCGCGAGCGCCGGCCAGTGGTCGGCGGGAGTGAACGTGGGAGAGGTCGCGAGCTGGCCGCCGGCGAACAGCTGCCCCACGACGTTCGTGTTCGTCTGCGCCGGCGAGTCCGAGAGGCCGGCCGTCTCGAGGAGGTAGGTGAACCTGCCGGCGTCGATCTCGCCCGTGAGCTGCTTCGAGACGTCGTGCTGGAACGTCTGGAGGATCGGCACGATTCGCGCGCCCCACGCGTTGTCGATGCCGAGATCGCCGTCGACCTGCGCGAAGTTGCCGGCGCCCGGGGAAGGAGTGCAGACGTCCGCGGAGGCCTTCGTCGAGATCTTGCCGTCGAGGTTGTAGCCGTACGACTTCCACGCGGACGTGCTCGGCGCGCCGGCCCGCGTCGTGTCGCCGAGGAAGAAGCGCGACACGGCGAAGGTGCGGATCGCGCTCGATGGCGACGGCGAGGGGGTGGGCGGTGCGGGAGGCGCGCCAGGCCCAGAGAGCGGCGGGCCGGCGGGCGGCGTCGGATCGGGGTGCGCTGGCGGGGTCGTGGGACCCGGCGCCGCACCCGAGGAGCCGCCTTCGCCGCTCCCCGGCACGACTGCGCCTCCGCACGCGGCGAGGGCCACGCCGAGTAAAAGGCACGAAACCAAGGGCACGGGGACGGCGTTGAATGTGCGCATCGTGGCCACCCAAGCGAAGTCCGTACCAGCGCGGCGTGCCGGCCTTTCGCATATGGAGGCCGTGCGCCGCTGCGGCAGGGCCCTGGCGACGGCGTCGCGGCGAGCTGTGCCGCGCCCACGCCGGTCCGTGCGAACATCGGACGCCATGATGAAGCTCCACGGTTTCTCGATGTCGCCGAACACCCGCCGCGCGCTCGTCGCGCTCGAGGAGCACGGGGTTGCCTACGAGCTCGTCCCGGTCGATCTGATGAGCGGCGAGCAGAAGACGGAGGCGTACCGGGCGCTGAACCCGACCGGCCGCGTGCCTACCCTCGTCGACGGAGACCTGATCCTCTGGGAGTCGAACGCCATCCTCGAGTACCTGACCGCCGCGCACCCGGAGAAGGGCCTGGGCCCGGTGTCACCGCGCGACGCGGGCGAGATCGCCCGCTGGATGTTCATGAACGCGGCGCACCTGTCGCCGAACGTCGCGCGGATCTTCGCGCACACGATTCGTTTGCCACCCGAGAAGCGGCTCCCGCAGCTCGTGGACGAGGCGCGCGTCGAGGTCGACAAGTCGCTCGGCGCCCTGGAGAAGCGGCTCGCCGGGCGTACGTGGCTCGCCGAGCGCTTCTCGAACGCGGAGATCTCGATCGCACCGACGCTCGTGAACGCGCCGATGCTCCAGATCGATCTCTCGCGGTTCCTTGCCGTTCAGGCGTGGATGGGGCGCATCACCGGGCGCCCGAGCTGGAAGAAAATCTACGACTGACGGCGAATCACGGCGTGAGGGGAGCGTGGCCGTCCTGCGACAGCTCGCTCTTCGTTCAGGAAGGGGAGAGGAGCTCGGCTTCCCCACCTGGTCACGGTCAGGCTCCGGGGGCGGACAGCGTGGACGCCGGGAGTGCGAGCGAGTGCGTACCTCGAACCGGAGCAAGCCGCGTACGTTCACAGCGCCTCGTGGGAAGCGCTCGAATCTCGACTGATTTCCGAAGTCTGCCCGCGCGTCGGCCGCCATGACGGTGACGGGGACGTAGCGTCACCTTCGCGCCGTCGTGGACTCCGTTACGTCGACGTGCCCAGGACGAGGCTCGCTTGCCGCGTCAGTGCGCGCGTGAGCGCCGCGAGCGTCGGCGAGTCGATCCGCCAGTGCTGCCAGAAGAGCGACACGGCCATCGCCTTGCCCGCCACGAGATCGACGAGGCGGCCGCGCCTCAGGTGCTCCTGGACGAGCAGCTCGGCGTTGATGCCCCAGCCCAGCCCGAGCAGGGCGGCGTCGACGAACGCCGCGCTCGAGGGGATCCAGTGCGCGACGAGCGGCAGGCTGCGGAAACCCAGGACGCGCCGGACGAAGTGCGTCTCGAGGGCGTCCCGCCGATCGTAGAAGAGGGCAGGGGCCTTGCGCAGCCCTTCGCGGGTGACGCCGCGCGGGAACCATCGGCGCAGGTACGCGGGGCTGGCGGTCGCGCGGTAGCGCATCGTCCCGAGTGGCTCCACGCGGCAGCCCTGGACCGGCGTGGCTTCGGCGGTGATGGCTCCGAGGACGCGGCCGGTGCGCAGCCACTCCGCGGTGTAGGCCTCGTCGTCGACCTCGAGCTTCACGCAGAGACCGGTCTCGTCGGCAAACTTGGCGAGCGCAGGGAGGACCCACGTCGCCAGGCTGTCGTCGTTCACGGCGATGGCGACGGGCGGCGCGGCGGTGCCCTTCGTGACCGTTCCCGCGCGGCCGAGCTCCTCGGCGAGATCGGACTCCAGGAGCTCCACCTGGAGCGCGTGCCGGTAGTAGCGCTCACCGGTCCGCGTGGCCTTGCACGGCTTGCCCCGGAGCACGAGGACGCTGCCTGCGCCGTCCTCGAGCTGCTTGATGCGCTGGGAGATGGCGGACGGGGTCACGTGCAGCACGTCGGCGGCGCGCTCGAAGCTGCCTTCACGGAGAACCGCCGCGAGCGCGGCGAGCTGGAGGTAGTCGCGCATTAGTTTGGCTAATGTAACGTAAATAACTTTAGCTTGTCTACGGTGGCTCCGCCGCTAGGTTGCTTGCGAGGAGGCCTTCATGACCACGATCGCGAGCTGGCAGTCGTTTCCCACGGGGTTCGCCGCTTCGGCCGCGCTCGTCGCGGCGATTGGCGCACAGAACGCGTACGTCCTGCGCCTCGGGCTGCGGCGGCTCCACGTCGTGCCGGTGGTCGTCCTGTGCATCGTGAGCGACGCGCTCCTGATCGCCGCCGGCGTGGTCGGGATGGGCACCCTCGTCGCGTCGTACCCCGCCTTCCTGGCCGTCGCCCGATGGGGCGGCGTGGGCTTCCTGGTCGCGTACGGGCTCTTCGCGCTTCGGCGCGCGGTGATCGCGAAGAGCGGCGCCCTCGAGGCCGCGGGCGGGCGCGAGACGCCGCTCGCGCGTACGCTCGCCACCGTCGCTGCCCTCACGTTCCTGAACCCGCACGTCTACCTGGACACGGTGGTCCTCCTGGGCGCGCTGGGGAACGCGGAGCCGGCGGGCGGGCGGATGCCGTTCGTGCTTGGCGCCACCGCCGCGAGCGCGGCATGGTTCGTCCTGCTCGGATTCGGCGGGCGGTGGCTTTCGCCCTTCTTCGCGCGGCCTCACGCGTGGCGCCTGCTCGACGCCGGCGTCGGTGCGCTCATGCTCGCGCTCGCGGTCGGGGTCGCGAGCCTCGGGTGACCCACGGTTGACGCCGAGGCAGGGGCCTTGTGAAGTGCCGCCGGTGCTGCCCTCTCTCGTCCTCGCGCTCAACGGCGGCTCGTCGAGCCTCAAGGCGGGCCTCTACGACGCCGCGGACCCGCCGCGCAAGCTCGTCGCGGTGACGGTGGAGCGGATCGGCCTCCCCGGCGAGGCGCCCGATCACGCGCACGCGCTCGGCCGCGTCGTCGCCGCGCTCGAGCCCTTCGGTGGCCTCGCCGCCCTCGGCGCGGTGGGGCACCGCATCGTTCACGGTGGAGACTTCGACGGGCCGCGGCGCATCGACGACGCCGTGCTCGCCGAGCTCGGCCGCCTCGCGTCGCTCGATCCCGCTCACCTGCCCGCCGAGATCGCGCTCGTGCGAGCGGTGACCGCGCGCGCGCCCGCGGTGCCTCAAGTCGCCTGCTTCGACACCGCGTTCCACCGGACGATGCCGCGCGTGGCGCGCCTGTTCGCGCTCCCTCACGAGCTCGCAGCGCGCGGCATACGGCGGTACGGCTTCCACGGTCTCTCCTACGCCTTTCTCGCGCGCGCGCTCGCGAGCGTTGTCGGCGAGGAGCGCGCGCGCGGCCGCGTCGTCCTCGCGCACCTCGGCTCCGGATCGAGCCTCTGCGCGCTCTCGGACGGGAAGTCCGTCGAGACGACGATGGGGTTCACTCCGACCGGCGGCGTGCCGATGGGGACCCGCTCGGGCGATCTCGATCCGGGGGTGCTCGTGCACATTCTGCGTTCGACGCGCATGAACGTCGACGAGCTGGACGATCTCCTGAACCGCCGGGCGGGGCTCGCCGGCCTCTCCGGCGGCAGCCCCGACATGCGCGATCTGCTCGCGCGCGAAGCCACAGATCCCCGCGCGGCCGACGCCGTCGCGGTGTTCTGCCACGGCGTGAAGAAGGCGATCGGCGCCCTCACGGCGGTGCTCGGCGGGGTGGACGCGCTCGTCTTCTCGGCCGGCATCGGCGAGCGCTCGGCGGTTGTGCGCGCACGCATCGTGCAGGGCCTTGGGCACCTCGGGTTGGACCTCGACACCGAAGCGAACGAACGTCACGCGTCCGTCATCTCGACGCCCCCGAGCCCTTGCACCGTCGTCGTCCTGCGAACGGACGAAGAGTCCATGATCGTCGAGGAGACGAGACGAACCTTGAGAGGAACCCCATGACCGAGCCTTTGTCCCCCGAGCTCCTCCGCAAGATGGACGCGTACCTGCGCGCCGCGAACTACCTGTCCGTGGGCCAGATCTACCTCCGCGACAACGCGCTCCTGAAGGAGCCGCTCCGCCTCGTCCACGTCAAGCCACGCCTCCTCGGCCACTGGGGGACGACGCCCGGCCTCAACTTCATCTACGTGCACATGAACCGCGTCATCAAGGAGCGGGATCTGTCGGCGATCTACATCGCCGGCCCCGGGCACGGCGGGCCCGGCCTCGTCGCGAACGTCTACCTCGAGGGGACCTACAGCGAGGTCTACCCGAACGTCTCGTCCGACGCGGCCGGGATGGCGCTCCTCTTCCGTCAGTTCTCGTACCCCGGCGGCATCCCCAGCCACGTCGCGCCCGAGACGCCCGGCAGCATCCACGAGGGGGGAGAGCTCGGCTACGCCCTCTCGCACGCGTTCGGTGCGGCGTTCGACAACCCCGATCTGCTCGTGTGCTGCGTCGTGGGGGACGGCGAGGCGGAGACGGGCCCGCTCGCGACGAGCTGGCACTCGAACAAGTTCCTGAACGCGAAGAGCGACGGCGCCGTGCTGCCGATCTTGCACCTGAACGGCTACAAGATCGCCGGCCCCACCGTCCTCGCGCGCCTGCCGCACGAGGAGCTGGAGCAGCTCTTTCGCGGCTATGGCTACGCGCCGATCTTCGTCGAAGGCAGCGAGCTGCCACACATGCACCAGGTCATGGCGGCGGCGCTCGATCAGGCGACCGCCGAGATCGCGCGCATCCAGGCGGACGCGCGTACACGCGGCGTGACCAAGCGGCAAGCGTGGCCGATGATCGTGATGCGCACGCCCAAGGGCTGGACGGGGCCGAAGGAGGTGGACGGCAAGCAGGTCGAGGGCACTTTCCGCGCGCACCAGGTGCCGCTCTCCGGCCTCGGCGAGAGCCCCAAGCACCTCGCGATGCTCGAGGCGTGGATGAAGAGCTACCGCCCCGAGGAGCTCTTCGACGACGCGGGCAGCCTCAAGCCCGAGCTCGCCGAGCTCGCGCCCAAAGGGGCGCGGCGCATGGGCGCCAACCCGCACGCGAACGGGGGCCTCCTCCGCAAGGATCTGGTGCTCCCCGATTTTCGCACCTACGCCGTCGACGTGCAGAAGCCGGGCGGCACGCTCGCGGAGGCGACGCGCGTGCAGGGCAAGTTCGTGCGCGACATCCTCGTGAAGAACAAGGAGCAGAAGAACTTCCGCGTCTTCAGCCCCGACGAGACCGCGTCGAACCGCTGGCTCGACGTGTTCGACGTGACCAGCCGCATGTCCGCGGCCGAGATCCTGCCGACCGACGACCACGTCGCCATCGACGGGCGCGTGATGGAGATGCTGAGCGAGCACCAGTGCCAGGGGTGGCTCGAGGGCTACCTCCTCACGGGCCGCCACGGCATCTTCTCCTGCTACGAGGCGTTCATCCACATCGTCGACTCGATGTTCAACCAGCACGCCAAGTGGCTGAAGGTGACGCGCGGCATCGGGTGGCGGTACCCCATCCCGTCGCTCAACTACCTCCTCACGTCGCACGTCTGGAGGCAGGACCACAACGGCTTCAGCCATCAGGATCCCGGCTTCATCGACCACGTCGTGAACAAGAAGGCCGACGTCATCCGCGTCTACCTGCCGCCGGACGCCAACTCGCTGCTCTCGGTCACCGACCACTGCCTGCGCAGCACCGACTACGTGAACGTGATCGTCGCGGGGAAGCAGCCCTCGCCGCAGTGGCTGTCGATGGACCAGGCGATCAAGCACTGCACGGCCGGGATCGGCATCTGGGAGTGGGCGAGCAACGACAAGGACGCCGAGCCCGACGTCGTCATGGCCTGCGCGGGCGACGTGCCGACGCTGGAGACCCTCGCCGCCGTCGACATCCTACGCGCGCAGCTGCCGAGCGTGCGCATCCGCGTGGTGAACGTCGTCGATCTGATGAAGCTCCAGCCCTCGAGCGAGCACCCGCACGGCCTCTCCGACCGTGACTTCGACGCGCTCTTCACGACCGACAAGCCGATCATCTTCGCCTACCACGGCTACCCGTGGCTCATTCACCGGCTCACCTACCGGCGGACGAACCACAAGAACCTCCACGTCCGCGGCTACAAGGAGGAGGGGACGACCACGACCCCGTTCGACATGTGCGTGCGCAACGATCTCGACCGCTTCCACCTCGTCGAGGACGTCGTCGATCGGCTGCCGCACCTCGGCGCGCGCGTCGCGTACGTGAAGCAGTCGATGCACGAGAAGCTCGTCGTCCACAAACAGTACATCGTGGACCACGGCGACGATCTGCCCGAGGTGAAGGACTGGCGCTGGTCGCGCTGAGCCATGGCGTGACGACCGGCACCGGTTCGACGCGGCGCATTATGCGCCGGAGAGATGGCTTGCGTTTATCTGCATGGGGAATATTGTGTGATTATCCCTCATGCAGATGAAGTTGCCGTGCGCCAGCTGATCACGACGCCCGCCCAGGTCGGCGAGATTCTCCGCGGTCGCCGCAAGGCGCGCCGCATTCCCCAGCAGGAGCTCGCGACCAAGCTCGGCATCGGCCAGAGCCGACTCTCCACGCTCGAGGGCGACCCCGCCGCGCTGACGCTCGAGCGACTGCTCGTGCTGGCGAAGCTGCTCGGCCTGGAGCTGGTCCTCCAGGACGAAGCCGACGCGGGTGTCGGCCGTCGTAAGGCGGAGTGGTGAGCCCATGGGCCGCCGCTCCCACGGCCGCGCGCTCGGGGTCTGGGCGAACGGCATCCGCGTCGCGCGCTGGGTGATCCCTGCGAGCGGCCCGATGGAGCTGGCGTACGATCCGGGCTGGGTGGCGTCCGAAGAGGCGCGGCCGCTCTCGCTGTCCTTGCCGATGAACCTCGACGGGCTCCCCCTCAAGGGCGCGAACGTCGGCTACTTCTTCGACAACCTCCTGCCCGACAGCGAGGCGATCCGGCAGCGGATCCGCGCCCGCTTTCGTACACGGAGCGGGGAGGCGTTCGACCTGCTCGAGGCGATCGGGCGGGACTGCGTCGGCGCGCTCCAGCTCTTGCCAGATGGGAAGAGCCCGGAGCGGCAAGCCGAAATTGCCGTGACGCCGCTGGGCGGCTCCGAGGTGGAGAAGCTGCTCATCGGCGCCACGTCGGTGGCGGCCTCGGCCGGCCGCGAGGAGGACGACCTTCGAATCTCCATTGCTGGCGCGCAGGAGAAGACCGCGCTCACGCGCCACGACGGGCGATGGTGCAAGCCGCACGGGGCGACGCCGACGACGCACATCTTCAAGCTACCGCTCGGCCTGGTGGGGGGCCGCCAGATGGACATGCGCTCATCGCTGGAGAACGAGTGGCTCTGCGCGCGGCTCTTGCGCGAGCTCGGCGTGCCGGTCGCCGAGTGCGAGGTGCAACGCTTCGGCACCACCAAGGCGCTCGTCGTGACGCGCTTCGACCGCGTGCTCCACTCCTCGGGCCGCTACTGGCTCCGGCTCCCGCAGGAGGACTTCTGCCAGGCGACGGGGACGCCGAGCGCGCACAAGTATGAGGCCGACGGTGGGCCTGGCATCACCGATCTTGCCCGCGTGCTCCAGGGGTCGGAGTCGCGTGACGACGACCTCGCCACCCTGCTCCGCGCGCAGCTCGTCTTCTGGATGCTCGCCGCGACGGACGGACACGCCAAGAACTTCAGCCTGAGGCTCCTCCCGCAAGGCCGTTACCGCCTGACGCCGCTCTACGACGTCCTCTCGGCGTGGCCCATCACCGGGTCCCGCCAGGACCAGGTGCACCGCAAGAAGCTGAAGCTGGCGATGGCGCTGCGCGGCGCGAGCAAGCACTACCGGGTCGCGGAGATCGAGCGACGGCACTTCAACGCGACGGCCCGGCGCTGTGGGCTCGGCGCCGACATGGAGCCCATCGTCACGGACGTGGTGACCCGAACGCCGGTGGTGATCGAGAAGGTGGGCGCGAAGCTCCCAAGGGGATTTCCCGACGACGTCTTCGCGTCGGTGACGACTGGCTTGCAGAAGGCCGCGAGGGACATCGAAAGGATGGCGCCGTGACGTCAAGCGAGAGGCGGCCTCTTGGGGCGCGGCCTGGAGGGGAAGACCAGCGCCCGGGCGTCGTCGTCGCCCACGCCGAGCTCGGCGGCGATTCGGGTGAAGACCAGATCGGTCACGCGCCCGCGGGGTGGGCTCGCGAGCGCGTCCAGGCCGTCCGCCCACGCGCGCGCGTCGGCTGCCCAGCAGAGTCCGGTCGCCTCGCGCGCGAAGGCCTCGCGCATCTCGCCGGTGACGTGCTTGCGTCCCGCCAGCCAGCTCTTCGCGCAGAGCGCGCCGCGGGTCAGCGCGTGGTAGCGGGCCATGGCGCGCATCCACGGCGCGGGCGCGGCGCCGGCGTCTGCTGCGGCGAGCGCCTCGATGCGCGCGCGCAGCTCGTCGAGGGATAGCTCGTCGATCTCGCGGAGCGCGCCCGGGAACTCGCCGGCGAGCTTGGCCATCGCCGCCCGCGGGTCGGGCTCCCCCGCCGTCCCGTGGAGGAGGCGCAGCCGGAGGATCTCTTCGTACTTCGCGCGAAGCTCGGAGAAGCGCACGATCTCGATCATGCCACGAGGCGCGCCCGTCGGGACATGATGCTATGATGAACAGGTGAGCGACACGAAGCGAGAGATCGATGAGCTCCGGCAGGAAGTTGCCAAGCTCGACGCCGCGCTCCTCGTCACCCTCGAGAAGCGGGCGCGTGCGTCGCGGAAAATGGGCGAGCTGCGCAAGGACAACGCTCCGAGCCTCCCGCTCACGGACAGGGCGTCGCTCGCCGCCATCGTGGCGCGCGCCAGCGGCGACATGCCGCCGGACGCCCTGCGCGAGATCTTCCGCGGGGTGTTCGCGGCGTGCCTCAGCCTCGAGCTGCCCGTGCCGGTCGTCTACATCGGGCCGGAGGGCGGCGCCGGCCACGCCGCGGCGCGCGAGCGGTTCGGCGCGGGCTCCAAGTTCGTCGCGCAAGAGACGGCGACGGCGGCGTTCGAGGAGCTCACGACCCAGCGCGCGCAGTTCGCCGTGGTGCCGATCGAGACGCGCGCGGAGGGCCCGGTGCAGGCGACGATCGGCGCCCTCACGTCGAGCGATCTCAAGATCGTCAGCGTCTTCGACGCCGCTGGCAACCTGCAGCTCATGAGCCGCACCGGCAACCTGGCCGACGTCGAGAAGGTGTACGCGACGCCCATCGACCGCGCGCTCTGCCAGCGATTTTTCGCGCAGATGATGCCCAAAGCGAGCGTCCTCGACGTGAAGACGCCGCTCGTCGCCTGCCAGCTCGCGTTCGAGGATCACGGCTCCGCCGCGATCGCGACGGAGGCGTTCGGCGCCCAGCTCGGCCTGGAGGTCGCGCGCCGCAACGTGCGCGACGGCGGCGACGAGAAGGTGCGCTACGCCATCGTCGGCTCGCGGCCGTCGACGCGCACCGGGAGCGATTTGACGGCCCTGGTCTTCGCCGTGCAGGACGCGCCCGGCTCGCTCCTCGACGTGCTCAAGCAGTTCGCAGAGCGGGGCATCAACCTCACGAAGATCCAGTCGCGGCCGGCGCCCGGCGAGGCGTGGGCCTACATCTTCTTCGCCGAGGTCATGGGTCACACGACCGACCGCGCCCTCGTGACCGCCGTGGAGGAGCTCCGCCGCCAGACCAAGTTCTTCAAGGTGCTGGGCTCGTATCCCGCGGTTGGGTAGGCTGCTCGTCCCATGAGACCTCGCCACCTCGTCGCGTTCGCTCTGCTCGGGCTCGCTGCCGCCTGCGGGGGAAACAAGGACTCCGTATCGGCCAAGACCGCGGAGAGCCAGGCCATCGACGCCGATCCGATCGCGCTCCTGCCGAGCGCGGCCATGGCGATCTCGCGCGTCGACGTGAAGCAGATGTTCACCAGCGGCTCGGTCGGCGGCCAGCTGTCGCTCATGGCCGAGCGCATGCTCCCGATCGGCGAAGAGGCGGGCTTCAAGGCCTCGCGCGATCTCGAGACGGTGTACGCCGCCGGCTATTCGACGAACGGCGCCGACGTCGTGGCGATCCTGCGCGGCACGTTCGACGAGCAGAAGATCAAGACCGTCGCCGACTCGCACACGCCGACGAAGGGCGGCGGCGTCCTCGTCGCGAGCACCTACCTCGGGCGCGAGGTGTACACGCTCAACAACGTCGGCTTCACGGTGATCTCGAAGCAGACCGTGGTCGCCGGCGGCGAGACGATGATCCGCCGTGTCATCGAGCGCCTGAAGGACGGCAAGGTAGCGCGCAGCCAGCCGCCGTGGATGCTTCAGACCATCGAGACCCCGAACGCGGCGTTCGCGGCCGCGGCCGATTTCGCGAACCAGCCGATGGCGGCGGCCAGCGTCGGCGTGGTGCCGCTCGGCTGGGTGAAGGGGATGAAGGCGGCGCGCCTCATCGGCAACTTCAAGGACCCCGGTCTCAACATCGCCGCGACGCTGACGTTCCCCGACAAGGCCGCGGCGGCCGACGCCGCGGAGCAAGTGAAGCGCACGGCGGGCATGGCCAGCCTCCTGCAGTTCATCGGTGCGCCGCAGCTGAAGAACCTCGAGGTGAAGCCCGTCGAGGGGGACGTGCAGGTCAGCTTCGGTGTCGACGACACTCAGCTGAAGACGTTCTTGCAGACGACGCAGAGTTACATGACGCAACGTTGAGCCGTTTCGGGCCATTTGCGCCCATCGACACGGCTGGGCTTGCGCAACACCTGGCGGGAACGCACGATTAAGAAATCGGAGGCCGAGAAGATGGCGAGATCGGGGGCGATCGAAAAAGCAGCCAAGGCGCTGGCGACGGCGGGCGGCATCGCGCACGTGGCGTTCTTCTCCTTGTTCGCGTTCCGCGTGGTGACGAGCTCACCGCTCGGCAAGGCGGCCAACATCGTCTTCGCGGTGCTCGCGCTCGTCGGCCTCGCCACGGAGTTCGTGGGCTACTCGCTGATCCGCTACGGCGGCCGCACTCCGGCGCGCAAGTACGGCTACTACGCGATCGCGGTCTCGACGGGCCTCGCAGCGGTGCTGCTGGCCGCGGCGTCCTGGGCGACCAGCTGAGTCGCTGAGACTTCGCTCGAACGAAATGTAGCGCGCGGCGGCCGAACCCGAGCTACGCGGCGTGGGGGTCGGGGTATTCTCCCGCCCGTGACCGATTTCGTCGTCCATCCTGCGAAGAAACCCCTCATCGGGAGCGTCCCGGTGCCCAGCGACAAGAGCATCGGGCACCGCGCGCTGCTCCTCGCTTCGCTCGCCAACGGCAAGAGCCGCATCACGAGCTTTTCGCGGGGCGAGGACAACGTGTCCACGATGACCGCGATGCGTGCGATGGGGGTCATCTTCGAGGACGTGGGGCCGGCCGAGGTGGTCGTCACCGGCTCCGGTCTGTTCGGCCTGGTGGAGCCGGCGGGCACGCTCGACTGCGGCAACTCGGGCACCACGATGCGCCTGCTCGCCGGCTTGCTCGCCGCCCAGCCGTTTCGTTCGACGCTCGTAGGCGACGCGTCGCTCACACGCCGGCCGATGATGCGCATCGTGAAGCCGCTGCGCGCGCGCGGCGCGCGGATCGAAGGGGCGCCGCACCCGACCAAGGAAGGGGAGGTGACCGCGCCGCTCGTCGTGGGCCCCCTGCCGGAGGGCGAATACCTCCAGGGCATCGAGCTCGTCTCGAAGGTCGCGAGCGCGCAGGTGAAGAGCGCCCTCCTCTTGTCGGGCCTCTACGCGCACGGCACCACGTACTTCAAGGAGCCGACCGTCTCGCGTGATCACACCGAGCGAATGCTTCAGGCGCTGGGCGTGCCGATCCGGGCGGTCGGTTCGGTCGTGGAGCTCGATCCCGCCGGCTGGAACGCGCAGATGCCGGGCTTCGACATCGACATCCCCGGCGACATCTCCGCCGCCGCGTTCCTCCTCGTCGCCGCGCAGCTGGTGGCGGGCTCGCAGGTGACGACCCGTGACGTCGGTACGAACCCGACGCGCACCGGCATCCTCGAAATCCTGCGCGACATGGGCGCCGGCATTCGCGCGGAGCCGCAGGGTGAGCGCGCGGGGGAGCCGATCTCCCAGGTCCACGCGTGGGCTGCGCCGCTGCGTGGCGCCAAGATCGGCGGCGAGACCGTGCCGCGCGCGATCGACGAGATCCCCATCGCGTGCGCCCTCGCCGCCCGCGCGACCGGGACGACGACGATCTCGGACGCCGAGGAGCTGCGGGTCAAGGAGAGCGATCGCATCGCCACGATGGCGACGGTCCTCAGGGCGTTCGGCGTCGAGTGCGAGGAGAGGCCGGATGGCCTCGTGATCGAGGGCAAGAGCGCGCCGCTCGAGCCGGTGACGGTGGAGAGTAAAGGAGACCACCGCATCGCGATGACCGCGGCGGTGCTCGCCCTCACCGCACGGGCGCCGAGCACGATCCGCGACGTCGACTGCGTCGCCACCAGCTTCCCTCGTTTCGTCGGAACGCTCCGCGCGCTCGGGGCGGAGATCGAGGTCGTCGGGGCGCCCTCCGCCGGCCACGACGTGGTAAAGGGCGGGGCATGAGCCGCACGCGTCCCATCGTCGCGATCGACGGGCCCGCTGGCGCCGGCAAGAGCACCGTCGCCCGCAGCGTCGCCGATCGCCTCGGCTTCGTCCTCGTCGATACGGGCGCCCTCTACCGGACCGTCGCGCTCGCCGCGTCGCGCGCGGGCCTCCCGTACGCCGCCGCCGAGGAGGTGGGGGCGCTCGCCGAGTCGCTCGTCGAGAAGGACGCGATCGCCTTTCTCCGTGACGCGCGCGGCATTCGCATGACGCTCGCCGGCGAGGACGTGTCCGACTCGATTCGCACGCCCGACATCGGCATGGGCGCGAGCACCGTGTCGGCGCACCCGCGCGTGCGCGCCGCCTTGCTCGAGATGCAGCGGCAAGCCGGGCGCGCGGGAGGCGTCGTGCTCGAAGGACGCGACATCGGCACCGTGGTCTTCCCCGACGCCGAGGTGAAGGTATTCCTGACGGCGCGCCCGGAGGTCCGGGCGCGCCGGCGCTACGACGAGCTCGTGGCGAAGGGGGACACACGGATGTCCTTCGAGGAGACCCTCGCCGACGTGCAGAAGCGCGACGCGCAGGACGAAGGGCGCGCGGTGGCGCCGCTGCGCCAAGCCGAAGGGGCCATCCTCGTCGACTCGAGCGAGATGGGCGTCGACGACGCGGTGGAGGCGATCGCCCGGCTCGCGCGCGAGGTGTCGCGGTGAGGCTGCCGGGGCCGCGCGCGGTGGCGGCGGGCCTCGGGCTCGCGCTCGCGCTGGCGGGCACTGCCTGCGCGCCCGGCAAGCCGCCGGAGACCAAGCCCGCGTTCGACACGACGAAGCCGCACTGGCAGGACGCCTTCGACCGCGTGCCGGACATCCTCGTCCTCGCGCACCCCCGCGCGATGGCGCGCGATCCGGTGTACGGCGCGCTCCTCAAGAGCCTCTCGCGCATGATCTCCGCGCGAGCGCCCCAGACCGCAGGAGCGCGCGCCGCCGAGGTGCTCGAGTCGTGCGACGAGGTCATCTTCGCCCTGCGCCAGCGCGGCGCGTCCGACGCCCTCGTCGTTCTTCGCGGCGTCCGCGCCGACATCGACCCACGGAAGCTCACCGATCCGAACGGGCGCGCGATGTGGTCCGACGGCCCGCGCGGGACGGTGACCGAGCTCACGCGCGCGGCGGCCTCCGACGCTTCGCTCTTCGTCCTTCCCGAGCGCACGTGGGTCTTCGCGACCGGCGACGCTCGGGCCCGCGCGCGCGAGGCGTTCGCGCACCCGTTCGACCGCCCGCCGCCGCTCCGCGACGACGCATCGCTCTTCGTCATCCGCCTCGACGGGCCTTCGCTCGTGCAAGGGGTGCCGCGCCTGCGCACGCATGGCGCGCCGCTCGAGCCGCTCGGTCGGCGTTTGCAGTCGATCTCGCTCGCCTTGCGCCCCGGCAAGGAGGGCCTCCTGGCGACGTTCTCGTACTCTGAGGAGGACGCCGCCGCGTTCGCCGAGGTGCTCCTCCGGCAGGTGACCGAAGCGCTCGAGCACGAGGGGACCGAGAAGACGAAGTGGCTCGGCCAGACCAAGGTCGACCGGCAAAATTACACGGTCGTGGCGCGCGTGAGCCTGCCGCCCAGGCTCGTCGAGGACCTTCCGAACGTCAGCGCGGCGGAGCTGGGCTTCTGAGCCATTTCCCCCGCGCCGCGGGGCGGGTGCAAGCGCCGCGCCACGGGCCGCGGTAGGCTTTGACAGACTCCGCGAGAGGGGCTATTCCTTCCGCCCCCCACGGCCCCAGAGGCCAAACGGGGCACGAGGATTTTCTCAAACCATGGCAAACCAAACGACCCAGCAATCGGGCGAAGGTATGGACTCCTTCGCCGCTCTCTTCGAAGCCTCCATCCAGAGTGGCGACTTCGGCAAAGAGGGAGAAATCGTCCAGGGGACCATCGTCGCCGTCCAGCGCGACAACGTGGTCATCGACATCGGCGGCAAGAGCGAGGGGATCATCCCCTTGAACGAGTTCGCCGACGCAGCCGGCGTGATCAACGTCAAAGCCGGCGATCGCATCGACGTCTACATCGAGAGCCGCGAGAACGACGACGGCCTTGTCACCCTCTCCAAGGAGAAGGCCGACAAGATGAAGGTGTGGGATGAGATCTCGAGCGCGTGCGAACGCGACGAGCTCATCGAAGGGACCATCTCGCAGCGCGTGAAGGGCGGCCTGTCGGTCACCATCCGCGGCGGCGTGAAGGCGTTCCTCCCGGGGTCGCAAGTCGACCTCCGCCCGATCCGCAACTTGGACAAGTTGATCGGCCAGACCTACCAATTCAAGGTCATCAAATTCAACAAGAAGCGGGGGAACATCGTTCTGTCGCGCCGCGTCCTCCTCGAGAAGGAGCGCGATCAGATCAAGAGCCAGACTCTCCAGACGTTGGAAGAGGGCAAGGTCGTCAAGGGCGTCATCAAGAACATCACCGAGTACGGCGCCTTCGTCGACCTCGGCGGTATCGACGGCCTCTTGCACATCACGGACATGTCGTGGGGCCGCGTGAACCACCCGAGCGAGGTGTTCCAGGTCGGCGACGAAGTGACCGTGAAGGTCCTCAAGTACAACGCCGAGACCGAGCGCGTGAGCCTCGGCCTCAAGCAGACCCAGGAAGATCCCTGGAACCACGCCGAA
Organism: Myxococcales bacterium; assembly: GCA_025359105.1. Taxonomy (GTDB): domain Bacteria; phylum Myxococcota_A; class Polyangia; order Polyangiales; family Polyangiaceae; genus JANYHK01. The sequence goes on along the minus strand of JANYHK010000106.1, from coordinate 17,546 downwards.
GAGGCGTTCCCGCCGGGCAAGAAGGTGCACGGCAAGGTCATGTCGATCACCGACTACGGCGCGTTCGTCGAGCTGGAGCCGGGCGTCGAAGGCCTCATCCACGTCAGCGAGATGAGCTGGACCAAGAAGGTCAAGCACCCGTCGAAGCTGCTCGAGGTCGGTCAGGAGCTGGATTGCCAGGTCCTCGAGGTCGACGCGAAGTCCAAGCGCATCAGCCTGGGTCTGAAGCAACTCGAGCCCGATCCCTGGACCCTCTTCACCGAGAAGTACAAGCCGGGCGACAAGATCGGCGGCAAGGTCCGCTCGCTCACCGACTACGGCGTGTTCATCGGCATCGAAGAAGGCGTCGACGGCATGGTCCACAAGAGCGATCTCTCGTGGACGGCCAAGGTCAACAACCCCGCCGACATGTTCCACAAGGGCGACGACGTCGAGGCCATCATCCTCTCGATCAACCACGACGAGAAGAAGGTCAGCCTGGGCGTGAAGCAGCTCTGGGACGATCCGTGGCCGACCATCTTCTCCGAGCTTCCCCCGGGCAAGCAGGTCGCGGCGAAGGTCGTCTCGATCGTCGAATACGGCATGTTCGTCCGCATCCGCGAGGGTGTGGAGGGGCTCATCCCGACGGGCGAGATCGTCGAGAACGAAGGCGAGGGCAACGCCCTCAAGATCGGCGACGAGCTCAAGGCCGAGATCGCCAACATCGACTCGCAGGATCGTCGCCTCACGCTCAGCATGCGCGTGGGCGAGGCCTCTGCGGCGCCCGCCACCAAGGAGAGCCCGAAGCGCGAGTCGAAGGCCCCCAAGAAGGGCACCGCGAGCGCGGAAGAGGCGAAGGCCGGCGGCTCGATCGGCGACCTCATCAAGCAGAAGCTCGGCGACAAGCTGGGCCTCGGCGAGAAGGAAAAGGAATAGGTCTCCCGCCTCGATAGGCGACCTTGACGCGGCGGCGGATCCCTCGGGGTTCGCCGCCGTCGTGCTTTTGTGTCCGGAGAGACGAGCGCGCGCTCCCGGTCAGCCCTGGAGCTTGCGCAGATCGACGAACTCTACGGGACTGGTCGGCTCCTCGTGCCCCTGGGCGAGCGCGCGGACGATGTCCATCGGCACGACGATGCCGGCGAGCGCGGCGTTCTCGTCGACGACGATGACGCGATGGATGCCTTCTTTCAGCATCAGCACGATGGCGACGAGGATGGGGTCTTCGGTCCGCACCGCGTAGACTACGCGCGTCATCGCGTCGCCCACGGTGCTGCCTGGCATGCGCCGCCGCGGATCAGCCAGGTCCGACAGCGACAGGACGCCGACCATCCGGCCGTGCTCGTCGAGGACCGGCGCGCCGCTGATCCCCCCCTCGTGGAACGCCTCCCACGCTTCGCCCAGGGTGTGCGTCGTCTTGAGGAGGACGAGGGCTTCGGTCATCACGTCTCGCACGCGGAGCGTGCTCAGCATCGCGACTTTCACCATGGGCTCATGGTACGCCTACCCCCGGCGTCATGTCCGACACGCTCTGGGCCCCGTGGAGAATGGAATACGTGCTCTCCCTGAAGGAACGGAAGGGCTGCATTTTTTGCGCCTTCCCGGGCCACGGCGTGGAGAGCTTCCGGAAGGACCTCGTCCTCGTGGTGCAGCCGCATGCGCTCGTGTGCCTGAACCTCTACCCCTTCGCCGCCGGTCACGTGCTGGTCTGCCCGCGTCGCCACGTGTCGAAGCTCGAAGAGCTCGCGGACGACGAGTACGACGCGTTCATGCGGCTCGTGCGCGTCACAGTCGGTCGCCTCGACGCGGTCAACTGCCCGGACGCGATGAACGTCGGCATGAACCTGGGCAAGGCCGCGGGCGCCGGCATCGCCGATCACCTGCACGCGCACGTCGTTCCCCGGTGGGTCGGAGACCAGAGCTTCATGCCGGTCATCGCGGACACGCGCGTGATGCCGGAGCACCTCGACGCGACGTGGCTGCGGCTGCGGCCGGCGTTCGACGACGTGCCCGGCGAGAAGGCGAGCCTTCCTTGAGCCCGCGCGCCCAGCGGGTGGTCTTCCTCTCGGTCAGCGCCGCGATCGTGGTTCTGACACTCGCCGTCGCGCGCGAGGTGCTCCTGCCGTTCGTGCTCGCGCTCGTGATCGCGTACGTCCTGACGCCGCTCGTCGCCTGGGCCGAGGGCAAGGGGCTGCGCCGGGCGGTCGCCATCGTGACCGTTTATGTCGTGGTCCTCGGCACCCTGGGGAGCATCGTCCGCCTCGCGGCGCCGCGCATGGGAACGGAGCTCGCGAATTTGCGCCGCGAGCTGCCGCAGGTCGCCAAGAAGGCTCAGAGCGAGTGGGTCCCTGCGATGCAGTCGCGGCTCCGCGCGTTCGGCGTCATGTCCCCGGAGGCGCCGCCCACAGAGCCGCACACCCCCGAGAACGCGCCCGCGATCATCGCCCGCCCGCAGCCCGACGGGAGCCTCGCGATCGACGTCGGGAGCGGCTTCGTCGTCACCCCCGGGCGCCACGGGGGCTACCTCGTCGAGCCCGCGCACGCGCTCCGCGAGGAGCCCTTCGACGCCAACCGCGTCATCGGCGACGCCGTGGGGAAGAGCTTTGCCTACGCCCAGAACAACGCGCTCGAGCTCGCCAAGATCGGCCGCAACATCGTCGCCGGGGTGAGCCGCGTCGTCTTCATCTTCGGCATCACGCTCATGCTCGCCGCGTACATGATGCTGACGCGCGAGAAGATCGTGGCGTTCTTCGGCACGCTCATCCGGCCCCGCCGCCGCCCGTCGTTCGACCGGCTCCTCCTGCGGATGGACAAGGGCCTCTCCGGCGTCGTGCGCGGCCAGCTCATCATCTGCCTCGTCAACGGAGCCCTCAGCGCCGTAGGCTTCGCCTTCATCGGGCTCAAGTACTGGCCGGTGATGGCCCTCATCGCCACGGTCCTGTCGCTCATCCCCATCTTCGGGGCCATCGTGAGCGCCGTGCCGGCCGTCGCCCTCGGCCTCACGCAGTCGGTGGGGACGGCGGCGTTCGTCCTTTTCTGGATCGTGGGCATCCACCAGCTCGAGGCGAACTTCCTGAACCCGAAGATCATGGGCGACGCCGCCAAGATCCACCCGGTGCTCGTCATCTTCTCGCTTCTGGTGGGGGAGCACTTCTTCCACACCGTGGGGGCGCTCCTGGCCGTGCCGTGCATGAGCATGGCGCAGAGCTTGTTTTTGCACTTCCGACAGGTCGTCCACGAGGCCGACCCGGAATTCCAGGGGGTCTTGCCCCCCGATAGCCTGAAGCCGCCGTCCATTCTTCGAGGCAAGACGGCCGGACAGTGAGTCCCTGCGCGATTTGCGCGGCGGGGCGCAATGAAGTAGACGGCGTGGCGTGGCCAGCAAGAAGAAGAAGAACCAGGCGGAGGTCCAGCAGGAGCTCCGCCAGCTCACGAAGGGCGATCCGGCCGCCGCCGAAAAGTCGCCTGTCGACCTGAGGCAGACCTACCTCCGCGTCGGGCTCGGCCTCGCCGTCGCCTGGGCGCTCGCGCTCGGGGTCTGGTCGTGGAGCCGCTCGGTCATCCCGCTCGCGACGATGGGCGTCCTTTCGGTCGTCGTCGCCGGCCTGGGCTTCTGGCTCGTCCGATACGTCAAGCGCTCGCAGAAGCTCGGCGCGCTCCTCCGCGGGGCCGACACCGACGAGGGGCGCAAGGAAGCGCTGAAGAAGCTCGAGAGCGATTACAAGAAGGACGACGCGCAAGCCGTGCTCGCGCGCGCGCAGCTCGAGATGCAAGAGGACCCGCGCAAGGCCCTCGCCACGCTCGAGTCCGTCGACGCCGACAAGGTGCGGACGCCCGGCCTCGGAAGCCAGCTCTTCGCGATGCGCGCGATGATCCTCCTCACGCTCGGCGAGACGGCCGAGGCGCGCAAGCTGGCCGACAAGCTGGACCTGTCCAAGCAGCAGGACGCCAAGGCGCGCGCGATGTTCGCGACGGTGGCGAGCGAGGCGTGGGCGCGCACGGGCGAGGCGAAGAAGGCGGTCGAGACGCTCGAGCTCTTCAACCCCGACGACGCCGAGTACACCGAGCTCCGCCCCCAGATGTGGCGCGCGCGGGCGTTCGCGTACGCGGGCACCAACGACATGAAGGGCGCCGGCCGTGCGCTGAAGAAGCTCGCCGACATGAACCCGCACCTCCTCGGGATGTTCGTCGGCACCAAGAAGATCCACCCGATGCTCGAGCGCGAGGCGCGCCAGCTGGCGATGAAGATGGGCGCGGTCCCGCGGAAGATGGTCCGTCAGCGGATGTAGGCGCCGCGCACCCGGCGGGCATACGGGAGCCCTCAGCCGATCCCGATCAGGTTCGCGCGCGCCAGGGGGCGCAGGGAGACCTCGGGCAAGAGCTCCGCGAAGCTGACCACGATGGCGTCGGGCATCTCGGCGTCGATGAGCTTCCGGACGAAGCGCCGGATGTCTGGCTGCGTGAGGACGATCGCGCCGCGGGTGAGCCCCGCCTCGCCGAACGCGCGCCGGATCGCGGCGATGAGATCGCGCGCCGCCGGCGGCGGGAGGGTAAGGAACGCGCCGTTGGGGGTTCGCGTGACCGCGCGGCGCACGGAGTCCTCGATGGTCGCGTCGAGCAGGATGACGCCGAGCTGCGGCGCGCCGCGTGTGAGACGGTAGGTGATCGCGCGCCTCATCTGGCCGCGGACGAACTCCGCGAGGTTGAGCGGATCCTTCTCGATCGCCGCGACCGTGGAGAGCGCCTCGAGGATCGCCTTGAGGTCGCGGATCGGAATGCGCTCCTCGAGCAGACGGCGCAGGACGTCCGCCAGGAGGGTGAGCGTCACCGGCTTGGGGACCACGTTGCGCACGGTGGCCGGCGCGAACTGCTCCAGCTCGTCGAGCAGGCGCTGGGTCTCTGCGAGCCCGAGAAAATCCGCGGCGCGCGCGCGAAGCAGCTCGGCGGCCTCCTCGGCGACGAGGGCGGCGACCTGCGCGTCCGGCACCTCCGTCGGGATCTGCAGCACGCGCGCGGGTACCTCGTGCAGCGCGAGGACCACATGGCGCGCCGCAAGTGCAGCGGGCGGCGCCGAACGAATGCGCGGGGCGGGGAGGGGAACGCCGAGCTCCGCGAAGATCCGTTCGCGCAGGCCGAGCACGCGCGCGCGGATGCCGTCGGCCTCGCCGGCTTCGTCGCTGCGGTCGAGGAGCGGCTCCAGATCGTCGCTCACCTCCACGCTCCATGGGACGACCAGCGGGATGAACTGCGGCCCTTTCTTCGCCAGCGGCTGCGCGGCGGGCTCGTCCTCCTGGCGCTGGTCGTCGCGCGCGAGCTGCTTCGACCGAGCGCGCGCGACGAAGAAGAGCAGCGCAGCCAGGACGAGGAACGGCCACATCGGCAGGCCGGGCACGAGCGCCAGTCCCAGCACGAACACCGACGCCACGCGCAGGGCGCGCGGGATTCCGAACAGGTGCCGCACCAGCTCCTCGCCGAGCGGGGTGTCCGGCTCCTCGCTCGCGGTGCGCGTCACGAGCACGCCCGCGGCCGTCGACAGGACGAGCGCGGGGATCTGCGAGACCAGCCCATCGCCGATCGTGAGCAACCCGTAGCGCTTGAGCGCGTCGACCACCGGCAGCCCCTTCTGTCCGACGCCGATCACGAGACCCCCGAGCACGTTGATGACCGTGATGATGAGCGACGCGATGACATCGCCTTTCACGAACTTCATCGCGCCGTCCATCGCGCCGTAGAACTGGCTCTCGCGCGACAGCGAACGCCGCCGCCGCCGTGCCTCGACGCCGTCGATCGTGCCGGAGCGCAGCTCCGCGTCGATGGCCATCTGCTTGCCCGGCATCGCGTCGAGGACGAACCGCGCCGCCACCTCCGCGACGCGCTCCGACCCCTTGGCGATCACGATGAACTGGATGATCGTCAGGATCAGGAAGATGACCGCGCCGACGATGTAGTTGCCGCGCACGACGAAGTTGCCGAACGCGTAAATGACTTGCCCCGCGTCCGCCTGAAGCAGGATGAGACGCGTCGACGACACGTTGAGCGCCAGGCGAAACAGCGTCGTCAGGAGCAGCACCGTGGGAAACGTCGCGATGGCGAGCGCGTCGGGGACGTAGAGGACGACGAGCAGGATGGCGACGGCCATCGAGAGGTTCGTGGCGAGCAGGATGTCGAGCAGCCACGTCGGCAACGGGACGATCATCATCGCGACGACGGAGATGACGAGGACGGCGAGCCCGATGTCGGGCCCTCCGATACCCCGCCCTCGGCGTAGTAGCCGCGCGGCCTGGGTCGGCCGCCTCCCCGCCTGAGGTGCGTTCACGCCGGCCCACGCTACCCTAGGCCCGGCCGAAAACCTCGCAGGAATTGCGGTTTCCCTACACGAACGCCAGGCCGCTCCCCAGCCGGCTCCCAGCCCCCCCGGGCGCGTGCACGAACTTACTCGTCCGGGCGCGCAAACTCTCGCTTATGCTACGCGGAGAGTCCGTGAGCCACTCCAACTCGACCCGGCCGCCCCGCGCTCGACCGATGCCGATGTCATCTGAGCCCGCGCCGCCCCCCCTGCGGCGCACGGGGACGGGTCTGAGCGATCTCGGCCGCAAGCGCCAGACGAACGAGGACGCCTTCTACCTCGACGACATGCTCGGCCTCTACGTCGTGGCCGACGGCATGGGCGGCCACGCGGCGGGCGAGGTCGCCAGCCAGGAGGCGGTCGAGACCGTGTTCGGCATGGTGAAGCGCGGCATCACCAGCCTCCACGAGCTCGAGGATCCGGTCCAGGAGGACGACGTCCGCAACGCTTGCCGCTTGATGGAAAGCGCCGTGCAAGCCGCCACCTACATGGTCTTCTCGATGGCCGAGATGGACCGGGGCAAGAGCGGCATGGGCACCACGATCAGCGCGATGCTCGTCCTCGGCGAGTACGCCATCACGGCGCAGGTCGGCGACAGCCGCGTTTACCGCATCCGCGGCGCCGAGGTCGAGCAGCTGACGGAGGACCACACCCTCATCGCCTGGCAGCTGAAGCAAGGGCTGATCACGCCCCAAGAGGCCAAGAAGTCACCGCACCGCAACGTCATCACGCGCGCCGTCGGCAACCGCGACTACGTGCAGGTCGACACCGGCCTCGTGCAGCTCTTCTCGGGCGACCGCTTCCTTCTCTGCAGCGACGGCCTCCACGGCTACCTGCGTGAGCTCGACATCTGCCCCATCGTGCGCCTCGGCGGCGAGCTCGCGGTGAAACGCTTCATCGAGCTCGCCAACGAGCGCGGCGGCAAAGACAACATCACCGCCATCCTGGTCGAAATCGATTGACGGCGGGCCCTCCCCGGGCTCGTCGATTCCAGGCTTTTTGCCCCGAAAGTTGACCAACGGGCGCTCCGCAGGTTACGTGCGGGGTACGTATCGTCAGGTCACGCGTGGGCGGACACGCATCCGTGGGGCGGGGGACACACCCACATCTCCATTATGGCGTGCCATCCACGAAATTCCGGCCTTTTGGCGTTGGTCCGGAATTCTCATTCTCCCTGCCCGTGAGGTGCCGAGCATGAACAGTCGTCGCGTGGGTGTCCTGATGGGCGGAATGAGCGCGGAGCGCGACGTGTCGCTTCGTACGGGCGAAGGCGTCGCAGCGGCGCTGGAGTCGCGCGGAAACGAGGTCGTGCGCATCGCGTTCGGACCGGATACCGCCGGCGTCGACGAGCTTCTCCGCAAGGCCGACGTGGACGTGGCGTTTCTCGCGCTGCACGGTCGCGGCGGCGAGGACGGCTGCATCCAGGGGCTCCTCGAGCTCATGGGCATCCCCTACACCGGGTCGAGCGTGCTCGGATCGGCGCTGGCGATGGACAAGCTCAAGGCCAAGGAGATGTTCCGTCTCCACAACGTACCGACGCCCCCCTACTATGTGGCGACCAAGGCCGACTTGCCCGACCTCGAGGAGCTGCACGCCAGCTTCGGCTTTCCCGTCATCGTGAAGCCGCGAGGCGAGGGGAGCAGCGTCGGTCTCGCGAAGGCGAACGACATGGGCGAGCTCGTCCGCGCCATCGAAGCGGCGCTCGCGCACGACACCTCGGTCCTCGTCGAGCGCTTCGTCAGGGCGACGGAGGTTCACGTCGGCCTCCTCAACGGGCGCGTGCTCGGGGCCATCGAAGTCGCGCCCAAGAGCGGCCTCTACGACTACCACGCGAAGTACACGCCCGGCATGACCGAGTACATCTGCCCGCCGCGCATCCCGGCGACGCGCGTGCAAGGGGTCTTGAACCTCGCCGAGCGCGCGGCCAGCGCCCTCGGGTGCAGCGGCGCGTGCCGCGTGGACTTGCTCGTCACCGAAGGCGAGAACGAGTTCGTCCTCGAGGTGAATACCTTGCCGGGCATGACGCCGACGTCATTGCTCCCGAAGATCGCGCAAGCGGCAGGGATCGACTACGCGTCCCTCTGCGAGGCCATCCTCGAAGGGGCGCGCCTCCACTCGCAGATCCCGCGCGACAACCCGGTGAAGTCCGGCGTGTCGTTCGACGAGCGCGATCTCCGCATCGTCAAGCGCGCCGCGGCTGGATGAGCTAGACCAGCGGCGACCCACCCCCGCCCGCGACGAGTCCGCTCAGTCCTTGAAGAGGATCTTGAGCAGCTCGTGGTAACGCGCTTCCTCTTCGTCGTCCCAGGCGGTCTCGCCGCGCGCGGTCAGATCGGCCAGCTCCTTCTCGGCGGCTTCGTACTCCGCCATGCTGAGCTGCTTCATCTTGCGGCCGAAGTAGTCGAAGCGGTCGCGGTAGTCGAGGTAGCGCTTGTGGGTGGCCTGATCCATCGGTCAGCGGGAGACTAGCGTAGGCGTGGTCGTCGCGCTCGCGCAGCTGCGCAGCATCGGCATCGACGCGTCGCCGCGGAGGGCGATCGCATCGGCGCAGACGTCGGCCGCCCCGTCGAGGGCGACGACGGTGAACCCGGAGTCGGCGGCCGCGGCGGGCACTGCGCCTGGACCTCGCATCGCGAGGGCGTGGGCAGTGAGCGCGTCGACGCGGCCCGCGGGGGCCTCGAGTGGACCGAGTCCGCCGAGGACCGCGGCGCGCGTGCGGGTGACGGCGAGGCCGGCGTGCGGGAACACCGCGCGGGCGGCGCGGAGGAGGGCCGCAAGGGCCGCAGGCTCGGGGTCCCGCACCGTGAAGAGGGCGACCCCGCCGGGCCCGAGCGCGTCGCGGGCGGCCGCGGCGAACGCCTGCGCGCATCCGAAGCCGCACGCGGAGGGAGGCACGAGGACCACCGCGTCGGCGACGCCGCGCTCGACGGCGGCGAGTCCGCGCCCGGCGGCGGGAACGGCACGTGGCTGCTCGGCCGCGGCTCGGAGGAGCGGGGGCAAATGAGGATGCCACGAAGGGGCGACACGAGGAATCGTCACGCGCTCCCACGGCGCGGCGAAGAGCGCCGCTGCGACGCCGAGCTCGTCGGGGGACAGCACCGCAGACAGGTGAGGCGCCAGCACGGCGGCAAGCGCAGCGAGGCCGTCGTCGTCGGGTGTCGGCCCTTGCCTTCGCCCGTTCGTTCCGAGCGCGCCGTCGGTCGTGGTCGCGACTACGCCCGCCGATAGTCCCTCGCGCGCCCAGGTCGCGGGACCCCGGGCCTCGACGCCGAGGGCGGCGCGCGTGAGGTCCCAGCGCGGCGCGGCGGCGACGACGGCGAGGAGCGCGAGCGCGGTGACGAGCGCACTCGTCCTCGCGCGCCCTCGCCACCCGAGCCCAACGGCGAGCGCGACGAATCCCACCGCGATCGCGGTGAGCGCGCGCTGCGAGCCGAGTTGCGGCACCAGCACGACGCCGGCGAATGCAGCGCCCAGCGTCGCGCCCGCCGCCCCGGCGCCGGCCGTGCGACTGGGCCCGTCGGCGCTGTCCGCCGCGCCGAGGTGCGGCAAGAGGAGTTGGAACGACGCGCCCACCCACGCCGCTGGCAGAGCGGCCGCCACGAGGGCGACGAGGACGTGGAGCGCCGCGGCGTCCCCCGGCGCGCGGAGGAACGAGCCGAGGAGGACCGTGGCGCCTGGAAGCCCGCCCATCACGACGGCGGAGCACGCGAGGACGAGTCCAGCGGCTGCGCTTGCGCGCACGAGCGCGGTGTCGCGGTAATGAAGCAGGAGCGTCCGTGCGTAGGCCGCGCCCACGGCGAGGCCCGCCAGCGCTCCCGCGAGCGCGGCGGGGAATGCGTCGGCGGCGTCGCCGATCGCGATCCGGACGACGTGCGCCACGACGAGGAGCGCCGCGCCAGCCAGGAAGCCGTGGCCGACGGAGCCCATCGCGAGCGCGCTTGGGCCTTCGCCCGTTCCGCTTCTCTCGCTTCTGCCGCGTTCTTCGCGGCGCCGGGGGTCACGGGCGTCGCGTGCAGCCCTGGCGAGGGACGGCCACCGCCACGCGACGCCGAACGCCAGGAGGCCCGCGAGCGCCGTGGCGCCCGCGGCCGTCGGGACTGCCGCCGCCAGGCCGAGCCCTGGCGCATACCGGCACGCGGCGAGCGCCGCACCGCTCGATCCGCCGGCCAGCGCCGCCGCGAACAGCGACGTGATTCTGCGCGACCCACCGCTGTCGCGCGCCGCGTCGCGCGCGACCAGCGGCAGCACCATGCCCGTGCACAGCGACGGCGCGAGGAGGACCGGTCCGCCCACCAGGGCCCGGACCGCGAGCGGCATACGCGAGAGAACGAGCCACGCGCGCGGCAGGGCGAGCTCGAGGACGGCGAGCACGACGAGCAGCAAGCCAGCCACGACGAGCGGTCGCGCGCGGATCACGCGGCGCCTGCGCGCGCCCGCCGCGCCGAGCCCCGCCCCGAGCATCAGCGCGAGCACGCACCCCACGACCGCCGGCGCCGTCGCGCCGACGGCGACCTCCAGCGGTCCACCCAGCCCCGATTGCGCGAGCATTCCCGCGCCGCCCGCCAGCGCGAGCAGGATCGCGGAGGCCGCGAACGGCGCATCGGCGCGCCTTCGCGCGACGCGGACTGGAGGCGAGCCCATGGCCCGAGTCTATGGCAAAGGGCCCACGGGGTCGCTCAGATCAGAAGCCTCCGCGAAGTCCGATCGCCGCGCCCCCGGGCGTTGGCGCGACGTCGAGCCGGAGGCCGCCCGTCGTCTGCACGGTCTTCTCGGTCCCCGGCTTCGACAGCGCCATCCACACCGCGGCGATGAGCGACACGCCGCCCACCGCGATCGCGACGTCGCCGATCAGCGCCTTGTTGCGCGCCGCGCTCACGTCGGAGTGCGAGCAGCTCGGCGCGCACGTGCTCCTCAGGTTGCTCCCGTCGCTGCCGGCCGTGACGAGCAGAAACGTCCCGAGGCCCACGCCGACGAGGCCGATGCCTCCGAAGACGAACGCCCCGGCGGGGATCCCCGGCTTGGTGGTGGTCGTCGTCGTAGTGACTGGCGCTGCACCTGCGGGCGTCGTCGTCGCCGTCGTGGCGGGCGTCGCCGAGGGAGAAGGCGTCGGCTCGGGCTCGGTCTTGTGGAAGGCGACGTAGATGACTCGGTTCTTCTCCCCCTCGCGAATGCCGACGTCTTCCTGCAGGACCGTGCCGTCCTCCGCCTCGTACCTGAACGCGTGCACGCCCGGGTCGATGTTGAACGCCTTGCCGTCGAGCTTGGTGAGGGCGACCTCGCCGTCGATCGTCACCTTGACGCTCAGGGTCTCCTTGCCATTCGTGTCGCGTGCGGCGATGACGACCGACGGGGTGGAGATCGTCACCTCGTTCAAAAACTGCGCGCAGTCCTGACGGATGACCGCCGGACACTCCGGGCGCGCGCAGATGAGCAGCTGCTCACGCGCCGCGCGCAGCTTGCCGTCGTGTCGCAGCTTCTGCCCGCTCTCCGACGACGAGATGCACGTCTTTTTGTCGACGCGCGCCGCGTCCGCGGGCCCCGCCCACGTCGCCAGCGCGACGAGGCCCGTAGCCACGGTGATCGGTCGTGCGCGCGTCATGTCAGAGGCACGCGGCCTTGTAGTGCCGGACCCCGTCGGCATCGATCGTGTAAGGGGGCTTGCACTCGTCGCTCAGGGGCGCCGGCGTCGGGGGCCGGCGCGGGGGCTTTGGCTTCGGCGTCACGGTCGGGGTCGCGGTTGCGGTCGGGGTCGCGGTCGTGGTCGCGGTCGTCGTCACGACCGGCGTCGCCACAGTGGTCGGCGCGGGGTCCGCGGCCGCGGGAGCTGGGGGCAGGGGGGCCTGGGTCGTCGTCGTGCTGGTCGCCGGCGGCGCTTCCGCGAGCCGCGCCTGGTGGCGCCTCACCGCGCCCATGCCCACGAGGACCGCCGCCGCGAGGACGAACGCGCCGATCGCGGCCATGGCGCCGATCAGTCCCCAGCTCCGAGGAGGCTTCGGCGCCGGCATGACGCCGCTCGGTGTCGACACCGAGATGCTCGACAGCTGCGACGGCGTGAGCCCGGTGCGCACGTCGAAGTTGGATTGAGGCGGCAAGGGGCGCGACGGCGCAGCCTCCGGCATCCGGGGGGCCGAGCCCGTCGCCAGCGGCATCGTGTGGCCGAGCGGCACCGGGCCTTGCGGCGGCATCTGCAGCGTCTGGAGAAACTGCGCCGACGCTTGCACGGGGCTCTGCATCGCCAGCGTCCGCTGCACCAGGTACTCGCCCGAGCGCACGCCGGCGGGCGCCAGGCCCAGCTCGGAGTCGCGGTCGCCGCCGTTCATGTCCACGTCGACGCCACCACCCTCGAGCTCGATGACCCGCTGCGCGCGGATCTGCATCTGGTCGCTTGCCACCGTCGTCACCCAGCCGCTCACCTCGACGGGCGACGCGAGGCGCAGCGAGCGCTCGATGGCAACGGCCATGTCGTAGGCGCTGCCGAAGCGCCGGGCCGGGTCGAGCGCGAGGCCGCACATCACCACCGGATCGAGCGCCGCGATCTCGAAGAACGTGGCCCGGTCGACGTTGGGCTGCGTCATGCGCACGATCTGACTGGGCGGCTCGACGCGCCCCTCGATCACGCGCGCGAGGATCGCCCCGTCGGTCTCGCCATAAAACAGGCGCTGGCCCGTGAGCGCCTCCCACATCACGACGGCGGCCGCATAAACGTCGGTCTGGCGGTTGACGACGTCGAACCGCGCCTGCTCCGGCGCCATGTACGAGAGCTTACCCTTCAACTGCCCTGCCCGCGTGTGCTGCTCGCGCCCGGCCGCCTTGGCGACGCCGAAGTCCACCATGCGCGCGTATCCGTCCACGCCGACGAGCACGTTGTGCGGCGACACATCGCGGTGGATGAGGCCGAGCAGCTCGTCGTGCTCGTTTCGCGCCTCGTGCGCGGCGTGCAGGCCGTGCAGGGCGCCGGTCATGACCGAGCCGACGACACGACCGGGAATGAGCATCCCGCGCTCGCGCGTGCCGCGGATGAGGCGCGAGAGCGACTCCCCTTGCACGTATTCCATGACGAGGAACGGCTCATGGCCCAGCGTCACGATGTCGAGCATCGAGACCACGTTGGGGTGGCGGACGCACGCGGCGAGGCGCGCCTCGTCGAGGAGCATCGTGACGAACTCGGGATCGTTCACGAACTGGGCATGCAACCGCTTGATCGCGACGGTGCGCCCGCCCGCGCCCATGTCGCGTCCGAGATGGACCGTCGCCATTCCCCCCGAAGCGAACGCTTCGTAGAGCGCGTAACGTCCGATCATGCGAGGGCCGGAGCTGGTCAGGGGCAACCCCACACTTCCAGCATACCAGCAGCAACTTTCAAGGGCCGCCGGCCGAGGTGGCTCACCTCGAATGGTGGGAGAATGCGGTACGGGCGCTCCCTCTGTAGGAGCGCTGTCGTCACTTCAGCAGCTTCTGGATGCTGCCACCGGTGGGGCCGCTCGGCGTCGCGAAGAAGAGGAACTTGTCGTCCGTCGCCAGCGCGATCGGGTAGGACTGCAGCACTTGCACGACGGTCTCCGGGCTGCCGCCCTGCAGCGCGACGCGCTGTAGGAGTCCCGAATGGCTCGTGAAGTAGACGTATTTCGCGTCGACGGCGACCGCGTCGGGGTAGAGCACGCCCGTCGCGAGCGTGGTCACCGGAGCGCCGCCCCCATCGACCGCGCCGGTCGAAGACTTCGCGCACTTCATGATCGTGCCGTCACTTTGGCCCGTGCCCCAGTTCGTCCAGTAGACGTTGTCGGCGTCCACCGCGATCCCGTGCGGCTGGTACTGCGCCGCGGCGACGGCCTGCGGTCCGCCTGCACACGCCGGCAGGGCGCACTTCATCACGGTGCCGTTCTGGGGGCCGGCGTCGACGGCGACCAGTGTCCCGCGGTTGGTCCAGTAGACGTGGGTCGCGTCCACGGCCATGCTCGTCGGGTTGTTCTGCCCGGTCGCGACCGCGGTGCCAGCCCCGGCGTCGGGGGTGCTGGTAACCGAGACCCGCACCACGGTGCCGTCGGTCGGTCCGAGCGCACCGACGGTCGCGTAGTAGATCTCCGTCCCGGCGACGACGAGCGCGGACGGGCGTGAGCTCAGGCCGCCCACGATCGTCTGAGCCGCGCCGCCGGCGAGCGGGAGCTTGCGAACGAGCCCGTCCGCCGTGCCGTACCCCCGATCGACCCAGTAGACGTTCTGAGCGTCGAGCGCGATTCCCGAAGGGTAAATCTCGTTCTGGCTGAGGATGCCGGACGGCCCACCGTCCTTCGAGACCTTGCCGACGGTGTAGCTGTAGAGCGAGCCCCAGTAGACTGTGCTCTGGTCGACTGCGATCGCCTGCGGGTAGCTCTGTCCGGTCGCCAGCGTGACCGGCTGGCACTGGCCGTTGGTGCACGCGCCGCCGGCGCAGTCGCGGCCGCACGCGCCGCAGTTCTTCGGATCGGAGAAGAGCGGGGTCTCGCAGCCATTGTCGTCGACGGCGTCGCAGTTGCCGAAGTTGGTGTTGCAGGCCAGGCCGCAGGCGCCGGCCGTGCACGACGGAATGCTGTTCACGCGCAGTGGGCAGATGTGCCCGCACGCGCCGCAGTTGAAGGGATCGATCTGGATGCCAGCCTCGCAGCCGGGCGCGCTCCCCTCGGGCCCGCCGCTGCTGCCGCTTCCGTCCGCCGTCGTCTGCCCGAGCCCGGAGTCGGGGTCGTTGGAGTCGAGCCCGTCGAAGTTGATGCAAGCGAACGTCGCGCTGGACGCGAGCCCGGCTGCCGTGAGCCACCCCGCGATCCTTCGAACCCGCCCCTGCGCCCGCGATCTCGAAGCGACCGCCATCCGAGAAAGGTAGCAGCTTTTCCGGGGGTAGACCCTTTTGGTGGTAATTTCGCGCTCCCCTCACATGCTTCGCCTCGTCGAGCTCGACAAGCGCTTCGGCTCCCTCCTCGCGGTCCAGTCCGCGAGTCTGGAGATCCTGCCCGGCCGCGTGCACGCGGTCGTCGGCGAGAACGGCGCCGGCAAGAGTACCCTCCTCAAGATGGCGGCCGGTATCCTCACGCCGGACGCAGGGGAGGTGCGCATCGACCGGCAGCGCATGACCCCCCACACCGCGGCAGAGGCGATCCGCCGCGGCATCGGCATGGTGCAGCAGCACTTCGCGCTCATCGAGCCGTTCACGGCGCTCGAGAACGTCGTCTTGGGCGTCGAACCCGTCAAGAACGGTGTCCTCGACCTCGCGGCGGCGCGCGCGAAGGTGCTGGCGATCGCCGCCGATCTCGGGACAAGTCTCCCGCTCGACGCGAAGGTCGAGACCCTCGGCGTCGGCGACCGGCAGCGGCTCGAGATCGCGCGCGCCCTTTACCGCGACGCGCGGGTGATCATCCTGGACGAGCCCACCG
Source organism: Myxococcales bacterium (assembly GCA_025359105.1). Classification (GTDB taxonomy): domain Bacteria; phylum Myxococcota_A; class Polyangia; order Polyangiales; family Polyangiaceae; genus JANYHK01. The sequence goes on along the minus strand of JANYHK010000106.1, from coordinate 1,820 downwards.
CCGTGCTCACCCATGGCGAGGCGGAGGCGCTCTACAAGACGCTGCGCAAGCTCGCCGCCGGGGGCCGCGCTGTCGTCGTAGTCACCCACAAGCTGGGCGAGGTCGTCGATTTCGCGGACGAGGTGACGGTCCTGCGCCGCGGCAAGGTCATGATGGCGTCGCGCGAGCTCCGCAAGGGCGCCGGTCGCGACGACGAGCTCCGCGAGATCACCGAGGCGATCATGGGCGGCGGCGTGCAGGAGCTCGTCCGCCGCGACGCGCGCCAGCTGGGTGGCATGGCGATCGTCATGAGCGACGTCCACTACGGGCGCGAGCTGCGCGGCCTGTCGTTCGAGGTGAAGGCGGGCGAGATCGTCGGCATCGCTGGTGTGGAGGGCAACGGCCAGCGCGAGCTCGTGCAGGTGCTCTCCGGCCTCGCCGAGCCGGATCACGGGCGCGTCGTCGTGGTCGAGCGGGCGCTCCTCGGCAAGAAGCGAATCCTCCCGGTCGCGGTCGTCCACGAAGACCGGCAGCGCGAGGGCCTCGTCCTCGACGCCGACGTCCGCGACAACGCGCTCCTCGGAGAGCACTGGCGTTACGCGAAGTGGGGCGTGCTCTCCCTGCCGGCGATGAGCCGAGACGCGCGCGAACGCCTCGACAGGGCCCAGGCGCCGTTCGGTCTGGACACGATCACGCGCAGTCTGAGCGGCGGCAATCAGCAGAAGATCGTCATCGCTCGGGCGATCGCCAAGATCGCCATGGGGGCCTCCGCGCTCGTGCTCGCCCACCCGACACGCGGCGTGGACCTCGGCGCGAGCCGCGCGATCCACCAGGAGGTCCTGGCGGCGGCGGCCAAGCAGGTCGCGGTCCTCGTCATCAGCTCGGATCTCGCGGAGCTCCGCGCGGTTTGCGACCGCATCCTCGTCCTGTCGCGCGGCCGCATCGTGGTGGAGCTTCCGCCCACCGCGTCCGATCAGCAGATCGGCCGCGCGATGCTCTCGGCGGAGGCGCCGTGAGCGCCGAGCGGAGGGCGGCGATCATCGCGACGCTCGCCGGACTCGCGACGGCGTGGATCGCGTTCGACCTCCTCGTCTTCTCTTTCGGCCAGTCGCCGCGCCACCTCTTCACGCTCCTGTTCGAGGGGACGTGGGGCAGCCCCTACGGCGCGGGTCAGGTCCTCTTCAAGGCGACGCCGCTGCTCTTCACCGGCGTCGCGGTCGATCTCGCCCTGCGCGCGGGGCTCTTCAACATCGGCGCCGAGGGGCAGCTCGCGGTCGGGAGCCTCACCGCCGGCATCGTCGGCGCCCTTCTGCCGGCGTGGATGCCGGCGCCCCTCGCCGTGCCGGTCACGCTCCTCGCGGCAGCGGCAGCGGGCGGCGCCTGGGCGTTCGTGCCCGCGATCTTGCGCGCGCGCTTCCGTGCGCACGAGGTCATCTCGACGATCATGATGAACCGCATCGCGGACAGCGCCATCGGTCTTGCGCTCGGGGCGGGCGGGCTCGCGCTAACCGGCACCGTGCGCACTGCGGACGTGGCTTCGGGGGCGCGCGTGGCGCGGCTCGAGACATGGTTCCCATCGCTGAACGGAAGCGCCGCCAGCTTCGCGCTGCTCTTCGGCGTTGCAGGTACGTTTCTCGTCACCGGGTCGTACCGCCGCACCCGGTTCGGTCGCGAGATCGGGCTCATCGGGCAGAACGCGCGTGCGATGGCGGCCGAGAAGGTCCCGGTACGCGCCCGACTGGAGCAGGCCTTCGTCGTGTCGGGCGCTGTCGCGGGGGCCGCGAGCCTCGGCACCGTCCTCGGCTACAAGGGCTACTTCGAAGAAGGCCTCGGCGCCGGCG
>JANYHK010000084.1 GCA_025359105.1 Myxococcales bacterium | reverse complement strand
GGCGAGGCGAGACCGGCAGCCCTCACGTCGCGCGAGGCAGGACCTCGGGGCGCACGCGCTGGATCACGGCGAGGACCTCGTCCTCCGACAGGATGTGGTCGTGGCCTTTGGCTACCTTCAGGATTTCCGCGACGAGCGCGTCGTCGCCCTTGATGCCGCGCGAGCTGAGCCAGTAGTTCACGTTCGAGGCGCCGCTCATGAAGCCGATGCAGATCTCCTGCCCGCGGCCGAACATCCCCGCCGGCACGCCGCTGTAGATGCGGTCGGCGAGCCACGCGTCGCCCTTGCTCATCGCCTTGATGATCGCGGCGGCGTGAACACCCGTCGCGGTGCGGAACGCGTCGCGTCCGACGAGCGGGTAGTTGATGGGCACGTCCCACTCGGTCGCCCTGGCGACGGTCTCGCAGTACTCGAGGAGCTTGGTCAGATCGTGATCGAGCTGGCCGAGGAGCTTCAGGTTCAGGAGTAGGAGCTCCATCTGCGCGTTGCCGACGCGCTCGCCGATGCCCAGCGCCGTGGCGTGCACGCGGTCGGCGCCGAACTCGAGCGCCCAGATCGCGTTCTCGAGGGCGAAGCCGCGATCGTTGTGGCCGTGCCAGTCGATGCCGATGTTCTTCGCCCCGGTGCCGGCGACGACGTTCTTGGTGAACTCGATGAGGTTCTTCACGCCGTCCGGCGTCGCGTGGCCGACGGTGTCGGAGAGGCAGAGGCGCGTGGCGCCGTGATCGATCGCGGCGCGGAACAGCGTGGTGAGGACGTCGGGGCGCGATCGCGTCGTGTCCTCCGTCACGTACGCGACGGGGAGGCCGGCCTTCACAGCCACGTCGATCGCCTCGCAGCTGCGCTTGGCGATGAGCCCGACGTCCCACTCCTCGGCGTACTGGCGAATGGGGCTCGAGCCGATGAATGCGTACACCTCGATGGGAAGGCCGGCGCGCTGGGAGACCTCGATCATCGGCGTGATGTCGGAGACCACCGTGCGTCCGGCGCACGCGATCTTGATGTTCATCTTGCAGTCGACGACCTCCTTGCACAGGCGGAGGACGTCGTCGAAGGCGCGCTTGCTGGATCCGGGGAGGCCGATGTCGGCCTCGTGGATGCCGAGATCTTCCATCAGGTGGAGGATCTTGAGCTTGTCCTCGATCGGCGGGTCCTTGACCGACGGGTTCTGCAGGCCGTCGCGCAGTGTCTCGTCGAAGAGCGTGTATCCCTTGGAGATGAGACGGCCCTTGCGGTTCACCTCGTTCCAGTCGAAGACGAGCTCCGCCGCTCTACCGGCGCCGGTCGTGGCGTCATGGGACATGAGTGGAGTATAGCCTTAGCCTGGATAAACGAGGAGACCGGCACACGTGACGACCTCACCTTCCGCGCTCACTGCAGCTCAGCTTCAGGTGGTCCAACCGGGCTCGCGGGCGAATTTTCGCCGGCGCGTCATGGATGCGATGCGGGCCGTGGTGCCAGCGGCGGGGGCCTTCTTCTGCTTCGGTAAGGACGATAGCCGCGCGTACGCCGACTCGTCGCGCGTCGTGGACGGCGCGCTGCACAGCGTCAAAGGCGCTGACGGCACGAAGCTGACCCAGGCGTTCGGCTTCGAGACCAAGAGCGTCGTGGAGACGACGCGGCGCGTCTACATGACGATGGAGCTCTACCCCGACGACGAGCGGAAGAAGCTCCCGTACTTCCGGGACAACTCCGCAAACGACGCGCTGGCGCGTTCGATGATCGTGTTCCTGCACGAGGGCGGCATCCTCTTCGGCGTCTGCGGCCTCGAGCGGCGCGCCGACGAGCCGGAGTTCACGACGAAGGACGCCGCCGGCGTCGAGGCGCTCGCGCCGTTCGTCGTCGCCGCCGCGCGCGCTCAGATGGCCTACGACGAGCTCACGAAGGAGGCCGCGGCACTCCGTTCGCTCGCCAAGATCGGCGGAACGCTGTTCGTCGTAGATCGCGACAAGAAGCGGGTCCTGTGGGCGGCCAACCGCGACCATGGCGTCGACTGGGCAGAGGACGTGGGGCCGTTCGCCGATCAGATCGTCGACGCCGCCGAGTCCCAGCTCGCCGCACGCGCGCGGGGCGACGCGCTACCGACGCCGCCGCGGATCGGCGAGGGCACGGTCGTCGCCGTCGCCAAGATGGATGGGGACCCGGTCTTCGGCGCGGGGCGCTGCGCCGTCCTGCGGGTGCAGCAGACCGAGTCGGCGAACGCGGCGGCGATGGACGGCCTGTCGCGGCGCGAGCGCGAGATCGCGCGGCTGCTCGTCGCCGGGTACAGCGGTGTCAACGTCGCGGCGATCGCCGGGCTGAGCGAGAACACCGTGCGGACGTACGTGCGCCGGCTCTACGCGAAGATCGGCGTCTCGAACCGCGCCGACCTCGTACGCAAGCTCGTGGCGCCCGAGCCCAAGTCGAGCGCACCATCGTCGCAGATCGCGCCGCCGGCCGACTCCGCGCTCGTGGACGGCGACGACACCCTCGACTGAGCCGCACGCGTCTGGAGGTCCATCGAGGAGCGTCCCCTACCGGATTGGGGGCGCGGTGTCAGGTGGAGCGCAGGACCGCGCGCATCAAGGCGGCAAGGCGTTTTTCGGCGAGCGCCACCGACTGACCTTGATCGCGGCGCATGGCGTCCCAGGCGCGCGCGCTCGCGGCGACGTCGAGGAGATCGAGCAACTCCGGGCGGTCGCGCGTCTCTGCCGCGAAGACCTTCGCCACGACCTTGCGACGGGCGCGCGCCACGAGCGCGAACGCCTCGGCGACGCCGGGCGACGTGGCCTCGAAGCGCGCCGACGCACGACGCACCGCCGCGGTCGCCTCGAGCTCCTTCGCGCGCGCGGTCGCGAACGCCGTGACGCGCCCCTCGAGCGGAAGCGCCAGATCGACCGGCTTGGCCGCGGCGGCGACCTCACGCGTGTGCACCTCGGCTGCGGCGAGGAGCAGCTCCTCCCGCGACGCGAAGTGCTGCCCGATCGAGCGCAGCGCGACCCCCGCACGCTCGGCGATCTGCGGCCCGGTCGGCGCGGAGCCGCGCTCGGTGACGAGCGCCAGCACCGCCGCGACGATAGCCTCCCGGGTGCGAACGGCGCGCGCGTGACGTCCGTCGACGCGCGGTGCCATCACGGCGTGCAGCTCGGCATGCCGACGGACGAGCAGGCCGGCTTCGCGGTCCCGTCCACCTGCGCCTGCGCCCACGCGATGCCGGTCATCACGTTGCGCGGAACGACCGAGGTGTGGGTCGCGGTCGCGTCGAGGCAGACGTCGGGCGTAACGCCGTCGGCGGTGAGCTTGTCGATCGTGCACGCCGCCTCCTCGGCGGGGAGCATGATCTGATCGGCGAGGCCTTGCACCATGAGGACGGGGGCACCTTGCGGGTCGGCGTGGAGCACGTTCTGCGAGAGGAACTGGTAGTAGCTCGCTCCCGGCTCGACGCAGCCTATCGCACCGGCGTCGATGCACGCGAGCAGCGTCGTGCGCAGCGTGTCGTCGACGAGATCGCCCAGGCGCGGGGCCGTGGCCTGAATGACGCCACCGAGCGGGACGAGGCAGAGTGAGTTGGCGGCGCCGGCGAGGGCGTCGCGCTTCGCGGCCGGATAGCCGTCCCCTGGCGTCGCGCCGCCGCCACGGTTTCCGAAGTACGCGTATTCGCGCACCACGGCGATGGCGGACTTGCTGAGGCCGGTCGCGATGGTGAGACCGGTCGGATTCCGGAGGATCGAGACGTAGCCGAACGAGTTCATCCGCGTCGGCCACTGCGGCGCGAACGCGACCACGCCCGCGACCGTGCCGTCCGCGCCGTAGGTCTTCGCGAGCGCCTGCCCGCTGAGCGCGGCGCCGCCCCCCTGGCTGTAACCGAAGAGCACGATCTTCGGCGAGAGCGCGCCCTTCGCGACGAGCTTGCGCAGCGCGCGCGCGCCGTCGAGGAGCGAGTAGGCTTGATCGTGGTTGTCGAGGTACGCCTGGACGCCGTCGGTGCCGAGCCCCGCGTAGTCCGGCACGATCGCCGCGTAGCCGAGCGCCGCCCACGGCAGCGCGAGGTCCTGGTTCGACGTCGCGCTCGAGGACGGCGCGCACGAGTCGGCGATGCCTTCGGACGGGTGGCCGACCACGACGACGGGCAGCGGCAGCGCCCGCGGGACCGTCGGCAGGTAGACGCGCGCCGAGCTCACGCCGGCCGAGCCGTCGCCGCGCGTCGTGCGAAAGAGGACGCGGTAGACGTTGGCGCCGCTCGTCGCCGTCATCGTGATGCCCTTGCCGGCGATCGCCGACTGGGCCGCCGCCAGCGTGTAGCCTTGATCGGGAGCGCAGCGCACCAGGTCGCCACGGCGCTCGAGGGCCATGGGCGGCAGGCCTTGCGGCGTCACGTACGCGACGTCGAGGGAGTCCTCGCAGGGGACCGCTGGCGTATCGACCCGCAGCGGCCCTGCGTCCGACGCGTCCGCGAGGGCGGCATCGAACCCATCGTCCGCGTCGGGCGGGGGCGTGTTCCCGCCGTCATGCGCGGGCACCCCCGGCGCCCCCGCGGGATCACCACCCGGCGCGCCGGCGCCCGTTCCTGGGGCCACTGCGCAAGCTGCCATGACCCCGGTGAGCAAGACTGCTGCGATTTGCCCAGGAGACATCGCGGAAGCTAAGCACAGTATTTGCTATGCGCATGCAAATTCTTGAGAAACCAAAATTCTGTTCGTGTTCGGTGTCTTAGTCTGCCCACCGTCCACCGCTCACCGCTCACCGCTCACCGCCCCACGCCCCACGCCACCGCCCGCCGACCGCCAGGCGATAGACTGAGCCCCATGCTCGTCCGGCTCGACCCCCTCGCCCCCGCGCACCTGCCGCACGTCATGTCGTGGGTGAACGATCGCGACGTGATGCAGTACTTCGCGAACCGCCAGACGGCGGTCACCGAGGACGAGGAGCGCGCGTACCTGACGCAGCTCCTCGCGTCGCCGAACGATCGGGCGTGGTCGGTGTATTTTTCGAAGGACTACGTCGGCCAGTGCTCGGTGAACCAGATCTACTGGCCGGCGAAGAACGGGCGCGTCTTCATCGCGATCGCCCGCAAGTACCAGGGCCGCGGCCTCGGCCCGGCGGCGCTCGAGCAGATGATCGCGCGGGCGTGGGACGAGCTCGAGCTGCACAAGCTCTGGCTCATCGTCCGCAAGGACAACCGCTCCGCGCAGGCGATGTACCTGAAGCTCGGCTTCGACTTCGAGGGCGTGCTGAAGGACGAGTACTGCGTCGGCGGGCAGTACCACGACATGGTGCGGATGGGGCTCGTGCGACGCTGAGCCCGCCCGCTCAGTTCCACTTGGGCTCGTTCGTGTCCGCCGGGCAAACGCACGAGCTCGCATCGTGGTGCATGTAGCCGGCCGCGATGCCGGTGTAGCACCAGACCATGCACTCGCCGGTGTTCGTGTTCTTCGCCGCGGCGCACGAGTACAAGTTGAAGCAGTTGCCTCCCACCGACGTGGAGTTCGCGCCGGCGAACGACGTCACGACCCCCGCCGCCATGCGCGAGTTGTACGTGGCGGGGCTGCCCGGCGTGCCGAGCGGATCCTGGCAATCGACGTAGGTTTGTCCCTGCCCGTTGTCATGCTTGCCGCACAAGGTGCCGCAGCACGCCGTGCCCGCGCAGGTGGTCAGATTCGACTCGCAACCATCGTCGGCGACCACGCCGCCGTCGGGGCCTACGACAGGCAGGTTGCAGTTGCCGAAGTTGGGCTTGCACGCCGAGTTGCAGGCGCCGCCGGCCGTGCAGGTCGGGGTTCCGTTGACGTTCGCGGTCGAGCACGCGCGGCCGCACCCGCCGCAATCGGTGGGCGTGTTGAGCGGCGTCTCGCAGCCGTCGGTGTCGGGCGCGGCCGTCTTGCAGTCGCCGAAACCCGCGCCGCAGCCGGTGTACGCGCACGTCGTACCGTTGCACGACGGGCCGGTGCTGTGCGCCGTGTCGCAGGCGAGGCCGCAGCCCGAGCACGCCTGGACGGTGTTGGTCGCCACGCACGCGCCGCTGCAGCAGGTCTTGCCCGTATCGCACACGTGGCCCGCGCTGCAGCCGGGCGCGCAGGTCTTGGTGGCCGGATCACAGACCTTCCCGGCCGGGCAGTCGCCGTCGGCGACGCACCCCACGCAGACGCCGCGTGCCGTATCGCATACGCCGTCCGGACAGTCGCTCTTCTGCCGGCAGCCGGCGTCTCCGCCCCCTGGCGGCGGCGGCGGCGTAGAGCCTCCGTCGCCCTGCGGCGGGGGCGGCGTGGTGCCGCCGTCGTCCCCGGCTCCGGTGAACGCTTCGTCGACGGTCGGCGTGCCGTTCGCGCAGCCCACCGCGGCGGCGCCGACGCCGATCGCGACGGCCACCAGGCCCGCGATCGCCAGGGTGCGACCATGCAGCATGCCTGCAGCTTAACACTCGCGACCGGGTACGCCATCGTCTGATGTGCGTCCCCGAAGCCTCGCAGCGCGCGCCGGGCGGTAAATTTCAGCCGCCGGCGGCTTCTGTGTCCCCGCCGCCGCCGCCGTAGAGGCTCTCGGCAATCTGGAAGGTGAGCGCTTCGAGCTTCTGGTAGGCGTCGCGAACGGTGCCGATGTCGGACTGCGCCTCCAGCAAGGTTCGCAGCTGCTTGGCCCGCTCCCGCGCGTCCTCGAGCATCGCCTGGTCGACGAGGTTCGCGTAGCCCTCGAGCGCCGCTTCCGTCGTGTAGAGCAGCGTCTCGGCCTGGTTGCGGATCTCCGCGAGCTCCTTGCGCATCTGGTCGGTGAACTTGTGCCGCTCGCCCTCCGTCACGATGCGGTCGACCTCGTCCTGCGTGAGGCCGCTCGTGGCGGTGACCTTCACCTGCGTCGACTTGCCGGTGCCGAGGTCCTTCGCGTCGATCGACACGACGCCGTTCGCGTCGATCCGGAACGCGACCTGGATCTTCGGGACGCCGCGCGGCGCCGGCGGAATGCCCGTGAGCTCGAACTGCGCGAGGCTCCGGTTGTCGGCGGCCATCTGACGCTCGCCCTGCAGGACGTGGATGGGCACGAAGTTCTGGTTGTCGACGCTGGTGGTGAAGATCTCGCTGCGTTCGGTGGGAATCGTCGTGTTGCGCGTGATCAGCGGTGTGAAGACGCCGCCGCCGGTCTCGACGCCGAGCGACAGCGGGGTCACGTCGAGCAGCAGCACCTCGATCTTGTCGTCGCTCAGCGCGGCCCCCTGGAGCGCGGCGCCGGCGGCGACGACCTCGTCGGGGTTGACGCCCTTGTGCGGCTCCTTGCCGAAGAACTGCTTCACCGCCTTCTGCACCGCCGGCATGCGCGTCATACCGCCGACGAGGATGACGTTGTGGATGTCGGACGGCGTGAGCTTCGCGTCCTCGAGCGCCTTTTTGCACGGCTCGAGAGAGCGCTCGATCAGATCCCCCGTGAGGAGCTCGAGATCGGTGCGGGTCATCGTCTTGACGATGTGGAGCGGCTCCCCCTTCGCGTTGGTGGCGATGAAGGGGAGGTTGATCTCGGTCTCGATCGACGACGACAGTTCGTGCTTCGCCTTCTCGGCCGCCTCCTTGAGGCGTTGCAGCGCCATGCGATCTTTGCGCAGATCGACGCTGTTCTCCTTTTCGAACGACTCGGCAATGTTGTCGATGATGCGCTGGTCGAAGTCCTCGCCGCCGAGGTACGTGTCGCCGTTCGTCGATTTCACGCTGAAGACGCCGCCGGCGATCTCGAGGATCGAGATATCGAAGGTGCCTCCGCCGAGATCGTAGACGGCGACGCGCTCGCTGCCCTTCTTGTCGAGGCCGTACGCCAATGCGGCGGCCGTCGGCTCGTTGATGATGCGCTTGACGTCGAGGCCGGCGATTCTTCCGGCGTCTTTCGTCGCCTGGCGCTGGGCGTCGTCGAAGTACGCGGGGACGGTGACGACCGCTTCGGTCACCGTCTCGCCGAGGAAGGTCTCGGCGATCTCGCGCATCTTCTGGAGGATGAGGGCGCTCACCTCGGGCGGGCTCATCTCCTTGCCGCCGGCGCTCACCCACGCGTCGCCGTTGGGGGACGCGATGATCTTGTACGAGGTGAACTTGGCCTGACGCGTGGCCTCGGACGACGTGTACTTGCGCCCCATGAGGCGCTTCACTGCGTAGACGGTGTTCTGGGAGTTGGTCACCGCCTGGCGCTTCGCGGACTGACCCACCAAGCGCTCGCCGCCGGCCGCGAAACCCACGATGGACGGCGTCGTGCGCGCGCCCTCGCTGTTGGGGATGATGCGCACGTCGATCTTGCCGCCGCCGGCGGGCATCTCGACGACCGCCACGCAGGAGTTCGTCGTTCCTAGATCGATGCCGATGACCTTACCCATGGACTCCTCTAGTTGGACTCGGGGGCCTTGGGCTTGGCGACGACGACCATGGCCGCGCGCACGAGGCGCTCGCCGTTCATGTACCCAGGCTGCACCTCGGCGACGACGGTGCCCGGCGGGTGATCGTTGGTCTCCACCTGCTGGATGGCCTCGTGGACTTGCGGGTCGAACATGTTGCCCACGGTCGCGACCTTGGTGATGTTGATGCGCCCGAGCGTGGCGTCGAACTGCTTCATGATCATCAAGATGCCGTCGACGACGCCCTTCACGTCGGTCGCGGACTTGCTCGCGCTGACCGCGCGCTCCAGGTTGTCGAACGTGGGAAGGAAATCCTTGAGCAGCTCCTCGCGACCGCCCTTGCGCGCGTCTTCGAGCTCGCGGCGCGAACGCTTGCGGAAGTTGTCGAAGTCCGCCGCCGTGCGCATCCACGCGTCCTTGAACTTCGTCGCTTCGGCGAGGGCTTTGGCGAGCGGGTCCTCGGCAGGCGGCTCCGCGGGCGTCGCCTCCGCCGAAACCTCAGCCGACGCAGGGCCCTCCGTGCCCTCCGCCGCGTCCGTGTCGTCTGTGCTGGCCGTGTCTTCCATCTCGGTCAAGGGATGCTCCTCGCCCTCGCAATATAAACCACTTTCACGGTTTGCACGGTGCTATGCAGCGAAAGATCAGCATGCGTGATCCGGCTGAAATCGCCTCGGCCATAGAGGAGCTGAACGCGCCCCAAGCCGAAGCCGCCGCGCACGTCCGCGGGCCGCTGCTGGTCTTCGCGGGGGCCGGGAGCGGCAAGACCCGGGTCATCACCTACAGGATAGCCAACCTCGTCGCCACCGAGCGCGTCGCGCCCTACCGCATCCTGGCGGTCACCTTCACGAACAAGGCGGCCGGCGAGATGCGGGCGCGCCTGAACAAGATCCTCGGTGAGGAGATCGCGCGGGACCTGTGGGTGGGCACCTTCCACGCCACGTGCGCCAAGCTGCTCCGCCGGTTCGGCGAGGCGGTCGGCCTCTCCAAGAGCTTCGTCATCTACGACTCGTCCGACCAGAAGGCGCTCGTCACGCGCGTCCTGCGCGAGCTCGATTACGACGAGCGTCGCTACCCGCCGCGGATGGTCCTCGGGCGCATCCACAAGGAGAAGCAGGAGGCGCGGGGTCCCGAGGAGATGAGCCTCGACTCGTACATGGACGAGGCCATCCAGAAGGTCTACCGCCGTTACGAAGAGCAGCTCCAGCAGGCCAACGCCGTCGACTTCGAGGACCTGATCCTCAAGGTGGTGAAGCTCCTCGAAAACGAGCGCCTGGAAGAGAGCGCGGTCATCCGGCGGCGGTTCGAGCACGTCCTCGTCGACGAGTTCCAGGACACCAACGCCACGCAGTACCGCTTCCTGCGCGCGCTCTCGAAGGACCACGGCAACCTCACCGTCGTCGGCGACGACGATCAGTCCATCTATCGCTGGCGCGGCGCCGACGTGCGCAACATCCGCAACTTCAAGAAGGACTGGCCGGGCGCGCGGGTCGTGAAGCTCGAGCAGAACTACCGCTCGAGCGCGAACATCGTGGCGTGCGCGCTCGGCGTCATCAAGCCGTCGCGCGAACGCGAGCCCAAGGAGCTCTGGACGAGCAACGACGGCGGGCTGCCGGTCGAGGTCGTCGCGACACAGAACGAGCGCGACGAAGCGGCGCACGTCGTTCGCTGCATTCAAGAGGCGCGCGAGGCCGGCCTCGATTTGCGCGAAATGGCGGTATTTTACCGCATCAACGCGCAGTCGCGCGTGCTCGAAGAGGCGCTCCGCTCGGTGAACCTGCCCTACCAGGTCGTCGGCGGGATGAGGTTCTACGAGCGGGCCGAGGTCAAGGACGCGCTCGCGTACCTGCGCGTGCTCGTCAACCCGCAGAGCGACGTGGACTTCCTGCGCATCGTCAACACGCCGGTGCGCGGGATCGGGCAGACGACGATCGACAGGCTCGTCGCCTTCGCCACGTCGCGGAAGATCCCGGTGTTCGCGGCGCTCGACGCCCTCGGCGAGGCACCGGAGATCGCCGCGGCCGCCCAGAAGCGCCTCGCGGGTCTGCGCGATCTCCTGAAGGACCTCGCCGTCCAGGCCAAGGCCACGTCGCCCGCCGATCTCCTCGAGGTCGTCCTCGACAAGACCGGCTACAACGCCGCGCTCAAGAGCGAGGACAGCCCGGAGAGCGACGCGCGGCAGGAGAACCTCGCGGAGCTCCACGGCTCGATGATGGACTACGAGGCCGAGGTGGCCGCCGCCGGCGAGACCGCCTCGCTCGACGGCTTCCTCGAGCGCGTGTCGCTCCAGAGCGACGTCGACCAGATGAAGGATCTGGGCAAGGTCACCCTGATGACCGTCCACGGCGCCAAGGGACTCGAGTTCGAGCTCGTGATGCTCACGGGGATGGAAGAGGAGATGTTCCCCTACCGCGGCATGGAGCCGGGCGGGCAGGAGGAGATGGAAGAGGAGCGCCGCCTCGCCTACGTCGCGGTCACGCGGGCAAAGAAGCACCTCGTCATCACCCACACCGAGACGCGCCAGATCTTCGGGACGACGCGGTGGGGGCGGCCGAGCCGATTCCTCGCCGATCTGCCGAGCGAGTCGGTCGAGCAGAAGGCCACGCGCGCGGCCTCGCCGCAGCGGACGAGCGAGCGCTACGTCGACCGCGCCAGGGGGCCCGGCATCCTAGGTCCGTGGCGCCACCCGCAGGACGCGCCGGTCTCGTCGCGGGCGGCGCCGGCGCCCGCCCGACCGCCGGCCGCGCGCCTGGAGCCGGGGGAGCGCTTCGTGGATCGTGACTTCTTCGGAGAGGACCACGGGGCGCCCGAGAGCCAGGTGCCGCTGCGCCGCGGCGCGCGCGTCCGCCACGAGCGCTTCGGCGAGGGCGAGGTGCGCCGGATCGAGACGAGCGGGGAGCCCGCCGTCATCGCGTTTTTCCCGGGCTGGGGCGAAAAGAAGATCCTCGCGCGGTTTCTCAAGCTGGCGTAGGAGCGGGGTATGGAGCGTCCCCGTCCCGTTCGCGACTTGAGCTGGCCGACCGAGAAGGCGCGTGATCTCGGCGCGCGCGCGCTCTCCTTGTGGGGCGATTTCCTCGAGAAGCTGCCGAGCCTGCCGGTCTCGCGCTCCTGGAAGGGGCGCGATCTGGCGCGCGAGCTCGAGCTGCGCATCCCGGACGCGCCGGCGTCGCTCGACGACGTGATGGGCACCTTGAAGAAGCTGCTCTTCGAGACGTCGATGTACCCGGGGCACCCGCGCTTCATGGCGTACGTGACGGGCCCGGGTACGATACCCGGCGCGATCGCCGATCTGATCGCCGCGACGCTGAACGCGAACGTCGGCGGTTACCGCCTCGCCCCCGCGGCGACGGAGATGGAGCAGTTTCTGACGCGCTGGTTCGCGCAGGAGCTCTTCGGCCTCCCCACCGGCGCCGGCGGCATCATGGTGTCGGGCGGCGCGATGGCGAACTTCGTGGCGCTCAAGGCCGCCCGCGACAAGACGATGGGCTACCACGTCCGCGAGCAGGGCGTGGCGGCGCCTCTGGCAGACCCCAGCGCCGCGGAGGGGACCGACACGATCGACCACGTCGCGTGGTACGCGTCGGCGGAGGTCCACGCCGTCGTCGACCGCGCGGCAGACATGCTCGGCCTCGGCTCCGCGATCGTGCGCAAGATCGAGACGGACGCCACCGGGCGCATGGACATCATGAAGCTCCGCGCGGCGATCCTCCAGGACCTCGCGAGCGGCATCCGCCCGGTGCTCGCCGTCGGCACCGCCGGCACCGTCGCGACCGGGGCCGTCGATCCGCTCGACGAGATCGCCGATACGTGCAAGCTGCACAACATGTGGTTTCACGTGGACGGCGCGTACGGCGCGCTGGCGGTGCTCTCCCCTGAGCTGCGCCCGCTCTTCCGGGGAATCGAGCGCGCCGACTCGATCGCGTTCGACCCCCACAAGTGGCTGTACACGCCGCACTCCGGCGGCTGCGTCGTCGTCCGCGATCTGCAGCGCCTCGCCGACTCGTTCGCGGTGCACGCGACCTACGTCAAGGACGACAAGGAGCGCACCGGCAACGGGATCGATCAGGCGATGCTCGGGCCGCAGTTCTCGCGCGGCTTCCAGGCGCTGAAGGTGTACCTCTCGCTCCTCGCGCACGGCAAAGACGCGTACGCGTGCCGCATCGCGCAGGACTGCGCGCTCGCCCGCTGGCTCGGTCACGTCGTCGACGCGCACCCCGAGCTCGAGCAGGGTGGCGAGCCGGGGCTGTCCATCTGCTGCTTCCGCTACGTGCCTGTGGGCACCGAGCACCTGACCGATCGCGAGGCGTACCTCGATCGCCTGAACGAGCAAATCATGAACGAGCTGCAGGCGGGCGGGCGCGCGTTCTGTTCCAACGCGGTACTCGGCGGGCGGTTCATGCTGCGCGCGTGCATCGTGAACTACCGCACCGAGGCCGAGGATGTGGAGGCGCTCGCGACTGCCGTGGTCGACCTCGGCCGCAAGCTCGATCGCGAGAACCGTCAGAACTGAGCGTCTCGGGTCACCCGCGCGGGCAGGGCTGGCCGCCGCACACCACGTCGTTGTTGTGGCACTTGGTGCCCGTCACGATGCATACGTTCTGATCGCAGCACCCGCCGCCCGTGCACGCCTGGTTGGCGCAGCACGGCTGGCCCGCGCCGCCGCACTGGGCGCAGACGTTGTTGCGGCAGCCGAGGCCGCCGCCGCAGGTCTCGCCGGCGCAGCAAGGCTGGCCCGCGCCGCCGCACTGGGCGCACGTGCCGTTGTTGCAGCCGAGCTGCGGGTTGCACGCGTCGTTGGGGCAGCACGCCTGGCCCGCGGCACCACACGCCGCGCACTGGCCTCCCCTGTTGCAGCCGAGGCCACCGGCCGTGCACTGGTCGCCGTTGCAGCACGCTTGGCCGGCGCCGCCGCACGTGCCGCAGCTGCCGCTCGCGCACGACGGCGCACCGGTGACGCCCGGGCACGCCGAGCCCGGCGCGACGCACGCCTCCTTCACGCAGCACCCGCCGTTGCCGCACACGCCGGCGGCGCAGCAGGGTTGCCCGGGGCCGCCGCACGCCGCGCACACGCCGCCGTTGCCACCGCCGCGGTTGCAGACCGCGCCCGCTCCGCACTGCTGGCCGGGGCAACACGCCTGCCCGGGGCCGCCACACGCCGCGCAGGTGCCACCGGCGCACGTCCCGCCCGAGAGGCAGGGCGAACCGACCGTGCAACACGTGCTCCCTACGGCGCCGCACGCGGTCGAGCCGTCGGCCAGGGTTCCCTGACCGCCGGTGCCACCTCCGCCGTCGTCTGTTCCCGTGAAGGCGCCCGTGGTGTTGCTTCCGCCGCAACCCCAGACGATGGCAAACGCGAAGGCGACGAACACGACGAACCTAAGCAGGCGAAGAGAGCGCATCGTTGGTCCTCCTGGGTTGACCTCGAAGGCAACCGTCGTTGCCAAGCGGTCGAGTGGGTCACAGGAACGCGTCAGTCGAAGGATTCCTGCTCTGGATTAGTGGGTACGGGTCCCGGCGAAGGCGCACCGAAATCATCCAAATCGTACGGCGCCGCGTGGCGTGCGGCAAAAGAACCGCGCGCAGAGGTGGTGCAGCTTCAGGCAGGCGCCCACATGGGCTCACGGTCGGAACCGACGGTGACTCAGAAGCGGACGGTGTAGGAGACCCAGGAGCCGGTCGCGTCGGCGCCGAAGCGGAGGCGCTCGAGCTCCTTGGCGGCGCGCCAGGTCTTCGGCGGCAAGAGGTAGGGGAGGAGGGCGCCACCGAACGCGCCGCCGGCGCCGGCGAGGACACGGAAGCGGCGCTCGCTCACGCTCCAGTCGAGCGGCACGCCGTCGGCGATGTTGGTCAGGCCCCAGTACTCGAGCATCGGCGCGCTGATCGCCGCGAGCCCGGCGAGGGCGACCGCAAGGTGCCAGCTCGTGCGCACGTCGCCTTCGGGCGGCGAGCTCTTCACGAAGCCGTTGCACTTGGGCTGCGCGAGGTAGCCGCCACCCAGCGTGAACCCCCACGTCATGCCGACGAGGGCGGGGCCCATCGTCCGCACGCCCGGACTGTCGTTGAAGCGAAACCACTGCAGATCCGCGTAGAGGCTGAGCGCGAACGACGCGATGCTACCGCCCATGTAGAGCCAGTCCGTCGTGCTCGCGCGCTCGCAGAGCTCCAGCTCGACGGGCCCACGCGGTCGCTCGTCGTTCGCGGCGTACACGTACGCCGGCGGAGTCTCGGCCGCGACGTTGGCGGGTGTGGCTTGAGAAGCGGGCGCGTCCACGGGAGTCGACGCTACCATGTTTTCCCCTTGAAACCGTCGCGCGGAGGCTCGACCGCTCGGGCCTTCCGGACTAAGACGTCCCCCATGCAAGTCCCCGCGCAGGTCTTTCGCGAGTACGACATCCGTGGCGTCGCCGAGCGCGACCTGTCGAGCGATCTGGCGCGGTCGATCGGACGCGGCTACGCGAAGATGATCGGCGAAGGGACGAGCGGCGCCGGCGCGAGCGGCAAGGCCCTGCGCATCTGCGTCGGGCGCGACTGCCGCGTGTCGAGCCCGCGCCTCCACCAGGCCCTCGTCGACGGCCTCCTCCGCAGCGGCGTCCACGTCATCGACGTCGGCGTGGGCCCGACGCCGATGCTCTACTTCTCCGTGCACCACACGGACGCCGACGGCGGCATCATGATCACCGGGAGCCACAACCCCGGCGACGAAAACGGCTTCAAGATGATGCGCGGCAAGGGGAGCTTCTTCGGCGCCGACATCCAGAACCTGCGCAAGCTCATCGAGGGCGGCGACTTCGGCGCGGAGTCCGAGGGCGGTGGCGAGTCGATGGACGTGCGTGAGGCGTACCTCGCAGCGCTCACGAAGGACATCGCGCTCACCGGCGCGTCCTCGATGAAGGTGGTCCTCGACGCGGGTAACGGCTCCGGTGGACCGCTCGGCGTGGCCGCGCTCACCAAGGCCGGCGTCACCCCCGACGCGCTCTTTTGCGACATGGACGGCCGCTTCCCCAACCACCACCCCGACCCGACCGTCCCGAAGAACCTCGAGGCCCTCATCGCGCGTGTCCGTGCGACGGGAGCCCGCGTGGGCCTGGCCTACGACGGCGACGCGGACCGCCTGGGCGCGGTGGATGCGAACGGTGACATCGTGTGGGGCGACCGGCTCCTGATCCTCTTTTCGCGCGCGCTCCTGAAGAAGCACCCCGGCGCGGCGATCCTCGGCGAGGTGAAGTGCTCGCAGACGCTCTACGACGACATCGCCAAGCACGGCGGCCGCCCGATCATGTGGAAGACCGGCCACTCGCTCATCAAGACGAAGATGAAGGAGGAGCACGCGCTCCTCGCCGGCGAGATGAGCGGGCACCTCTTCTTCGCCGATCGCTGGTTCGGCTTCGACGACGCGCTCTACGCGGGCCTGCGCCTGCTCGAGATCCTCGCCAGCGATCCTCGCTCGATCGGCGAGATGCTGAGCGACGTGCCGACGACGTACGCGACGCCCGAGCTCCGCGTCGACTGCCCCGACGCGATCAAGTTCGACGTCGTCAAGGCGATCACCGCTCGCTACAAGGCCAGGGGGCTGGCCGTCGCCGACATCGACGGCGCGCGTGTGCAGTTCGGCCAGCCGGGCGCGCCGGCGTGGGGGCTGGTTCGCGCGTCGAACACCGGCCCGGTCCTGGTGATGCGCTTCGAGGCGACGACGGAGGCCGAGCGCGACCGGCTGCGCGGCGAAGTCGAGACCGCGGTGGCCGAGGAGCGCGGGAAGCTCGGCGCCAAGTCGTGACCGCGACGGCCACCGACAAGACGTGGACGATCGAGTCGCTCGTCAAGTGGGCGACCGACGACTTTCGCACGCGCGGCATCGAGAACCCGCGCCTCGACGCGGAGGTGATCGTCGCGTGGGCGCTCGGCATCGATCGCGTTCGCATCATCATCGACGGCAAGCGCCCGCTCATGGGCGAGGAGCTCGCGCGCCTCCGCGATCTCGTCAAACGGCGGCGCGCCCGCGAGCCGGTGGCGTACCTGCGCGGCGAGCGCGAGTTCTACGGGCGGCGCTTCGTCGTCGACAAGCGCGTGCTCGTCCCGCGGCCGGACACCGAGACGCTCGTAGAGGTCGCGATGGCGCGCACGGCGCATCGCTCGATGAGCCTGCGTGCGCTCGACCTGTGCACCGGCTCGGGCTGCGTGGCCATCACGATCGCGCGCCAGCGGCCGACGGTCCAGATCCACGCCACCGACGTGAGCCCCGACGCGCTCGCCGTCGCGCGCGAAAACGCGCAGCGCCTCGGCGCGTACAACGTGAGCTTCTCCGCCGGCGATCTCTTCGCCGCGAAGGTGCCGTGGCCGAAGCTAGAGCTCATCACCGCGAATCCGCCCTACATCGCGTCGGCCGACTTCGAGACGCTCATGCCCGACGTCCGGGACTTCGAGCCGCGACTCGCCCTCGACGGCGGCCCCGACGGGCTCGCGCTGGTGCAGCGCATCGTGGCCGAAGCGCCGGCGCACCTCGCTGCGGGCGGCGTGCTCGCGCTCGAGATCGGCGCGGGCCAGGCGGCGGCGACGGCGGCGCTCCTGGCGGCGCGAGGCTTTCGCGACGTGACGACGACGCGTGACTACGGCAAGGTCGAGCGCGTCGTCTCCGGCGCGTGGGAGGACTGAGACCATGCGAACGCTTGGGCCCGCCCCCGACTCCGCCATCGACCCCGTCACCCGCGCGCCGCGCGCCGGCTCGTACCGTGGAGGGCTGCCGAAGGTCGACCTCACGCCGCTCGGCGTCGGCACCTTGCGCCGCGTCGCGCGCCACAAGCGCTGGCTCTACATCGGCATCGCGACCGAGGAGGTCTACGTTGGCCTCGCCGTCGTCCGCCTCGGCTACGTCGCGAACGGCTTCGCGTTCGTCTACGACGCCAAGGAGCGCCGCATGCTCGCCGACCACGGCGTGCTCACGACGCCACTCCAGTGCGACGTCGGCGACGCCGCGGCCGAAGGCTGCCTCGCCCACCTGCGCGCGCCGCGCGTCGCCATCGACGTGACGCGCCCGCGCGGATCCACCGTCTACACGATCGACGCGAAGGTCCGGGACCTGGTCATCGCTGCGCGCATGGACGCCAGCGCGGCCCCCGAGGCGATCACCGCGATCACGCCGCTGGCCGGGCAGCGCCTGACGACCACCGAGAAGCGCCCCCTCCTCGCAGTCACGGGCGAGGTGCAGGTTCGCGGCGCGCGGCGCTCGCTGGACGGCGCGCTCGGTGGCTACGACTACACGAACGGCTACATGGCGCGGCGCACGATCTGGCGCTGGGGCTTCGCGCTCGGTCGTGCCAAGAGCGGCGAGCGGGTCGCCTTCAACGTCGTGGCGACCGCCGGCGGCGAAGCAGAGTGCGCCATGTGGATCGATGGGGAGCTCTTCCCGATCGGCGAGGCGCGGTTCGACTTCGACGCCGCGAGCCCCCTGTCGCCGTGGCACGTCCGCACCACGTGCGGCGCCCTCGATCTCACGTTCGCGCCGGGCGGTATGCACGTCGACAACACGAATCTCGGGCTCGTCGCGTCGCGCTTCATCCAGCCGGCGGGCGCCTATTCCGGGCGCATCCGGGTCCCCGGGCGCGCCGACCTCGAGATCGACGGCGTGCTGGGCGTCACGGAAGACCAGGACGTGCTCTGGTAGCCTGACTAGGCTCGGGGTGGCACGGACACGCGCGTCCGGCGCCGGCGGATGGCGCCACCGCACAGATCGTAGAGCACGATCGACGTGTGCTCTACACTCGCAAGGCGCGTCGTCACCGCGCGGCGGATCTCGCCAGCCATCTCGCTCACGGACGCGTAGCGGCGGACCGGGTCGGTGGCCATCGCGCGCGCGGCGATCGCCACGAGCGGATCCCACATCGCCTCGTCGACAGGGAGCCGCGCGCGGGGAACCGCGCCGTTCGCGTGCGCCGCCGTGATCGCGGCCTTGTTCGCCTCGAAGGGAGGTCCGCCGTCGAGCATGTGGAAGAGAAGCGCGCCCACGCCGTACACGTCGGCGGCCGGCGACATGGTGCCGTGCGCGAGCGTCTCGGGCGCGGCGTAGGGTAGGGCCGGCGGCCTCGGGTCCGCCGGAGAGTGTCCGGGCCGGCACGCGTGGACGATGCGCGAGCGCCCGTCGACGCCGACGATGATGTTGCGCGGGCAGACCTCGCCGTGGGCAAAGTCGATGGCGGTCCCCCCGGCGTCGCGCAGACCGTGCAGCGCGCTGAGCCCCGCGAGGACGTCCACGACGACGCGGCATCCCACGTCGATCGGCACCCGCATCGCGCGCCCGGCGGCGTGGAAGAACACGGTCGAGAGCGACTCGCCCTCGAGGTACCCGCTCGTCACGATGAGCTGCTCGCCCTCCACTCTGGTCGCAAGAATGCGCGCGACGTTCGGATGAACGACGTGCTCGAGAGCGCCCAGCGTCCGGAACGCGTGCGTGACGTCGGCGAAGGCCGTCCGCCCGAGCTCGAACGTCTCGATGACGAGCAGCTGCCCCTCGGCGCCCCTCAGAATGCCAGCCTTCACCGGACGATCCTTGAGGTCGCCGAGCCACATCGGCTCCATCGGCTCATCGGTGCTCGGGTGGTCGTTCATCCGCGGCGCTTCGTTATAGCCAAAAGACGCCGCGGTGCACCCGCGCATTGCCGAGGTCGTGCGCGTTCGCACTCGGTCGACATGGAGCGAGCTCCCCCGGTCGCGCTGGCGAAACGAGCCTGGGCCGGGCATCATCCAAAGTCCCACGTGCACGTAGGCCGCATCTTCGGGTTCGTTCTCTTCTTGTTGCCGATGTTTGCGGCCAGCGCTGCCGCCCATTGGTTCATCGTGGCGTGGGCGATGCGCGCGTTCCCGCGCCTCGCCCGCTACCGCCGGGCCGCGAAGATCGTCGTGGGCATCGTCGTCGTCGCGGGGCCTCTCATGCGCGCCGTCGCGAGGCGCGCGCACAGCTCGATCCTCGGCGAGATCCTCGCGCTCCTCCTCGTCGAGGCGATGTTCGTGCTGATGTCACTTCCGCTTCTGGCCATCGCCATTGCGGGGGCGCGCCTCCTGTCGCGACGCACCGCCGCGCCCGCCCTGGAAGCGCCCGCCGTCGAGGCGCCAGCCACGCTCGCTCCGGACGCCACCGCCACCGCCGGCGCCGCGATCGCCGACACGGCCACCGCGCTCGCCGATCCCGACGAGGCGCCGAAGGTCGCTGCCCCGGTCGTTTCGCCACCCTCGCCCTTGTTCGGACGGCGCGAGGCGCTCGAGCGCGCCGGCGGGCTCCTCGCGCTCGGTGCGACGGGCTCGATCCTCGGCTGGGGCATCCTCCGCGGCCGCCACGCGTTCCAGATCGACGAGGTCGTCGTTCGGATCCCCGGCCTTCCCAAGGCGCTCGACGGCTACACGATCGTGCAGGTGAGCGATCTGCACGCCGGCATCAACGTGAACGAGCGGGACCTGAAGGAGGGTCTGGATCGCGTCGCCGAGGCCAGGCCCGACCTCATCGTCGCCACAGGCGATCTCGTGGACTTCGATCCGGACTGCGCCCCGATGCTCGCGCGCGCGCTCGGATCGCTGCGCGCGCGCGACGGCGTCTTCGCCATTCCCGGCAACCACGACTACTACAGCGGCGTAGGAGAGGTCCTCGCGGCGCTGGGCAAAACGCAGGTCGAGGTCCTCATGAACCGCGGTCGCGTCATCCGCCCCGGCGACGGCGGGGGCTTCGCCCTGCTCGGCGTCGACGACATGTGGGGGCAGCGCTCGGGCGGGCCGGGGCCGGACCTCGATGCCGCGATCGCGCAGGTGCCGGCCGACTTGCCGCGGATCCTCCTCGCCCACCAGCCCAACTTCATTCGGGCGTCGGCGGGCACGGTCGCCCTCCAGCTGTCGGGCCACACGCACGGCGGGCAAATCAACCCTGGCTTCACGCCAGCGAAGCTGTTCATGCCCTTCGTGGCCGGACGCTACGACGTCGACGGTACGGTCCTCTACGTCAACCGCGGCTTCGGTGTCGTGGGCCCCCCGGCCCGCGTCGGGGCGCCGCCCGAGGTTACGCGGGTCGTGCTCGTCTCCAGCTGATGTACGATGGCGGCACGGATGCGTTGCCTCGCCTCGCTCGCCGCCACGGCCCTCGTCTTCGCGCTCGCGGGCAACGCGCTGGCAGCGCCCAAGGACGAAGAGGTCGCGCGCGCGCGCGTGCTCGATCAGCAGGGGGTCCGCGCGTACAAGGACGGGCGCTACAACGACGCCATCCGATACTTCAGCGAGGCCTTCAAGCTCGGCGGCCCCGCGAGCGAGCTCTGGAACATCGCCAAGTGCCACCTCCGGCTGGACGAGCCGGAACAGGCGAGCGAAGCCTACGACAGCTACCTCATGCAGACAGGGCTCACGCCGCAGGACAAGGCGGAGGCCCGCGGGGAGCTCGAGGAGCTGCGGCACCGGCGATCGATCCTGACCGTGGCGTCCGCGCCCAGCCGCGCCACAGTGTTCGTGGACGGCAAGCGAAACGAGCCTGCCGGCACGACGCCGTTCAGCTTCCAGCTGCCCCCTGGCAGCCACAAGATCGACATCGAGCTCGCGGGGCACAAGCCGTTCTCCAAGGAGATCGAGGCCAAATACGGCCGCGCCATCATCGTCGACGCGCAGCTGGAGAAAGATCCCAATCAGCCGCTTCCGCACACGCCCGGCGCGCCCGGGGCACCTGCCGCGCCGGGCACGTCCGACAAGCCGACCGCAACCCCCGCGTGGGACTTCGGCGGCCCGAAGCGCTTCACCGCGAAGGCGGAGCTCGGCGTCGTCTTCTCGAAGCTCGGCGGCCTCACCGAAGGGGCTCGCCTCGCCTTCGCCGTGAGCGGCTCGTACTGGCTCGTCGACACGCCGCGGTGGGCCGCGGGCGTGGGACTGCTCCTGCACCTCACCGGCGACTCGTGGAGCAACACGATCGCCGCGCCGATCACCGGCCCGGGCTGCACGCAGTCCATCGCGAACACCGAGTCGGCCACGGAGATCGCCGGCTACGGCATCGGCACCTTCGCTTACCGGCTCACGCCGCGCCTGCGGGTCGCCGCCGACGCGGGCGTCGGCCTCGCCGGGTACAGCGCTGGCGCCGTGGGCGGGGACCTCTTCGTCCCGACGTGCCAGCCTAGCCCCGGCGCGCAGGCGGCAGCGCGGCTCGGCGTCGAGGCGTCGTACGCGTTCTTGCCGTACCTCCGCGGGACGCTCACGCCGCTCGCGCTGCAGGTCCACCCGTCGTACGGTGGCGCGCGCTCTTCGCCCATCGACGCGACGGGCGCGTGGGTGCGCTTCGGCGTCGGCGTCGGCGTCGCCGTCGATCTCTGAAGCGGAGGCACAGGACGTGACGGCGACGCTCTTCGACTTCAACGGCGTGCTGGTGGACGACGAGCACGTCCACCTCGCGGCGTTCCGTGACGTCCTGGAGCCGCTCGGCATCACCCTGACGGAAGACGCGTACGTCGAGCGGTACATGGGCTTCGACGATCGCGGCGCGTTCACGGCGATGCTCCAGGATGCAGGGCACACGATCTCCTCGGTGCGCGTCGCCGCGCTCGTTGCCGCCAAGAAGCCGGCGTACATGGCGCGCATAGAGGAGGGGCTCCGTATCTTCCCCGGGGCCGCGGACCTCGTGCGTCGTCGCGCGGCGCGGGGCAAGGTCGGAATCGTGTCCGGTGCGCTCGAGCACGAGATCCGCTACTGCCTCGGGCGTATGGGCATCGCGGAGCTCGTCGCGTTCATCGTCCCCGCGGAGGCGACCAAGGCGTGCAAACCCGATCCCGAGGGGTACCTCCTGGCGCTGCAGGAGCTCGCGGCCCACAGCGTGCCCCTTGTTGAGCGGCGCCGCGCGGTCGTGGTGGAGGACTCGCTCGCCGGCGTGGAGGCCGCGAAGAAGGCGGGCCTTCGCTGCGCCGCGGTCGCGCACGCCTACGACGCGGCGTCACTCGCCGCGGCGGGGGCCGACGTCGTCGCCGCCACGATCGCCGACCTCACCGACGCGATGCTCGACGGAGAGGTCGCGTGACGCGATGACTCGGCGCGCGCGCGCGCTCCTGGGCGCGCTGGTCGGCGTCGTCGCGCTGGCGACAGCGGCGCACGCCGGTCCGCGCGCGCGAAGGCAGCCCGACGGCTGGAGCGCCGCCGAGCTCCGTGGCGCGCGCGGCATGACGATAGGCCCCATCGAGAACGGCTACCACCCCGACGTCGGCTACGGCTCACCGGCGTTCGGTCGCACCCTCGTCGAGTGCCGCGCGATGGGGGCGGAGTGGGTCAGCGTGACGCCGTTCGGGCGCGTCGCCGATCTGCACGGACAGGGTGTCGACCTCACCTTCGAGGCGCCGTTCGAGGCAACGCGCGCCGCGGTGAAGCGCGCGATCTTGATGGCGCACGGGCGCGGGCTCAAGGTGATGCTCGTGCCGCACCTCTGGGTCGAGTCCGGCGAATGGCGCGCGAAGATCGATCCAGGCACCGACGCCGGCTGGGCACGGTGGGCGGCGAGCTACCGCCGCTTCGTCCTGACGTGGGCGAGGGTCGCGGAAGAAGCGCGCGCCGAGCTCTTCAGCGCCGGCGTCGAGCTGCGCTCGTGGGTGACGACGACGCGCGCGCCGAGCTTCGCCCAGATCCTGCGCGACGTCCGCGCCGCGTACCACGGCATGGTCACCTACTCGGCGAACTGGGACGACGTCGACGACACCGTCATCCTCGGCGACCTCGACGTCATCGGGATCAACGCGTTTTATCCGCTCGCGGAGAAAGACGGCGCCCCCTTCGCCGAGCTCCTCGCGGGCGGGGGGCGCGTGAAGGACAAGGTGCATCGCCTCGCCGAGACGTGGCGCCGCCCCGTCCTTTTCACGGAGATCGGCTACACGACGCGCGCGAATGCGGCCATTCGTCCATGGGAGTGGCCCGACGCGATGAAGGGCGTGAAGGTGGACGAGCAGGCGCAAGCGCAGGCGTACTCGGCCCTCCTCGCGCCGCTTCTCGACGAGCCGTACTTCGCCGGCTTCTTCGTCTGGCGCCTCTACGCCGATCCCGACGACGTCTCGCAAGAGGCGGAGTGGGGCTTCTCCCCGCGCGGCAAGCTCGCGGAGCTCGTCGTGCGCGACGCGTTCCGCGCGTCGTGGGCAGGCGATCCGGTCCACGCGATCGGATGGGCGGCTGGCGCGGAGGTGCCTGGCGTGTGGCCCTGAAGCGCCGTTCTCGATGCCGCTCGAGAAGTTGCCGGCAAGCTTCGCACGAGCGCCACCCCGCGCGAGGCGCCTGGCCCCTCAGTTCGTCGTGATCACGAAATCGTCGTATTCGACGATCACCGGACCGCACGGCCCCAACGACACCGTCCCGAGGAAGAACTCGAGCTGCCCGGCGTCGGGCGAATAGTCGTACGTCTGGAAGATGTCGCTCACGCCGTTGTTGTAGTTGACCTTGAGGGGTGGGCCGAAGGTGACGTCCGCGGTGAACGGCATCCAGTCGGAGGGAGCCGCCGGAAGAATCAACGCATTGAAAACGCTCGCACCGCTGTCCGTGTTCGGGCAGTGGGCGGTGATGCCGGTGCTGCGTCTCTTGGTGCCGTAGCCAATCGTGCAATTTTGAGGGTCGGAGGGGTTCGACAGATAGAAGCGAAGAAATTCGACCTCACCGCTGCTGCAGCTCTCCACATCCTGCACGACGTAGCGGATCTTCGCGGAGAGATGGAACGAGGAGTGCTGCTCGGTGAGCTTCATCGTCAGCTGTCCCCGGCCGGACGCTCCGGACACCAAGCCAGGTACGGCGACCCGGAGGGCCGACGGAGGCGAGGCGCCCGCGTCCGAGAGGATCGCGGTCCCCGGCGCCCAGACGTTGAGCATCATGTCCACCGGCTTCCCATGGAGCCGCGACCGCACTTTGTCCCCCTCGTCGAAGTCGGCGCAAAAAAAGGCGTCGAGCATGAACGCGCAGCCCGTTCCGGCGCTGTCCGCCGCCCCATCCGGCGCATCGAGCGGCGCGTCCCCGCCTCCGTCGCCCGACGCGCCTTCGAGCGCGCCGTCTCCAGGTGGTCCAGCGCCGTCGCCCGTACGGTCGTACCCGACATCGTCGATTCCGAGCAAGGCGCCGCAGGCGGTGGCGGCCAGCGTCACGCCGAGCCCCGAAACGATCGCGGCGATCCGCCTACGCCTCATTCCATCAGGATAGGCAGAACTTGGCCCCGCCCGGCCCCTCTTTCTACGATCGCCCCGCCCGCCGATGTCGCGCCTCTCCACACTTGCGCTCGCACTCTCGCTCGCCGCCGGCAGCTGGGTCGGCCTCGGCAAGCCCGACGCCGCGCAGGCCCACACGATGGCCAAGGCGCTCGTCGCGCGCGCCGGGATGGCAGCCATCCCGCTGCCCGGCGGGTTGGCGCCGCCCGTGGAGCCGCCCGCACCAGGGGTCGATCCCTCGCTCTTGCCCGATCCGACGCCGTGGCCACGCCTGAACCCGGCGGTCTCGACGCGGCGCGCGTGGCTCCTCGCCGAGGGGCCGCACCACGCCGCAGGGGACGGGCGCCGGCTGGTGACGTTCACCTTCGACGACGGTCCGTTCCCCGAGACGACGCCCGTGTTCCTGAAGGTCCTGGCGCGTCACGAGGTGAAGGCGGCCTTCTTCTGGATCGGCCACTACCTCGAGGGCGAGGCCGATCGCGCGGTCAAGACGCGCGAAATCGCGCGGCAAGTCGTCGCCGCCGGCCACCTCGTCGGAAACCACACGCACGATCACATGCGCCTCACCATCCTCCCGCGCGCCGACGTGCTCGAGCAGATCGATCGGAGCGGCCTTGCGATCGAGAACGCCATCGGGAAGCGGCCGATGCTCTTTCGCCCCCCGTTCGGGCAGCTCGATGCTTGGACGAGCGAGCGCCTGCAAGAGCGCGGCGTCGAGCTCGTCTTGTGGAGCGTCGAGGCCGGCGACATGAAGAGCGACGACGGGCAGCAGATCTTCGACAGCCTCCGTGAGCAGCTGGAATATGCCGGCGGCGGCATCGTGCTCCTCCACGACGTGCGGTGGGCCTCGGCCGATGCGCTCGAGAAGCTCCTGTCGTGGCTCGATCACCACCGGTGGGACCCCGCGCGGCCCGACGTCACGGGGTACCAGGTCACCGATTTGGTACAGTATTTGCGGGCCACCGCGGCGAGCCCGCAACCGTTCGACGATCGGGGCGAATTGGAACAGGCGCGGAGCGCGGCGTGGCGAAAGCAGCACCCCTCGCGCGCGGCGCCGCCCGCCGTCCTCGCGACGACGAGGGCCGAGGTCGACTGAGGCGGTGGTACGCTCAGGGTTCGTGCAGGGGGGCGGGCGAATGACAAGTGACGCGGACCTTGCGGCGGCGGTGAACCGCGAAGTCGCCACCATCGACGACGTCCTCGCCGTCATGCAGTCCGTTCAGGACGCCGTCACGAACGACGACGGCATCGGCTGGTTCAACCGCCTCTACCACCTCACGACGAAGAACATCCGCGGCGCGCTGGACGCCGGGCGCTTCGCCGACGCGCCCTTCACCACCCGCCTCGACGTCGTCTTCGCGCGCTACTACTTCCGCGCCCTCGCGGTCTTCCTGGCGGCAGGGGCAGCCGCTCCGCGCGCGTGGCTGCCGCTCTTCGAACGCCGCGCCTCGCGCGACGTGGCGCCGATCCAGTTCGCGCTCGCCGGCATGAACGCGCACATCGACCGCGATCTGTCGTTCGCGCTCGTCGAGGTCGCCGCGGTGGCCGGCCGCTTTCCGGCCGCGGGCGACGCCGCAGCGCGCGACTACCAGACTGTGAACGACATCCTCGCGGAGACCGAGAAACAGGCCAAGACGTGGCTCGAAGGCGCATTCCTGCGCGAGGCGGAGCCCGTCGCCGGGCGCGTCGAGGACGTCATCGCGCTCTTCAGCGTGAGGCAGGCGCGCGAGGCGGCGTGGCTGCGCGCCGAGGCCCAGTGGGCGGTGCGTGACATCCCGGTCGCCGCCGCGGCGCTCGCGAGCGCGATTGATCGCGGCGCCGCCGCGGTCACGCGCGCGCTGCTGTTGCCGACGAGACCACGATGAGCGACCGCGTGAGCATTCCGCTCCTCGCGGGGAGCAAGGAGCTGGCGCCGCTCCTCGAGGTCGCCATCGAGCACCTCGACGACGCCATCATGGTGATCGAAGGGGACGCGTGCACGCCGCGGAGGATCGTGTACGTCAACCACGCCTTCACCAGGTTGACTGGCTTCAGCTTCGGCGAGGCGGTGGGCAGTACGCCCGATCTCACCGTCGGCCCCGACACCGATCGCGCCACGCTGGGGCGCATCCAGCGCGCGCGCGCAGAGAAGCGCCCGATCCGCGAGGAGGTCCTCAAGTACAAGAAGAACGGCGCCACGTTCTGGGTCGAGCTCGACGTGCTCCCCGTCCTCGGCGACGACGGCACCGTCACGAACTACCTCGGCGTCATGCGCGAGATCACCGAGCGCAAGGCGTTGCAGTCACGCCTGCTCGAGGCCGACCGGCTCGCGTCGCTGGGGACGCTGGTCGCCGGCATCGCTCACGAGATCAACAACCCGCTCTCGTACATCCTCGCGAACCTCAAGTTCGTCGCCGAGATCCTCGGCGCGCCGCAGAGCGCCGACGGCCTCACCCTCCCCCCCGCAGAGGTGCATGAGCTACGCACCGCGCTCGAGGAGGTGGAGCTCGGCGCCGAGCGCGTGAAGCGCATCGTGAAGGACCTGCGCGTCTTCGCCCGCGTCGAGCACGCGAAGAGCGAACCCGTCGATCTCGCCGAGGTCGTGTCGGCGTCCCTGAAGCTGGCGCGCGCCGAGATCGGCGATCGGGCGCTCGTCGTGGAAGAGCTCACGGGCTGCGGCAAGGTGCTCGGGGATTCGAGCCGGCTGGGGCAGGTCTTCGTCAACCTGCTCCTGAACGCCGGCCAGGCGATCCCCGACAGCGCCCCGATGGGACGCATCGAGATCCGTGGTCAGCGCGAGGACGCCGTCGTCCGAGTCACGGTGACCGACAACGGCGCGGGGATCGCGCCGGAGAACATGGGGCGGATCTTCCAGCCTTTCTTCACGACGAAGCCCGTCGGCATCGGCACCGGGCTCGGCCTGCCGATCTGCCAGAGCATCGTCGCCTCGCTGGGAGGGCGAATCACCGTCGAGAGCGTCCTCGGCGCCGGCACGACCGTCACGTTGGAGCTCATCGCCGCGGACGATCCGCTCGAAGTCGTCTCTACCCCCCCGTGATCGACTCGCAGATGCGCTTGCCCTCGGCGCCGACGGGCTGACCTTCCTTCACCTCGATCTTGCAGAAGCCGTCGCTCCGCAGCATGTCGACCATCTCGACGACCGCGGCGTCGCTCCATTTACGCTGCCCGTCGAACCGCGCGCGAATGACGCCGCGCTTGTCGATGATCCACGTCTCGGGGAAGAGGTGCGTGCCGTACTTGCCCAGGACCACGTCCGCCTCGGGATCGAAGAGCACGGTAAACGGCGGCGTCTCCTCGCGGAGGATGCCCTTCAGCGTGTCCTTCACCGCGGCGGGTCCCTCGTCGGTCGAGACCGCGAGGACGGCCACGTCCGCGCGCGAGCTCAAGATCCGCGTCAGATCGGCGATCTCCGGCATCTCCTCGAGGCAGGGACCGCAGGTCTTGGTCCAGAAGTTCAGGACGACGACCTTGCCGCGGTACGACGACAGGCTCACGCTCTGCCCGTTCATGCCCGTGAGCTTGAAGTCGGGGGCCTTGCGATCGGCGCCCGCGTAGTCGGGGTGCAGGATACACGTCGCGCTGCACTGCCGGCGCGCTTCCCCCTCGCGCGCGACGTTGACGAAGCTGTAGACCATCACTGCCGCCGCCGCGACGAAGACGAGGTGCACGAGCATGAAGAGCTGCTCCTGCTTCGGGGGGGACGCTTGCTTCGAAGGCTCGGCCATCGCCGCGGAGCGTATCACACGGCGGCGATCGCCAGGCTCCGGCGCGGCTTGGCCTTCGCGAAGGCGCGCTTGTAGTCGGCGAAGCGGCCGCCGGCGTGGACGGCGTCGATGACGAGCAGCCCCTCGGCCTCCCCCCCCTGAGCGAGCACGTACTCGACCCAGGCCCATTTCGCGCTCGTCGAGCGCACGTCGGCGCGGCCCTTGAGGCCGCGGCGGAGGCGATCGAGCCGATCGGTGACGACGGCCACCCCCGCGTACGGCTGGCCGTCGAGCGGCGTGTTGCGCTTGGCGCAGAAGGGCGCGATGCCCAGCGACACCGGGATGATGCGCGACAGCTCGGTCGTGAAGGCGGCGCACTCGTCCATGTCGGCGTCGTTCTCGCCGGGCAGGCCGATCATCAAGTAGAGCTTCAGCCGATCCATCTTGTGCTCGCGCGCGAGCTCCGCGCAGCGAATGAGGTGCTTCACCTTCGCCTTGCGTTCGAGCATCTCGCGCATGCGCTCGCTCGGCCCGTCCATCGCGGTCGTGAGGGTCTTGTACCCGGCGCGCTTGAGGGCGCCGGCGAACTCCGTCGAGATGCGATCGGGCCGCAGCGACGAGAGCCCGACCTCGCGACCCTGATCGGCCAGCGTGTTCACGATCTGCACGATTTTAGGGTGATCGCTGACCGCCGCGCCGACGAGCCCGACGCGCCTGGCGTCCGCCGGGATCGTCGCGAGGATCTTCTCCATCGAGACCAGGCGCATCCCGCCGTTGGTCGACCGACGCATCACGCAGTACGTGCAGCGCCTGGAGCAGCCGCGCTCGGTCTCGAGCAGGAACATGTTGGAGAGGACCGCGTGCGGCGTGCGGATGGGCGCCCACGCCGGGAGCATCTCCTCGGGCACCTTCGCCACCAGCGGGAGCATCTCGCCGTGGTGCGACGGCACGAACATGTGCGGGATCTTCGCGAGCGCGTCGAGGCGCGCCGCGTGGGTGGATTCGGCGAAGATGGTGTCGAGCGCCTGGATGGAGATCTCCTCGGCCTCGCCGATGCAGATCGCATCGACGATGCCGGCGAGCGGCAGCGGATTGGAGAACGTGAGCGGTCCGCCCGCGAGGACGAACGGGTAGCGACCGTCGCGATCCTTCCTGCGCGGAGGAATGCCCGCGGCCTCGAGCAGCGCGACGAGGCCGGCGATCTCGAGCTCGTAGGCGACGCTGACCGCGAGCACCGGGAAGTCGGCGAGCTCGCGCCCCGACTCGTACGACT
The DNA here is from genome assembly GCA_025359105.1 of Myxococcales bacterium. Taxonomy (GTDB): domain Bacteria; phylum Myxococcota_A; class Polyangia; order Polyangiales; family Polyangiaceae; genus JANYHK01. The sequence goes on along the minus strand of JANYHK010000084.1, from coordinate 3,246 downwards.
GGGGCCGCGTCTGCTTGGCGAGCTCGGTCTCCGCGTCGTCGTCGAGGACGACGCGCTCGCACGACATGCCGGGCGTCTCCATGATGGCGCGGTAGATGCGCTGGTAGCCGAGCGAGCTCATCGCCGCGCCGTACGGCGACGGGTAAACGAGGGCGACTTTGCGCGGGGCCTCCTTGTCGAGGCGGCCGATCTCGTCGGCCAGGCGCTTTCGCACCGTATCTGCGATCCGAGGGGTCAAAGGGACGGTCTTCCTGCTGGATCTTGACGCAAGTTGCAAACGGGGCAACTTGTCTCACCGGTACCCCGCGAGGGCTGTGGTATTCGAACCCCTCCTTCTTCGAACGCGAAACCCTTCGAACTGCAGGCGATTTCCAGGCGCATCTTCGGGCACGCACGACGCCGCTCACCCGGGGCGCTCACAAGCCGTACGTGCCGACCTCGGTGAGCACGAGCGTCGCTGGCGGCGCTCCGGCTTCAGCCGGTAGCGAACCATCACGCGCCTCACGCTCCCCTCGCCTTCGCGAGCGCGCGCGCGCGGTTGTTCTTGGGGTTGTGCTCGAGCTCGGCGAGACCGAGCGCCTCGAGCACCGGAGGGACGTACATCGCGAAGCGGCCGCGCAGTCCCTTCTTCATGCCGTACCAGCCCTTCACCGGGTTCTTGGAGGAGCGTCCCCACGCCTCGACCGTGCCGTCCGCGGCCGCCTTCTGTTCATCGGCGCTGCCGAGGAGCATCCAGTCTCCGTGCTTCGTGAGCATGGCATGGAGATCGTCGACGCAGCGGAGCTGGTAGCGCAGCTGCGTCTTGCCCACCTGCACGACGAGCGCCGCTGGCTCGGCCGCCTCGTCACGCCAGGCTTCGAATTCCGACGTCCCCGGCGGCGTCTTGAGCACCCATGGCGACTTCTCCGTCCCGTTTCCCTTCACCTTCGTCATCCGCGCTCACCGTGTCCTTCCTTGCAGACTCTTGCAGAGAAGACGACCGTGCCGGCCGAAAGGATGCGGTCGCCCTGGAGATTCGCTCAGGCGCCTGAAATTGCCGGCCTCGCCCGCTCCGAGAGTCGGCGTCGGAGGGGCGACCCTTGACTGACCCCCAGTCACTGACTTACGGTCGCCCGCGTTCCCATGACCACCAGCCACGAGCCCATCACGCGCAAAGAGAAGGCCGACGACACGCGCGCCCGCCTCTTCTTCGCCGCCGCTGCGCTCTTCGCCGAGCAGGGCTACCACGCCACCACGGTCGACCAGATCGCGAAGAAGGCGGGCGTCGCGAAGGGGACGTTCTTCGTCCACTTCCCGGCCAAGAGCGCCGTCGTCACCGAGCTCGTGCGCATCCAGACGCGCGCGGCGAAGCGGGAGCGCGAGCAGCTGCTCGCCGCCGGGGCGTCGCCGGTCGCACGCTTGCGGGCGACGGTGATGACGCTGGGCGAGCGGGCCGGCGGCAGCCGTACGCTGTCGCGCGCTGTGCTCGCGGCGGGGCTCGAGAGCCCCGACGTCGGTGGCGCGACCGACGCGCTCTTCCACGAGGTGTTCACCCTCATGGTCGAGGACGCGCGCGAGGCGCAGAAGAAGCGCCTCCTCGCCGCCAAGCCCGACGCCGAGACGCTCGCCGGCCTGCTGATGGCCTCCTACCTGGGCGCCGCGCTCCACTTCACGACGACCCCCGACGCCAAGGCGCTCATGGACATCCTCACGCCGCTCCTCGACGCGAACCTCCAGGCATTGACCCTCACCAAGAAGGCGACCCGATGAACCGCGCCACCGCCCTCGTCTTCGCCGTCGGCGCGCTCGCCTGGGCGTGCGGCTCCTCCGGAGGCACCAGCGCCAGCGTCCCCGCGATCGCCGACGCCGACGCCGCGATCCCGACCGCCGACGCCTCGATCCCGGCGGCCGACGCCGCGCCACCCGGCTTCGACGCCGCGCCCCCGCTCGCCCCGTGCGTAGGCAAGTCGACACCGAAGCGCGACGACACGTGGCAGATCGCCTTCGGCGCCGACACGCGCAGCTTCGACGTACACGTCCCGGCGACGTACGATCCCAAGGTCCCGATTCCGGTGGTCCTCAATTTCCACGGCTACACGTCGAACGCGCCGCAAGAGGTGCTCCTCAGCGACATGAACGACAAGGCCGACACCGCCGGCTTCGTCGTCGTCTACCCGCAAGGCACCGGCACCGCCCAGAGCTGGAACGCCGGCGCGTGCTGCGGCGACGCGGCCGCGCAGAACAAGGACGACGTCGGCCTCGTCGGCGCCATCCTCGACGTGCTCGAGGATCGACTGTGCGTCGACGCCAAGCGCGTGTTCGCGACGGGCATGTCCAACGGCGGCTTCATGTCGCACCGCCTCGCGTGCGAGCTCTCCACGCGCATCGCCGCCGTCGCCCCCGTCGCCGGCGTCCTCGGCGTGACGACGTGCAACCCGACGCGCCCGGTCCCGGTGATGCACTTTCACGGGACGCTCGATCCGCTCGTGCCCTACGGCGGCAGCGCGCTCTTGAAGTTCCCGTCCGTGACGGACACGTTCAGCGGGTGGGCGAAGCGCCAGGGGTGCACCGGCGACGCGATCGAGACGTACCGCAAGGTCGACGCGCACTGCCAGAGCTACCGTGCGTGCTCGCAGGGGAGCGAGGTCACGCTGTGCACCGTCGACGGCGGCGGCCACACCTGGCCCGGGGGGACGCCCATTCCGACGCTCGGCTACACGTCCCCGAACCTCAGCGCGACCGACGCGATGTGGGACTTCTTCGTGAAGCACCCGCTGCCCTGAGCGACAGCGCTCTCACGAGCTGCGCTTCAGGAGACCGTCGGCGCGAGCCGGCAGCGGTGGGAGCTGCACGCCGTTGCCGTTGCCGTTCCCGTTCGCGCTCGTGTCGGTCGGCGGCACGATCATCGCGGCGTCGGCCGCACGGAGCTCGCCCTCCGCGAAGCCACGGAACGTGACCGTGCGGTGCGGCCGCACGAGCGAGAGGTCGTAGAGCTCGTTGTAGGCATCGAAGATCGCCGGCTTGCGCTTCAACCCGCCGAGCGCCCGCCCGATCGCGACCGGATACTGCCCCTTTGCCTCGGCGACGAGGTCCGCGACGCGCATCGAGGTATCGGCCTCGAGCTGCGCGACCTGGAGCCGGCCGAGCTCGTCGACGTGCGCCTTCGCGCGCTCGAGCCGCGCCGCGATGGTCTCGAACATCTGCCGCGAGACCTCGGGGAGAAGGCTCACGTTGCGGATGAACACGTTCTCGATCTCGAGGCCCCAG
>JANYHK010000081.1 GCA_025359105.1 Myxococcales bacterium | reverse complement strand
ACGTCCGCGACTTCATCGACGGACGCGCGCCGGAGACCGAGGACGTCGACTCGCTCTTGTCGACGTCGTGAGATCGAGACGCGTCACATCGCTATTCCGCACACCTCGGCGATCGGGCGGCCAGTGCGGATCGCCCGCTTCAGCTGGGCGTGACGCCAGTACGTGTAGACGACAGGAATGAGCTCGAGCGTCAGGAAGGCGCTCGACAGGAGGCCCCCGACCATCGGCGCCGCGATGCGCTTCATGACGTCGGCGCCGCTGCCGGTGGCCCACAAGAGGGGGACGAGGCCGATGAGCATCGTGGCGACCGTCATGAGCTTGGGGCGCACGCGCAGGACGGTGCCCTCGGTGTGGGCGTGGAGGATGTCGTCGAGCGTCTGCAGCTTGCCGGCACGCACGCGGCGCACGAAGGCGTGGTCGATGTACACGATCATCACCACGCCGGTCTGCGCGGCGAGACCCACGAGCGCGATGATCCCGACCATGACCGCCGTCGAGAGGCGGTAGTCGAGGAGGTAGAGGAGCCAGATGCTCCCGATGAGCGCGAACGGGATCGACAGAAATACGATCAGCACTTCGGTGAGCTTCTTGAACTGCAGGTAGAGGAGCAGCGCGACGCCGGCCAGGGTCAGGGGCACCAGGATCTTCATGCGGGCGCGCATGCTCTCGAGGAGCTCGTACTGCCCCGTCCACGCCAGGTGCATGCCGGGACCAAACGTGACCTCACCGCGCGTGCGCGCCGCCTCCACTGCGGCCTTCGCGTCGTCCACGTAGCCCCCGAGGTCGCGAGACGGATCGACGTCGACGTACACGTAGCCGACGAGGAGGCCGGCTTCGTCGCGGAGCATCGGCGGTCCCTCCACGACGGTGACATCCGCCAGCTCCCCGAGGGGAACGGCGCGGCCCGCCTGCCGAAGGGGGACGAGCACGCGCCGCAGCGCGTCGGGGCTCGAACGGAAGTCCTCCTTGTAGCGGACGTTGACGGTGAAGCGGCGGCGCCCCTCGATAGTGACCGTCACCGGCTCGCCGCCGATCGCTCGCTCGACGATCTCGTTCACGTCGTCCGCCAGGAGGCCGTACCGCGCGAGCGCGTCCTTCCGCGGCACCACGTCGATGTACGTTCCGCCGAGCGAGCGCTCGTAGAGGACGCTGCGCGTGCCAGCGACCGGGCGCAGCGCGGCCTCGACCTCGCGGCCCGTCTTCTCGATGCCGGCGAGGTCGGGCCCCAGGACCTTCACCCCCACCGCGGTGCGCACGCCGGTCGTGAGCATGTCCACGCGCGTCTTGATCGGCATCGTCCACGCGTTCGTCCATCCCGGCAGATCCAGGTGCGCGTTCATCTTCTGGACGAGCTCGTCCCACGTCTCCGGCTGCTCCTCCGGCCAGACCGCGCCGAGCGGGCGCTTCAGCCAGGCAGGCGCCCAGGTCGAGTACCACCGGTCATGGTGGACGCGCGGCCACTCCTCGGGCGGCTTCAGCGCCACGATCGTCTCGACCATCGACAGCGGCGCGGGATCCGTGGGCGACTCGGCGCGTCCCGCCTTGCCGAAGACGCTCTTCACCTCGGGCAGCTGCGCGAGCAGCCGATCCTGACGCTGCAGCTGGCGCTTGGCCTCCTCGATCGAAATGTTGGGGAGGGTCGTCGGCATGTAGAGGACGTCGCCCTCGTTCAGCGGCGGCATGAACTCGCTGCCGAGCTTCATGAGTGGCGGAATCGCCGAGAGCAGCGCGAAGACGCCGATGAGCATCGTGGTCCACGGGCGACGCAGCGCGACGTACACGAACGGCCGGTACACGGCCACGATCGCCCGTGAGACCGGGTGGTCGGCCTCGCGCCGGATCTTCCCGCGGAGGAGCGCGTCGCGGAGCGCGGGTGCGAGGGTGATGCTGAGGAGCGCGGCGCCCAGCATCACGAACGTCTTGGTGTAGGCGAGCGGCTTGAAGAGACGCCCGGCCTGGCCGTTGAGGCCGAAGATGGGCAAAAACGAGATCGCGATGATGAGGAGCGAGAAGAAGATCGCCGGCGTCACCTCGCGCGCCGCGTCGTGGAGCAGCTGGCTGCGCTCGGCGCGCGTGAGGTTCGGCGGCGCGTGCTCGAGCTTCTTGTGGCACGCCTCGATCATGACGATCTCGGCGTCGACGGTGGCGCCTATGGCGATGGCGATGCCGCCCAGGCTCATGATCGTCGCGGGGATGCTGAGGAGGTACATCGGCAAGAACGCCAGGATGACGGCGATGGGGAGCGTCACGATGGGCAACATCGCGCTCCGGAAGTGGAGGAGAAAGAGCAGGATCACGACGGCGACGACGATCATCTCCTCGCCGAGCGCGCGCCGCAGCGTGGCGATGGCCCTGTCGATCAGGCTCGAGCGATCGTAGGCGGTCACGACCTCGACGCCGGGCGGGAGCGCGGTCTCTAGCTCGGCGAGCTTCGTCTTCACGCGCGCGATGACGTGCTGCGCGTTCTCGCCGTACCGAGCGACCACGATCGCACCGACGGTCTCGCCTTCGCCGTTCCAGTCGGCAACGCCGCGGCGGATCTCGCCGCCGACCTGCAGCGTGCCGACGTCCGCCACGGTCACCGGCGTGCCCCCGGGCGCTGCGCGGAGCGCGATCTTGCCGATGTCGGTGAGCCCTTGCAGGTACGCGCGACCGCGCACGACGTACTCGCGCCCGCTCATCTCGAGGACGCGCCCGCCCACCTCGCCGTTGGAGCGGCGGATCGCGTCGGCCACGTCGGCGACGCCGAGGCCGTAGGCGCGCAGCTTCTCGGGGTCGAGGGTCACCTGGTACTGACGCTCGTAGCCGCCGACACTGGCGACCTCGGCGACGCCCGGTACGCTCTCGAGCCCGTAGCGGAGCGTGTAGTCCTGGATCTCGCGGAGCTCCGCGAGGTCGTGCTTGCCGGACTTGTCGATGAGCGCGTACTCGTAGACCCAACCGATGCCGGTCGCGTCGGGACCAAGGATGGGCGACGCGGCAGGGGGAAGCTTCGCCTTGATGCCGCTGAGGTATTCGAGGACGCGCGAGCGCGCCCAGTAGACATCGGTGCCCTCCTCGAAGAGCACGTAGACGAAGCTCATCCCGAACATCGACGTGCCGCGCACCGCCGTCACCTTGGGTGCGGCCAGTAGCGAGCTGGCGATGGGGTAGGTGATCTGGTCCTCGACGATGGTGGGGGACTGGCCCTTGAATTCGGTGAAAACGATGACCTGCGGATCCGACAGATCGGGGATCGCGTCGAGGCTCACCGAGCGGGCCGCCTGGACCCCGAGGACGACGAGGACGCCGTACACCAGGAACACGAGGCCCCGGTACTTGGCGGACAGGGTGAGGATGCGGTCGATCATCGCGCCTGACCAATCGCCGCGCGGAGTCGGCTCTCCGAATCCACGAGGAACGTCGCGCCGGACACGACGCGCTCGCCTGGGCTGACGCCCGAGGAGATGATTGTTCGGTCGCCGACCGTGCCGCCGAGGGCCACCGTGCGCGGCACGTAGCGCCCTTCGGCGGGGACGACGAAGAGGTACGTCGCGGTACCGGTATCGACGATCGCGTCGCGCGGCACGGTGACGACATCCCGATCCACGACCGACAAGTCCACGGTGCCGTACTCCCCTGGCCGCAGCGCACGGGAAGGGTTCTTGACCTGCATTCGCACGCGCGTCGTGCGGGCTTCGGCGTCGAGGACCGGGTAAACGAGGTCGATCGTCGCCTCCGCGGCGTCCTCCGGTCGCCCGGTGGGGACGAACTTGCCGGCGACGCCGACGCGAACGAAGGCCATTTCGCGCTGGAATACGTCTGCCACGACGTACACGCGCGATAGATCGACCAGCTCGTACAGCGCCATCTCGGGCGTCACGTAGGAGCCGAGGACGACGCTCTTCTTGGCGACGTAGCCCGGCCGCGGCGCGCGGATGGGGACCGCCCGCATCACGGTGCCCGACGACGCGACCTGGTCGATGTCGCTGCTCGCCATACCGAGGAGCTCCAGCTTGCCCCGCGCGCGCTCCTGGGCGCGGGCGCCGGCGTCGCCCTCCCACGTTCGCGTCGAGAGGAGCTCGGCCTGGGCCTGGTAGATCTCCGGGCTGTAGAGGTGCAAGAGCGTCTGCCCGCGGCCGACGGTCACGCCGAGCTGGCTCGACTCGATGCTCTCGACGAAGCCGGCGGCGCGCACGTGCACCTCGGCCACGCCTTGATCGGACGCCGCGACGGAGGCCGTGACGCGAAGGGGGGCGTGGGTCTTCTCGGCTTGGGCGACCGCCGTGCGCACGCCGATCGCCTGCACGCGATCGAGCGTGAGCTCCACCGCGGCGGTCCCCGGCGGCAACGCGGCGGCGTCCAGGGACGCGTCGCTCGCGCCGGCGTCGGCTCCTCCGCCCGCGCGGGCGGAGGCGATGGGCTCGAGCGTCATGTGGCAAATGGGGCACTCGCCGGGCTCGTCGGAGACGATCTGCGGGTGCATCGGGCACTGGTACTTCCACACGTGCACGTGGCTGCCGCTCGCCGAGGTGCCGGGGTGCTGGGCGCGCGCGAGCGTCAAGAGGCTCCCGAGGGCGACGAGCGCCGCGACGGCGAGGATCGCCCACCGGACGACCGCCATCACGCGCACGCCCGGGGGCGGCGGCTCGGGCCCTTCCGGCATCCCGTGGCTGTCCTGCTCAGCGGCCATGGTCGCCTCCCTTCGGCGCGGTCGCCGTGCCCGCCGTCGCGAGCGGGACCCGCGGCACCGGCATGCCCGCGGCCGCGTCGAGATCGGCGAGCGCGTGCTCGAGCGCCGCGCGTGCCATCACGATCTCGAGGTCGAGGTCGACGACGCTGCGCTGCGCGACGAGCGCGCTGGTCAGATCGGTGCGACCGCTCTCGTAGCCGTTCCACGCGACGTCGAAGGCGCGCTGCGCCGCCGGCCTCGCCCGCGCCGCGAGGAGATCCAGGCGCCGCGCCGCGCTCCTCGTGGTGGCCTCCGCCGTGGCGACGTCGACGTCGACCGCCAGTCGCTGCGCGTCCACCTCGCTGCCCGCGGCCTCGAGCCTCTCGCGCTCGACGTCACGTCGTGCGCCGGCGGCGCCCCAGAGCCACGGCAGCGTCATCGAGGCGTTCACGCCATAGCCGTGCGCGGGCATGGGACCGACCGGCGCGAAATACAGGCCGGCGATCTTGAAGGACGGCCACGCGGCCTCACGCTCCGCGGCTGCGAGCTCCCGCGCCTCGGCGTCGCGCGCGGCGCGGGCCCCGAGGACTTCCGGACGTGCCGCGCGCGCCTTGGCCAGGAGCGTCGCAGCGTCCCACGCGGGCACCTCGGGCGCTGCGTCTTCCGGGGGGCCGAGCGGCGCACCGAGCTCGCGCCCGAGCAGCGCGTTGATGCGCGCGCGCGCCGCGTCCTCGCGGGCCTCATCGGTCGCCACGTCTGCGTGGCTGCGCTCCAGCTCCGCCTCGATGCGCGCGATCTCGACCAGCGAGCCCCCCGCCGCTTGGCGGGCCTCTGCGACGCGCAGCATCCGCGCGTCCACGTCGCGGTGCCCGAGGTGAACGCGTCGCCGCGCCGTGGCCTCGAGGTAGTCGGCGAACGCGTGCTCCGCGTCGCGCGCGACGAGCCGGGCCCTCTCCGCCGCCATCGCGTCGCCCTCGCGTGCGAGCTCGGCCTTGGCAGCCTCGCGCTCGCCACGGGCGCCAGGCGCGGGGAGCTCTTGTTCGACGCCGATCATCGCCATCTGGGCGTCACCCACCGCGTACGGCTTGGCGAGCGGCACCTGCCAGACTTGCACCATGACACTGGGAGGCGGCAGGCGCGACACGGCGTCGCCCTCACGGGCCAGCGCGCGCGCGCGCCCCTTTGCAGCGCGCACCTGCGGGCTCACGCCGACGGCGGCGCGCACGAGGCTGGCGCGATCGACCCGGGTGGCGAGCGCAGCGTCGGGTGCCGGTGGCTCTGATGCGTGTAAAATGCATGCGTACGTGACGGCGGCGCATGTGAGCGCGCCGGCACGGCGCGCGCGAAGAACGGTGAGCATGTGGAGTCCTCCCGATGAGCTCGGAGCTTCGTCCGCGCGGCTGCGCGGAGGCGAACACGGGCAACGAGGCCCGCGGGCTCCTTCTCAGATCAGGAAGACGCCATGGAGGGCGCACCGCTCCGGCGCGGTCGGCGGCGGCGACTCGGTGGCTGCCGCGTCGGCCCGAGGCGCGAGGGGCGAGCGCTCCGGCGCGAGCGTCTGCGCAGAAGGCTCGGTGGGGGTCAGCACCGCGAGCAGCGGCGCTGAACGGATGGGCTCGGGGATGCGTGTCGTTCCTTCGGGCATCCGCGCGAGGTCGAGCCGTTCGCAGCAGTCGTCCTCGCCGTCGAGCGCGGCCTGAGGGTCATCCAGCGGCGCGCCGTCTTGCCCGCCGCCGGGGCCGGTGCAGCACGGCCTTTCCGCGAGGCTCCCCATGCTGGCGCAGAAGAAGAAGCGCGCCCCCGAGCGCAGCTCGCCGAAGACGAGCGCCGCCGCCAGCACGCACGCCACGAGCGCAGGCAGGAGCCGGCGCGCGGCGGCGAACCGCAGGCGTGGGAAGGGGCGACGCATGGGCCTAGCGTAGGTCGCGCCGCGAGGTCGCGCAATGTGTGCTTCGCGCGCCCCTCTCGCCCCTCTCGCGCCCCTCGCGCCCCTCGCGCGCCCCGAGGATGCTGGTAGGCTCGCGCCGAGAGTCCGCTTATGGGAAAGCAGCTTCGCGTCGGTATCTTCGTGCTCGTGGGCATCGTGCTCATGGGCGCCATCATCTTCGTGATCGGCGACAGCCGTCAGGCGTGGTCGCGCAAGGCCACGTACCACGCCGATTTCGGCGACGTCGCCGGCCTCAAGCCCGGCGCCCCGGTGCGCATGGGCGGCGTCGACGTCGGCGCCGTCACCTCCGTCGAGCACGGGGACGACGTCTCCGACGCGAAGATCCACGTGCTCATGTCGATGGTGCGCACCGAGGGTCGCCGCGTGCGCGTCGACACCGTCGCGCGCATCGTCAACAAGGGCCTCCTCGGCGACAAGATGGTGGAGCTCAGCGTGGCCGACGGCCGGGCCGCGGAGCAGGACCCCGCGCGCCCCATGAAGACCGAGGAGCCGCTCGACTTCGCGAAGTACCTAGCGAAGTTCGAGAGCATCGCCCAGAAGACCGAGAAGGTCGTCGAGAACGCCGAGCGGGCCACCGGTGCCCTCTCCGACCCCGCGTTCACCGACGACGTGAAGGGGACGATGCAGTCGCTCCGCGCCATCCTCGACGGTGTGGCGCAGAAGGACGGCATCGCCCACCGCGTCATCTTCGACGCCGAGGAGGGCAAGAAATTCGACCGCACGCTCACCAACCTCGACAGCGCCACCGCGAACCTCTCCGCCGCGCTCGCCGATGCGCGCGAGGTGACCGCGCAGATCAAGGGGGGCAACGGCCTCGCCCACGCGCTGGTCTACGACAGCGCCTTGACGAACGACGCCACCGGCGCGCTGAAGGAGGTTCACGCCGATCTCCTCGCGATCCGACAGGGCAACGGCCTCATCCACTCGCTCGTCTACGGCGACAACGACACGCAACACCTGATGAAGAACGTGAACGAGATCAGCGACGATCTTCGCGTCGTCGTCGCCAACATGCGCGCGGGGAAGGGGACACTGGGCGCCTTGCTCGTCGATCCGAGCGTCTACGAGGACATCAAGTCCATCGTCGGCAACGTCGATCGCAACCAGGTGCTGCGCGCGCTCGTGCGCTACTCCATCAAGGCCGACGAGCAGAAGCCGGGCGCGAAGGTCGAGCCGTCGGCGCCGCCGTCCGCTACTGCGGGGCCGGCGCCGGCGCCGAAGTAGTCGTGACGATGTGCCCGCCCGCGGGGGACGGGTTCTTCCACCACACCTCGGTCGAGCCCTGGCGGTCGACCGTCAGGCGCAGGAGATCGAGCTCCAGGACCGCGAAGAAGCCCTGCGCGGAAGGGCTCCCCGCGACGTTCAGGAATTCCGCGCCGAGCCCGAGCTGAAACCCCCACGGCGCTCCGCCAGTGACGACGGCCTGGAGCGGGATGCGCCCGTAGTCGCCGTGCTTCCAGAAGCGCCCGACCATCCCGGCGTCGACGGCGAAGCCCCACTCGCCGCGCGCGAAGCCGCCGGTGGCGAAGCGCGGGCCGACGCTGATGTCGGTGCCGAGCGTGAAGTGCGTGACCGTCCGGAAGACGCCGCCGACGACGAAGCGATTGAGGGGCGAGCTGCCCACGCCGACCGTCGTGGTGAAGGCAGTCGCGCGGTCGTTGGTGCTGGAGACGGCGTTCTTCTCGAACCCGTAGCCGCCGCCGACGGCCAGCCAGCTCGTGACGTCGCCGCGTGCCTCGCCTGGGACGGCGACGGCCGCGAAGAGCAGCGGGAGCGTCAGGGCGGGGGCGAGGGTGCGTCGCACGCCCAGCGAGTTACCATGGACTACCCCGTCTTGGCGAGGGGCGTGACCGGGCGGTGGGCGGCCACCTGCGTGGCGACGATGCGGACGACCTCGCGATCGAAGAGCAGCGAGTTGTGGCTGCGGCCGGCGAGGACGAACACCTCCCCGTGCTGGAACGCGCCGCTCTCGCGCGGCACGACGAGGTGGTCTTCGCCCGCGATGATCGACGTGTGCGGGACGCGCTCGGCGTTCGCGCCCGTGCGCAGCCGCACGAGGGTCGCGCTGCCGGCGCGTAGATCGCGCCCGATGAAGTAGGGCAGCTTGTGGGCGAGCGGCGCGCCGCCGAACGGGCTCGCCATCGAGATGGTCTGCGTCACGCGCGCATGGCCGCCGAGCTCCTGCACGTACCACCGGGCGACGATGCCTCCGAGGCTGTGCCCGACGAGGTGAACGCGCGAGGTGGCCGGGATACGATCGACGACGCGGGCGAGCTTGCGCGCGATCGTCCGAACCGACTGCCCAGGGGCATGGGTGAACGACGCCACATGCGCGCCCGTCTCGCGCTCGATGCGCACGCGCATCGGCCGGAACGCGCCCGCGCTCGCGAAGAACCCGTGGATGAGCACGACCACGTCGTCCCCGTCGGCGCACGCCTCCGGCACCACCGGCGACAGATCGCGCGGCCACAAGACGGCCTGACGCAGCGTCGAGAGCGTCTCCATCCCCCACAGCCGGCCGAGAAGGGCGCCGCGGCCCAGGTCAGGGAGAAACGCCATCGACCTCTGTAAGTGCATCTTTCGTGCAAAGGGCGCGAGTTTTCGGCATAGGACGTGTGGCCGAGATGGAGCACCTGTCCTACAGCCTCACGCGCGAGGTCCTCGACGAGGACATCGACATGCTCGGGCACGCGAGCAACATCGCGATAGTTCGCTGGATTCAGGACGTGGCGGTGGCCCACTCCGAAGCGGTAGGGATGGGCTTCGCGGCCTACGGGCGCCTGGGGGCGGTGTTCGTCATCCGGCGCAACGAGATCGATTACCTGCGTCCGCTCTTACGCGGTGACCAGCTCCAGGTGCGAACGTGGATCTCCAGCGTGATGGCGGCCAAATGCCACCGCACGACGGAGGTGACGAGGGACGGGCAGGTCTGCGTCCGCTCGCTCACGACGTGGGGATTCATCGACGCGCGGACGGGCCGGCCCACGCGCATCGCCGACGACGTGCGCGAGGCGTTCGGCTACTCGCGCCGCGAGCGGGGCCCGTCGTCGGCCGCGCCAGCCAGCCAGACGTGAAAGTCGCGCACCTCGCCACGTGAGGCGCGCAGCGTGACCAGATCGCCGGGCGCCAGGCCCTCCGGCATCTCCGCGCGAACGAGCGGCCACGCGCCCGGTGGCGTGGGCACCGCCGTGACCTCGGCGCGCGCGCTCCCGCCGTCACCGCGCGACGCCTCCACCACCATCGCCGCTGCGGCGTCGCTGACGCGCACGAAGATCGTCGCCGGGCGCGCGCCGCGGCGCACGCGAAAGCGCTCGGCGCGCCCCTCCGGCACGATGCGTCCGGCGTCGAACACGCCGGCGCGGACGTCCAGCACCGTCCATCCGCCTTCAGGCGCGGGCGACGCGTACGCGTGCGCCTCCTCGCTCACGATGTCGGCCACGTCGAGCTCGTCGACGACGCCGAGCGGCGGCGGATCCTTCGCGTCGAGCGCCGTCCAGTCGGCCGCGTAGATGCCCTTGGTCGGCCCGCCGCAGATGACGTTGTCCTCGATCGTCACGCGATCGAGCTCGCGGCCGAATCGCGTCGTGATCCCGGTGAACCAGTTCGGGTAGAGCGCGAGGAGCGTGGGCCGCTGCTCCGGCGAAAGTCGCTGCAAGAGCTCGACGGTCGCCGCTTCTCCGTGCGTCGCCGCGCGCGCGAAGGGAACGGCGTGGAAACCGCCGAGGCCGAGCGCGTCGATCGCCGCGCGCCGCGACACGTACGGGATCGCCCCCGCGTCGCCCACGAGCACGATCGCGCTCGCCGGGGCGTCGCGCGCGAGGCGACGCCCGACCTCGACTTGCTGATCGTGTACGTTCCTCGCCGCGCGCCGGAAGTGCTCGGCCTGCGCGCCCACCTGCGGCGCCGCGAGGAGCACCGCGAGCGCGCCTGCTGCAGCGGCGTATGGGCGTGCTCGCCTCCCGCGCGCGAGCGCCGCCACCCCCAGGGTCGCCGCGACGAGGAGCAGGGCAAGCGCGGGCGCGTAGTAGCGGAAATTCTGGTAGCGGGCAGCCCCGTTCCACGACACGAGGAGCGTCCAGAGCACCGCGCTCGCGAGGCACGCCGCCGAGAGCCCGCGCGTCCCCTTGCCCGCGAGGCCCGCCGTGGCGAGCAGCGGGACGACGAGCCAGAGCCGGGGCCACGGTGCGAGCTGGGCCTCGACGACGCGCAGGTGGAACGACGCGAGGTTCACGACGAGCTCGCGGGCCCGTCCCACGTCCGACAGGTACGGGTTCTGCGACAGGAGCTTCAAGATCGCCCCCGCGCTCATCGTGTCGCCGGTGAACGCCTGGTTCAACACGAGCACGCCTGCCGTCACGAGCGCTCCCGGGAGCGCCACGCGCAGGAGCGCGAGCACGGCCGATTGCGCGCCTGCGCGCCGCGCGACGATGACGGCGAACGTCGCCACGAGCACGGCCGCCTCGGGCCGCGTGAGGACCAGCGCGGCTCCCCACGCGCCGCACGCCCACTGCGCAGCCCTGCGCGTCCAGGGCGGCGCTTCACGTGCACGTTTCACCGCCACGAGCGCGCGCCCGAGCACCCCGCCGAAGAGCGCGACCTCCATGCCGCTGAACCACGCCCAGTCGAGCGCGCCCACCGCGACGAGGAGCGCGCTGGCGACCCACGCGACCCACGCCGGCGACGGGCGCACCAGCTCCCGCACCGCGCGCATGAGGACGACCAGCGACGCCAGCGCCACGATCGCGGCCCACGCGCCGAGCCACAGCCCGCGGAAGCCCACCGCGTACCCGAGCGCGAGGACGAACGGGTAGAGCGGCGACGTCTCGCCCGACGAATACCCCTGACCCGCGATCCACTCGAACGGGTGCCCCGCCGCCGTCGCCCGCGCGAAGTCGTAGTGGATGAACACGTCGTCGAGCGGCGCCGGCCAGTCTCCGCCCGTCGCGCGGAGCGCCGGCACCCAGAACGCTCCGCCCGCCGCCGCCGCGAGCGCCGCGGAGTAGAGGAGGTGAAGCCGGTCCTCCCGGCGACCATGCGGCATCGTGTGGTAAGACTACGCCCGGACCCCGCCATGACGAAGTACGCCCCGCCCGAAGACGTGAAGGATCACGCGCACTGGGACGCCGTGGACGAAGCCGCCGAGATGCTCCACGAGGAGCGCTTCCGCGAGGCCCTGGTCTTCCTGCGCGACGTCATCATGGCCGACGCCAAGAACCCGTACGCGTACTTCTTCCTCGGCGTGGCGCTCTTCGAATCGGGCGAGGTCGAGGCCGCGCGGGACGCCTACCGCGCGTGTTTGAAGGTCGCGCCAGAGCACCTCGGGGCGCGCGTGTCGCTCTCGCACGTGCTCCGCCAGCTCGGGGAGCTGCGCGACGCGATCAAGGAGGGGACCCAGGCCCTCAGCCAAGCGCCGGGCGACTCCGACGCGCTCTACGCCGTCGGCATGGCGTACTTCGCGCGCGGCGACAACGCCGCGGCGCGCAAGTATTTCGAGGCGTTCCTCGGCTCGCGACCGGAGTTCGAGATCGCCACCGAGGTCAAGGGCATGCTCGGCAGCATGGGCACGGCGAACGAGCCCGCCGATCCGGACGACAACTGAGCGCTACGGCGCGCCGTCGCAGTTTTCGAAACGGAACTCCGCCGACCCGCTGCACGTGCGGTTCTGGCCAGAGAACACCACGTTCGGGCAGTCGACTTGCGCCCAGATCGCGCCGCCCTTGAGGCCCATCTCCGGGCGCGGGAAGCTGAGCGTGCAGTCGTCCTGACGGAAGCTGCCGGTGTCGCCGCGCTGGAAGATCGCCTGGATGCCCGAGACCGGCCCGGGGTAGGTGATCGGGGTGCCCACGGTGTTCACGCTGAAGCTTCCCTGGCCGTCCTGCGTCACCGAGACGTGCACGTCGTAGTTCGTGCCGCTCTGCAGCACGCTGCACGCGGTCACGTGAACGTTCTGGCCCTGCCAGGCGTCGCCGTCGTTGACCACCGTGCTGTTGTCGCCCGGGATCTTGCTCGAGCCGAGGACGCCGATGTTGACCCAGGGGAGCTGGGAGCCGAGCTGGCACTGGGCCTGCGGGTGAGCGGTGCTGTTGCCCAGCGTCGACTGGACCGCGACGTGCGACGTCGGGTTCGTCTTTGTCCCGCAGCCCGTGGCGGCAACGACCGAGCCGGCAACGAGGCAAACGAGGACGCTGGCGGCGAGCGGAGAAAGGAAGGTACGGCTCGGGGTCATCAGGGCCTCCTCGACAAACGATATCACGCGTTCTTCGCCGCCGCGAAACCTCGGTCCAAATCACCGCGAAGGTCGCCTTCATCCTCGAGCCCGACCGAGAGGCGAAGGAGCCCGTCGCCGATGCCGAGCGCGCGCCTCGCGTCGGCCGGGAGGCTCGCGTGGGTCATGATCGCCGGATGCTCTGCGAGGGACTCGACGCCGCCGAGGCTCTCGGCGCACGCGAAGATGCGGAGGGCCTTCAGAAATGCCGCCGAAGCCCCGAGGCCGCCGCGCAGCTCGAAGCTGATCATGCCGCCCGGCCCCATCATCTGGCGCTCGGCCAGCGCATGCCCCTTGTGCGAAGTCAGGCCGGGGTAGAGCACGCGCTCCACCTGCGGGCGAGCCTCGAGCCAGGTGGCGAGGGTCCGCGCGGACGCGACGTGCCGGTCCATCCGCACCGCGAGCGTCTTCAGCCCGCGCAGGACCATGTAGCAGTCGAACGGGCTCGGCACCGCGCCCACGGACTTCTGGATGAAGTGAAGCCGCTCGGCGAGCGCGTCGTCGGACGTCATGATCGCGCCGCCGATGACGTCGGAGTGCCCGTTCATGTACTTGGTGACCGAGTGCACGGCCATGGTCGCGCCGAGCGCGAGCGGCTGCTGCAGCATCGGCGTGGCGAACGTGTTGTCGACGGCGAGCCATGCGCCGTGCTTCTTCGCGATGTCGGCGATCGCGGCGATGTCGAAGATCTTGAGCATGGGGTTGCTCGGCGTCTCCATCCACACGAGCTTCGTGCTCGGCCGGAGCGCTTCCTTTACCTTCGCGGGATCGCTCATGTCGAGGAACGTCGCGTCGATGCCGAACTGCTTCATCACCTTGTCGAAGATGCGGAAGGTGCCGCCGTAGACGTCGTCGCCGACGAGGACGTGGTCTCCACTCTTCAGAAGGAGGAGCAGCGAGGTCGTCGCCGCGCACCCGCTGCCGAACGCGATGGCGTGCTTGGCGCCCTCCAGCGCGGCGTAACAACCCTCGAGCGCGTCGCGCGTGGGGTTGCCGGCACGCGAGTAGTCGAAGCCCTTGTGCGCGCCGGGTCCGTCCTGCGCGAACGTGCTCGACAGGACGATGGGCGTCATCACTGCGCCGTGGATCGGATCCGGATGCTGGCCGGCGTGAATGCAGAGTGTGGCGAGTGAGGCGGGCCGCGAGGCGTCGTTCGAGGAGCTCATCGCGGTCAGTCTTACCACACGCGCACCCCCCGTCAGGCGCCGCCGCCGAGGGCGCGGAGGACCTCCCGCGCGTCGCCTGGCCGCTCCTCCGCCGCGAACGCGACGCACCGCACGAGGATGGCCGCGGCGTGCTCCGGGAGGTGCTTGGCGGCGCCCTTCGCCCAGGCCATCAGCGGTGCCTCCGCGGCCTCGGCGATGGCGGCGGCCAGCGTCCGCGCCGCCCGCGGGGGCTCGCCCGACGCGACATGGAGGAGCGTTGCCGCGAGCGCGTGGAGATCGGCGCGCGCGTCGAACGGTTCGGCCCGGGCGATCTCGGGTGGAGCGTAGAGAATCGTCCCGCGGAACTCTCCGCCCGGTGGACGTGGCCAAAGCTGGCCAACCGCCAGCCCGAAATCGAGCATGGCCGCGAGCCCACCGTCGGGCGCGATCGCGACGTTGGCGGCGCTGAGATCGGCGTGCACGATCCCGAGCGGGCCAAGCTCTCCGGTTGCCTCGTGGACCCTCGCCAGCGCCTCGAATGCGGCGCCGGCGGCGCGCACCACCCAAGCCGGCTCGGGCCGTGTAGCCAAATGTGCGCCAAGCGTCGGCCAGGGGATCGCCTGCATCCGTATCCATGGGCCCTCGTCGTCCTCGCCTGCAGCGACGAAACGAGGGGCTCCGCGCCCCGCCAGGGCCGAGAGGATCGCCGCCTCGACGCCCCATTGGCGTCTCGCTTCGTCATCCTGCGCGAAGCGAGAAGGAAGTCGCTTCACGAGCTCCGCTCCGGCGGGCGCGATCTCCTTCACGTGCTAAGAATGCCCCCTCCGAGGTCCCGCTTGCCGCAAAATCGCATCTCCCTCATCGCTTTGCTCGCCGCTGCGTTTGCCGTCGTCGTCGCCGCGTGCAGCGGCCAGGCGGCTGGGGTCGGCTCGGACGCCGACAGCGGCATGTCGAGCTCCTCGGGGACGCTCCCGGACGGCGCGCCCGCAGGCGACGGATCGTCCGGCAGCTCGGGCAGCTCGGGCAGCTCGGGCACGCTGCCCGACGGCGCCATCAATCCGGACAGCGGCGGCTCGTCGGGCAGCGCGATCGCGTTCACGTCGGCCGTGCAGATCATCGTCGAGCCCTCCGACAAGGGCCAGGCGCTCATCAACGCCATCAACGGCGCGAAGACGAGCGTGCACATGACGATGTACCTGCTCACGGTCAACAGCCCGTTTTACCAGGCGCTCGTCGCCGCGAAGAGCAAGGTCGAGGTGAAGGTCGTTCTGAACCAGAACTTCCCGGGCGGGCAGGGGAGCAACACGCAGACGTACAACGGTCTCATTGCCGCGGGCGTCAACGTCGTGTGGGCGCCGGCGGTCTACAACTTCACCCACGAGAAGTGCGTCATCATCGACAACGCGACCGCGTGGATCATGACGATGAACACCACCGACTCGTCCCCGACGAAGAACCGCGAGTACCTCGCGATCGACACCGACGCCGACGACGTGAAGAACGCCGAGGCCATCTTCCAGGCGGACTTCGCCGGCGCCGCGGCGAACACGAGCGGCAAGCTCGTGTTCGCGCCGATCAACGCGAAGCCCCGGCTCCTGGCGCTCATCAAGTCGGCGACCAAGACCATCGACGTCGAGGGTGAGGAGCTCAGCGACGTCGACCTCACCAACCTCCTCGCCGCCAAGGCCGACGCCGGCCTCGCGGTTCGGGTCGTCCTCGCCGACAACACGCCGACGCCCGCGCAGCAGGCGGCGGTGACGACGCTCAAGGCCCACAAGGTGCCGGTCAAGTCCGTCTCCACGCCCTACATCCACGCGAAGGCGATCGTCGTCGACGGCGTGGGCGCGTACGTCGGTTCGGAGAACTTCACGACCGGCTCGATGACCGGCAACCGCGAGCTCGGCGTGCTCTTCAACACCCCGTCCGAGGTGTCCAAGGTGGCGACCACCATCGGGACGGATTTCGCCGCGGGAACGGCGCTCTAGCAAGCGCCGAATACGATATAGGTTCGTCCCTATGTCCGACGAAGGCACCGACGCGCGCACCGAAGCGCGGCTCGCGAGGGGATTCCGAGACGTCGAAGCTGCCGAGATTCGTCGGCACGATGCGATGATCGCCACGATCCGCGCGGTCTACGAGCGCTATGGGTTCGAGCCGCTCGAAACGCCGGCCTTCGAATACACCGACGCGCTCGGCAAGTTCCTCCCCGATCAGGACCGCCCGAACGCCGGCGTCTTCTCGGTGCAGGACGACGACGAGGCGTGGATGAGCCTCCGCTACGATCTTACGGCGCCCCTCGCGCGCTACGTCGCGCAGAACTACGAACGCCTCCCCAAGCCCTATCGCCGCTACGCCACCGGCTCCGTGTTCCGGAACGAGAAGCCTGGCCCCAGCCGCTTCCGTCAGTTCACGCAGTTCGACGCCGACACCGTCGGGACCGAGAACCTCGCGGCCGACGCCGAGCTCTGCATGCTCGCCGCCGACACGTTCGAGGCGCTCGGCATTCGCCGCGGCGACTACGTCGTGAAGCTGAACCACCGCAAGCTCCTCGACGGCGTCCTCGAAGCGATCGGCGTGACCGCCGGGTCCGACGAAGGCGGCCGCAAGCGACTCGCCGTACTTCGGGCGATCGACAAGCTCGACCGCCTCGGCAACGCCGGGGTGCTGGCGCTTCTGGGGCCCGGCAGAAAGGACGAGTCGGGCGACTTCACCAAAGGGGCCGGGCTCGACGCGGCCGCGATCGACGTCGTCATGCGCTTCGTCGGCGCGACGGCCCACGACGAGGAAGCGGCGCTCTCCACGGTCGAAGCCCTCGTGGCGTCGTCCGAGATCGGGCGCGCAGCGGTGGCCGATCTCCGTCAGATCGACGCGCTCCTCAAGGGTGCGGGATACGGCGCGGACCGCATTCGCTTCGACTCGACGGTCGTGCGCGGGCTCGAGTACTACACGGGTCCCGTCTTCGAGGCGGAGCTCACGTTCGAGATCAAAGGGGACGACGGGGCGGCCGTTCGCTTCGGTGCCGTCGGCGGCGGTGGTCGGTACGACGACCTCGTTGCACGTTTTCTCGGCCAGAAGGTGCCGGCGACGGGTTTCTCGGTGGGCGTCTCGAGGCTCCAGGCCGCGCTCTCGCACTTGAAGAAAGACGAGCCCATGACCGGCGCGGCGCTCGGGCCGGTGGTCGTCCTCGTCATGGATCGCGCCGAGCTACCGCGATACCAAGCGCTGGTCCAGACCCTCCGGCACGCGGGCATTCGCGCGGAGATGTACCTCGGCACCTCCGGGATGAAGCCGCAGATGAAATACGCCGACCGTCGCCATAGCCCCTGCGTCGTCATCCAGGGCTCGAACGAACGCGCGAACGGCGAGATTCAGCTGAAAGACCTCATCGAGGGGGCGAAGGCCGCCGCGTCGATCAAGGACAACAAGGAGTGGAAAGAGGCCCGCCCCGCCCAGGTGACGATCAAAGAGGCCGACCTCGTCGACGAAGTCCGCCGCCTCCTCGCGCGTCATGAGCACGCCTGACAGACCGAGCGGCGAGCCCTCGTCAGCCGGGTGCGGGCGGGCTCTTGGGTGCGTGCGGGGCGGGCGGTGGAGCGTCTTGGTACCAGCTCTCGGGGTCGAACCGAGGACCTCTAGATCCACAATCTAGCGCTCTAACCAACTGAGCTAAGCCGGCGTGCAGAAGCGGCACTTTCAGGCCGCGCGATGTCTTAGCTAGCATAAGACCTGCGGACGGTCGACGCAATCTCGCCCGCCGCGCTCTAGCCGAGCTTGTGGCCAGCTTTCTCGGCCCAGCGGGCGGCCTTACCGAGGTCCGGGGCGTCGAGGTCGCGGGCGATGTCGTCGGCCTCGTTGCCGAGCAGGCCGCGCACGGCCGAGGAGAGGCCGGCCTCCAGTGAAGGGAGATCGTAGCCCCCCTCGAGCACCATGATCGTGCGGCCCCTGGCGTGCTTGTCCGCGATCTTGCCGATCTCGCGCGCCATCCATCCGAACGCGCCGTCGCTCACGTCCATCTGCGCGAGGGGATCGCGCTCGGCGGGGTCGAACCCCGCGCTGACGAGCACGAGCTCCGGCGCGAACTCGTCGAGCACCGGCAAGATGACCCGCTCGAACGCGCCGCGGTAGATCGCGTCGCCGCCGCCCGCCGACAGCGGCACGTTCACGGTGGCGCCGCGCCCTTCGCCTTCGCCGATCTCGTTCACGGCGCCCGTGCCCGGGTAAAATGGGTACTGGTGCGTCGAGGTGTAGAGGACCGTCGGGTCGCGGAAGAACATCTCCTGCGTGCCGTTCCCGTGGTGGACGTCCCAGTCGATGATCGCGACGCGCCCGATGCCCTGCGCCCGCGCATGCGCCGCGGCGATCGCCACGTTGTTGAGCAGACAGAAGCCCATCGCCTGCCCGGGGCGCGCGTGGTGCCCCGGCGGCCGGACGAGCGCGACCCCCTTGCTGGCGCGTCCCGCCAGGACGGCGTCCACGAGCGCGACGACACCGCCGGCCGCGAGGCGCGCCGCCGCGATGCTCTGCGGGACGACGTACGTATCGGGATCGAGGTAGGCCTCCTGGCCGCGCAGGCTCTCGAGGTGCGTCGTGTACGCGGCGTCGTGCACGCGAGCTATCTCGTCGGCCGTCGCCTCCCGCGCGGCCACCTTCTCCCACGCCACCCACGAGGCCGCCCCCTTCACGGCCGCCCGCGCCGCCGCCAGGCGCTCCGGCCGCTCCGGGTGGTAGGCGACGGGGGCGTGCAGATCGAAGCGCGCGTCGTCGAGGAGGAGCGCGGAGGTTTTCGCGGGGTCTTGAGGCATGTCGAGGACGGGCTGGCAACAACGCTCTCGCCGGAATGGGCCAAGCGGCCGAGGCGAATGACCAAGGCAAAAGGGAGGAGGACCGAGGAAGGGTTGCCGCCTGGCGAGCGCCGATGATAGCGTCTTTGCCGATCCGTGGCGCGGCCGCTAAAGGCGACCGTCCATGGAGCCCGTGCCGGTGGGCGATCGTGCCCACTTGCCACCGCTGGGGAGGCGGGGAGCCGTGCGAAATAAGATCATCGCCGTCAACGCCGTCATCGTCATCATTCTCGGGCTCCTGTCCTTCGTCATCGTGAAGAGCACGCTCAGCGCGTCTGCGGGCAACCCCGCGCAGCTGTCGGCCCTCGCGAAGCACGACGCCCAGGGTGCCGCGGCGCGCTTCCAGCTCGACGCCCTCCGGGTCGAGCGCTTCCTCGCCGCCAAGGCGAACGAGGCCGCCACCCTCGACGCGATCAACAAGAGCACCCCCGCCGCCCGCGGCGAGGCGGCCACCGCCCTCTGCGACCAGATCATGAGCGTGGCCAAGGGCCAGTTCGAGGGGGCCGTCCCCTCGCTCGTCGAGCTCGTCGACCAGAACGGCAAGATCGTCGGCCGCAACGGCTCCACGATGGGCCGCGGGGAAGACCTCGCCGCCGCCTACCCCGGCCTCAAGGACGCGCTCTCCAAGAGCAAGAGCGGCAGCGACGTCTGGTCGAACAAGGAACGAAACGACCAGTTCTTGGCGTCGTACGTCCCGATCGTCGAGGGCGGTCAGGTCAAGGGCGCGCTCGTCATGGGCACCACGCTGAACGACGAGCTCGCCCGCGTCAGCGACGCGACGACGGGCCGCCCGATCGTCCTCGTCGTCTCGTCGAAGGACGACGTCGTCATCGCCGCGCACTCGGCGAACGCGGAGCCGCTCACCGACGCGGTCACCAAGATCAAGGGCGACATCAAAGGCGCGATCACCAGCGGCCACACCGCCGCGGTCACCACCGACACGCTGTCTCTCGGCGCTGCCCCTCTCGAGTCTCTCGGCGACGGCAAGCGCGGCGCGATCATCTCCGCAGCGCCGACGTCGCTCATCCCCGACGCGGGCGCCATCGCGTACCCGATCCTCGGCGTCATGGGCCTGGGCCTCGTGCTCGTCATCATCGGCGGCTGGCTGCTCGGCAACTACATCCAGGGCCCGGTCGCGACGCTCGAGGAGGGCCTCCTCGCCATCCTCAACGGCCAGACCGACAAGCGGTTCGAGCTCGATCACGCCGAGCTCGGAGGCCTGGCGTTCCGCATCGATCAGCTCCTGAACCAGCTCATGGGCATCGAGGAGGACACGACCGACGACGAGGGCCGCCCTTCGACCTCGCCCACCGCGGCGAACTTCGCGGCAGCCATGGGCGTCGACAAGGGGAGCCAGGGCGACGTCGATCCGGCCGCGGTCTCCGCGCTCGCCAGCGAGCCGGCGTCGGCCTACTACGGCCGCATTTACCGCGAGTACATCGCGGCGAAGCAGTCGATCGGCGAGGCGACCGATCACATCACCGAGCAGGCCTTCCACCAGAAGATCCAGGGCATGGAGAACGAGGCCAGCGCCAAGTTCGGCAAGCCCGTGCGCTACAAGGTGCAGCCGCAGGGCAAAGAAGTCGTCCTGCTGGCGATTCCGCTCGGCTGAGGCGCCGCGCCGCCGCGCACGACCGCTGCCCCGCCGTCCTGTCCTGGTCGTCGAGGTGGCGGAGGACTAGCGTCCGGCCGCGGGGTGGTTACAGGTAGGGAACCGATTGGAGCGCATGCATGGGTTTGTTCGACCTGTTCAAGGGTAAGGGGGACAAGAAGACCGAGGCGTCGGACAAGCGCGGGAAGACGAACCCGGCCGACAAGTGGGCTCAGGCCGCAGGCGACAAGCGCGCCCAGAACTACGATCGGCAGGAGGCCCTGCAGGCCCTCGCGGACATGAAGTCCCCCGAGGCGGCGGCGGCGCTCCTCAAGCGCTTCACGTTCATCATGGATCCTTCGATAACCGACCAGGAGGAGAAGGAGATCGCCTTCCACGGCGTCCTCGCCGCGGGACAGGACGCCATCGAGCCGATTCGCGCGTTCGTCGCGAAGGCCGACAGCGCCGCGATGCCGATGAAGTTGATGAAGGAGCTGCTCGACGAAGAGAAGTTCGTCGACGAGCTCATCCTCTGGCTCGAGCGGTGGGACACCGAGTACTCCAAGTTCATCGACCCGAAGATCCAGCTCCTCGTCGCGCTGGGAGACCACAAGAGCCCGAAAATCCGCGAGGCCGTCGAGCCGTTCCTGACCGACGTGAACGAGACCGCGCGCTTCCACGCCGTGGTGACGACCCTTGCGCAGGACGATTCCGCCGCGCTCGAGCCTCTCCTGACGACGCTCGCCGACGAGGAGAGCTTCCGCGTGAAGAACAAGATCTGCGACGGCATCGCCGTGCGCGGCTGGGTCGTCCCCGACGACGAGCGCGATCGCGTCCGCAAGTCCCTCCCGCCGGACTACGCCATCGACGCCACCGGGCGACTCAGCTCCCGCGCCTGACGCGGCGGGCTTCGGCGCTGCTGCGCACGAAGGTGTCCCATGTGCGCGCTTCGATCACACATCGCTGGCCCGTAGCCCTTGAAATGTGAGGGATCTTCGCGGTCTCGTCCTCGGCATACGGACTGCATCCGATGGGGCATGAGGCCACACCGGCCTCGACTTCACAGGAGGCTTGTCGGATGTCCTCGAGCACACAGGGCGCGGTTCCACTTGGGTTGCAAGAGCTGGGCGGAATGTCGTACGCGCCGCCCGACGACTGGAGGGCGCAGGTCGTCCGGCTCTACAGCGCGCCACGCCACGATCCGGATGCGCCCAGCATCGCCGTGACGCGATGGCCCCGCGGGGGCGCGTCCTCGGTCGAGGCGTTCGCGTTCAATCACCTCATGAGCTTCGCCAAGAGGCTCCCTCAGTTCGAGTTCCTCGCGCGAGAAGAGATGACCGTCGGCGGGTGCCGCGCGGCGCGCGCCCATTTTCGTGCGGTCCGCGGGGATCCGGGGCGGCTGCTCCACGAGATCATCGTATACATCGGCGCCCCCGACGATCACGTCGTCACCGTGAGCTGCACCTTCGGGGAGGGAGGAGCGGCGCGAGCGCGTGAGGCCATGGACCGGCTGCTGGCCAGCGTGCAATTCCGGTCGGCATGGGACGAGCCGTCCAGCGTTCGCCTCCAGGCGCCGCGCGTGCCGCCGGCCCCGCCGCCGCCGGCTCCTCCCCCCTTCGCAGCGATCCCGATGCCCGGACAGAGGCGCCGATGAGCGGCGGCGCGACTCCGCCTCTGCCGCCTCCGCCTCTGCTGCCTCTGCCGCCTCCGCCCGCCGCCACCTCCGGGTGCACGGCCTGCGGGAAGAAGAAGAAGCCGAAGCAGTGCACCAAGGGCAACGACAACGCCGACGATCCGAGCGACGGCCATGTCCTCAAAAACTACGATCCGGCCACGGACGGGCCGGGTCCGACCCTCGACGAAGTCAACCAAGCCCTCGACGAGAAGCTAGCCCCCTGGGAGCTGTTCAACGGCCTCTTCGGCGGGTTCGATCCCGGCAACGCCGACTTCAACTTCGGCCGGTAGCGGGAGCTTCGCCTTCGCTCTGGCTAGTCGCTGACCTTCGGCTTCGGGAAGCTGAAGCCGACGGACAGCGAGATCATCTGGTTGAACTTGAACGTGCGGTCGCTGCTGTTGATCTTCAGATCGGGGAACTTGCCGTTGTTGCCGCCGCCCTGCTGATCGAAGCCGGCGCGGTTCCACGAGAACGGCAGCGCGCGGTACTCGAGGCCGACCGACACGAGATCGCCCGTGTAGAAGTTGAGCCCGAGGCCGAACGTCGGCGCGATGGCGGTGCGCGATCCGACCGCGAACGACGCGGGGTCCGAGCACGCCTTCTGACCGGAGTCGCCGCAGTCGCCGCGCTCCTGGAGGCCGATGAAGGCCAGGCCGCCGTGGAGGTAGAGGTCGGTGTCGAGGAACACCTTCTGGAAGATGGCGAGCTTGCCGCGGAACGGCGCGAACTGCACTTGCGGAGCCGCCACCCACTGCATCTTGGCCGTCTGATCGCCGAACGCGAGCGGCTTGCCGTTCCCGTCGTGGTTCACGTTCGTCGCCGTGCGCGAGTTGCGCGGCGCGGTCGTGTCGATCTGGTCGGTCAGGTCGGTCGTCAGGCTGACGACGCCGTACGCGCCCCACACACCGACGCTGATCCAGTCCTTGATGTTGTACTGGATGCGCGCGCCCGTGAGGATCGTGCGGCGGTACTCGTCGAGCAGCGAGAAGGACAGCGAGGGCGCGACCTCGAAGCGACCTTCGCGATACTGCCGGAGCTTGCGCACGGCCGGCGCGCCGGCGAGGGGGCCGGTGAGCTGGATTTCCTGCGCGCCAGCGGGCGACGAGGTGAGGAGCGCGCCCAGCGCCAGCGCGGCGCCAAGTACCGATGTTGCGAGCCTTCGCATCGTCGTCGTCCTCTTGGGTTGACCGGGCTTCTTTTGTAGCAGCGGCTGAAGGTGCGCCGTCATTTGGGCAACCGGTACTCCCAGCTGAGCGGCAAGAAGATGCTGACGCCGAGCTGAGCTTGAATGTCGTTGGTGATGCGATGCTCGCCGTACCAGGTGCCTTCGTCTTGCTGCTGCTGCTGGGTCGTGGCGACGGTGAGGTTCTCGAGGTGCTCGTTGTAGATGTAGTCGCGGACCTCGAGGTTCACGGCGAGCCAGCGCGTGATGAAGATACGCAGACCGACGCCGACGCCGAAGTCGAGGAGGGGCTTGTACTTGAACGCGCGGTTGTCGGGGTCGATGACCGGGATCGGACGCGAGAAGAGGGCGCCGACGCCGCCGACGATGTACGCGTCGTACTGGAAGATGAACTCGCCGAAGCCCGCGAACTTCCCGTACACCGGGACGTAGGTGAAGTTCAGGTTGCCGTTGAGCAGGTACTCGTTGATGGGCACGCCGATGCGCGCCGCGCGGCGGTTCTGGAAGTTGAAGTCGCTGTCGACGTTGAGGCCGCCGTAGTACGTGCCGTTGAGGCCGATCGCGAGGACGTTGGAGATGTAGTAGTTCGCCGCGAGGCCGGGACCGGGGTGGCTGACGAACTGATCGTTCAAGCTGAACGACCAGTACGGCGACAGCTCGATGCGGTGGTAGCGAAGCGCGTAGATCTGGGGGACCGCGTAGATCTCCTGGTTGACCTTCTTGCTGGCGGCGGCCTTGATGTCCTCCTGCTTTGGGCAGGCGGAGGGATCAATTTCGCAGATGCCGCCGCTGGGGGCGCCGGTGCCACCAGGAGCTTCCGTGCCGCCGGGCGTCGCGGTCGCGCCGGGCGTGCCCGCGGGCGGAGTCGCCGGCGGCTCGTCGAGCTCGATTTCCTGGGCACCTCCCGCGGGCGCGGCAGGCGCCACCGGCGGCGGCGTTGGCTTGCCCCCGCCCTTCGGCTTCTTCGGCTGCGCGAGCGCAACCGCAGGCAGCAGCAGACACGCTGCTGTCATAGAGAGCCACCTTCGAGCCTGCTTCATCGCAACCCCTTCTCGCACAAGGACTTCTGGAGCTTGCCGTCGCGGGGCGCCGGCGGGAACTTCGGGTACTGCGGGGTACTAACAACTGTCTGGAACGATTGGGAAAACAGGCTATCTGGCAAAGCGCGCGCGACTATATCACGCGCCCAATTTCCCAATCAATTCCTTTCGAAACACGTCTGGGGGGGGCGCCTCATGCGGCCGCCGCCTCGTCCCCGTCCTTGCCAAAGAGCGCCTCGACGAACTCTTCTGCCTGGAAATCTCGAAGATCCTCGGCACGTTCGCCGAGGCCGATGTAGCGCACGGGCACCTTCAGCTCGTCGCAGATGCCGAGGACGATGCCGCCCTTGGCCGTGCCGTCGAGCTTGGTGAGGATGATACCCGTAAGGTCCACTGCGTCTTTGAACATCGCCGCCTGGGTCAGTGCGTTTTGACCGGTCGTGGCGTCGAGGACGAGGAGGGTCTCGTGGGGCGCGGAGTCGATCGCCTTGGCGATGGTCTTCCGCACCTTCTTGATCTCGTCCATCAAGGGGGTCTTGGTGTGGAGGCGCCCCGCGGTGTCCACGAAGAGGAGGTCCGCGCCGGCTTCCTTCGCCTTGGTCGTGGCTTCGAAGGCCACGGCGCCGGGATCAGCCCCCTCCTTGCCCTTGATGACCTCGGCGTCGACGCGCTTGCCCCAGACCTCGAGCTGGGCGACGGCGGCGGCGCGGAAGGTGTCCCCCGCCGCCAGCATGACCTTCTTGTCCTCGGCCCGGAAGCGGGTGGCGAGCTTGCCGATCGTCGTCGTCTTGCCGACGCCGTTGACTCCGACCATGAGCACGACCGTGGGCTTGCCGCCGGTCTTGATGGGACCGCCGGCGATGCTGAGGATCTTCGCGCACTCGGCGCGCAGCGCGGCCCACACGGCGTCCGAGTCGCCGAGCTCCTTCTTGTCCAGCCGCTCGCGCAGCCGCTCCAAGATGGACTGCGTCGTCTTCACGCCAACGTCGCTCGACAGCATGACCTCCTCGATCTGCTCCAGGATGGCCGGATCGATCTCTTTCTTGCCGGTAAAGAGCGCGGTCAGCTTCGCGATGAATCCGCCGCGGGTCGCGGAGAGGCCTTTTCGGATGCTGGCGACCTTCTCTTTGTCGATCGCCCTCTTCGCGTCGTGCTCGCTCTTGCGCGGAGGCGGAGGCGGGGGCTTCGAGACGACGAGGCGTCGCGATGGCTCGGCCAGGATGAGGTCGGCCGAAGGGAGCGCCTCGGGGACCTGACCGCCCCGCGTGCTATGGGGCGCGCGGTCTTCCTTCCCGCGGCCGAGCTCCTTCGACTTCGCGCCCTCCGTGAGCTCCGGCGCCCTCGGACGGAAGAAGAGGAAGTACGCGACGGCCAGCGCGGCGACTCCGACGACGACGTAGATGACGATATCCATTCCCGCTTTTAGCTCCGGCCCGCGACCTTCGGCGGCCCGCGACTATAAGAAGGGGGAGGTCCCAGCGTCAATGACCCCTTGGTGGGCCCTTCGGAGCCTGGTTCTGGGGCCCCGGGGGAGGCGGGGCGAGGACGCGCGGCGCGAGGACGGGGGCCAGGGGGAGCGTGTTCTTCGGATCGAAGGAGGTTTGGCCGAGCCCTTTGACCGTTTGGTCGATCCCGGGTGGGGTGGAAGGTTGCGGCGAGTCCTCCTCGGATCCGGGCCGCGCATCGCTCGCCGCCGGCTCGTCGTCGGGGGGTGAATCACGAACCGTGAGGCCGGGATCGCCGTGCGCGGGCACGCCGGCGGGCGCGAGCCGGTCCACCTCGGCCTCGAGGCGGGCGTCGACGTCCCCGCCTGCGTAGGCCGCCTTCTCGACGGCGTCCGCCCACTTCGCCATGGCGAAGTCGTTGCCGGCCGCCCGGCGGACGTGCCCTGGCGTCGGCTCGGGCTGCGAATCGTACGGCCGCCCCCGACGCTTGGCCCAGCCGACGAGGCGCTCGAGGAGGCGACGCTTGCGCAGGACGAGCGCGATCTGGATCTCCCCGCACGGGGGCAGGGGTTGGCGAAGCTCGGCGTGCAGGGGGCCGTCGATGACGAGCTCGTCGAAGCCGTCGGCACCTCCACCCTCGGCGCGGAGCTCGAAGCGGCCCCCCTCGTTCGCGAAGGCGCTGGCGACGACGGTGGCGCGCTCGAAGCCGGGCCGCTCGATGCGCACGCGCGCGCCGCGGATCGGGACGGCGTCGTGCGCGTCGATCACGCGCCCCGACCAGCCCGCGCGGGAGTCGCGGGTCGGCCGCAGAACCTCGACGCGCGCCTCGCCGACGATCGCGGGCTTGGGCGCCGCCGTGCTCTTCGCGGTCTTGGGCTTCGGCTTGATGCGCCCGGCGACGAGCCACACGACCACCGCGAGGCCGGCGACGACGAGCGGCGCCTGCTTCCACAGGCTCGGCCCCTTCACGCGCAGGTGCACGATCGC
This sequence comes from Myxococcales bacterium, assembly GCA_025359105.1. Classification (GTDB taxonomy): domain Bacteria; phylum Myxococcota_A; class Polyangia; order Polyangiales; family Polyangiaceae; genus JANYHK01. The sequence continues at coordinate 50,482 of JANYHK010000081.1, read as the reverse complement.
GTCCTCGCCCGGGATGAGCCACGGCGCGCTCTGGAGGTAGTGGATGCGGAGCTCGACGTCGCGCCCGTCGCGCGGCGGGGCGAACGTGGCGACCAGCTGCGCCTTGCCGTCCTCGAGCTGCGCTGCGCCGACCACGGCGTCGCCGATCCGCGCCTCCACCCCGCCAGCAGGCGCCGCGCCGCCCTTGGTCGTCGCCACGATGGGGAGCGTGATCCCCTCCTCGGGCGAGACCGGCGTGGCGCTGTCGGCCGGCGCCGTGAGGATCACGCGGGCCTGGCGCTCGAGGGGTGCAGAGTGCATGCTTTTGGTCAGGTCGCCGTTCCCGTTGAACGTGACGCGAAGCTCCCCGCGGCCCGGCGGCCCGAGGCGATCGGCGGGGATGGTCAGGTTCAGGATCCCTGCCGCGCTCGTCGCGCCCGCACCGAGCGACTCGCCGCGCTCGTTGGTCAGGTACACGGGCAGCCCCGCGCCCACGTGGGTCATCTGGTTCTCCTGGTAGGACGCCAGGATCTGCACGCCGAGCTTCGGCTTGTCGAGCGACACGACGCGCGGCTCCGGATCGAAGCGCAGGGTGATCGCCTGGCGTCCGGTGTCGATGGGGAGGTCCAGCTTGGCTCCCTCCAGCAGTTGCGTGCCGCCCCACGCGATGGTGGCCACGTACTTGTCGCGTGGAACGGTGACGCGTACGCAGAAGCGGCCCGCCTCGTCGGTCACGAGGACGACCGGGCCGCCAGCGTTCTGGGGGCGCGGATCGTTGCCGTCGTGAAATCCGGTGCTGCAGCTGCGCGCGGTCTGTCCGTCCTCGGAGAACGAAACGATCTGACGGGGGTCGGCCTCTCGGGCGAGCGTCAGCGCGACGGTCTCGCCGGAGAGGACCTGGCCGCCGTCGTCGACGAGCGCGCCGCTGAGCACGAGATCGCCGGCGTCGCGCGCGGCTTGCGCGTCGATCCGCGCGGCGCCGCGCACGTGGATCCGCGGGCCCGCGCCGGCGTCACTCGCCGCGAGCAGCGCCGCCGCGAAGCCGAGGACGGCGAGAAGGTGCGAGCGCAGGGCCACGGCTCGAGTCTACTGGATGTGCGCGCACGTGAGGCAGAGAGTGATGGGGGCGTGCGCATCGCGCATGCTGTGTGCCTGAGGGCATGCGTGAGGACTTGCTTGAAGTACTTCGCGTCGCGAACCGTCCAAGAGGGTGGCGTGCGTGGTAACTTGAGAAGGATCATGGCGAGCCCGTCACGACGGACTTGGACGCTCGCCCTGGCGCTGGTGATCTCACTCGTCAGTGGCGGAGCGCACGCCGACAGCCGCACCGAGTTTCTCATCGGCCGCCTCTCGTCCGACGACTTCCGCGTGCGCACGAACGCCGCCCTCGCGCTCGGCGCGACGAACGACGACGCTGCCGTGCAGCCGCTCTGCGGCGTCCTCGACGACGCCAGCGAGGTCGTGCGCCAGGCGAGCGCCGTGGCGCTCAAGCGCTTGCTCAAGCCCGCGTCGGTCGCGTGCCTGAAGGGCCACCTCGCCAGCGAGAAGAACGACTCGGTGAAGCTCCAGCTGTCGCGCGCGATCGAGGCCATCGAGGCGTCGGGCGGCGCCACGACGACGGACGATCCCGCCGGCGGCGACGCGCCGAAGACGAATTCGGGAGCGAAGTACTACATCTCGATCGCGCCGATCACGAACAACTCGTCCCGTCCGCAGGCCGACGTCGACCGCATCGTCAACGCAGCCGTGCGGGCGAAGCTGGAGACCCTCGGCCAGTACCAGCTGGCGCCCGCCAAGGAGTCGGCAGACGCCGCCCGCGCGGTGATGCAGAAGCGCAAGCTCAAGGGGTTTTACATCACCCTGGCTCTGGACAAGCTCGACTATGGCCAGGACGGGCTCAAAGTTACGGTGAAGGTCGTCGTTTTCAACTACCCGAACAAGGCGATGCAGGCGGTGTTCGACAAGTGGAAGCAGATGCCGGGCGTTCGCCCCGGCGACAAGTCGGCCGAAGAGACGCTCATCGCGGCGACTGCGGCCGCGGCCATGGACACCTTTGCTCAGAACGCGGGCAGCTTTTAGCGCCAACTTGGCAAGTACTTCGCAATTCAACGAGGATATGACCCATGACCACCTCTGCACCTTCGGCGCCCGCCGCACCGGGTCCCGTAAAATACAAGCGGAGCGTCAAGAACTACCTCATCGATTCGCGCTTCCAGCTGAAGTACACGGCGATGATCATCGGCGTGGCGCTCGGGATCAGCGCGGTCATGGGGACGTTCCTCTACCGGACGAGCCAGGACGTCGTTCACGAGAGCCAGATGGTGGTCGAGGAGAGCAAGAAGGTCTCCGAGGTCGTCAAGATGAACATCGCGAAGGACCCGGTCTACAGCGACAACCCCGAGCTCGCGGCGGCGTTCTCCGCGGGCGCGTCGGACTCCGACAAGAAGATCGAAGAGCAACAGCGCCGGGTCATCAAGCAGCAAGAGACGATGCTGTATGCGCTCGTCGGCGGGCTCGCCGCGATGGTCGTCCTCATCGGGATGCTCGGCATCTACTTCACGCACAAGGTCGCCGGTCCCATCTACAAGATGAAGCTCCTCTTGAAGCAGGTGGGTGAGGGCAAGCTCTCCTACCAGGGCAAGCTGCGCAAAGGCGACGAGCTCCAGGACTTCTTCGAGACGTTCGCGGCGATGGTCGCGCAGCTCCGCGAGCGGCAGGCGAGGGAGGTCGCCGAGCTGTCCGAGGCCATCGACGGCGCGCGCAAGGCCGGGGCCGCCGAGGACGAGATCGCGAAGGTCGTGCACGTCCGCGACGAGATGCAGAGGTCCCTCGAGACGTAGAGCCGAGGGAGCGGGCGTTCGCTCGAAGCACCTCGCGACAGGTCGCGCGCGGCTGGTCGCGAAGGGGCTTCGGTTGTCCATGCCGCGTGCTCGCCGATCCGCCGCCCGGCGCCGCGCGAGCGGAAATGTCCGCTCATCTGGCTGGCACGACTCCTGCGAAGTGTGTGGGAAGATGCAGCCCCACGCGATTCCAGTCCTGGCCGCTTTGTTCTCCACCGCGCTCGCCGTCGGCTGTTCGGGTGATCCCGACTCCTCCGATCCGACCGCGAACCCCGAGGGCGTCGCCGACAGCGAGGTGACCGAGGCCCTGACGTCCGGCGCCAACGGCGACAAATGCGTGCATAGCGCATACAACTGCGCGCTGCGCAGCGTCGGGGGCAACCGCGTGGAGCTCGCCAACGGGACCTTGCCGTGGGCCGTCTCGGCCGGCACGGTGCGCGACGGCCTCGGTGCTCCGATGATCAAGGACACCAACGGCGGCCACATCGAGGTGAACTACGGTCAGATTCGTCACTTCGGCGGCGAGACGCTGGTGATGGCGATGACGACCGCGAACGCGAGCGCCGGCTGGTACCCCATCTCGGCGGTGAAGGACGAGAAGGGCCTGCGCGCGCGCATCGGCAACGTCGACGCGCAGGATCCGGGGCGCGGCAAGATGGGTTGCTACGAGATCCGCAACGACGCCGACGCGGGCCTGATCGAGAAGAAGGTCGTGCGCGACGCTCAAGGCGCGCATGAGCGCGCCGGCGATTACATGTCGCTCGTACGCGCGAACGGCGCGCGGTACGCGAACCTCGCCTACAGCGTGCCGGGCGACGCCCTCGGGGCACCGGCGGTCGACATCTTCCCCGCCGGGACGAAGTTCCACCGTGTGGAGGTCCCCACGAGCTCGGGTCGCCCGCACCTCACCGTTCGCCTCTACACGAAGGCGGGCGACGGGCACTACACCAAGCCCGACGGCACGATGACGTTCGTGTACGGCTACGTCGTCGGCGCCGGCGACGTGAAGCGGTTCGGGTGGATGGCGTCGGCGGCCCTGCAGTCGGCGGGTGGCTGCTGAGAAATCATGTCGTCGCCGACGAGGTCGTTCGGATCGTTCGGATCAGTACGCGAGCTCGGCTCCGCGGCGGGCCGCCGGATCGTCGGTCGCGAAGACCGTGCAGAAGAGCACGAACGCGGCCCATAGCGCGGCCAGGTGGAGCAGCATCGGAGCGCCACCGAACGTGCCGTAGACGAGGCTCGAGATCGGCGGCCCCAAGAGCATGCCCGCCGCGTAGAAGAAGTTGTAGACGCCGTTGGCGCGCGCCAGATCGGCCGGCGCGGTCACGATACCCTGCAGCGCGAGGCTCACCGGCGAGATCGACGCGAGCGTCGCGCCGGCGACGAAGACCGCGACGCACATCGGCGGGTACGAGCCGAGGAGCGTGAAGCTGCAGATCATGACGAGCCCGATCGCCGCGAGCACCCGCATCACGCGGAGGTGGCCGACCTTGTCGCCGACGCGCCCGGCGACGTTCGAGAACAGCAGCATGCCTGCGGCGAAGAACGCCGGCACGAGGATCGTCTGCTCCTTGGTGATGCCCTTGGCCTCGACGAGGTAGAGCGGCAAGAACAGGACGACCGAGGCCTGAAAATAGCCGTACGCGAACGTGGCGAAGCACGAGGTCTTGATGCGCGAGACGACCTCCCGCGCGCGGCGGGAGACGGGGGGTGTTCCGGCCGTGACGGAGGCGGCCGTCTCCGGGGAATCCTTGTCCAGACAGAGAACGACCACCACCGCCGCCGCCACCGCGAGCGCGCTCGAGGTGACGAACGCGCGCTCGATCGACGAGGCGGCGACGACGACCTTGGCGGCGATGGGACCGAGCACGTAGCCGACGGCGATCGCCATCGCGTAGAGGCTCGTCACGAGCGCCTTCTGCGAGCGCTCTGCGCGGCGAAGAAGCACAGTCTCGCAGGCGACCCACACGAACACCGACGAGGCGCCGTCCAGGAAGCGCGCCGCGGCGATCGTGGCGTACGACGTCAGGTACGGAAACGCCGCGGCGCACGCGGCGTAGGAGAGGAGGCTCGTCGCGAGGAGCGTCTTGGCGGAGACGCGACGGAGGAGCGCGCCGGCCGGGAGTGAGAAGGCGATGATCCCGCCGGCGAACCACGCCGCGAAGGAGCCGATCTCGGGCTTGGTGAACCCTCGCGCGTCGAGGTGCAGCGCGAGGAGGGACACGTAGACCCCGTACGCGACCCCGACGAGGAAGATGGCCGCGTAGACCGTCCAGATGTTCCTGTCCCGGATGCGCAGGCTCGCGCCGAGGCCCACCTCAGCACCCGGCGAGGCAGCGCGCGTTGTCGCTCCCGCAGCGCGAGTCGCAGCTGTTCTGGTACGAGCTCTTCGCGTTCATGCAGCCCGACAGGCACGCGTTCTCTTGCGCCTGGCACGTGCGCTCGCACGAGGACTGGCCCGGCGCGTTTGCTCCGCCGCCCTGTGAGCCGCCACATGCCGCGGTGAGGACGAGCGCGAGCGCGAATGCGACTACGAAGCCGGCGGAAGAGGGCAAGGACGGCATGTCGGGGGCAATCTAGCCTTTCAGAGCCCCGTGCGAAAGCGGACCCCGAGGGCGAGCCATTCATAGAGCGCGGTCGCCGACGTGGCGCCCGCGTAGTGCCCCATCGAGAGCTCCGCGAACGGGCCGACGCCGAGGTAGGTGAGCGGTTTGTAGTCGAGGCCCGCGAGCAGGCTGAGCTCGAAGCCGTGCAGGGAGCCGGCGGGGCTGTCCGCGCCCGTCGAGTCGGCCGAGGTGAGGTTCACGATGTCGTAGCCGAGCGCACCGCCGGCCCACGGCGAGAACGTGCGACCCGGCAGGAAGTGCCACTGCGCCATCCCGCCGAACCGCCACTGGCTCGCGCTGCAGCTGATGTTCGGATCGCTGCACGTCGCCGACGCGTTGCCGTTCGTCCCGAAACCGTAGAGGACGTAGACGCCGACGTAGAGGCGCCGGTCGAGGAAGTACCCCGCCTCGATGCCGAGCGGGATCGCGCGCGTGATGACGTCGCTCAAGGACACGCTCTTCGCGGCGCCGAACGGCAACGCGAAGCTGGCGCGGACGCCTGCGGAGAAGCCGACGTCGCTCGGGGTGTGTCCCGCGTCGGGCGCCGCCGCGTCGGCCAGCTCCGGGGCGGAGGAAGCCGGCGTCGTCGCGGATCCGGCGTCGTCCGCGCGGGCGGCGTCGGTGTCTGGGGCCGCCGCATCGGGCGCGTCGTTCCCTCCGACCGCGGGGCCGGCCGAGGCGACGATGGCAAGCGTGAGCGTCGAGAGGCCGATCGCGGCACACGCGCTACGGAAGATGGCTCTCACGCGCGGAGCCTATAGCATCGAGCCATGATGTTCTCGTCCGTCGGCGCTTGCAGACTGCTCTTCGGGTTCGCCTTGACCTGCGCTTGCGCATGCGAGGTCACCTCCAACCCCCAGCCACCGCTGACGCCTCCGGCCGTCACGCCCCCACCGACCGCGACGGCGGGGACGCCGCCGCCGATCGCGTCGGGCGTCCCCACGAGCTCAGCGTCGTCTGCGCCGAAGCCGCCAGGCAAGCCGGCTCCCCCGATCAACGAGCCGGTCACTCCTCCTGGCAAGCCCTGATCATCGCAACCACGGCCCGATCGTCGCCGATCGGAGCCGTGCACGCCCGCGGTCTCCTCAGGTTCTCAGGTTCTCAAGAGCGGCGGCGACGGCGGCGCACGAGCGCCGCGAGGCCGAGGAGCACGCCGCCGCCGGCCATCGCGCCGTTCTGCGGGGATCGCGAGCCGACGACCTTGCAGCCGCAACCGCTGTCGTCACCGGTGCCGCCTCCTCCACCGTCGGTGGCATCGGCGGACGCGTCGGTGGGCTTGCCGGAGTCGCCGCCCGTGCTCGCATCGGAGCCGCTGCCGCTGTCCTCGGTGCTCGCGTCGGGCTGCGGTGCCGCGTCGGCTCCAGAGTCCCTCGCGCCGCTGTCGGTGCCCGCGTCCTTGGGGCCGGCGTCGGAACCGGCGTCGGAGCCGGCATCGGAGCCGGCATCGGTACCGGCATCGGAGCCGGCGTCAGGGGTGAGCTGGCAGACGCCGGCGGAGCAGGTGCCCCCGGGGCACGGCGTTCCGTTCGCTGCGATCGGGTTCGAGCAGACGCCCGTTCCGGTGTTGCATGTCCCGACCGTGTGGCACGCGTCGAGCGCGGTGCAGACGACCGGGTTGGTGCCGGTGCAGATGCCAGCCTGGCACGTGTCGGTCTGCGTGCATCCGTCGCCGTCCACGCACGGCGTGCCGTTCGGCTTCTTCGTGTCCGGGAGGCAGAGGCCTGCGCCGTTGCAGAATCGGCCGTTGTCGCACTGGTCGGTGGGCGCGGTGCACGATTGCGCCGCCGACTCGAACTGGCAGGTCGCCGAGCAGCAGTCGCCTGCGGTCGTGTTGCTGTCGTCGCACTGCTCGCCGAAGCTGACGACGCCGTCACCGCAGGTCGCCGTGCACGAGGCCGCCACCACGGGGACCTGGCGCAGGACGATGTTGTCGATGGCGACGCCGCACGGACCGGCCTGCCCGGCGTCGGTGCACACGCCGGATGCGTCCTGCGTGTACTCGAAGCGCAGCTGCACGCTCTTGCCGGCCATGCCCTGCCCCGGCAGCTTGATGGCAACGTGGACGAGGCCGCCCGAGGCGCCAGACCACACCGACATGTCCTGGAAGTACGAGGTCGAGTTGTTTCGCGGCAGGTGCTTCGGGAAGTGGTTCGCCGTGCCCGTGCGGATCGACTCGGCGAACGCTTCTGCGAGCACCGAACGCAACGTCTGTCCGGTCGTCTGATCGGTGATGCGCAGCGTGAGGCCGTCGAACGCCTGAACGGCGCGGGTCGGATCGTCCTCGAGGGCGTAGGCGATGTCGAAGTCGACGGTCACATAGGACTGGGCCGCTGCGGCCGGAATGACGACCACGGGCGAGAAGAGCCGGATGAAGGCGAGCGCCCCGGTCTCGTCGTGAAAGACGGCGTTGGTCGGGGAAAGCGTGTTCGCGGTGATCCACGCGCTGGCAGCGCCGCCGCCCACGTTGGAGGTCCAGCCGGCCGGCAGGGCCGGCGCCGTAACGCCTTCGAAGTTCTCGGTGAGGACCGTCGCGACGGTGCCATTGGTGCCCGTCGACAGGCGGATCGGGAGCTCGATCGTGCCCTGCGTGCTCGTCACGGCGAGCTTCAGGTCGAGCTTCGCGCCGGGAACGAACCCTGCGCCGACCGCGATCTCGAACGGCACCGCGTTGGCGCCCGTGGCGCCGGCGGCGATCGTCCCGAAGGTGCCGGTGCCGACGAGGATCGTGACGTTCGGATCGTCGGTCGACAAGGTCCCCGTGACGCTGGTGAGCGAGGCCGCTCCCGCAGCGGCGTTGAGGACATAGTTCTCGAGCGTCGTCGTCAGCCGGATGTTCTCCGACGGATCGATGTTGCCGTTGCCGGCGGCGCCGCACACCTCGGTGAAGGTGGTGCTCACGTGACGGAGCGGGGCGACCTTCAGCGCGTCGAGGCGCTTGTCGTAGAAGCTGTCCGGCGTCGTCATCTGCGTGCCCGGCTGCCCATCGTCGAACGTCGGCTGCACCGAAGTGAACGCGGACACGGCATGGTGGGCGCCGAGGAGCGAGACCGACTGCTGGTAGTCGCCGACGTTCGGTTGCCCGGTGTCGTTGCCGTATCCGGCGTGGAACGGGCGATCGAACAGGGTCGTCGGCGGCGTCCACGTGGTGCCGTTGGTGCTCGTCGTGTGCATCAAGTCGATGACGTCACCGGTAGCGTCGTGGTCCTGATCGTAGAACATCACGTGCGCGGCGCCGGTCGACTGGTCCACCGAGACCCAGGGGTAGAACTGCGCGCGATCGCTCCCGGGGTTGCTGGTGACGAGCACCGGTGTCCCCGCGACGCAAGCGCCGGTGAAAGAGCGTACGGCGATGTCGCCTTCCCCGAGGGCACCATTGCGCTGGTAGGCGACGAACACCTGTCCCGTGGCGAAGTTGATCGCGGCCGAAGGAGAGGTGTTGATGCGGTCGATGCCGAGGATCTGGTCCTCGGACGGGTAGCTTGCCGCGTCGATGTTGACGGGCGGGGACCAGGTCAGCCCGCCATCAGTGGAGCGCGTGCAGCCGATGTTGCGGGTGCCCGCAGCCTCGAGGTTTCGCCACACCACGTAGAGTTGCGCGGTCGCGTTGGGGCCGGGGATGACCCGCGGCATCGACGCCTGCACACCGGCGCCCGCGGGCGCCGTCATCAGTGCCGCCGCCGGGCTCCACGTGGTGCCGCCGTCGTCCGAGAACGTGAAGCGGATGGTGAGCGCACCGGCGTTGGGGAAGTTGGTCCAGGTCGCGTAGATGCGCCCGGTCGTCGGGTTCACGTCGATGAACTCTTTGTCGGCCGTATTGCCCGCGGCGAAGGCGGGCGTGATCTCGAACGGTCCGGTCCACGCCGAACCGTCGGCGTTCGACACGTGGATCGCGAGGCCCTGGAGGCCGTCGCTGGGGCGAACGTAGATCGAAGAGTAGATGAAGCGGTTGTTCGCCGCGTCGAATTTCACGTCGGGATCGCCGAACACCTTGCCGTTCGTGACCGTCGGCAGCGTCCCCGCCCCGCCCGGTCCGACCGGGACCTCGGCCCAGGTGACGCCGCTGTCGATGGATCGGGCGACGCCCGAGAGCGACACGGTGTTGGGCGAGCCAACACCGGTGAAGCCGCGGCCGTCGTTGTACCCCGCGATGAGCACTGTACCGGTCGCGTTCGAGGCGATGGTCGTCTCCGCCTGCCCACTGGCCGCGCTGGCCGTGTGGACGACGATGTCCCTCGAGCCGACCACGGCAGGTGCGAGCGGCGTGGGCGCGGCGTGTCCGCGCACCGGGACGCGGGGCAGATCGAAGGAGCGCGCGGACTCGGCCTCGAGGGGCGGCGCGACGCCTGCGGCGATGGCGCCCATGGTCGACATCTCTTCGTAGCGACGCGCATCGGGCCCGCGCTCCGGCTTGGGGTATGCGCGCAGCGCCGACGCGCGGAGGCCCGCGGTCGATTGGGCGACGGGCGGCCGATCGGGCGGCGGGTCGTTTCCCTGTCCCTTGCTGCTGGTGCCCGAGCGATCGCTCGAGCACGCGACGACGATGCCGGATACGACCACGATTGTTGCAAGGAATGTTCGGCGCATGTGTCTCCTCGGGAGCGCGCCCGCGCGCGCGCTCGTCGCCACTCCGGCGATGGGGCGCACAGTCGCACGCCGTTCGCCGGGATGTCGATGGGGAAGACGGCCGCTCCTTGCCGAGAGAGACGTACATCCGGGAGCGTCAGCCCACGATGGCGCCTGCGTGGTAGGCGATCCGGGCGTCGTCGCCGTCGAAGGTGACCGCGGCGACGTCGATGCGCACGCGCGCGACGTCGGGCATCCCGCGAAGCTTGTCGCGCCAGAGACGCTCGGCGGCGCGCAAGAGGCGTCGCTGCTTCTCCCGCGTCACGCTCGCGAAGGGGCCGGTGAAGCTGCCGGGGCCCCGCGTGCGCACCTCCACGATCGCGACGAGCGGCCCCTGGCGCGCGACGATATCGAGCTCGAGCGCGCCGAGCCGGAGGTTTCGCGCGAGCACATCGAACCCGCGCGCCGCGAGGTAAATGGCGACCGCGTCCTCCGCGCGCTTTCCGATGGCACGGCGATCCACGGTCCGTGGCTTTGCGTTGCCCGCGCGCGCCTGCGCTACTGGCAGTTCGCGGACTTCACGTTGGCGTCGCAGGTAACCTGGCACGCCTTGTTGCGGTCGTACTCGGTGCCCTTCTTGACGCAATACGCGCCGGTCAGGCCGGTGTCGCCCTGGCCGATCGACGTGACGAGCTGCGAGCACGAGAACCCGTCCGGGCACGTGCAGTAGTTGGCGCCGTCGTCCGTCTTGTTGTCGATGTTCGCGCAGCGGCAAGAGCAGTAGACGGCCTTGTCGGCCGTGCGATCGGTGCACTGCGCGGGCACGAGCGCCTTCTTCTTTGCGTCCGCCTGGTTGCCCACGATCGTGTCCTTCGCGCCGGGCACCGCGCACGGGTTTTTCGATCCGTTCGCCGGCGCTCCGCTCTCGTCCTGCCCGTAGGCGCAAGACACGCGGCCGCGGAAGTGATTCACCAGGCACAGACGCGTCTGGCACTGGAAGCTCTTGCTCTCGACGTTGACCTCTTGCTCGTCGAAGCCGTTGAACGTCGTGTCGTACTCTTGCTCGGGGGTGCAGGGATCACCGACCCCGGTTGCCTTGCAGCCCGTCGCGAACAGGGGGCTCCCCAGGCCCGCCACGGCGGCCACCGTCATCACGGTCCAGATCGAACGAATCATCGCGTCTCCAGGTTGGTCCTGCTCACGGGGAAGGTACGGCAGATCTGCGCGCGCGGAACGTACCGCGCCGCGCTTTGCCACGTCAACAAGAGCAATGGCCGGAGCCCCATAGACCCTTCGAATCTTCTGCGGTTGGCGCGAAACCGCGGATTCCGACAGCCCACCGCCGACGCCGACGCCGACGCCGACCCCGACCCCGACCCCAACGCCGACCCCGACCACCGACGCCGATGCCGACCCCGACTCCGACCCCGACGCCGACCCCGACCGCGACCCCGACCGCGACCACGACCGGGACGGCCGTAGCGTCTGCGCCCACGGTTGCCGAGCCGCGTGTCAACCTCACGCAGCAGGCCCAGCGGCTCCTCGAGCGCGGACAGACGTACAAGGCCATCGACGCTGCGCGGCGCGCCACGGCCGCCGATCCCGGCGACGCGGAGGCCTGGCTGACGCTCGGTGCAGCCTTCGATGCGTCGGGCTCACGCACGCAGGCGCGCGCGGCGTACCAGAGCTGCGTCAACCGCGGCCGCGGGTCGCGCGTGAGCGAGTGCCGCGCGCTGCTCGGTCAGTAGAGCGAACACCCGTTCCATGCAGCCATCCCGCCTCCGGGGTCCCGGCTCACGCCTTGCGGATGCGCGGATCTAGCGCGAAGTAGCAGACGTCCACGACGATGTTGCTCAGGACGACCGCCGTGCTCGTGACGATCACCGCGCCCAGGATGAGCGGGCCGTCGCGATCGAGCATCGCGTTGACGCTCATGGCGCCAAGGCCCGGCCAGCGGAAGAGGGTCTCGGTCACGACCGCTCCGCCCACCAGCGTTCCGAGATCGAGTCCGAGCACCGTGACGAGCGGCACCAGCGCGTTGCGGAGCGCGTGACGCACGACGACGCCTGCGCCGCTCACCCCCTTGGCGCGCGCTGTTCGCACGTAATCCTGTCCGAGGAGGCCAATCATCTCGTCTCGGACGAGGCGCGTGTACGAAGCGGCACCGAACAGCGCGAGGGTGAGCGCCGGCAGGATCGCGCTGAGCGCGTGCTCCGCGGCGTCCTTGCCGTACCCGTCCGTCGGCAGGAGCCGCAGCTTGTGACCGAGCACGAACTGCAGGAGGAGCCCGGTCAGGAACGTCGGAGCGCTCACCCCGAGGAGGCTCACGCCGACCGCGGCGTGGTCGGTGAGCTTGCCGCGCCGGACGGCGGCGACGACCCCGAGGCCCACGCCGAAGAGAAGCTGCAGCACGAGGGCTGCGGCGGCGAGCTGCAGCGTTCGCGGCAGGCGCTCGCCGAGGACGGTCAGGACCGGCCGCCGCATCGTGTAGCTCCTGCCCAGATCGAAGTGAAGACGCCCCAGCGCAGCGCACGAGCCGTGAGCCGCGTCCGACGGCGCGAGGTCGGACGGCCCCGCGTGCACGAGTCGCCGCATGAAGATCGCGTATTGCACGTGCACTGGCTCGCCAAGTCCCAGCTGCTGACGGATGCGCGCGACGTCGGCTGGACGCGCCTGCGGGCCGGCGACCATGCGCGCGGGATCGCTCGGAAGGACGCAGTTGACGAAGAACGCCGCGGTCACGACCGCCCAAATCGTGAACGCTGCCCACGCGAGGCGCCGCAGGAGAAAGCGCGTCATCGCGTCGCCCCCGGGCCCAGCAGGCTCCCCACGACCCCTGCGAGGCCGCGCCGACCCAGCCGGGGTGCGGCCGCGCGCCGCGCCGATTCGCGGTCGAGCCAGACCTCGGCGACGTGCTGGTTCAGGATCGGGTGCATCTTGTACCCGCGCACGTACGGCTGCCAGACGACGTACCACCGCGCCCCGTGCGTGAACGCCCACGGCGCCTCGTCGCAGACGGTCGCGTTCGCCTCGTCGTACATCGCCGTGCGCGTCTTCGGATCGAGCTCCTTGTGCGCGGCCTCGAGCAGGGCGTCGACGCGAGCGTTCTTGTAGAAGGCGGTGTTGCTCGTGTCCTCGTCGTTGATCGCCTTGCCCGAGAAGAGCGGCTCGAAGAAATCGCCCGCGTCGGGGAAGTCCATCTGCCAGCTGCCTTCCGAGAAGGCGGCCTTCCCGCGCCGCCGCGTGACGGCCGCCCACGTCGGGTAGCTGAGGACGCGGATCTCGATCCGGAGTCCGATCTTCGCGAGATCCTGCTGCAGCAGCTGCCCCGTGTACTCCGGCGACCCCTTGTAGGCGTAGTAGGGGACGACGTTCGGGTAGCCGCCGTGGCCCGTCGCGGGATCGTAAGGGTAGCCGGCGCGCCGCATGTGCTCGAGCGCAGCGGCGAGGTCGTGCCGCTGGCGGCCCGGAAAATCCTCGCGGTACCCGGGCACCGAGGGGGGCAGCACCTGGTAAGCGGTCTTGGTCCGCGCCGGCGAGATCAGGCGGAAGTGCTCGCGGTCGATCGCGGCCGCCACCGCACGCCGGATCTCGACGTTGTCGAACGGCGCCATCTCGGTGTTCATCGCCTGCCCGTAGACCGTGCGCTCGGGCGCGAACGCGCCGAACGGCTTCCAGCGCGGATCGCTCTGGAAGCGAACGATGTCGGCCTGCGAAAACTCCTGGATCGCGTCGAGCTCGCCCGACTCGAGCTTGAAGCGCTCGGTCACGATCCCCATGCCGTAGGTCCACGTCACCGCGTCGAGGTACGGCTGTCCGGGCCGGAAGAAGCCGTCGTGACGCACGACCGTGATGCTCCGCCCGTGCTCCCAGCCGCCGGGCATGAGCTTGAACGGGCCGGCGCCGCAGGGCTGCCAGCCGTCGGAGTAGCGCTCGCCGCCGCTCCTGCAAACCGGCCGCAGGGCTGTCAGCGCCATCGCCGGGAGGAACGTCGCGTCCGGCTCCTTCAGCGTGAACCCGACGACGTAGCGCCCGAGCACGCGCACGCCGGCCAGGTGTGGAGATTTCGTTTCAGTATATTCTTCGTACCCGGCGATCTTCTCGTAGAAGCTCGCGGCAGGGTTCGGCGTCGTGGGCGCGAGCGCGCGCTCCACCGAGCGCTTGACGTCGTCGGCGGTGAGCTCCTCGCCGTCGTGGAAGCGAACCCCTTCGCGGAGCGTGAAGCGAACCTGCAGTCCGCCGTCCTCGACGTCCCACCGCTCGGCGAGGCTTGGCACTAGTTTTCCCGACTCGTCGTACTCGACGAGCCCCGAGAAGAGGAGGGCGATGACCGGCGTAGCCAGGCCGTCGGAGGTGATCGCAGGGTCGAGGCCCCGGATGTCGGCGAAGGAGGCCAGGCGCAGCGTGCCACCGCGCCGCGGGGTCTCGTCGCCCTCATGGGCCCCGGGGAGGGGAGCGGCGAGCTCGCTGCTGCACCCGGTCACGCACGCGGCGACGCAAAAAAATATACTGAAACGAATTCCATTCAAACGAAACGCGAGGCGATCCTCGTTCTCGTGCGTCCCCGCGAGCGGCTCAGTCTTCGCGGGGGTCGAGCGCATCGCGCAGTCCTTCCCCGAGCAGGTTGAACCCGAAGACGGCGAGCAGGATCGCCGCCGCGGGACACGCCAGGATCCATGGGGCGGTCTGGTAGATGTCCTGCCCCTCGAACAGCATGTGCCCCCACGTGGCGGCGGGCGGCGCGATGCCGACCCCCAGATAACTGAGCACACTCTCGGCCACGATCATCTGCGCGACCGACATCGTCGCCACGACGATCAGCGGGCCTGCCACGTTCGGAAGTACGTGGCGCGCGAGGATCTCGAGCGTCGACTGCCCCAGCGCGCGCGCTGCGAGCACGTAGTCGTGCCTCTTGATCTGGATCGTCTTCGCCCGAAGGATTCGCGCCGTTCCCAGCCATCCCGTCAGGCCCAGCGTGACCATGATGGTGGTGGTCGTCGTCCGGTCGAGCGCAGCGCCCACCGCCATGACGAGGAGCAGGAACGGGAAGGAGAGGCCCACGTCGACCAGGCGCATCAGCGCGGTGTCGGCGGTCAGGTCGAGGCCGCGCTCGAGCGCGGCCAGCTTGGCGCGCCCGCCGAAGATCCACACGAGCGCTCCCCCCGCGAGGAGCCCGAGCGCCGGCGCGGGGTGCCCGGCGATGACGAGCACGACCGCCCCGCACGCTGCCGCGACGACCGCCCACGGAACCCGTACGCCGCGCGTGTCCTCGTAGTACCCCGCGACGATCCCCACGAGCGCCCCGACCGTCGACGCGATCGCCGTCGCGGCCACGCCGATCGCGAGGGAGAGCCGCGCGCCGTAGGCGAGCCGGGAAAGCTCGTCGCGGAAGAGCCGATCGGTCCCCAGCCAGTGGGCCGCGCTCGGTCCGGCCGGCGTCTGCTCTGGGGAGACGCCGCCCGCGAAGTCACTCGCGTACGGATCGCGGCCGACCAGCAGCGGGCCGAGCACCGCGAAGAGCGCGAGGAAGAGCACGAGCCCCGCGCCGACCAACGCTCCGCGGTTCCGCAGGAAGCGGGCACGCGCGCGCGGATCGAGCATCGCGTCAGGCCGCCTTTCCCGCCGCCTCGACGAGGAAGCGCGACATGACGTGCGCGAAGGCCTCCGGGCACTCCTCCTGTGGAGCGTGCCCGCACTCGAGCACCTCGAACCGCGCGCCGCGGAGCTCGCGCGACAGGCGGCGGCCGTCGGAGATGGGCGCGCAGCGATCGCCGCGGCCCCACACGACGAGCGACGGCACGTTGACACGGGGCACCTGCGCGACGATCGCGCGCGTGTCGAGGAGCGCCTGCGTGGTCGCGAACGCCGCCTCTCGCGCCGCCGGTACATTGAAGAGATCGAAGTGCGTGTCGACCCGCGCCCACGGCGGCTCGGCGCTGCCATAGACGTGGTCGCGGAAGAAGCGCCGGAACATCGCGCGTCCGTAGAGCTGCTTGAACGCAACGGGGCCCACCACCGGCACGCCGGCGATCCGCGACATCAGGCCGAGCCGCGCCGAATAGACGTGCGGCCCGACGAGCACGAGTCGGTCGACGAGCGCGGGGTGCTTGGCGGCGAGCGTCAGCGCGACCGCGCCGCCGAGCCCATGACCGCACACCGCAGCGCGGCTCAATCCAAGCGCCGCCAGCACGTCGGCGAGGGAATCGGCGAACGCTTCGAACCCGTACGCGTAGCGCGCCGGGGATGGCTTCTCGCTCTCGCCGAACCCTGGCAAGTCGGGCGCGATGACCCGAAATCGCTGGGCGAGGGTGGGGGTCACGTCCTCCCACGTCCGCTGGCTCGACAGGTACCCGTGCACGAGGAGGAGCGGCGGCCCGTCCCCGGCCTCGACGAAGCGCACGCGGGTGCCGCGCGCGTTCACGTCGCGGGTCACCGGTTCGAGGCGCGGCGGGATCGTCAAAGCGCGCCCAGCATAGGAGGCTCCCGCCGGCCGTCGCAAGCGCGGGCCTGGCCGGAGGCTGGGGTCACCACATGTACTATGCACGCAACTTCGCCCCGGTGACGGCCGATGGGAGGGGGTGAGAACCGACAGTGGAGACCAGGTCGCGCCTTTGCTCGGGAGCCCCGCCGCCGTGCGGTACGAGCTGCTCGAGCGGATCGGCGCCGGGGGGAGCGGCACGGTCTACCGAGCCCGCGAGATTGGACCATCCTTCCCGAAGGAGGTCTGCGTCAAACGGCTCTCTCGCTCCTGCGAGATCGGCATCCGTGATCTCTGGGAGGAGGCGCGTCTCCTTGCGCGGGTGCGCCACGCGAACGTCGCGTCCTTGCTCGCGATCGGTCAGGAGCGTGACGGCACCCCCTTCCTGGTGCTGGAGCTGGTGCAGGGGCACAACCTCCGCGCCTTGAGCCGCGCCGTCGTGGCCGCCGGCCTCGCCCCGCCCCGCGCCTACCTGCCCGAGCGCATCGCCGCCCACGTCGCGTGCTCCGTCCTCCGCGGACTGGCTGCCAGCCAGCGCGTGCTTCCCGGCCTCGTCCACCGCGACGTCACCCCCACCAACATCCTCATTTCGAACGAGGGCGAGGTGAAATTGACGGACTTCGGGATAGCCCTCTCCGGTGACCGGGGCCGCTGGACTCGCCCGAGCCTCGTGAAGGGCAAGCTGGGCTACGTAGCGCCCGAGCAGGCGCGCGGGACACCTCTCGACCCCCGGGCCGATCTCTTCGCCGTCGGGGTCGTCCTCTACGAGCTCCTCGCGAGGCGACGGCCGTGGCGCGCGAAGGGGGCGCTCGACGAGCTCCGCGCCATCGAGCGTGGAGACCTAGAACTGCTTCATGAAGTGCGCCCCGATCTCGATTCCGGCCTTGTACAGGCCGTCGAACGTCTATTGGAGTTGCACTCACATGATCGTTATGCGTGTGCAGACGACGCCCTTCGTGCGCTGGCTCCCTACAGTGCGGGTGACCTCGGATCTCTGCGTATCTCCGCGCTTCTTCGGGATCTCCGTCGCGGCGCCCCTGCGAAGGATTCGCGATGAGCGCGCGCCGAAAACGTCGCGCTAGGAGTGACATTGTTTGTCACATCTACGATCTAAGCCCGCGAGAGCAGTTCCATTATGGAACAGCACAAAAAAAACGCCGAAGAGGCGTTGACCGTCGTCTTTTGAATAGAATACATTCAAAAGCGTCAGAACATGGCGCCGATCGCCCTCTTACAGAGGAGCAAGATCAGGCGAACCTGCGGAAGTACACGCGACGACGGCAGGAGCAGCTGCGGAACATGCAGGAGGCATTCTCGGACGACGAGCTCGCGCGACTCGAGCGCGAGCACCCGCAAGGGCTCTCGTCGGACGAAATCCTCTCTTGCTTCAGTCGCAAGGGAGTCAAGTTCACGGAAGCGACGCTTCGCAAGTACGTCCAACTCGGACTTCTTCCGCGCAGCGTTCGCGTTGGTTTGAAGGGCAGGCATCGCGGTTCGCAGGGGATGTATCCCGCCACCGTCATCCGCAGAATTCAGCGGCTGAAGGCGATGATGTCCGAGTTCACGATAGAGCAGATTCAGAAGGAGTTCCTCTTCGTGCGGGGGGATGTCGAGGAGCTCGAGAGGAATCTCGAGCGTATTTTCTCGGCGTTTGCCAGCGCGACGAAGTCGGGTCGCGACGGAGAGGTGGCCACGCGCGCGATGCAGAGAGAGCTGGCGGAAGCCAGGTCCCTCGCGGCGGAGCTCGTGGCCAAGATCACGGGAGTCGAGACGAGGCTGACCATGCAGGCTCGCCTGCAGCGGGAAGCGATGTAACCAAGGCGATTCGGGTGGGCGCTGGCCGCTGCCGCGTTCTCTCGAATTCGCTTCAATAGATGTGACTGTGGCGGCGTGTGGGTGAGGCGACCCTCACGTTCGCCCGCAGGGAGATCTTTGCCCAAAGTGCTCGCGGGACGAGCGCCGAAGGTCGGGATCCACCGGGAGGAGCACGAAATGGACGCGAAGCACGTTCCGGGGCAGGAAGATCAAGACACGACGGCGCCGGAGCCGGCGATCCCCATCGAGACCGAGGGAGCCCTGGCGCTCGCCCTGGTCCCGAGCGAGTCGCAGGAGCCCGAGCACGTCACGCGCGAGCAGCGCCGTTCGCGCCGCAAGCGCGACGTGCGGGCTCGCACGATCAGCGTGAAGCGCATGACCAAGCGCGAGCTCGAGCTCGGGCGCATGCTCTACCCCGAGACCGCGGTCGACAAGCCGGCGACCAGGGCCGAGTGCGCGCAGGGCGAGCGGCCGTGCCCGTTCGTCTCGTGCAAGCACCACCTCTACCTGGACGTGTCCGCGAAGACCGGCGCGATCAAGCTCAACTTCCCCGACCTGGAAGTGTGGGAGATGACCGAAACGTGCGCGCTGGACGTCGCCGATCGCGGCGGCACCACCCTCGAGGAGGTGGGCGCCATCATGAACCTGACGCGTGAGCGAATCCGCCAGGTCGAAGTGAAGGGCCTCGCGAAGCTCGAGGCGCTCAAGGACATGAGCGCCCTCCGCGACTACGTTGACGAGGGGCCGGTCGGTAAGCGCCGCCTCCCCGTGCTCACGCGTCCCGTCGTCGAGGACGAGGACGAGGAGGAGAGCGACGACATCGACGTCGACGTCGACGAGGACGCATCGGAGAAGGCGACCGCGAAGGCCGTCGTCGCCGCCGCCGTGCCCGCCGACGACGAGTTCGACGTCGAGGAGTTCGCGAGCGCCGAGCTCGACGATTAGAGCGAACCCTCGTTTGAGCGAGAAGCCGGGCGCAGCCGCTTCAGTCGGTCGCGCCGTCGTCGCCCGAACAGGCTTCTTTTCAAGCTGTTCAGACGCCCCGTGCGGCATTGCCGCCCGGGGCGTCGTGCATTGACGGGCATCGTTGCGCGGGGTACCTCCACCTCGCCATGGCACCCAAGACCGCCCTCATTTCCGTCAGCGACAAGACCGGCCTTTTCCCGTTTGCGCGCGCGCTCGTCAAGCACGGCGTGAGGATCCTCTCGAGCGGGGGCACCGCGAAGGCGCTCGCCGACGAAGGCATCGAGGTCGAGACCGTCGAGTCGTACACCGGCTCGCCGGAGGTCATGGGCGGCCGCGTGAAGACGCTGCACCCGCGCGTGCACGGCGGCATCCTGTCACGCGGCGAGGTCGACAAGAAGGATCTCGAGAAGCTCGGCGGCCGCGAGATCGATCTCGTCGTCGTGAACCTCTATCCCTTCGAGAAGACCGTCGCGACGCCGGGCTCCACCCACGAGCACATCATCGAGAACATCGACATCGGTGGCCCGTCGATGGTCCGGTCGGCAGCAAAGAACCACGCGCGTGTCGCCGTCGTGTGCGATCCGGCGGACTACGATCGTGTCGCCAAGGAGCTGGCGGAGACCGGCGGGGTGGCGGTGGGCACGCGCGCCGAGCTGGCGGCGAAGGCGTTCGCGCACACGGCGGCATACGACGCGGCCATCAGCGGGTACCTCTCGGCGCACCAGCCCGACGGCACGCGCGCGCCGTTTCCTACCTACCTCACGCTGCCGTTCGAGCGCGCGTACGGCCTGCGCTACGGCGAGAACCCCCACCAACAGGGTGCATTTTACATTGAAAAGAACGCCGCGGCGGGCTCGCTCGCGCGCGCCGAGAGCCTCGGCGCCGGCGGCAAGGAGCTGAGCTTCAACAACCTCGTCGACGTCGAGGCCGCGCTCGACGCGGTCCGCGAGTTCGAGCGCCCTGCGGCCGTCGTCGTCAAGCACACCAACCCCTGTGGCGTCGCGGTCGCCGACGCGCTGAGCATCGCCTACAAGGCGGCACGTGACGCGGACGCGCTCTCCGCGTTCGGCGGGATCGTCGCGCTCAACCGCGAGGTCGACGAGGCGACGGCGAAGCTCCTCGCCGAGACGTTCCTCGAGTGCGTCGTGGCCCCGAGCTACGCGTCGGCGGCGCTCGAGGTCCTGCGTGCCAAGAAGAACCTGCGTCTCCTCGCGACGGGGGCGTGGCTCGGCGCCGGTCATTCGTCCCTGCAGTACAAGCGCGTCGGGGGCGGGCTCGTCGTCCAGACGCGTGATGCCACCGGGCCCGGCGAGGTCGAAAACGGCAAGGTCGTGAGCACGCGTCAGCCCACGGCGAATGAGCGAAAAGCACTGGAATTCTCGTGGCGTGTCTGCAAACACGTGAAGTCGAATGCCATCGTGCTTGCCGAGGGCGAGCGCACGGTGGGCGTCGGCGCCGGGCAGATGTCGCGCGTCATCAGCGTGCAGATCGCGGTCGAAAAGGCCGGTGCTCTCGCGAAGGGAAGCGTCCTTTGTTCAGACGCATTCTTCCCGTTTCCCGATGGCGTCGAAGCGGCGGCCAAGGCCGGCATCACGGCCATCGCGCAGCCGGGCGGCAGCGTGAAGGATCCCGAAGTCATCGCGATGGCCAACGCGCACAACCTCGCCATGATTTTCACCGGCTTCAGGCACTTCAGGCACTGAACGCGTCTCGAGGGGCACCGAGTCGGGCGGTCCCGCGAGGCGAGAAGCCCGGCTACCGTATCCACTTATTTGGCCCAGTCCGTCTCCGTGTGGCTAGTGGAGCTTTACACGGGAGGCTACCCATGGCCGCGATGGTAGAGGGCTGCAGTGTCTGCGGCCGCACGTTCGATGTGCAGTTTCGCTACCAGATGGAAGAGCGGGACGGCGGTTTCGCCTTCTACTGCTCGCAGGACTGCCACGGCAAGGCCGTGCGCGGCGAGACGTCGGGCGGCGCAACATGCGATGCGTGCAGCAAACGCTTCGTCGTCGAGCTCGTCTCGCAGGTGGTGCGCGTCCAGGGTCAGCGGCGCTACGCGTGCTCCGATCCGTGCCGCGGCCAGCTACTCGCCGAGGCCGGCGGCGCTCGCCTGGGCGCGATGACGGCGCCCCCGCCCGCGGTGGCACCGGCGCCGGCGCCGATCTCGGCGCGCACTCCGATCGTCCACGCGATGCCAACCGTGACGCCGACCGCGAACACGACCGCGACCGCGAACACGACCGCGAACACGACCACGACCACGACCGCGACCACGACCACGACCGCGACCACGACCACGTGCGCACCGCCGACCACGACCGCGCCGCCGACCGCGACCGCGACCACGGCGCCGACTGCGACGCAGATGCCGATCGCGAGCGCGTCGATCACCGGTGGCACACCGGTAGCTGCGCCCCGGGCGACCATGATCGGGCGACGCAAGATCCACGGGCCGCGTCGGCTCGCCGTCTTCAACCACAAGGGCGGCACCGGCAAGACGACGACGACCGTGAGTATCGCCGCCGGCCTCGCCGCCGAGGGGCTCAAGGTCCTGCTCGTCGACACCGACTCGCAGGGCAACGTCGGCGTCTCGCTCGGCGTGAAGGCGGAGCGCTCGCTCTACCACGTGCTCGTCATGGGGCTGCGGCCCTCCGACGTCGCGATCCCGGTGCGTCCGAACCTCGATCTCGTGGCCTCCAACGAGACGCTCGCGGCGGCCGAGCTCTACCTCGCAGGCCGACCGAACCGCGACCGTATCCTCCAGCAGCGCCTCGCGTCGGCGTGCGACGGTTACGACGTCGTCGTCCTCGATTGCTCGCCGTCGCTCTCCCTCATGAACCAGAACGCGCTCGTGTTCGCCGAGGGGATCCTCGTCCCCGTCGCCTGCGATTTCCTGTCGCTCGTCGGAGTGCGGCAGGTGATCAAGACGGTCAAGAACGTCAACAGCCTGCTCCATCACCCCGTCGAGATCTACGGCGTGCTGCCGACCTTCTACGACGCGCGGGCGCGCATCTGCCGCGATGCGGTGGACACGATGAAGCAGCACTTCGGCGATCGGTGTCTCAGCCCCATTCGGTCGACGATCAAGATCAAAGAGGCGCCCGCCCAGGGCAAGACGATCTTCGAATACGCCGCGGACTCCAACGCCGCCGCCGACTACCGCCGCGTCGTGCGTCGGTTCATCGACGGCGACGCCGCGAGCGGGGCAACCTCGGGCGTGGCCGACCTGGACGAGGCCGAGGACGCGAGGGCGATCGCGTGAAGACTTCCATTCAAAAGAACCTGACGAATCGCGGAGGATCAGATGGCGGCGCGTGATGAAGGAGCAGGGCTCGGTGCGGCTCGTGTGCTCGACGGCGACGAGGTGCAGGGCGTGCTCTCCGGCACGTTCTACACGCCGCGCGGCGAGTCCCCGAAGCCGACCCCGAAAGCGGTGGCGGAGAAGCCGACTCACTACAAGGTGATCTGCATCTCCATGTACATGAAGGACCTCGACCGTCTCGATGGCATGGTCGACCAGCTGAAGGCGCGCGGCCTGACGAAGGCCAACCGCAGCGCCCTCATCCGCGCGGCGCTCGACCAGCTCGATCTCGACAAGGTTCCGCGGGGGCTCTGAAGCTGCGCTATTGACGACGGTTGCGACGCGCCTGAGACGCAAATTCGTCGCGATTCCGTGACATTCGCGGCTGTTGTAGCTAGAAAGTTACGTCGACACAGGAATCGTTGTGACGTGCGCCGGAACCACATTGCGCCTTGGCTAGGCGGGTCGCATAAAGCGGTCCGGAGTCCCATGCCCAACGCGTCGGTTTGCTGGAGCTTGTGTGGCCTCGACGGTTCATGGATCTACGCCCTGGTCGCGACGGCGGTTGCGGTCGGCGGATGCGCCGTGGCGCCGACGTTCGACGAGCCGGGGCTCGTGCCCTACAGCGCCGACGCGAGCGTGACCCCTCCGCCGGAGGGAGCCGGGAGCCGCGGAGGCACGACAGGCGGCGCCGCCGACGGTGGCGTCGATGGCGATCCGAACGGCAACCCTTCGCCTGCACCGTCGCCGGACGCAGGGTCAGGGAAGGACGCTGCCCCTGCGCCGGACGCCGCCCCTCCGCCGCCTCCGCCTCCGGGCGTCTCCAAGCCCAAGCCCGGCGAGGTCATCATCAGCGAGGTCCTGTACGACCCGTCGGGGACGGAGCCGGACACCGAGTGGCTCGAGCTCTTCAACACCACCGCGTCGGACAAGCTCCTCACCGGTCTTGTCTTGAGCGACGGCGGCGGCCGAACCCACACGATCGGTGGCTCGCAGCTCACGATCGCGGCCGGCGCGTACGTCGTCCTCGCGCGGAGCAAAGCCGCCGCGACGAGCACGAAGGTCCCGGTCACGGCGATCGTGTACGAGTACGGCACGACCTACGCCGTGACCGAGGGGATCCTCCTCGCCAACGGTTCGACGGGCGGCCTCACCCTCAAGGACGGCGCCACCCAGATCGCGCAGGCGCCCTACGGCGGTTGGTTCAACCAGTCGGGCTCGGGCGGCCACAGCATCGAGCTGAAGGCGACGAACGGGGGGCAGGCGGGGAGCGCCGCCGGCTGGTGCCTCGCCGCGAAGACGTGGGCGAGCGGCTCCGACCAGGGCACGCCCGGCGCGGCGAACGACTGCCCGTAGAGCGGACGTCGTTTTGACCGGAACCGGCAACGTCGGTAGCGACCCACTAGGAAAGCGGCAGACGAACGGCGCTAGGTCTGCGCGCGCCGCTCGCACATCGACCAGAAGTCCTCGAGATCGGCGGGCAACGGCGCGGTGACCTCCAGCACGTCGCCGGTGACCGGGTGCGCGAGGCGTAGGCGCGACGCGTGGAGCGCGTGACGCGGAATCTCGAGGAGGGCGACGTCGGCTGCGGTGAGCTCTCCGTCGACGCCACGCGCGAAGAGCTCCTCGTCGGGCCCGTACAGCTTGTCGCCCACGACCGGCGTCCCGAGCGCGAACGCGAGGTGAACGCGGATCTGGTGCTGCCGTCCGGTCTCGAGCTCGCAGCGGACGCGGGCGTAGGCGGGCGCGGCGTGCCCATCCTGCTCGCGACGCGCGACGCCGAGCACCTCGAACCGGGTCGCCGCGCGGAGCGAGTCCGGGCCCTCGGAGAGGCGCATCTTCACGCGGAACGCGTTCGTCTTGTCGAGCTCCATGCCGCGGGCGACGCGCATCTCCGTGTCGCCGGAGCCGTCGTCGGGCACGCCCCAAGTGATCGCCGTGTACGTCTTCTCGATGTCGTCGCGCAGCTCGAACTGCCGCTTGAGCGCGCGATCGCACTCCGGGGTCTTGGAGACGAGGAGGACGCCGCTCGTCTCGCGATCGAGGCGATGGCCGAGGGACAGGAACTCGCCCGGCCGCTGCGCGTGGAGCAGCTTGATGAGGGTGTTCTTGTGGTAGCGCGCACTCGGGTGCACGGGCAGGTTGGCCGGCTTGTCGACGGCGAGGAGGTGGTCGTCCTCGTAGAGGACATCGATGTTCGTGGGGACGGGGTCCTCGTCCCACGGCGCGCGCCAGAGAAAGACCTGCTGCTCGCTCCTCACCCGATCGTTCGGCTTGAGGCGGCGTCCGTCCTCCGAATACGCGCTCACGCGGATGATCCACTGGGTCCGCGTGCGGCTGGTTCGCTTGAGCTGGTCTCGAAGAAACACGTCCAGGCGCTGCCCGTCGACCTCGGGGGGCACCCGAAAAATGCTCACGACGGACCCCTCGGCCACCCCCTCCGGGCGGACCAAATCGAGCCTTTCGGTGCCTCGGACGCGGGTCACTCACGTCTTGATACTTTGTGCGGGCCCCTCGTGCTACTAGACCGGCCCCGTGGAGATCCTCTTCGTATCGACCGAGCTGGCTCCGTTCGTGAAAGTGGGCGGGCTGGCCGACGTCGCCGCCGCCCTGCCGAAGGCCCTTCGAGGCCTCGGTCACAAGGTCACGATCGTCGCCCCGCGCTTCCCCGAGTTCGAGGCCTCCGGCCTCATGGTGGCGCGGCGGCTAACCCCGATCCCCATCGAGCTGGGCGGCAAGGCGTACCAGGTCACCGTCTACGACGGCCGGCTTCCGTCGCAGGTAGACCTCGTCCTCATCGACGTTCCCGGCATGTACGACCGCGGCGGCGTCTACGGCAAGGGGAACGAGGACTACGAGGACAACGCTCTCCGGTTCGCGCTCCTGTCGCGCGCCGCCGTCGAGCTCGCCAAGGCCCGCGCGCTCGCAGGCACCCCGTACGACGTCATCCACTGCAACGACTGGCCGGCCGCGCTCGTCCCCGTCTACAAGAAGGAGGCGACCGTCGCCGTCCCTGCGCTCGCCGCGACGCGCACGATCCTGACGGTGCACAACGTCGCCCATCAGGGCGTCTTCCCGCGCGACGTCGTTCCGACGCTCGGCCTCGGCTGGGAGCACTTCACGATCGAGGGGCTCGAGTTCTACGGCAAGGCGAACATCTTGAAGCTCGGCATCGTGACGGCCGACGCCGTGACGACCGTGAGCCCGACGTATGCGCGCGAGATCGCGACGACGCAGGGGCACGGCCTCGAAGGCGTGCTCGCGGCCCGCGGCGCGACGCTCGTCGGGATCACCAACGGGGTCGACAACGCGGTCTGGAACCCGGCGACGGACGCCGCGCTCGCGGCCCGCTTCGACGCCGAGGACGCCGCCAACAAGACACGCTGCCGCGGCGCGCTCCAGCGCGAGCTCGGGCTGCCGCTCGACACCGCCGCGCCGATCGTCCTCAGCGTCGGTCGCCTCGTCGCGCAGAAGGGGACGGATCTCGTCGTCGCGGCGATTCCGCGCATCCTCCGCGCGAGCGACGCGCAGATCATCGTCTGCGGAGACGGGGACGAAGCGTTTGCCGTTTCGCTCGGCGAGGCGGCAAAGAAGAGCGACGGGCGCGCGGTGTTCGTTCGCGCAGCGAGCGAGCAGGTCGTGCACCGCGCGTTCGCGGCTGCCGATCTCGTGCTCGTCCCCAGCCGCTTCGAGCCGTGCGGGCTCGTGCAGCTGTACGCGCACCGCTACGGCGCGCTGCCGGTCGCGCGCGCGACGGGCGGGCTCCTCGATACGGTCGTCGACTGCGACGCGAAGCTCGAGACGGGCACCGGTTTCCTCTTCCAGGAAGACACCGCCGACGCCCTCCTCGGCGCCGCGGAGCGCGGCATCGCAGCGCACGCCTCGGCGCGGTGGCCCCAGCTGGTCCGCCGCGTGATGCGCCTTGATCGTGGCTGGGAGCGCCCGGCGCGCCAGTACGAGCAGCTCTACCGCGCCGCCTCGCGCTGAGCTCGGCGCAGAATCAGGTCGCCGGGTCCAGCGCGTCCGCCGCGTCCGCGGCCTTTCGCACGCGGTGCGCGCCGTCGACGACGCGCAGGGCCTTCGCCAGCCACGAGGCCCGCAGCGCGACGCGCGCGAGGACGACGAGCTGGTGAAGGATGACCATCGCCCAGAAAGCGCCGGCGCGTCCTCCGAGCCTGGACGAGAGAAGCGCGGCCAACGCGACGGGCACCAGCCCGATCGCGGCGCGCCACGCCCACGACCACGTGGTGGCCGCGAAGCCTCGGCGCAGCGCGCTAGCCGCCAGGCGGGCGGCGCGCACGGCGCCGACGTCGAATCGGATCGCCGCGACCCGCGCGAGGTCGTGGAGGACGCCGAGGGTCGCCGCCAGCGCGCCGAACACGAAGAAGACGACGGCGCCGAGCTGCTGCGCGCGCGCCTCCCCGAGACCGTTGGTTGCCAGATTGGCGGTGGCGCCCGCGAGGACCAGGCCGACCACGACGACGAACGCCTGGAGCAAGGTCACGGCGAGGAGGAGCGCGAGGAAGCGCGGGAAAGCGGCCCACGCCCGCGGCAAGGCGAGCGCGAGCGGAGGAGTCCTGCGCGCAGGCGTAACGTGGGCAATCTGGACGATCAGGAAGGCCAGCGGGACGAGGCCGAGCACGAGTCCGAGAGCGAAGAGCGGCGCCGTGTGCGCGCCCAGGACGGCCGTGACCGGACGCGCGCGCAGGAGCAGGTCGGCGAGCGCGAGACCGCCGGGGCGGAAGAGTGGGGCGTCGCCGCTCGGGTGACCGCCGTACGCCCCGCCGACGTACGCCGCCGCGGGCCACGCGATCGCCGCGGCGAGGAGCAGCTCGTATGCCCACGACACCACGATGGCCACCGGACGCCGGCGCGCGCGCATCGCATCGTTCGCGAGGAGCACGAGCCGACGCTGCTCCGGCGGTTTGCCGTCCGGCGTGCCTTCCATCACGGCAAGACCGCCTGGAGCACGAGCTCCGTCCAGTAGACGAGCTTCTCGGTGCTCCGCGCGGTGCTCGCGCGCGCCGACGCCGGTGCGGTGGCGAAGTTGTTCGTGCGGACCTGGTCGATCAGCACCCGATCGTCGGGATCCACGACGGCGGCACGCAACGGCGACCCCCCGGTGAATGGCACGCGCGTGGAGTCGCCCTCGCCGTTCCATCGCACACGCTGCGTCGTACCGTCCTCGAGCGCGAGCTCTATGTCGACGGGGAAAGAGAGGGTGCCGCGCCGATGCACCACGACCCAACCCTCGTGCGCCCCCGCCGTCTTCCCTTCGCGTACGGTCTCGCGCTTGCCGTCGCGATCGAACACGCCCGCGGGATCGTGCAGCGGGTGGGATCGCACCTCGGTGACGACGTAGTCGACCCAGCCCTTCTCGAAGTAGGCCGTGCGAAGCGTCGCGGCAGCCTGCGGCCCCAGCACCTCGGCGAAGTTCGTGAGCAGCTCGTCGGGCCCCGGGTGAAAAAAACGGTTCTTCCGTGCGTAGCGGCCGAGCGCCTGCAAGACGAGATCGTCGCCGTAGACGCGGCGCATCGTCTCGAGGACGGCGCTCGTGCGGAAGTACACGAGCGTGCCGTAGCTGCCCCCGGTCATGAAGTCGGCCGCGCCCTGGGCGACCTTCTCGTCGTGCACGCTCAGGTTGGAGAGCACGCCGTGCATGGCACCGCCGTCGACGGTGAGGCCGAACAGGTCGACCCAGCTCCCGGCACCGCGCCACTTGCTCATGACGTCCTGCTCGGCGAACGAGTTGAGTCCCTCATCGAGGAAAGGCCAGTCGTGCTCGCTCGTGGCCACGAGGCCGTAAAAATACTGGTGCCCGTACTCGTGCACCGTCACGAGCTCGGGCGCGAGGATGCCAGGCGGGCCGTACCACGGACCGCCGCTGGTGATGAACGTCGGGTACTCCATGCCCCCGGCCTCGCCTGCCGCCACGGGCGGGTGGACGACCGTGAGGACCGGGTACGGGTAGCGCCCGTAGCGCTTGTCGAAGTACGGCATCGTGAAGCGCAGCGACTCGAGCTCGCGCTTCGCGTCGACCCGGTAGCCGGGCGGGTAGAGCAGCGTTACTTGCACGCCGCCGATCGTCTCGGTGGCGGTTTGCCACTCATCCCACGCCGTCCACGCGAAATCATGGATGTCGGTCTGCACGTGGCGCTCGACGCGCCGCCCCTTCTCGAGCCGCGACTCGACCATCGGCCCCGTCGCGCCGAGCGTGAAGCTCTGCGGGACGTCGAGCGTGACGTCGTAGGTGCCGAAGTCGGCGTAGAACTCGCTCAGGCGGTGGAACGGAAAATGCGCCCAGCGTCCGTCGGGCTCGAGGCGTGCGACCTTGGGGAACCACTGGGCGATCATGTGGAACGAGCCGTCGTAGCCGGTCCGCTCCAGCACCGTCGGCAGCTTCTCGTCCCACGCGACGTCGAGCGCGATCGTGTCGCCGGGCAAGACCTCGCGCGGGAGCGGCACGCGCGCGTCGGTCTCGTCGGGATCGCCGGGGCGCGAAACCTCGGCGCCGCTCCACACGTCGGTCACCGTCGTCGCGTCGGGCTCTCGCAGGGCGAGCTTGCGGACGTCGATGTAGCCCCAGTCGGTGGGCCTCCCCGCGCCTCGCCCGCCGCCGAGGGGCGTGCGCAGGAATACGCTGCGCTCGTTCTTGAACGCGTTCATGTAGAGGTGCAGCCAGAGCTCGCGAACGGCCACGCGGCTCGTGTTGCGCCAGGTGATCGTGCCCTCGCCGTGGAGCGTGTGCGCCGCCGGATCGAGCGTCGCTCTGAGGGTGTAGCTGGCGACAGGATCAGCGTGCAGCGCCATCTGCGCGTCGCTGTCGTAGGGGGACGGCGGCGCCTCGCCGCGGGCATCGTCGCTGATCGCCGCGGCGACCGCGACGAACAGTCCGCCGAGCGCTATTCTCGCTGGTACCGTGCGCGTCCGCATCGAGCCGATGACCGTAGCAAGGATCGGAGCCCTTTCGGCGGCGGTCTTCACGCTGCTCGCCGCCTGCGGCTCGGACGGGGGCGGTCCGGCGGCGTACATCCCGACCGAGGCCGGTACGGACGGCGCAGTCGACGCCGGTCTCACCGATGGGTCCAGCGGCAGTGACGGCGGGGAGGGGAGCGCGCCGGCGGGGCCGTCCGTCGTCGTGCGCGGCGGCCAGCTCGTCGTCGACGGGACGCCGATGTTCCTCTATGGCGGCGAGATTCACTACTTCCGCGTCCGCGACCCGGGCTTCGACGCGGCCAAGACGCAAGCGCTCTGGCAGGACTCCATCGACAAGATGAAGGCCGCCCACATGAACCTCGTCACCACGTACCTGCCGTGGGACTACCACTCGACCGCCGACGGGCTCTGGGACTTTTCCGGCGCGCGCGACGTCGACACGTTCTTCCGGATCGCGTGCGACGCCGGGATGAAGATCGTCGCCAAGCCGGGCCCGCTCATCACGTCGGAGTGGCCGCGCGGTTTCGGGACGTACGGCGCCGTGCCGAAGTGGTGGAAGGACGCGTTCCCCGACGCGCTCGTGAAGAAGGCCGACTGGTCGACGTTCACCTTCTCCCCGACAGGCGACGCGTCGCAGTCGCAGCCGACGTACCTCGATCCCCGGTACCTGTCCGCCGTCGGCGCGTGGTTCGACAAGGCCCTGCCCATCCTTCGAAAGTACATCGAGCGCCGCTGCATCGTCGCGGTTCAGGTCGACAACGAGACCAACCTCTACTGGAGCAATCGCTTCGGCGACGTCGACTACAATCCGGTCGCTCTCGCGCACTACCGCAAATTCCTTGCGGCGCGCTACGGCACCGTCGGGGCCCTGAACGCCGCGTACGGCACGGCCTACGCCTCGTTCGCCGCCGTCGCCGCCCCGGTCGCCCTTCCCACCTCCGTCACCGACGACGTCGCCGCGCGCGACTGGTACGAGGCCGGCCTGGCCTACGTGCTCGACTACATGAAGACGGTCCGCGGCATGCTCGAGGCGCGCGGCGTAAGAGAGCCCGAGGTGCTCTTCATGACGAACGACTCGCCGTTCGGCGTCCCCACACGCAATCTGCTCGTGCACGACGGGCAGACGAAAAATAGCGTCGGCCTCGCCGGCCTCGATCTCTACCCCAAGCAATTCCCCACGAACGGTGAGATCTCGGACCAGCCCTACCAGGTCGACTACTTCACGAAGCTCTACGCGGGCGGAAACCTCCTCTATACGAAGGACACCGGCGGGCGCTTCGCGTGGGGCGCGGAGCTGCAAGGGGGTTTCTATTCGTTCCCGCTCGGCATCAAGCCCACGGTGCGCCCCGAGGCGACCGACCAGCTCCTCGCGAAGGCGATCGGTCACGGCCTCAAGGGCGGCGCGTTCTACACGATGCGCGGTGGCATCAACCTGGACGGCTCCGACTACGATTTTCAGGCGGCGATCGGGCTCGATGGAACGCTGCGGCCCCGGTACGACGTCATGAAGAAGTGGGGCGCGCTCCTGGACAGGTGGGGCCTCGCGCTCGAAGCCAGCGACGAGGTGGAGGACCAGGTCGCCATCGTGCAGGACGCGCGCTACGCGGTGCCGCAGGCGGGGACGAACGACGACGTGCAGACCATGTACGTGAACGAGTACCCCGGCCTCTTCGGTTGGCTCGCCGAGGCGGGGGTGAACCCCCAGGTAGTGGAGGCGCAGACCGCGCAAGATTTGTCGGCCTACAAGGTCGTCTTCTTCCTGCTCCCCAGGATGATCTCTCCCGACACGGCGGCGAAGCTCACGAAGTTCCACGAAGGCGGAGGCGCGCTCGTGCTCCTGCTCGATCGCGGCTCGATGTCGCTCAGCGGCGCCGCGTCGCCCGAGGTCACGAAGCTCGCGTCCCTCTTCGACGCCGACGCGAACGGCATGTACTCGTGGCCGGGCGTGGGCCTAAGGAGCGGCGACGCCAACCAGAAGCTCGCCTCCGCGACCGGCACGACGCGCACGTACTGGTACGAGACGTTTTGGACCCCCAAGGCCCCGTCCTTCACGCCGCTCGTCGTCGAACGCACGCAGCCGCTTGGCGGCGATGGCAAGGTCGTCGCGTGGGAGGTGACCGGCGACGGCGCCCCGCACACCCTGATCGGCGGCCACCTGTCGAGCGTCTACAACGACAGCGCCTACTACGGCGCCGACTCCGGCGATCTCGACCGCAAGCGCGCGCTCGCCGCGCATCTCGCGATCGTCACGGGCGGCGCGTCGCCGGCGGTGAGCGCGACCGGCCTCCGCGAGACCGCGTGGGCGCGCCGTGGCCGCGACGAAAAGGCTCCGCTGTTCGTCTTCGTCGTCAGCGGCCACGCCGCGGGCACCGTGCAGATCGCTCTCCACTCGCTCTCCCGCCTGGGCCTCACCGCGGCGACCCGCTACACGCTGACCGAAGGCCTGTCCGGCGCCCCCCTCGGCACGCGGACCGGCGCCGACCTCGCCGCGCAGGGCATTTCCCTACAAATGGCCCCCTTCGGCACCGCCGTCGTCGTGGTTCAGCCGTAACTCTTCCTCTGGTAGGCTCGCCGCCATGCGAACCCTCTCGATCCTCGCCTCGGCGTGCGCGCTCTCGTATCTCGTGGCCTGTGGAGGCAAGCCCGACGGCCCCACCACGCCCAAGAGCGACACCGACCAGCACCACGGCGAGTCGATCGCCAAGCAGGCGCGCCCCACCCCGCACACGTGCGGTGAGGCGGACAAGGTCCACGCCCACGACATCCACGACGAGGACGGCAGCGAGACGTTCGTCCCGTGCTCGGGCACGGGGCACCACGACTTTTCGGGCGCCATCAAGATCGAGTCCTTGCCGGAGGGCATCCGCATCACCATCAACGCCACCGACGACGAGGTGAAGATGGGCGCGCTCGGCAGCGACGTGAAGAACCGCGACGCCGTCCTCGTTTACCCGCGCGGCAAGGGCAGCAAATCCGTCGAGGTGCCCCTCATGCACACCGCGCACGGCTACTCGGGCGACAAGATCGTCCCGTGGGAAGACCTCGACAAGATCAACGACGAGGGCACCAAGATCCACGTCGCCATCTACGATCACGATGCCAAGAGCGGCAGCCACGAGGAGCTCAGCGTCCAGATCTCGGTCTCGACAGGCAAGAGCTGCGAGAAGGCGATGGACGAGAACCCGCAGACCATCGACATGGGCAAGAAGAACAGTAAGCCCGATCTCACGAAGGATCAGCTCGGCAGGCCGATGGCAAACAGCACCTTCTTCGGCGGCTGCGGCCTCCCCGACAGTGCCAGCGCCGACATCTGCGCCGCGGTGAAGCAGGGCAAGGTCCTCGGCGTCTCCGTCAAGATCACGCCGAGCAACAACAAGGTCGCCGCCTGCATCGACAAGGCCACCCGCAAGCTCAGCTTCCCCCAGAGCGACAAACTCGACGTGGTCAAGCAGCACTTCTGATAGCCGGGCCCCGGGCGGCCGCCAGATGGCCCGTCAACGTCGGATCGGGATCCGGACGAAGCTGTCCGAGAGCCACCGGATCTGCAGCGGCCCCTTGGCGTCCGCGGCCGACTCCTCGCTCACGGTCTTACCGGTGCCGTGGTTGACCTCGGCGAACGGGTTCTTGTTCACGTTGAGCACGACGACGAGCCGGCTGCCCGCGGCGAGGCGACGGCTGACCATGCGCGTGCGCTCGAAGGGAATCGTCTCCACCCTGCCGGGGACGAGCAGCGCGCGGGCGCTCATGTCGCGCGCGTAGCTGGCGCGACCGACGTAGTACGAGAGGTTGACGTACTTGCCCTCGGCGGTCTTCTCGTAGAGGACGACGCCCACATCCATGTCGCGCTTGCTGATCGTGACGCGCAGCTCGCCCGAGAAGAGGCCGTCGATCGACATGGGCGCGGCCAGCGGCTCGCCTTCGAAGACGACGCCGTTGCCGGTGTCGAGCGTGTCGCTCACGATCGGGTCGGGGTAGTAGGCGTTGTTGGTCGTCTTGCGATCCGCCAGATCGACCTCTTGCGCCACGAATCGCGCGCCCGTGGGCTTTGCGGTGGTGAGGTGGCGCTCGTCCAGGTACAGCGTGAGGACCTCGTCCTTCGCTCTCTCGAGGGACGGCGCGTGGCGCCACAGGTTGGCGCCCATGACCTCGTAGTTCACCCTGTCCCGCACGAGGTCCGGCATCGGGCCGCCGCGCAGCACGTGGTCCAGCCACTGGTAGGTGATGTACGTCGTGTCGATGCGCGCGACCGGATCGATCGCGTACCCGCGCAGCACTTCCGCCGGGCGCCGCTGCGCGCCGAAGTGGTCGTAGGGGCCGACGACGAGGTAGTGCCGCGCGTTCTTGTTGTACCGGTAGTGCTCGGTGAAGTAGCGAATCGCAGAGATTTGGCCGTCGTCGTAGTACCCGGTGAACGACAGGACCGGGATGTCGATGCGCGCGAAGTCCTCGCGGTACGGAACCATCTTCTGCCAGTAGGCGTCGTACGCGGGGTGGGCGAGCCAGCGCTGGAGCAGCGGGTTGGGCGTGCCGTCGACCGCGTCGATCTCTTTGAACGGCCGACCGCTCGCGAACCACTTGTCGGGGAGAGCGTTCCAGCGTGCGCGATCGAAGTAGACCTTGTCGTCGTCGTACGGGCCGTTCGCTACGTAGAACGGCCAGCCGTAGTTCGCGTTCAGAAAGACGTTGTTCTCCATCGGCAGCCCCTGGCCGGGGATTGCGGCGACGTACGGCACGATCGTCTTCAGCGCCGGGTGCAGGTGCTTGGCCGCCGCCCACTGCGTGAAGCCGCCGTAGCTGCCACCGTACATTCCGACGCGGCCGTCGGACCACGGCTGCTTCTGGATCCAGTCGATCGTGTCGAACGCGTCGTCGCCGTCGTGCTCGTACGGGAGGACTGCGCCGGTGCTCTTGCGGCGACCGCGGGTGAACGCCGCGACGCCTACGTAACCATGCGACGCCGACGCGAGCGCGGTGGAGGCGCCGCCTGCGGTGTAGATGTTGAAGACGAGGACGGCCGGCGTCTTGCCGGTCGCGCGGCGCGGGCGCACGACGATGGCGGAGACGGTCGCGCCGTCGCGGGTCTTGATGCGGACGTCGTCGTCGACCTCGTAGCGGCGTGCGTTGTCCTCGTTCTCGAGGGCCACAGCGAGCGGCAGCACGTCGCGACGGACGACGTAGGCGGCGTACCGCGCGGTGAGGTCCATGGCGGCGGCGCGATCGGCGGCGCCCTTGCCGCGAAAGACCTCGCGCGCGCGTTCCACGTCAGCGCGCGCCGAGATGAGGTCGGTGTCGGGCCACCACGCCGCGTGCTCGGCGGTGAGGTCGTCCATCCGCGCGAACGCCTCGCGGAAGCTCGTCCTGAAGGCATCGTCGAACGGCGCGCCGCTCGCGCTTTGCAGCAGGCGGGCGCGCGAGTGAAGCTCGTGGCTCGTGAACAGCGCCTGCGCGCGCACCGGATCGTAGGTCTTCGTCGCCTGCCGCGCGCGGGCGAGGAGCGCGTTGGCCGCGGCCGGCTCGCCCGCGGCGACGTTCAGGAGAGCGCGGTCGAGGAGCCCCTTGTCGTCATCGGGCGTCTGGGCGAGGAGCGCGCGGGCGAGTTGCGCCATCGTGGCGGCGAGCTCCGGACCGTCGAGTGACGTTGCCTCCAGGAGTGGCAGCACCGCGTGCGCGATGCGTGTCACGTCGTCTCCTGCGTCGGCCGGCGAAGACGGCGCTAGCTCGGCTGCATGCGCTCCGCGTCGAGGGGCGCTCGCGGCGCGGGGATCGTTGGGCGGACCGCCGCATGCTGACGCGAGCCCGAGGGCGACGATGAGCAACCGGGACCGGCGCATGCCGGGACGCTACCATGCGCCTGCGCTCGAGGGCGACGCGGAGCGCACACCCGCCGAGACGGCGTGCGCCTTCCGTCAGTGGTCGAGGGACTTGCCGTAGGTGACGAGGGCGTCCTTGAGGCGGATGGCGGCCTTCGTCTTGTGCATGTCGGCGCGATAGACCAGCGCGATGACGTCGGGGAAGCTCGGAAAGGACGGGTGCAGGCGGCGGAGCTTGCCCTCGTGCCCGTAGGCGGCGACGCGCCGCGGGAGAAGAGCCACGCCGACGCCGGCGAGCGCCAGGCTCTTGACGAGCTCGAGGTCCCCGCACGACAGCGTGCGCAGCGGCATGAGCCCCGCCGACGCGATGCGGTCGACGAGGTCGCGTGACTGCGAGAGCCGACCCGCCATCACGAGCGGCCCGCGGCGAATCCGCTGCTTGGCCGCCATGAGCTCTTCGTCGTCACTCTCCTCGAGCAGCGCGATGCGTTCGGACAGCGGGACGAGGAACGACGGTGGCGGCGCGTCCGTCGCCACGAACAGATCGACCGCGTCGTGGAACAACTCGACGATGACGAGGTCGGGGTGCGGGTGGGGGTTCACGACGATCCCGAAGTGGACGTTCCGTTCGACGACGGCCTTCTCCACCGCCGCGCTCGTCCCGTTCCACAACGACAGCTCGATGAGCGGGTACGCCTTGAGGAACGGCGCCATGAACTGCGGCAAAAAATACGCGCCGAGCGACTCGTGGCATCCGACGACGAAGTCGCCGACGTCCTCCCTCTCGAGGCCCTTGATCTGCTGCTCCGCGCGCTCGACGAGCGCGAAAACCTCGGCCGCGTAGCGAAGCAGCTCCTCACCGGTCGCCGTGAGCCGAACGCCGCTGCGATCGCGCAGGAGGAGCGTCGTGCCCAACCGCTCCTCGAGGTTCTGCATCGCCACGGTCAGCGTCGGCTGGCTCACGTGCAGCGACTTGGCCGCAGCGGTGAGGCTGCCGGAGGTCGCGACCGCCTGGAAGTAGCGGAGATGGTTCAGATCCATGGACTCTCGCAGGGGGGATAGCGCCAGCCTATGCCACCCATGGGGAGAATCTACTTTCGCGTTGTCGCCACGGCCTTAACGTCCATGAGCCCCCGCGACGCGAGCGGCCGGGGACGAACGACGAACAAGACGCGCACGTGCG
This sequence comes from Myxococcales bacterium, assembly GCA_025359105.1. GTDB lineage: Bacteria > Myxococcota_A > Polyangia > Polyangiales > Polyangiaceae > JANYHK01. Next base: position 14,005 of record JANYHK010000081.1, on the reverse strand, counting down.
ATCGGGCCTCCGCGCCCGAAGGCCGACGTGTGCCTGCCGCTCGCCTTTTCATGGAGGACCGTAAGAATGAAACGAACTCTCGGCATCAAGCTCGGCGTGGGCTCCGGCATCGCGCTCCTCTTGGCGCAGGCACTCGGCTGCGGCGACAGCGCGTCGCAACCCGAGGGCACGAAGCCTCTCCCTGACGGCGGCGTCGAGGTGGACAGTAGCCCCGGCGTGGACGCGGCGACCGATGCACCGGTGGTCGTGCCTGCTGGCGTGTTGCCCGGGCCGAGCCGAGGGGCGGCGATCGCGCTCTCGCCCGACGACTCGGTCGCGGTGATGGTGAACCGCGACGCGGGCAGCGTCTCCGTCTTCGGCGTCACCTATCCGGCGGACGGAAGCCCGCCCGTCGTCACGCGCAAGAAGGAGCTCTCCCTCGGCGCAGGCAGCGAGCCGTGGCAGGCGGTCGTCGCGCCGGACGGCGTGACCGCGTACGTCGTCCTCCGCAAGGACCAGAAGCTCGTGAAGATCGCCGATCTGAAGGGTGATCCGACCGAGGCCGCGCGCGTCCCGGTGGGCAGCGAGCCGACCGGTCTCGCCCTCACGCCGACCGGCGCGCGGGTCTGGGTCGCCAACTGGGTCGACGGCACGCTGATGGGCATCGACACGAAGACCATGGCGGTCACCGCGACGATCGATCTGAACGCCGCGCTCGTGAAGACCGGCCTCCTCGGCACAATCGCCGCGCGGCCCGCCCTGGCGCACCCGCGCAGCGTCGCCATCACCAACAACCTGGACGCCAACGACGCCGACGAGAGCATTTACGTGACCGAGTACTTCGCCCAGCGCACCGCGCCCGAGGACGCGCTCGGTGCCAACGCCGACACCGCGAAGGCGGGCCTGCTCTACAAGATCAAGGTGGCGGACAAATCCATCTCCACGATCCAGCTCGCGCCCGTCCTCGACATGGGGTTCGCGGACCACACGGGCGGCAAGGCGTCGTGCTACCCGAACCAGCTGCAGTCGGTCACGATCAACGGCGGCTACGCCTACGTGACCTCCATCTGCGCGTCGCCGAAGGGGCCGATCGGCGTCTTCACCGGTCCCGCCGCCGCAACGTGCGCGGACGACACCACGTGCCCCGGGCAGGTCGCCGGCTCGTGCAACGCCACGACGAAGAAGTGCGCGACCAACTGCACCGCCGACGCCCAGTGCGGAAATAACGGCGGAAAGTGCGCCAATTTCGTCTGCGCGCCGAACGTCGCGAACGTGAAGACGACGACCGCGCCCGTCGTGTCGGTCGTGGATCTCGCCGCGGACAAGGAGGTGCCGGCGTCGACGGCGAGCTTGAACGCGCAGTTCGCCGCCCTTTACACGACGCGCGGCGCGGCCGACGACGGCTCGCGCCGCTTCCCCGGTGTCTTGTCGGACATCGCGTTCGTCCCCGCCACCGGCGTCGCGTACGTCGCCGCGAACGCCGCCGACGCCGTGTTCCGCGTGAAATACGACCCAACCGAGAGCTCGGCGATCGCCGAGGTCGGCTCACCGGGCAACGCGTTCCTCGACTTGACGCCCGCCGGGATCGCCGCGTCGAGCGCCGGCAAGAACCCCATCGGCGTCGCGATCGGCACCGCTGCGGGGAAGAAGTTCGCCTTCGTCGCCAACGACGTCAGCCGCAACCTCACGGTGCTCGACTTCAACACGCAAGCGATCGCGGGCGGCGCAGCCACGCCGGCGGTCACCTCGTCGGCAGCGCTGCCGGCAGGAGGCTCCACCGAGGAGAAGGTCCTCAAGGGCAAACGCTTCTTCGAGACCGGCGTTGGCCGCTGGTCGCTCAAGGGCCAGGGTTGGAGCTCGTGCCAGTCGTGCCACACCGACGGCCTCACCGACAACGTCACCTGGTACTTCGGCCGCGGCACCCGGCAGTCCACGAGCCTCGACGGGACCTACTCGTCGAAGGACGCGACCGATCGTAGGATCCTGAATTGGACGGCGATCTTCGACGAGGTCCCGGACTTCGAGGCGAACACCCGCGGGATCTCCGGCGGAGTCGGCGCGCTCGTGGCGACCAACGGCGCGCCCCCCGCCGTCACCGATCGCATCGACGTCGCGAAGGCGGGCCACGGTGGCCTGAACGGCTCCGCCACGCAGCTCTCCGACCCGTCGAACCCGGCTGGCCTGCCGCAGGTGAGCGTGCTCGACGATTGGCTGAACATCACCGAGTACGTCAAGAGCATCCGGTCGCCGCGGAAGCCCTCGAACCTCGACGCCACGCTCGTCACCGCGGGCCACGCTCTGTTCACCGTGGACGGCGCCTGCCAGGGCTGCCACGGGGGCGACAAGTGGACCATCTCCAAGGCGTTCTACGCGCCGTCGCTCGCGACCATGACGGCGCTGTCGACCAAGGCGTGGACGCCGCCGACCGGGTTTCCGCTTGCGCTGCTGCCTGCGACGACGAACCGCTTCATGCGCTTCCCGTCGGCCAACGCGGGGCTCGACCAGATCCAGTGCATGCTGCGCCCGGTCGGTACGTTCAACGTGGGCGACGCGCTCGCCGGCATCTCCGAGCTCCGTCAGGACATGACGACGCAAGGGCAGGGCAACGAGGCGGACGGCAAGGGCTTCAACCCGCCGTCGCTCCTCGGCCTCGCGACCGGCGCGCCGTACCTTCACGCGGGGCAGGCGACCAGCCTCGAGAGCCTCTTCGGGACGACGTTCGCCGCACACCACGCAGGCCCGCTCGCGCCGAACTTCCTCTCGGAGACCGATCCCAAGGTGCGCGACGCGAACGTGCAGAAGCTGATCGCCTACCTCCTGTCGATCGACGAGGACACGACCACCCTCCCGATCCCGGCCCCCGGTGCCACAGGCGGCGACTTCTGCGCCGCTCCCTGAGTTTTTCTCAAAACAGCCGCAGCTGTCCCCCCCGCGACGGTCTTTCGAAGGTCGCGGGGGGCTCGTGCGTTTTGTCGGGCTCGCGCGAGACGAGGCCCAGTCGTTTCGCGGTGGTGGTGAAGAGGGCGCTGATCGTCTCGGCGTACGGCCCTTCTCCGGTCTGCCTAACCCCGAAGCGCGGATCATTCATCTTGCCGCTCCGCGTCTCCTTCACGCGGCGAAGGATCCGCTCGGCGCGCAAGGGCAAGGCAGCCCGCACGCGCGCCTCGAAAATTTCCTTCACGGAGCCCGGAAGGCGTAAGAGGACCATCCCCGCGTGCGTCGCGCCCGCCTCCTTCGCGCGCTCGAGGATGGTCGCGATGTCGGCGTCGTTCAGCCCGGGGATGACCGGCGCCACCATGACGCCTACCGGAACGCCGCGCGCGGCGAGCCGTTCCACGATGCGCATGCGCCGCGCAGGCGTCGTCACGAAGGGCTCGATGGCGCGCGCGTTCGCTTCCGACCAGAACGGGATGCTCACGCTCACGTGGCACCGCGCGACCCGCGCGAGCTCGGCGAGCAGATCCACGTCCCGCTCCACGAGGGCGCTCTTCGTGATGATGCTCGCCGGGTTATTGTACTCTACACACACCTCCAGGCACCCGCGCGTCAGCCGGTACGACGCTTCGAGCGGCTGGTAGCAATCGGTCACGCCGCTGAAGGCGACGAGCTCGCCCTTCCATGATCGCCGCTCGAACGCCTCGCGCAGGAGCTCCGGCGCCGCGGGCTTCACGACGATCTTGCGGTCGAAATCGGTGCCGGCCCCGAGGCTCAGGTACTCGTGCGTGGGGCGCGCGTAGCAGTACGCGCAGGCGTGGAAGCAGCCGCGGTAGGGGTTGACGCTCCAGTTGAACGGGATGTCTGGGCTCGTGTTCTTCGAGAGGATCTCGCGCGTGTGATCCTCGAGCACGACGAGATCCGCGTTCGGGACCTCGCCGTCGAAGTAGGCGATGTCCGTCGTCGCCCAGGGGTTGGGCGGGTTGTCCACGGGGTGAAGCTTCACCCCTCGAACATACGGAACAAATGTTCAGTATACCAGGGACGCCGGCGTCAGGCGTTCACTTCTTGGGCGGCCCGGGATCGTGGATGGCGAGGACCGGGCACTCGCACGCGCGGATGACCTCCTCGGCGACGCTGCCCATGATGGCGCGCCGCAGCCCTTTGCGGCCGTGGGTGCCGAGGATGACCATGTCGGCGTGGACCTGCTTGGCGACCGCGGCGACCTCGTCGGCGGGCGGACCGTCGCGGAGGACCGAGCGGATCTCGACGCCGCAGTCCTTGCGCCTCTCGATCGCGGCGAGGAGGCCCGCTTGCGCCGACTCGAGGATGCGGCCGGCGACCTCCGAGGATGCGACGAGCGCGCCGTCGGGAAAGCCGTAAACAGGAAGCTCGTAGGCATGCACGAGCGTGAGGCGGGCGCCGACTTGCTTCGCGAAATCGATGGCGTAGTCGAGCGCACACTCGCTGGTGGCCGTGAAGTCGATGGGGACGACGATTTCCTTGATGTCGCTTGTCATGGCCGGTGCACCGTACCTCAGTTTCGGGTCAGCTCCGCTCCGTTTGGCTCAGTTGAGCTCGCTCGCCGGAGCGTCGGCCTCTTTCTCGTCCTTTTCCTCCTCCGCGGGCACGGGCGCCGACGTGAAGGCGAGGACGAGCTTCTTGTCCTCGAGCCCCTTGCCTTCGTTGTCGGCGGCCGCGTCGAGGCGAATCTCGCCGCCGTGCTCCAGCGCGCCGAAGAGTAGCTCGTCGCCGAGCGGGCGCTTCACCTCGTCCTGGATGACGCGCGCGAGCGGCCGCGCGCCGAAGTCCGGATCGTAGCCCTTCTCGGCGAGGAGGGCCTTGCCGGCCGCGGTCACGACGATCGTCACCTTGCGCTCCTCGAGCTGCACCTCGAGCTCCTTCAGGAATTTCTCGACGATGCTCGCCATGATCGGCGGCGACAGCGGCGCGAAGCGGATGCGCGCGTCGAGGCGATTCCGGAATTCCGGACTGAAGAGATTCTTGTACTCGCGCTCGGCGTCGCCGCTGACACGCGTCTCGCCGAAGCCGACCTGCTTGCGCTGCAGGTCGCGCGCGCCCGCGTTGCTCGTCATCAACAGGATGACGTGTCGAAAGTCCGTGGCCTTGCCGTTGTTGTCGGTCAGCTTGCCGTGGTCCATCACCTGGAGCAGCACGTTGAAGACGTCGGGGTGCGCCTTCTCGATCTCGTCGAGCAGGAGCACGGCGTGCGGCGTCTTCGCGATCGCGTCGGTCAAGAGGCCGCCCTGATCGAAGCCGACGTAGCCCGGCGGCGCGCCGATAAGACGCGAGACCGTGTGACGCTCCATGTACTCGCTCATGTCGAAGCGGATGAACGTGATCCCCATCGTCTTGGCGAGCTGCTTGGCCACCTCCGTCTTGCCGACCCCGGTAGGGCCGGTGAAGAGGAAGCTGCCGATGGGCTTCTCGGGGCTGCGAAGGCCGGCGCGCGCGAGCTTGATCGCGGAGGCGAGCTGGTCGATGGCGTCCTCCTGGCCGAAGACGAGCTTCTTCAGATCGTCCGCGAGCGAGCGGAGCTTCTCCTTGTCGTTGCTCGACACCTCGCGCGGGGGGATCTGCGCCATCCGCGCGAGCACCGTCTCCACGTCGGTCACCTCGACCTTGGCGCCGGGGCCGATCGAGAGCTTCACCGCGGCGCCCGACTCGTCGACCAGATCGATCGCCTTGTCGGGCATGCGCCGGTCGTGCAGGTACCGGCTCGCGAGGACGGCCGCCGCCTCGATCGCGTCGGCGGTGTAGGTGACGTCGTGGAAGTCCTCGTACTGCTTCTGCAGGCCCTTCAGGATCTCCTTGGTCTCGAGGAGGCTCGGCTCGAGCACCTCGACCCGCTGGAAGCGGCGGGACAGAGCGCGATCCTTCTCGAAGTGGGTGCGGTACTCCTCGAACGTCGTCGAGCCGATGCAGCGGAGCTTGCCGCTCGCGAGCGCGGGCTTCAGCAAGTTCGAGGCGTCCATGCTGCCGCCGCTGGTCGCGCCGGCGCCGACGATGGTGTGGATCTCATCGATGAAGAGGACGGCGTTGTCGAGCTTCTGCAGCGACTTCACGACGCCCTTCAGGCGCTCCTCGAAATCGCCGCGGTAGCGCGTGCCGGCAAGGAGAGCGCCCATGTCGAGGCTGTAGACGACGGAGCTTTCGAGCGCCTTGGGGACCTCCTTGTTCTCGATGCGCAGCGCGAGCCCTTGCACGATGGCGGTCTTGCCGACGCCGGAGTCGCCGACGAGGAGCGGGTTGTTCTTCTTCCGCCTCGCAAGGATCTGGATGATGCGATCGACCTCGCGCGCGCGGCCGATGAGCTTGTCGATGCGGCCTTCCTTCGCCTCTTCGTTGAGGTTGACGCAGAAGGCCTTGAGCGGGTCCTTGTTGGGGCGCGCGCCGTCCCCCTCGGCGTCGACCTTCGCCGTCTCGCCGGTCCCGTCCTCGCTGTCGATTTTGCTTACGCCGTGGGCGATGTACGCGACCACGTCGAGGCGCGTGACGCCGCTGTCCTCGAGCAGGCTCACCGCGTACGAGTCCCGCTCGGCGAAGATAGCGACGAGGACGTTGGCGCCGCTGACCTGCTCCTTGCCGCTCGACCGAACGTGGCCGATGGCGCGGCGGATCGCGCGCTGCACCGCGAGCGTGGCGGTGGGGATGGTGTCGCCGTCCTCGCCCAGGGCTTCGAGCTCGGTGTCGAGGTACCCCTCGAGCTTCTTCTTGAGCTTCGCGACCTCGCCGCCGGCGTGCTTCACCACGAGGGCGGTCGCGTCGTCGAAGAGGAGCGCGTAGAGCAGATGCTCGACCGTCACGAACTCGTGCCTGCGCCTGGCGGCCTCGTTGGCGGCGAGGGAGAGGGCGATTTCGACCTCGGGGCTGATCGGGGTACCGGAACCGGGGTTGTTGTCTTTGGTGCTCACTCTGGCTCTGCTGTAACGAGCAACGGCTGACCGTGCTCACGTGCGTGTTGCGAGACGAGGTCGACCTTGGTCTCGGCGACATCCCGAGGATACAGGCCCACAGAGGCACTGCCCTTCTTGTGCACTGTAAGCATCAAGTGGAAGGCCTCTGCCTCGCTTTTGTGAAAGAACTGCACGAGCACGAGGATGACGTATTCCATCGTCGTGTAGTCGTCGTTGTGGAATACGACGCGCCATCGCTTTGGAACGCTTGTCTTTTGGCGCTCCTCGACGACGACGTCATCGTCCTCGCCCGGGGCCTGCGGAGGCGTGGGCGGTTTGGCAGGGGGTTTGCTGGGCATGATGCAGGAAGCGCGCGAGCGGCAAGAGAAGCAGGATGCGCCCGGGAAGTGCAGGGCAGCGTGCAGGAAGAGGGTATGTGAAATCCCTGCACGGGGGGTGAATGGAGGCGGGGTGGATGCGGGGTGGATGGACGTACGGCAGCCGAACGCCTCTGTCAGAAAAATACCCTCTTTTGCGACTCTTCTCCGTACTCATCTTAATATGGATTCGCGATGTGCCGATCCGTTCGATGCACGTCGCCGCCTTGAGGTAGTCTGAATACTGGGGGAAGCCCAACCATGCTGCTGGTCGAGAATCTCGTTGTCGCGGGTCGCTTCCGTTTGAATCGCCTCATTGGTCGGGGCGGCATGGGGTCCGTATGGCAGGCGACCCACCTCGGCCTCGACATTCCCTGCGCGGTGAAATTCATCGAAGGGGAGTTCGCCGGGCTCGCCGAGGCCCAGGCCAGGTTCGAGCGCGAGGCGAAGGCGGCCGCGCAGCTCCGCAGCCCGCACGTCGTTCAGATCCTCGACCACGGCGTCTGGGAGAACACCCCGTACATCGCGATGGAGCTGCTCGAGGGCGAGGACCTCGGCAAGCGGCTGACGAAGCTCCGCACGCTTCCGGCCCCTGAGATCAACGCGATCATCCAGCAAGTCGCGCGCGCTCTCACGAAGGCGCACCAGGCCGGCATCGTCCACCGAGACCTGAAGCCCGACAACATCTTCCTCGTCCGTGACGACGATCGCGAGATCGTGAAGGTGCTCGACTTCGGTATCGCGAAGAAGAACTCGACCGGGCTCGACACCGGCAACAACACCAAGACCGGCGCGATGCTCGGGACGCCCTACTACATGAGCCCGGAGCAGGCGCAGGGCACCAAGGGCGTCGATTGGCGGAGCGATCTCTGGTCGCTCGCCGTCATCGTCTTCCAGATGGTGACCGGGAGGCTCCCGTTCGAGAGCGAGGCGCTCGGCGATCTGCTCGTGAAGATCATCGTCGCTCCGATTCCGACGCCGTCGCAGCTCGGGCCGGTACCGCCGCAGTTCGACCGGTGGTGGCTGCGCGCAGCGGATCGCGACACAGCCAAGCGTTACCAGTCGGCCAAGGAGTTCGCCGACGCGCTGGCGATGACGCTCGGGCAGTCGACGGTCACCGACGTCATGGATCGCAACCAGATCGGCGGCACCGCGCTCATGCCGAACGCGCCGAACCTGTCGCCGAACCTGCCGACGACGCCGAACGCGATGGCGAACACGCCCAACCCGCACCAAACCGCGATGCTCGCCACGCCGAATCCGGTGCAGCAGGGCGCGCCGATGGCCGGGCCGATGCAGCAGACGCCGTACCCGGGGCAGGCACCGGTCGCCCAGGGCATGCCGGGCAACACGACGGGGGCGCCGCTCGCCAAGACGTACAACGGCGGCGTCGCCGGCATTCCCAAGAAATCGGGCGCAGGGGTCGTGCTCGCGATCGCCGGGGCTGCGCTCGTCGTCGCCGTCGGCGTCGGCGGTGTGATGATGATGAAGGGGAAGAAGGCGCCCGCCACGGCGGGGACCGGGACGGCGACGGCCACGGTGGCGACGACGGCTACCCCGCCTCCTCCAGTCGACGTTCCGCCGGTCCCCGCTCCGCCGCCGGTCGTCGCGACCGCGCCGGGCACGGGCGCGACGCCAAGCGCGTCGGCGCCGACGCCGCCTCCGGTCGTCGTGGCCGGTGGAGGAGGAGCCACACCGAGGCCTCCGCCGCAGCACGCGGTGCCGGTCCCCAACGGCGGCGGCGCGAACGCTTCCAGCGGTGGGGCTGCCAAACCGCCGGCCCCGAAGGGCTCGGCCGGTTCGAAGCCGTACGATACGGGCTTCTGAGCTCTGCCGGCGCGCGGCTTTTACAGGAGAACGTAGGCCACGACGCCGCCCGCCCAGCCGAGCAGGGCGAGGATGGCGACGATGCTGAGCGCGGCCCATAGCGTCTTCTCGCTCGACCGCTTGCGGAGGGCTTCGTCGAACGTGACCTGCTCGGCGCGCGCCTGGTCGACGCTGGGGCGGAGATCCAGCCCGACGATGTTGTCCGCGGCGCAATAGCGGCACTGCGCGACGCCGCCGAGGCCGGCGTCAGGGAGCGGGCCCTGACACCTGCGGCAGCGCGACGGCTCGCCCTCTCGACGCGGCGCGAGCGCGCCGAAGCCGAGCGTCAGCATCTGGAGCGCGCCGCGATCGGCCAGGCGCGCGCGCGCGAGGAAGAACGCGCCGAGGACCGCGGCGAACGGGAGGAGGAGAAAGCCTATGTCCTGGGCCTGGAAGCCGTCGGCGAGCGCGTGCTCCGCGACGAGACCCCACCCCAGCGGCCACGCGCCGAACATGAGGAGGGTGAAGACGAACAGCCACCCGTTCGAGCGGCCGGCGCGCGGCTGCTCGACGAGCTTGCGGATCATGTTCTGGTGGACCGCGCGGCTCGACTGCATCGCCTTGCTCGCCGCCGCCTGGCCGCGCACCTGCGGCGGGAGCGGGACCCAGGCGCGGCAGTAGACGCAGGAGACCTGGTCCGCGTCGTCGGGGACCGCCGGCGCGCCGCACTGTGGGCACGCCGTGATCTGCGTAGCGACCTGCGGTGCTTCCTCGACGTACTTCCGCCCGCTCACGACCGCCTCGATGCTGGCGGCGGCGGCGTGCATCGAGTCGGCTTCGATCTCGCGATCGGTCTGCGCGACGATCTCCGGGCGCCCGCCGCGAACGACCCAGAGCCGCCAGACGCGCACGCGCTGAACGGGCGACATCGAGCCGCGAAAATTGCCGCGCGACGCGACGACGGCGACGAGCCACAGCGTGAAGACGAGCATCTTCCACATCACGAGGCGGGTCGACTCCGTCTCCTCGACGTGCGCGAACGGATGCGTCAGCTCTCCCCAGGCGATGCGCGTGCCGTGCAGGCGCCCGCCGTCGACGACCAATCCCTCGGTGTGCAGCAGCACGTCACTCGCGCGGTTCTTGAGGGCTCCGTAGAGGTGGAACACGCCGTACACGAGGAGTAACGGTCCGAGGACGAACGTGAGCGGCCAGAGCGTCGCCGTGAGCGAGATGGCGTCGTCGTCCTTCGCGTCGCTGACGAGGGCCGTAACCACGCCGCAGAGCATGAGGGCGAGACCAGGGAAGAGCGCGACCGCCGCGCGCGCGGCGCTCCACGTGCTCGTGGTGCCGATCTGAAGCGGAAGGCGGGCGAGCGGCTTCGACGCTGCGCCGACACCGGCAGGAGGCCGCTGCTGCGGCTGGGCCTGCTGCGGCTGCTGCTGGGGCGGCTGCTGCTGCGGGTACTGCTGAGGCGGCGGTCCGTAGCCTTGCGGCGGTTGCTGACCGTAGCCCTGCTGAGGCGGCGGTCCGTAGCCTTGCGGCGGTTGCTGACCGTAGCCCTGCGGCGGTTGCTGGCCGTGGCCCTGCGGCGCTTGCTGGGCTTGTTGGCCCGGCGGCCCGTAGCCCTGGGGCCCTTGCGGGTACTGCGGGCCATAGCCCGGGCGCGGCGGACCGTTCGGGTTCACGTCTCGATGGTACCCCGACTTTGCCGGACGACAGCCCCTCTTCGTCCTGACGCAGGCGCCCGTGATGGACTAAATTCTAGAGGTGGACGTGAGGGAGCGCGCGGACGGTCTGGTTCGGACGACCCGGAGCATGTGCGATGCGCCGCTGCGCGTGGCCTACTGGCGCACGCAGCTCGCGGACATCCCGCTCGCCGAGCTGGCGCGTGCGCTCGACCGCGTGTGCCATGCCGCCGAGCAGGCCGAGGAGCCGGCGCGGGAGGTGCTCGTGTCGCTCGTCGACGCTCTGAACTCTCCCAGCTCGGTCGAAATCATGCAGCGCCTCCGTGAGGAGGCCGCCGGCGAGTCGCTCCTGTCGCTCGAGCGCCTCGTCCGGCATCCCCTCGTCGCGTCGCCGCGCGCCACCGTGCTCCCCGCAAACCCGAACGACGATCGCGTCCCCGACTACGGCCGCGGGCGCACGCTTACGCTCGGGGAGCGAAAGAGCCTGGCTCGCCGCCAGGACCGCGATTCTCTCGCGCGCCTGCTGCTCGATCCGCACCCGGAGGTGATCCGTCAGCTCCTCCGCAATCCGCGCGTCACCGAGGACGACGTGATCCGCCTCGCGTCGAAGCGCCCGTGCCGCCCCGACGTGCTGACCGAGATCTCGCGCAGCGGGCGGTGGATCCATCGTTCGCGCATAAGGCTCACGATCATCTTGAACCCCGACACGCCCGTCGAGATCGCGGGCCCCATCGCCGGCCTGCTGATGCGCCAGGAGCTGCGCCTCGTCGCCGAGGCGACCCACGTCTCGCCGGCGGTCCGCGCGCTGTGCCTCGAGCACCTCGAGCGCCGGCCCCCTGGCCAGTTCGAAGAGGACGATCCGAGCGTCCAGTGACGCGAGCGCGAGACGACGCGCGCGGTTCTGATCGTCCTGCTCAGCCTTCTTCGTCTTCGATGTCCCACTGACGGAGCGCGGTGAGGGCGATCGCCGAGCCGCAGGAGGGGCAGAGGGGGACGTCCTCGTACTGGACCGCCGCGCCGCGGCTGCTCACGTAGGTACCCTTGCCGCGGATCTGGAAGCCTTCGTCGTCGGAGCCGCTCGGCTCGACGGGCAGCTCCTCGCCACACGCGTCGCAGCTTGGCACCGTGCGCGCGCGGAACAAGTCTCCTACGCTCGCCCGCAAGTACGGGATCTTGCGTGGGTCTTGCGCTTCGTCGGCCATCGTGGCGGCACCTTAGCACTTTCCGCGCAACCTGGCGGCGCCGGTGCCGATGGGGGCGCATGGTCCGCCCTCGGTTCGTCCCCGTCGCCCGGCTGCCCGCCGTCGCCGCCGCCCTCGCCGCCGCCCTCGTATTCGCGTTCGGCGCCGCCGCCTGCTCCACGAGCGCGCCGCTGCCGCCTCGCGCCGCGCAGCTCAATCGCGACGGCGCCCTCGCGCTCGCCTCGGGAGATCTCGCGACCGCGGGTGCGCGGCTCGCGCTCGCCATCGAGTACAGCCCGCGCTTCGTCGAAGCGTACGTGAACCTTGGCCTGGTCGAGCTCCGCCGCGGCAACCTCGACCTCGCGTACGCGCACTTCAAGAAGGCGCGCGATCTCAACCCCGACCTGCCTGCGCCCCACCACGCGCTCGGCCTCCTGTTCGACCAGCGCGATCTCGGCAAGGACGCGGAGGAGCACTACCGCATGGCGTTCAAGGTGGACCCCGGCTTCGCGGCCGCGCGCGCGAACCTCGGGCGGCGGCTCTACCAGCGCGGCGCCTTCGACGACGCGCGCGAGCAGTTCCTCCGCCTCACCGAGATCGACGCGTCGGACGCGAGCTCATGGACGGGCCTCGTCGAGTCGCTCCTGCGCCTCGGACGGGAAGGGGAGGCGGACGACGCGCTGGGTCGCGCGCGAGAGAAGCTGGGCGATCGTGCCGAGCTGGTGCTGCTCGTGGCGCGCCAGATGCTTCGCCGCGGCGCGTTCGAGGACGCCGAAGCCGTGCTCGCGCCGCTCACCGCCGATCCCGATCACGCGCGGCAGGGGGCGGCGTGGGGATTCATCGGCGTCGCGCGGGCGGGGCGAGGCGACTGCGCATCGGCGCGTCAGGCCGCCCGCGAGGCGCTGCTCGTCGACCGAACCGATCCGGTGGCGGCGATCGTCGTCGCGCGCTGCGGTTGACTGCGGCGGACGAAGCGCTCAGCGAAGGAGCAGAAACGCCGTCCCGCACAGCAGCGCGACGACGCTGACGACGAGGATCCCCACGACCCAGCCCGGCACGTGGGTCCCCGGGATGTCGATGCGCTCTTCGGGGTAGAGTGCGGCCCCGCCGCGCTCGTGCCACCCGGGAGCGCCGGAGCTGGGGGGCAGCTGCGGACCGCTCGCGTCGCCGCCGCCGCTCGCGCCGCCCGACGGCGCCGCGTACAGGTTGGCCGGCATGCCGCTGCCGCTCGGCGCGATGTCGCGCAGGCTCTGGCGGCGACTCGGCTCGGTGAGCTCGGACTGGCTCTCTTCGGGGAGCGAGTACTTGCGGTACTTGAGCGGCGTCGCCCCCGGCTCGAGGGGCTGCAAGCGCTCACCGTCGAACACCGCGACGATGACGGTGATGTTGTCGTGCCCGCCAGCCTGGTTCGCGCGCTCGGTGAGAGCCTTGCACACGTCGATCGGCTCGGGGCCGGTCTTCAGGATCTCGCGGATGTCGTCGAAGCGGACCATGCCCGACAGACCGTCCGAGCAGAGGAGCAGGATGTCGCCGCGGCGGAGCTCGACGAACGTGAGATCGACCTGCACCGTGTCGCTCGTGCCGAGCGCTTGCAGGATGATGTTGTTGTGCTCGAAGGTCTCGGCCTCTTCCTCGGTCAGCTGGCCGGCCTCGATGAGCTGGTTCACGAGCGACTGGTCGCGCGTGACCTGCACGAGGGTCCCCTCGCGGAGGATGTAGCCGCGCGAGTCGCCGACCTGGGCGAGAAAGAGGTGATCGTCGACGAGCGCCGCGGCGGTCACCGTCGTCCCCATGCCGCGGCGCGTGCGGTCGACCTTGGCTTCCTGGAAGATTCGCAGGCCGGCGGACTCGACGGCCCGAACCAGGCGGCGGGCGATCTCGTCGCGCCCCATCGGGGTGTTCTCGTCCAGCGAATCGGTCATGCGCTCGAAGAGGATGTCGACGGCCAGCTGGCTCGCGACCTCACCTGCCGCGGCGCCGCCCATGCCATCGCACACGGCGAAGAGGGCGCCGTGGTGGCCTATCGTGGTCGTGCGATTGGCCTCGAGGAGGCCGCGCTGGCGACGGGTGAGATCGGCGACGAGGAAGTTGTCCTCGTTGTGCTCGCGGACCTGGCCGACGTCCGT
>JANYHK010000131.1 GCA_025359105.1 Myxococcales bacterium | reverse complement strand
CGAACCGGTTCGTCGTCTACCTGATGATGACGCTCGCCCCCGACAAATGAGCTCCGGGACGGGCGCAAACGATCTTCGAGCGGCTCGTCGCGTGACGCGAATCTTCTTCGTGCTCGCGTTCGTTCCGATGTTCTTCGTCCTGCCGTACCTGCGGGGGATCAACAACCCCAACGAGTACGTGCGCGTCTTCACCGTGATGTCGATCGTCGAGCACCATACCTTCGTCATCGACACCGAGGTGCAGACGTTCGGCTGGGTCAACGACATGGCCCGCGTGAAGAAGGAGGACGGGCAGTTTCACTACTACATGGTGAAGGCGCCGGGCTCCGTCTACGCGGCGCTCCCTGGGTACTGGCTCTTCTCGAAGGTCTCCGGCCTCTTCGGCCGGCACTTCCCCGACGCCACCACGCCCATGGAGGCCCGGCTCGCGTGGCTGCAGTGGAGCACCTGGGTGTGCCGCATCTTCGCGGTGCAGCTCCCTTGCTTCGTGTTCCTCGTCTGGTTCGAGCGCTTCCTGCGGCGCTTCTCGGGGGACGTGTCGTTCCGCCTCTCCGCCGTCGCGGCGGCGGGGCTTGGGACCAACTACCTGGCGTACGTGCACATGTTCGCGAGCCACGCGCTCTACGCGGTGTGCTCGTTCATGGCGTTCGCGCTCGCCGTGCTCGCGCTCGCCGATTCGCGCGGCGATCCGAGGCGCCGGAGTCCGTCGCGCGCGTTCTTTTGCGGCTGGTTCGCGTCGGCGTGCGTGATGCTCGAGTACCACGCGCTCTTCGTCGTCGTGATCCTCTGCCTCTTCGGGATGATCGTCTTCCGCAAGTGGAGGACGGCGCTCGCGTTCTGCCTGGGCGGCGCGGTGAACGTGCCGCTCGTCATGTATTTCCACTGGCGCGCGTACGGCAACCCGCTGACGCCGGGCCACCAGATGCTCGAGTCGACGAAGTTCGCCGCGGAGCACCAGACGGGCCTCTGGGGGGTCGTGTGGCCGACGTGGGAGCACGTGACGGCGCTCAGCCTCGATCCGGGGTTCGGGCTCTTCGGGATGAGCCCGTACCTCGCGCTCGGGCTGCTCGCGCTGCCGTTCGGCCTCCTGTGGCCCGTCGCGGGCAAGAAACGCGAGCGTCGGGTCCTGCGCATCGCGACCTTCGTGTGGCTCGTCTGCATGGCGACGCTCCTCGCCGTCAACGCGGGCATCATCGAGTGGCGCGCGGGCTGGAGCGTGGGGCCGCGCTACCAGGGCGCCGCGCCGCCGTTTTACGCGTTCGGCGCGGTCGTCGCGCTCGAGGCGATCGCCCGGCGCGTGCGGGCCGCACGCGAGCCGCTCCGCGCCCTCGCCGGCGGCCTCGCGCTGGCCAGCGTGGTGACCATCGGCACGGTCGGGCTCCTCTTCGACACGCTGCCCGAGGTGATCGTCCGCCCGTTCGTGCAGGTGGCGATCCCGATGATCCGCACCGGCTTCGTGCCGCACCACCTCGCCGAGCCGCTCGGCTGGACGAGCACGACGCCGTGGTACATCGCCCTCGGCTGCCTCCTCGCCGCGCCGCTCGTCGCCGGGCTCGCGCTGCCGCGCCTGCGCGTGGCGTACGCGGGGCGCGTCGTCGTTCTGGCGGCGGTGTTCGTGGCGGGAATGCTCCCGGCGTTCTCGGTGCCGGAGGGCACCGACGCCATCCACGTGCCGACCGAGGTGCCGTGGTTCATGAGCATGTGGGAGCCGGCGGGGCGCGACCGGATCACGCTCCTTCGCACCGAGGCCGAGCGCTACGGCTCGCGGCGCCCTTGCCTCTGGTACCGCATCGCCGACCTCGAGCGCTCCGCGAACCTGACGCAGCAGGCGGCAGAGGACGAGCGGCGCGCGCGCGGTGTCGATCGGACGACCTGCCCCCGCGTCCTCTTCTGAGGATACAAACGCCCGCCACCCCGCTATAAAAACCGGGAGCAAATGGCGCGCCCCGTGATCAGCTTGGTCCTCCCCATCTACAACGAGGAGGAAGTCATCCCGGAGCTTCACACGCAGCTCCAGGCGTTCCTCGACAAGCTGCAGCTCGACACGGAGGTCATCTTCGTGAACGACGGCTCGAGCGATCTCTCGTTCCAGATCCTGCGTGGCGTCGCGAGCGCAGAGCCGCGCTACCGGGTGCTCTCGTTCGCCCGCAATTTCGGGCACCAGACGGCGGTGACCGCGGGCATCGACTACGCCCGCGGAGAGGCCGTGGTCGTGATGGACGCGGATCTCCAGGATCCGCCCGAGGTCGTCCTCGAGATGGTCCAGAAGTGGCGCGAGGGTTACGACGTCGTCTACGGCCAGCGCCGCACGCGCGTGGGCGAGACGGCGTTCAAGCTCTTCACTGCGAAGATCTTCTACCGCCTCTTCGCGAAGATGATCCCCATCGAGGTCCCGCTCGACACCGGCGACTTCCGCCTGATGAGCCGCCGCGTCGTCGTCGCCCTCCGCGCCCTGCGGGAGAGCCACCGCTTCGTCCGCGGCATGGTCTCGTGGATTGGCTTCAAGCAGACCGCTGTCCAGTACGACCGGCCCGGTCGCTTCGCCGGTGAGACGAAGTACCCGCTCCGCAAGATGCTGCGCTTCGCGGTCGACGGCATCACGTCGTTCTCGGTCGTGCCGCTGCGCCTGGCGACGTACCTCGGCTTCTTCATCAGCTTCGTGAGCGTGCTCGTCGCGCTCTGGGCGATGTTCGTCCACTTCGTGCTCAGCTCCACGGTGCCCGGGTGGACGGCGCAGGTGGTCATCACCTCGCTCCTCGCGAGCGTGCAGCTCGTGATGATCGGAATCCTCGGCGAGTATGTCGGACGCATCTACGAGCAGGTGAAGCAGCGGCCGCTCTACGTCGTCGGCGAGCGCGTGAACCTGGGCCCGCGCGACGACGACGTGCTCGACGAGCCGCCGCCGGCGCCCGTGATCGACGCCAAGGCGAGCGTCCCGCCCAAGATGGGGACGATCATGGGGCTGCCGGCGCCCAGCCAGCCGCCGGTCCACACGGCGGCGATGCCGGTCCTCCCGAACATCCCCAAGGCGCCGCCGCCTCCGTCGAAGACCGGGCCGATGCCGACGGTCAAGCAGACGACGGCGGAGGTCCCAACCTTCCCGCAGCCTACGCAGGTCACCGCCGAGATCCCGACGATGCGGAGCGACGGCGCCGTCCCCGCGGCCAGGATCGAGCGGCCGGTCACGAAATCGTTCCCACCGGCGCCGCCGCCGGGCAGCTCGGAGCCCCCGCCGAGCGCGCCGCGTCCGTCGAGCCCACCCGCGAGCAGCGGATCCGTCTCGGCGTCGAAGCCGCCGGCGTCGAAGCCGCCCGTGTCCAAGCCCGTGCCTTCGTCGCCGCCGCCGCTGCCGACGAAGAAAGCCTGACGCGTCGGCGTCAGCGTCACCGTCAGGGCTTGCGCATCTTCGCGCTCATCTCGGCGCCGAGGGTCGCGCTGCGGTTCGTCGCGGCTTCGACGGCGTCGATGAGCGTCTTGCGCAGCGCACCCGATTCGAGGGTGTGGAGCCCGACGATCGCGGTGCCGCCGGGGCTCGTGACCATGTCCTTGAGGCGCCCCGGATGCTCTCCGGTGTCGAGCAGGAGCTTCGCAGAGCCGTAGACGGTCTGCGCCGCCAGGAGCAGCGCGACGTCGCGATGCAGGCCGACTTTGACACCGCCGTCGGCGAGCGCCTCGATGATCAGCATGACGTACGCCGGGCCGCTGCCGGAGAGGCCGGTCACCGCGTCGAGGAGCGACTCGTCGAGGATGACGACGCGCCCGACCGCCTCGAAGAGGGCGCGCGCCACCGCCATGTCGGCGGCGTTCGCGTGCTCGCCGCCCGAAATCGCCGTCGCTCCCGCGAGCGCCGTCGCGGGCGTGTTCGGCATCGCGCGGACGACCTTGGAGCCGACGGGGAGGCGCGCTTCGATCGCGGCGATCGGCACGCCTGCCGCGACGCTGATGACGAGCTGGCCCGGCTTCACTTCGGCGCCGATCTCCGCGAGCACCTTGTCGACGACCTGCGGCTTCACGGCGATGACGAGGACGTCGCACTCGCGTACGAGCAAGTGGTTGTCCAGCGTCGTCCGGATGCCGTGGGTCTTGCCCATCTCGTCGAGGCGCGCCCCCTTCACGTCGCTGACGACGATCTTGGTCGGCGGGCTCACCTTGGCATGGAGGAGGCCCTTGATCAGGGCGCCGGCCATGTTGCCCGCGCCCAAAAATCCCAGTGTTCGGTCTTTCATGGCTGTCGCTCGCTCTACTTCATGTTGAACGCGACGGGGAGGAGGACCACGCTGATCCACTCGTCGATCATCGTTCGCGCGCGCGCGCCGTCGTCTCCGAGGTCTTGCGCGATGCGATCGTGGCGAGCGCGGAGGAGCGCGCGGCGCCCCATCGACGGGTCCTCGAAGAGGCCCACCGCCCATGCGATGCCCATCACGCTCAGCCGCTCGCCCTCGGTGAGGTTCGTGTAGCGCTTGGCGAGCGACACCGGCGTCCCGTGACCGATCTGCCCGAGCGCCTCCTCGCGGTAACGCCGGGGCAGCATGAGCGTGCCGGCCTTCGCCGCGAGCTGCACGCCGATGCCGGGAGTGCGATCGGTCAGCATGTAGCGCGCGGCGTCGACTGTCGCGAGCCCGGCGATGCGGCGCTGGTCCACGCGGTGGGTGGCCTCGGTGCGCAGGCGCTCGACGTCCTCGATCGGCACGGAGATCTTCTTGGCGAAGCTACGGACGATCGCCTCCTCGCGCGGATCGATCGAGTCCCACGCGGCGCCGTACCAGGCGCCGGCCACCATCGCACGCCCGACGCCCTCTTCCAGATCGCCGTACACCTCGAGGTGCTCGATCGCGTGCGGCGCCTCGGTGTAGAGCGGCTGCGCGTCGGCCTCGGGAAGGCCGAGCGAGCCGATGAGGCTGGCCAGGGTGCGCGCCTCCTCCGCGTCGACGGGGCCGTCGGCCGCGAAGATGGCGCGCAGGAGCCGCACCGAGAGGGAGCCGAGGCGCTTGACGCGCTGGACGTCCTTGTCGCTCGGCTTGCTCGAAAAGAACGACCGGAGCCCGCGCGCGCCGGCCTCGAGCGTCACCTTCTCGCCGATGACCTCGCACATCGGCATCCACTCCGGCGGCGCGACCGGCGCGATCGCGCGCGCCATCTCGACGACCCAGTGATCGAACTCGTCGTTCATGCGAAGGGCGCGCTGCCCCTGGAGCACGGCCGTGTACGCGTCGGTCCTGCGCTTGCCGAGCCCCTCGAGCGTCGCCGCCTGCCCGCGCGGCGCCGCCGCCAGCGCGAAGATCGCGTCCTCGGTGAGCGCGCCGACGAGGCGTGACAGGGCCTGGGTGTACGGATCGGTGGCGACCATCGGGGCGTTCATGGGCCTTGCACGGTATCTAGACCCGGCGGTCGTGGAAATCCCCGCCGCGTCCGCGGACAAAGCGGCTCCGTAGTGTAGGCAGGTGTGCGTATGGCGTGGAAAAGTTGGCCGTTTGGGGACCGGTCACGAAGAGTCGCGACGTGCGCACCCTCTTTTCGTGGCTGGTCGTCGTCGTCGCAGCGTTCGCGATCTCGCTCGGCGCGTCGGCGCCGCTCGGTGGGTGCATCACCCAGAGCGGAAACGACGCGGGCGCGGGGGCGAGCGGAGGAGACGGCGGCGCCGCGACGGGCCTCGTCGACGGCGGCGCGGCCGGTCCGACAGCGCTCGGCGCGGACTGCATCACCGAGGCCACGACGGGGGTGCACATCTGCAGCGCGATCAGCACCTGCCCGAAGGTGGTGATCGATCACGACATCTACCCCAACTGCGGCTGGCGCATTCGCGGCCAGGCGCTCGACCTCGAGTGCGCGTGCAGCGGCATGGTCTGCCCGCTCGGCTCCCCGGCCAACTGTGACCAGGCCGCGAAGCTCCTCGCCGATCAGACCGAGCAGCTCGTCTGCCAGCAGCTGAACGAGGGTCGATGCACGGCGGGCACTGCGACGCCCGGGAGCTCGAGCGGCAAGCCAACCAGCACCTGCGACGGAGTATGCGCCGGCGAGTGCCACAACGATCCGAGCTGCCTCCGCCTCTGCGGTTGCTAGGGATCGACGCGCTCGACCCTTGCGGCGACGTGCTTGTGCCACGGTGTACCGACGTGGGGATCGCGGTCTTCGCTCGACGTGAGCTCGTTCGGGGCGACGCCCGCGACCGAATCGGTGTCTTCGCCTCGCTCGCCTCGCTCGCCTCGCTCGTCTCGCTCGCTCGGATAGCGAAGGCCGAGGCCGTTCGGGAGCGACACGTGCCCGCGCTGCATGCTCCCCGTCACCTCGACCGTCACGATCGCCGACGCGCGCTTCGTCGTCACCCGTGCCCGCCCGCCGGTCACGAGACCGAGGGCGTTCGCGTCCTCGACGCTCACGCGGAGCGCTCCCTCCGCGTCCTTCTTGCGCCACGCGGGATCGCGCATGATCGTGTTCGCGGTGAACGAGCGCCGCTCCCCCGCCGAGAGCACGAACGGAAACGCCTTG
Source organism: Myxococcales bacterium (assembly GCA_025359105.1). GTDB lineage: Bacteria > Myxococcota_A > Polyangia > Polyangiales > Polyangiaceae > JANYHK01. Next base: position 88,709 of record JANYHK010000131.1, on the reverse strand, counting down.
TCCTTCGGAGCCTCGGCGTCGCGCACCAGCGCTTCGAGCTCGGAGAGCAAGTCGGGCAGCGCCAGGTGAATCTTCCTGTCGGGCGTGGCGATGCGCCCCAGGACGCCGCTCCATTCGTCGATGGCGAAGACGACGCCGCTGGACCGCTCGAGCATCGCGGTGAAGAGCGCCTCTGCCGCCTCGAGAGGCGACCCGCCGAAGCCGGCGCGCGCGAGTGACTGCGGGCTTTCCATCACCGCCTTCAGCGCGATGCCGAGGAGCACTGCGCCTTCGCGCAGCGGCTCCGGGAGGTCGAGCGTGCGGTACAGCAGCACCGGCGCCTGCGCGGAGAGGCGCGGATCAGGCAACACACGCGCCAGGAAGACCTGCGCGTAGTGCGCGAAGCCCGAGCGCGCCGCCTCGCGCAGCGGCGCGAGATCTTCCTGCGTGATCGCCCCGAGTGCCTCGGCGAGGCGAGCGTGGATCTCCGCCTCCGGCAGCACCCCGGCGGGCGGAGGGAAGAGGCGCGGGCGCAGATGGAACGCGTTTTCAGGGAAGTCGAAGTTGAAGAACGTCGCCTCCGCCTTCTCGAACTGCGTCGCCGCCGGAAGCACGTAGTCGGCGAGGCGCGCGGTCTCGCTCATGGCGACGTCGATCACCACCACGGTGTCGAGCGCCCGGAGCGCCTCACGAAAACGCGGCGAGTCGGCGAGGCTGTGGGCGGGGTTCGCCGCCTCCACGATCATCGCCCGGTACCGCTTCGGGTGATCGGTCAAGATCTCGTCGGCGATGACGTTGCAGGGCACGAGGCCACTGACGATGCGCGCGCCGACGACGGGGCTCTTGTGCTTGGAGGCGCCGCCGATGAGCGAGACGAGCGTAGTCGGCACGTAGTGCGAGCCCTTCTTGCCCAGGCTGCCCGTGAGCGAGATGAGCAGGCGGTGTAGGTAGCTCACGAGCGTCGAGCTCTTGTTCATCTGTACGCCGAGATCCTCGAAGCTCGAGAGGGCCTTCGCCCCCCCGATCGCGCGCGCCGCACGACGAACGAGCGACTCTTCGATCCCTGTGCGCGCGCACGTGTCCGCGATCGGAATCGCGCGGAGCACCGCGAGCACGGGCTCGCGGCCTTCGGTGTGGGCGTCCATGAAGGTGTGATCGACGAGGTCCTCCTCGACCAGGATGGCGAGGATCGCTGCCAGTAAGAACGCGTCGGTCCCCGGCCGGACCTGTAGGTGAATGTCGGCGAGCTCCGCCGTCTCGGTGCGCCGCGGGTCGACGACGATGAGCGTGCGCGCCGGATCCTTGGAGATCTCCTTCAGCGTCACGCGCGCGCGCGGGATCGAGTGCGAGTGCCAGGGATTTTTGCCGAGGAAGAGGGCGACGTCGCAGTGCTCGAAATCGGCGCGCGTGCTCGTGCCCATCATGCGATCGCTCACCCAGAACTCGCCGGTCTTCTCCTGCGCGAGCGCGCTCGAGCGGTACCGCGATCCCAGCGTGCGGCGGGTGGCCGTCGAGTACGCGCCGGGCAGGTGATTGCCCTGCCCGCCGCCGCCGTAATAGAAGATCGACTCGCCGCCGAAGGTGGCCTGCACCTTGGATAGGCGCGCGGCCACCTCGCGGATGGCCGTATCCCAGTCGATCGCCTCGAACGTGCCGTCGCCCCTCCGGCGGAGCGGCGTCGTCAGCCGGTCGCGCGCGTGCTGGTAGTGATCGAGGCGCAGCGCCTTCTCGCAGGTGTAGCCCTTCGACGATGGGTGCCGTCGGTCACCGCGAATGCGCATCAGGCGTCGCCCGTCGCCCACCTCCGCTTCGATGCCGCAGTTGCACTCGCACAGGATGCACGCCGTCGGCTTCCACTCCGGCTCGCTCATGCCCGAGAGCGTGGCGAAAACGGCGCTCCGCCGCAATCGACTTCCGAAAAGCGCGCCTCCGGCCGGTTGAGCTTCGGCAGGCTGCTCTTGCAGCAGCCTGCTAGACCGCGAACTTCTCGACCATCTTGCCGAGGCGCGGGATGGCGGCCTCGACGTTCTTCTTCGCGCTGCCGCGGAGCTTGTCGTACGTGCCCTTCACGACGCCGCTCTTGGACTTCGCGGCCCGCGCGTCGGTGATGGCGAGGAGCGCGTCGGCGGCGCGCGTGGAGTTCTGCGCGAAGAAATCGGCGACGGGCTTGCCCTGCGCCTCCTGGAACAGCGGGTCGAGCGCCTTGGCGAACTCGGGCAGCATGTCGGTGACGGCCTGCTTGATGAAGCCGGGCTTGATGCCCTTCACCGCGCTGTAGCCCGCCTTGATCGCCAGGCCGCTCAGGCCCCCCTTGTCCTTGACCTCGGCGTCGATGAGGGCGCAGCAGTCCTCGATCACCTCGGTCTTTTTGGCCTCGTTCAGCAGGACATCAGGCAGCGTCGACATGTCCCCGCGATTACCACAGGTTTTCCCCCGCCGAAAACGGCGTTTGGTGGTTGGAGTCGGATAGTTCGACGCGGCGCGTCATGGTTGGCCACACGCGCCCCGACGGCCTGTGGAAAACCTCCGGATCAGCGTCGTTCGCGATCCCGACCGCCGCGGCCGCCTCCGCCTCCGCCGCCTCCGCCGCCTCCGCCGCCGGCCCATCCGCCGGCGCCGCCTCCGCCTCCGCCTCCGCCTCCGCCTCCGCTTTCACGCGGCCGCGCCTCGTTCACGGTCAGCGTGCGGCCGCCGAAGCTCGAGCCATGGAGCGCGTCGATCGCCTTCTTCGCGTCGTCCTCGGTCGACATCTGGACGAAGGCGAACCCGCGAGGCTGCCCGGTCATGCGGTCGGTGATGATCGCGACCTCCGCGACGTTTCGGCCGTCGCTCCCGAAGAGCTCGCGGAGCTGCGCCTCGTCGCACGTGTAGGGCAGGTTGCCCACGTAGACCTTAGTACCCATGTCTCTCTCCCACCTCTCCCCAAGGCCATCGAGGCTGCTGTCCGCACGCGTTTCGAGAGGTCGAAGCGAGCCAGAGCACAGAGCACCGAACCAGCCGAACCCCAGGTATTAAACGTTACGGCCCTGTGCCGCGCAAGGCGACCTGCCCGGTCGGGCGGCCACTTCTGTGCGGCCATGTAAGCAACGATCGACCTGTGCTAGCTGATGCCAGACATGATCCCGCGCTACACGCCCGCCGAGTTCGCCAAGCTCTGGTCGTCCGATCGCCGGTACGAGGTGTGGCTCGAGGTCGAGCTCGCCGCGTGCGAGGCGATGGAGGAGGCGAAGCTCGTCCCGGTGGGGACGGCGGCGGCGATCCGCGGCAAGAAGATCACGCTCGAGGCTGCGCGCATCGAGGAGATCGAGCGGACGACGAAGCACGACGTCATCGCATTCCTCACGCACGTGGAGGAGAAGGTCGGGCTCGACGCGCGGTGGCTGCACCGCGGGATGACGTCGAGCGACGTGCTCGACACCGCGCTCGCCGTGCTCCTGCGCGACGCGGCGGATCTGCTGCTGGCGCGCGCCGACACGCTCCTCGCGGCCCTCGCGGCCCGCGCGCGCGAGCACGCCAGGACGCCGATGATCGGGCGGAGCCACGGCATCTTCGCCGAGCCCGTGACGTTCGGGCTCGCGCTGGCCGGGCACCACGCCGAGGTCGCGCGCGGTCGCGTGCGGCTCGCGGCGGCGCGCGCCGAGATCGCCGTCGGCAAGATCGCCGGCGCGGTGGGGACGTACGCGCACCTGACGCCGGCGATCGAGGCGCGCGCGCTCGGCAAGCTGGGGCTGGCGGCCGAGACGGTGTCTACGCAGGTCGTCGCGCGCGACCGCCATGCCGCGTTCTTCTCGGCGATGGCGCTGCTCGCCGGCGGCATCGAGCGGCTCGCGACGAACGTGCGGCACTGGCAAAGGAGCGAGGTCGGTGAGGCAGAGGAGGCGTTCACCGTCGGGCAAAAAGGCTCGAGCGCCATGCCGCACAAGCGCAATCCCATCCTGAGCGAGAACCTGTGCGGCCTCGCGCGCATCGTCCGCGCCGCCGTGATCCCGGCGCTCGAGGACATCGCCCTCTGGCACGAGCGCGACATCTCGCACTCGTCGGTCGAGCGCATGATCGCCCCCGACGCGACCGCGACGCTCGGGTTCATGCTCGAGCGCGCCGCAGGGCTCGTGACCGGTCTGGTCGTCTACCCCGAGAACCTGAAGCGCAACCTCGAGCGCGCCGGCGAGCTCTACTTCTCGGAGGCTATCCTCCTCGCGCTGGTCGAGGCGGGGATGCCGCGCCAGGACGCGTACGTGCTGGTGCAAAGGAACGCGATGCGCGCGTGGAAGGGCGACGGCGCGTTCCGGGCGAACCTCGAAGCCGACGAGGACGTGGCCTCGCGCCTCGGCAAGGAGCGCATCAAGGCGCTGTTCGATCTGGACCACGCGCTCGCGCACGTGCCAGGGATCGTGGAGCGGGCGCTGGCGACGTGAGGCGACGGAGGTAGGCGCGCGCGACGAGGCGCGCGATGCCCGCCACGTGGTAAGCGCGGAGGCCGCTCTTCTCGCCGGCATACACCGGCCGGACGGCGACCTCGCGGATGGGCACGCCGCGGAGAGCGAGCTGCGAGAGCAGATCGTTCGGGTAGCCGTAGCGCGGCCAGAGCGCGTCGAGATCGAGCGACGCGCACGCCCAGCGCGCGAGCGCGGTGTAGCCGCACTGGCTGTCCCGGATGGGGACGCCGATGGCGCGGGACGTCATCCACGACAGCACGTGGCCGCCCACCCAGCGCGTCTTCGGCATGACGCGGAGCACGTCCGCTGCGCCGAAGCGGTCACCCTTCACGTAGCCCGCCTCGCCAGCGAGGACCGGCGCCGCGACGCGCGGCAGATCGGCCGGATCCATCTGCGCGTCGCCGGCCATGACCACGAGCGCGTCGTCCGCGTCGCCGCCAGCCGCGAGCGCCGCTCGGTAACCGGTCACGATCGCGCCGCCCACGCCGCGGTTCTCGTCGTGGCGCACGACGACGACGCGTCCGTCGGACGCCCCGCGCGCGATCTCGGCCGTCCGATCGCGACTGGCATCGTCGACGACGATCACCCGCCGCACGCACGCTGGCATCGCGCGAACGACCGCGCCGATCCGGGCCTCTTCCTCGTAGGCGGGGACGACGACCGTGATCTCGGGCAAAGAAGGCATTACGTTGGGTCACCATCGTGTCCGCACCGCTCCGCGTCAACAAGGGAGAGCTCCTCGGCTACCGCGTCTTCGACGTGGGGGCCGAGATCGATCTCGAGGCTGCCGAGACCGCCTGCGCCCATATGTCGCCGCGACGCGCCGCGATCTCGGTGGATCCACCGGAGCTCTTCTCGCTGGCCCACCCACCGCTGGTCGTGGACGTTGGTGCGCGTAAGGTCGTCCTGAAGACCGCACCCGTTCCGCTCGACGTACAGCTCGCGGCGCGCCTCTTCGACTATGGCGCCGTCTCGATGCAGGCGGCGTTCACCATCGCGCCCGGGACGGAGCTCGGCGCGCTGCTTCCATTGTGCGACGAGCTCTACGAGTCGGCAGCGCTCGAGAAGCTCGCGCGCACCGAAGTCGACAAGCTCATTGCGAAGCTCGGCAGCGCCGTGAAGGGGCGCCATGATTGGCGAGGCGCCGAGACCTACACCGTCATCTTCCTCACCGAGCTGAGCGAAGGGTGGACGGCGAAGGATCTGCTCGCCTGGGAGCCCCTCGCGAAGCTGCTCATCGGCGAGCCGCGCGACAAGAAGCTGAGCCGGGAGGAGACGCGCGACGTCCTCAAGCACGCGCACAGCTACTTCGAGGACGATCTCGCCGTCATCGACTGGAACAGCGCGCTCGTGCTCGAGCCCGGCGGGAGCCGAGGTATCCCCGAGATTCTGGAGTTCGCGACGTCGCAGCTCCTCGAGCTCCGGTACTACGACGACGTCTTCGACCGCGAGCTCGCGCGCATCTACGACGACCTCGAGGGGGCGCGCCGTGGGCGGTTCACGCTTCTTCGCGATCCGTACGCGCGCCTCGGCAAGGCGGTGCTCAGGCGCCTCGTCGAGCTCACCGAGTTTACCGAACGCGTCGACAACGCTCTCAAGATCATCGGTGACGTCTACCTCGCGCGCGTCTATCAGTCCGCGGTCCGTCGTTTCCGCATCCCTGCGTGGCAGACGAGCATCAACGAGAAGCAGCAGCTCGTCGCGCAGGCGTACGGCTTCATCCGCGGGGAGATCGAGGCACGGCGCAGCGTCACGCTCGAGGTCATCGTGATCCTGCTCATCCTGGCGGAGCTCGTGAACGCGCTCCGCGCCGGTCACTGAGGCTCCGGTGAAAAGGAAGCTGGCCCTCCTCGCCGCGTCGGCGCTCGTGGTCCTCGTGATCTACCAGGTGATGAAGCGGCCGTTTCCTTCGGACCAGACGCCGGAAGGGGCGTACCTGCGCATCGCGCTGGGCATGAGCGAGGATCGGCCGGAGGCCGCGTTTCCGTACCTCGAGACCGAGGCGCAGTGGGCGTGCTTCACGCTCCGCGACGCGCGCAAGAAGGCGCTCGAACGCGTGGTGGCGAGCTACCCCGAGCCGCAAAAATCCGAGCTCGTGGCCGCGTATGGCCCGGACGCGCGCGCGGCCGGCGCGGAAGCGGTGTTCGTGCGCATCGCGAAGGAGCGCGGGTGGATCGCGCGTCTGCGGCGGGATCTGTCGGGCGTCTCGCGCGTCGAGACCGAAGGGGAGCGCGCGAGCGTCGTCACCGCGCGAGGGACGCGCTACGCGTTTCGACGGCGAGACAACGGCATGTGGGGAATGACGATGTTCACGGCGGATCTCGACGCCGAGGCGCAGAAAGCGTCGCGCGACCTCGCGATCGTGACGGCCGCCGCCGACGACTTCGAGCGCGCGAAGGGTCGCTAGTGTGCTGAGTCCACACCGTGCAGGTCGGCGTACGCGCGGCCGGCAGGGGCGCCGGCTTCTGCCGGCAGGCCTTCGGCTTGCCAGCCCTTCTCCTTGAGCTCGCCGAACGGTGAGCGTACTCCCGCCCAGCCGGCGCGCTGATCGACGACGCGCACGTATCCTGAGTCCGCGAGGGCGCGCGCCGCTCGTAGGGACCGCTGGCCCGACCTGCAGCCGACGACGATGGGCGCGTCCACCGCGAACGTCGCCCGCATCACGCGGAGAAACTCGGGGTTCTCCGTCATGCCGGCGTCCGTCGCATGCTCGAACGGGACGTTGTAGGCGCCGGCGGGGTGGCCTTCCTCGAACTCGGCCTCCGTCCGCACGTCGACGTGCGCGTAGCCTTCGCCTGTGACGAGAGCGTGCGCCTCGACGGGGGACACGCGCGTGACTTCGCCGCTCATCGGCAGATCTCCGTCGCCCCGCGCGCGTGGGTCGCGGCGCGCTTCACCGCGTCGTTGGCGCCATCGCCCGTGATCTTCGCGAGGCGGGCGGCGAGGTCCTTCGGATGGATGCGCCCGAGTGTAGCGGTAGCGGCGATGGCGAGAGAGCGCGCGTCCTCGTCCGCGACCTGCGAGGCGCCCGCGACGGCGAGGCGCGTGAGATCGTCGACCGTGCCTTGCGCGCACGTGCGCCCGAGGGCGCGGACGGCGGCGAGGCGCACCTCGGCGTCCTCCTTCTCGTCGAAGGCGCGGGCGCCAAGCGCTGCGATCTCGGACCGCGCGTCGTGGGCAGCGAGCCCTTCCACGGCGGCGGCGCGCACGCGCGCGGAGGGATCGCGCAGCGCCGCCGCCAGGCCGCGATCGGCGGCCGGCGAGCGTGGCTGCGCGGCGAGGGCAGCGGCCGCCGCGGCGCGAACGAACGTCCACCCGTCGCCCCCGAGGTGCGCGATCGCGCGGGCCTCGCCGGCTGCCGCGTGCGCCGCCGCGAGGGAGCGAAGCGCGGCCTCGCGGACGCGCGGCTCCCGATCGTCTATCGCCGCGGCGAGCCGTGGCGCCAGCGGGGCGACCCCGGCCGCGAGCTCGGCGGCGTGCGCGCGCACCGCGGCGTGCGGATCTTCGGCGAGGAGCACGCCGAGGCGCGCCGTCGCCGCGTCGTCGCCCGCGCGCGAGAGATCGGCGAGCGGGCCGGCGAGCAGGAAGCGCGTACGCATGTCCGCGCCCGGCGCGAGGAGCTCGGCGATGCGCGCGTCGGCGTCGCCGTGAACGTCGCCGAGTCGCGCCGAGAGCGCGCGTAGCATCTCGACCTTGGCCGCTGCCCCACCTGCGCGTGCGAGGAGCGCGCTGAGCGCGTCTTTGTCCGCGCCCTGTGCCGCGTGCCCCAGCGCGCCACGCACCGCCGCCCGCGTCTCGGCGTCGCCGCGGCCCAGTGCTTCCGCCAGCGGCGCCAGCGCTTCCCGCGGCGCCACGTGCGCGAGCAGAGTCGCCGCCTGCACGCGCGCCTTGGGCGCGCCGTTGCGCACGCCGTCGGCCAGGGCGGGCGCCGCCGCCTTCGCGCAGCGTTCGAGCTTCCCCCGCGCCTTCCGGACGACCTCGCGATCCTCGTCTCCCAGCGCGAGGGTCAAGAGCGGCGCGCCGTCCCCGCACGCTGCCGCGCTCGCCACGTCCATCGCCAGGGCCCGCCCGGGCGCGTCGAGCTCGCCGTACACCGCGCGCAGCGCAGGCAGGGGCGCGGCCGCTCGCTTCAGCACCGCTGCCGCGGCCTCCGCGCGCCCGCCCCCGCCTGCCAGCGCACGCGCCACCTTCTCGAGCGATCCGTCCCCGCCGTCGAACGCGCTGTACGCGACGAGCTCCGCGACGCCGACGTCGGGGGCCTTGCCTCGCACGTACGCGGCGTCGAGCACGAGGCTGAGGCAGGCCGTCGTGATGGGCTCCGGGAGCGGCACGTCGTACGCCTCGCCCGGGTGGGTCCACGCGTCCTCGGGCAAGGTGACGGCGAACGTCCGGTCCTTCGCCACCAGGTAGAACGTCTGCGGTGCCGCGCCCTCGTCGCTGGGCTCGGCGGGCGCGATCGTCACCGCGAGGCGCGTGATCGGCACGTCCGGCGGCGCGTCCATCGTGACGAACTCACCCTGCCCCAGCCCCGGCCGTTTCTCCGTCCACAGCGTCTCGGGATCGCCGTCGGTCAGCGCCTTGGCCACGCCGGTGCTCGACGCCGTCGCGAGGAGCAGGCGCCCCAGCGATTTCTCCGCCGGGCCGCGCCTCGCCGCGGCCACGATGCGAACCGCCTTCGTTCGCTGCTCGAGCGGGAGCCGCTGCACAGTCGCCTCGCGGAGCTTCATCGTCTTCGGATCGAGCACGCGCGGGGACAGCGCGGTCGTCGCTTGCCCGCAGAGCGTAACGTCCTCCCGCGCCTCACCGACGAGCACGACCTTGTCGCCCGACTCGCGCGCGATGAGCTGCACGACTTCGCCGCTGCGCCCCCCCGGCTGCCCGCGGACGAACCCCGTGAGCCCGGAGTACACGACCGCGTCGCCGGCCACGAGCGCCTCCCACGCGTTTGGCTCCGCGGCGACGCGCACGTGCGTCACGACCTTCCCGCCTCCCAGCGGCACGTCCGCCGACGTCACGGCGCCCGCGGCGATCTGCGCGAGCGGAATCGGCAGCGAGCCGCCCGCATAAATAAGCGCCTTCTTCTCGGCGTCGACACGCACCCGCGGGTCGGCGGAGGCCCTCGCCGTCCAAAGCGTGGATATTGCACAGACGAGTCCGAACGCGCGGCGTACCTTCACCCCGTTTGTTTGCCCCATTTCACCCCCCCGTGTCATCCGATGGGGCATGCGACGGAGGATTCTCGGCGGGGTGGTCGTCGCCGCGTGCGCGGTGGGGCTCGTTCCCCTCGCTCGCCGCTCGCTCGGCGGCGGGGTGGCGCACGCCACGTCCATGGACGAGCCGCTCGCCAAGGCGGCCCAGGGCCCCCAGGCCGCGCCGCAGCCGCCGCCGCCGCCGCCGATGCCCGGCCTCGACCTCACGAAGATCGGCCTCGACGACAAGGGCGTGAGCGCGCCGATGGAAGGGCGCAAGATCGCGCGCCTGACGATCGACGCGGGCCTCCAGCGGCAGGCGCTCACCGTCATGGCCGCGCACAAGCTCCCCGAGGCGTCGATCGTCATGATCGACCCGGAGACGGGCCACGTCCTCGTCTACGCCAGCCACGTCGAGGGCGCGGTCGCGCGCGATCTCTGCGCCGAGGCGACCGCTCCCGCGGCCAGCGTGTTCAAGATCGTCACCGGCGCCGCGCTCGTCGAGAGCGCCGGGCTCAGCCCCGACACGAAGCAGTGCTTCTCGGGCGGCGAGCAGAAGATCCTGGCGAGCGATCTCGAGGACGATCCGGTTCGCGATCGCTGGTGCTCCACGCTCTCCGGCGCGATGGGCCGCAGCATCAACACCGTCTTCGCGCGGCTCGCCTTGAAGCACCTGAAGCCTCCCGTACTGGAAGACACCGCGCGCGCGTTCGGCTTTGGCGAGCCGGTGCCGTTCGACGTACCGGTCCAGGCGAGCGTCATCCACCTGCCCCCGGACACGCTCGGCTTCGCGCGCACCGCCGCGGGGTTCTGGAACACGACGCTCTCGCCGCTGGAGGCCGCGCAGCTCAGCACCACGGTGGCGCGCGGCGGCGAGCCGATCCGCCCGATGATCGTGAGCGCGATCACGGAGGCCAACGGGCAGCCGGTGTGGACCGCCGCCGCCACACCCATCACGCTGAAGCGCGCGGTCTCGCCCGCCACGGCGCAGGCCGTGACGACGATGATGGAGCACACCGTCGCCGAGGGCACGTGCTACCGCGCGTTCCACGACGGGAAGGGCACGCCGTTTTTGCCGGGCATCGCGGTCGCCGGAAAGACCGGCACGCTCACCGACGACAAGGCGCGGCGCTTCTACACGTGGTTCACGGGCTTTGCCCCCAGCAAGCCCATGCCGGGGGTGAAGCCCGTGGCGATCGCCGTCCTCGTCGTGAACCTCCCGACATGGCAGGTCAAAGCGAACGTCGTCGCGCGCGAGATGATGCACGCGTACTTCGCCGAGCAGAAAGTCCCGGGGCTGCTGCGCCCGCCGCGGATCGCGCACAAGGATTGACGGCCGCGCCCGTGCCCTCGAGCCGAGGCAATTGACGGGCTCGCCTCTCTTCGCGCTCAGGGTCGGGAACCCGCTCGCGTCTCGCCTCCCGCGTAAAGGGCCTCGAGCCGCGCGCCGTATTTTTCGAGCACCTCGCGCCGCTTTACTTTGAGCGTGGGCGTGAGCATTCCGTTGTCGAGCGTCAGCTCCTCGCTGGTGAGGACGAAGTCGGCGATGCGCTCGTAGCCCTTGAGCTCGGTCGTCAGCCGCGCGATCTCTGCGACGACGAGCGCCCGGACGCGTGGGTCCGCGACCATCGCGTCGTGGTCCGCGGTGGCGATTCCCCGCTCCTTGCACCACGGCGCGAGCACACCGGCGTCGACGACGACGAGGGCGACGTTGTGCGGCCGGTTCAGGCCGTGCAGCATGACCTGGGAGATGAACGGGCTCGCGCAGATCCGCTCTTCGATGGGGACGGGCGCGACGAACCTGCCGTTGTCGAGCTTGTAGACCTCCTTCACGCGCCCGGTGATCCACAGGTTGCCGTTCGGGTCGATCCGGCCGAGGTCGCCGGTGCGCAGGCCTCGCTCCTTGGTCAGCGCGCGCGCGTCCTCGTCGGGCAGGCCGTGGTAGCCGAGCATCACGCAGTGGCCGTGGACGATGATTTCGCCGTTCGCTTCGTCGCCGCCGGCGACGTCGTGGTCGAGCTCGATGCGGAGGCCCGGGAGCGCGCGTCCCACGCTGCCGAGCGCGTCGGGCTCGTCCGGGTAGACGACGGTCGCGATCGGCGAGCACTCCGTCTGCCCGTACACTTCGAGGACGCGAATGCCGAGATTCTCGAGGAAATGGCCGAGATCCTCACCGAGCGCGGCCGCTCCGACGGTGGTGGTGTGGATGCGTCCGCCGAGGCGCTCGCGGACCTTCGGGTAGAGCACGCGCTCGGCGAACAGGAGCGCGACGCGGTCCTTCAGCCCAACGGGCAGCCGTTTGCGGCGTCGCGTCCCCGCGTCCATCGCGCGCGTGTAGAGGCGGCGTACGATCGACGGGCGCTCGGCCATGGCCTTGTTCAAGGTGTCGCGGAACTTCGCCCACACGCGGGGGACGGCGATGAGCCAGGTGGGGCGCGTCTCCGCCAGGGTCGCCGCGATCTTCTCGGGGGCGTCGCAGATCGCCGCCGACGAGCCGGCGAGGACGAGCATGTTCAGCTCACCGAGGCCGCCGGCGTGGGCCCACGGCAGGATGCTCATGAAGCGCTCGTCCGGGTTCGCGTGGAAGATGGTTTCGACGGCGCACAGGTTGGCCGTCAGCGTGCCGTGCGAGAGGCGCACGCCCTTCGGGCTACCGGTGGTGCCGGACGTGTAGATGAAGACGGCTTCGTCGTCCGGGACGAGCGCGGCGCGGACGGCCGCTACGTCGTCCGCGCCGCGCACGAGGTCCTCGTACGCGTCGCCCTCGAACGGCACGACGTGCATGAGCGCGGGCAGCTCCCCGCGCGAAGCCTCGAGCACCTTGGCGACCGTGCGGGTCGCCGTGATGCACGCGACCGCGCCGGAGTCGCGCAGGATGTAGAGCCAGTCCTTCGCTTGCTGCTGCTCGTACATCGGCACGAGCACCACGCCGAGCTCCCAGGCAGCGTAGGCGCACTCCGCCCACGCGACGCGGTTTTTGGAAATGAGCCCGAGCTTGTCCCCCTTCTCCAGACCGAGCCGCGCGAATCCGCGCGCGACGGCGAGGACGCGCGCGTCGAAGTCGCCGTGCGTGGTCCACGTCCATCCGGCGTCCCCGCGTGCGCCCAGGAACGGGCGCGTCCGGTGCGCGGCGAGACCGTCGCGGCGCATCGTCGCCAGATCCCGAAAGCGAGGCGCGAACTGCATGCTCACGCCATCTTACCGCCCGGCGCGCCTCGAACCCGGTCGATCAAGCGCGAGGTTTCAGTGGTGCTCGAGAAGCTCGGCGACTTTGTGGAAGCGCTCGTGGAACGCCGTGAAGCGCTCCTCGAGCGCGGGGCGGCCCGCCTTCTCGCACTCGGTGACGAGCGCCTTGCTGGCGACGACGAGCTCGGCGGAAGCGGCCTTCCATTCGGCCTCCTTCATCGCCTTCGCCTGCTCGGGGACGGGCGCCGCTTGCACCGCGAGCGACTTGTCGTGCATCGCGAGCGCCTTCTCGCACGTCTTCGCGGCGCGCTCGGGCCCCTTGGACATGTGCCAGACGGGCGCGAGGATCTCGTGCAGCTCGTGCACGGGGCCGGTGAGCGCGTGGTGCTCACCGTGCTCGCCGTGCTCGCCGTCATGGTGGCCGTGCCCCTCGCCCTTGCCGTGCTCGCCTTTGCCCTCGCCTTTGCCCTCGCCGTGGCCCTCGCCGTGGCCGTGGCCGTGGCCGTCGCCGTGCGTGCTGGCGGGTGCCGCGGCGGGCGGCGTCGAATTCCCGCACGCTGGAACGACGGCGGCGAGCGTGAGGGCGAAGAGCGGTGCGAGGTGGCGGAGGACTGTGCTCATGATTCGCGCACGGTATAGCAACCGTCAGGACGGTTGCTACACCCTTCGTGTAGGTCGGTTCGCGCGACGACGCTATTGTCCTTCGATCACGCCCGGCGAGAAGCACCTCCGGCACCTGGCCTCGTAGGCCGCGGCGCCACCGACGAACAGCTGACCCTCGCTCGCGACGAGGCGCTGGGAGCGGCAAGCCTGGGCTCCGCACTTGGAGCACACCGCGTGGAGCTTCGTGACGAACTCGGCGACGGCCATGAGCAGCGAGATCGGGCCGAACGGCTGCCCGCGGTAGTCCTGGTCGAGCCCCGCGCAGATCACGCGCACCCCGCGGTTGGCGAGCGTGTCGCAGACCTCGACGATTCGCTCGTCGAAGAACTGGACCTCGTCGATCCCGACGACCGCGGTGTCCGCTTGCACCGTCTCGAGCAGCTCGGCCGCGCTCCCTACCGGGACCGCGTCGGCGTTGGCACCCTCGTGGCTCACGACCTTCACCGCGTCGTAGCGCTGGTCGACGCGCGGCTTGAACAGCTGCACCCGCTGCCGCGCGAGCCTCGCCCGCTTCATGCGGCGGAGGAGCTCCTCCGTCTTGCCGCTGAACATCGAGCCGCACACGACCTCGAGGCAGCCGCGTCGCGCCGCGACGTCGACCGCCTCGGCGACTCCGAACGAAAGGTGCTCACCCGACTCCCTCATTCCGTCCTCACCTTGGCGTCGTCACCAACGCGTGGACGCGCGCCACGCGTCCACGCGCGGCCTTACTCCACTGCCGCGCGCGAGCAAAGACACGCGGCGCCCCGCCCGTCGATCCCGCACACAAAGGGCGACACTCGTGGCCGATTGTTTCGCTTTATCAATGCCTTCGGGCGGAAGGGCGATGGCTCCACAGGGGTAGACGTGCCCAATGGGAATGCTAGATTGGAGGAGTGGAAGTGGTCCTCCGCAAGCTGGGCAAGGGCTCCCGCGCGGTCGCGGGAAGACTGGTGCGTGCTCCGCGCAAGGGCTCCGTCGTCGTGATCGAGTTCCCCGACGGGATGCACGAGTACGTGACGACGCCGGTGAAACGCGTCCTCCGCCTCGCCGGCCGCGAAGTTTTCTACATCGAGACGATCAACAGCCGCTACCGGCTGGAAGTCCGAAGCCGCGAAGACGCGGTCGCCGAAAACGCCGGCTGATCCGCCCGCAAGCCTCGCGCGGGCACGCGAAGCGTCGCGCAAGACCCGAGCAAGACAGCCGCCGCCGCGCGTACGACGCGCTTGACGGCAGGGGCCCACCTGTTCGAAGGTGGCCGCCGCATGGGCAAATTCGACCGTCGTAAGTCGCAGAAGATGAAGCGCCGCAAGGCGCAGGTGAAGAAGAAGGAGAAGCTCGCACGTCGTCGCAACCCGACCGGCAAGAAGCCGGCGGCGAAGAAGACGTCCGCGAAGAAAGAGAAAGCCGCTCCGAAGGGCTGAGCGCCGCTCGTTCGGGCGTTCGGCTTTCGAGAGGCTTCCTCTCTTCTCGTTCAGCTCACGGCTCGGCGGCCGCGGTCGTCGCCGGCTCGGGGGCGGGGTCTGCCTTCGGCTCCCCTCCGCCGAGGTGCACGGCCGGGAAGCGCGCGTTGCGTGGCTTGGCGGCGACGTCCCCTTCGGGCGTCGCCGGCGGCTCGATCGCGTCGCCGAGGAGACCGAGCTCGCCGTCCGTGCGGGCCTCCTTCGTGAGCTTCCAGTCGCCCTTGAACGCGTGCCACCTCTGCTGAAGGGTCGTCACGTGAAGCTCCTGCTTGCGCATGTCGTACCAGGCGACCTTCACTGTGACCTCGGCGTTGTCGTCGTCGACCATGTGAAGCCCCGCGAGCTCGGTGTCGGCGACGCGCACGCGTCCGCCCCAGCCCCGGCGATGCTCGAGGAACTCCTTACGCGCCTTGGGGGCGACGAGCTCCGTGGCCAGCTCCATCCGCCCGAACCGGGCGTGGACGTTCATGTCCATCGCGGCCTCCTGGGCCTTCGCGGGGCCGTGCGACGCCGCGAGGCACCCGGTGGTCGCGAGCGCGAGGGGCAGAGCGAGGGACGCGGCGAGGACGAACGCGGAGAGACCGCTGGCAATGCGCATGGCCCGGAGCATTGGGGCCGCGCCCGGATTGGGCCAAGTTTTCGTCAGTAGGGGATCGTCGCGACGAAGTAGGTCTTGTCGAGGCCGCCGCTCGAGAGGCCGCGCGCGTAGCCGAGCCGGAAGGTGAACGACTCGATGTACCCGATGGTGAAGTCGTTCCACAGCTCGGCGCCGGCGCCGGTCTTGAACTTGGCGACGAAGGCGTCGTCGAACGCGCTGCCGTAGTCGACGAAGAACGTGCCGCTCACGCGGTTCAAGAAGAACGGGAGCGTCGACGGGCCGCGGTCGATGTTGAGGATCGGGAAGCGGTACTCGGCGTTGAAGAGCGCGTAGCTGCGCCCCGCCTCGGCGACCGTCGGGTAGCCGCGGAGCACGATGCCGCCCTGGATGAGCGTGTTGCGAATCGAGTCGATGACCGGCAAGTCGACGAAGCCGCCCACGTAGAAGGCGCCGCGCCCCGGGTAGTTGCCGCCGCTCGTCCCCGCGCCGGTGTGCAGCGCCAGCGAGTGATGCTGGAGCCAGGGCATCGTCGTGAACCACTCCATGTTGCCGGAGGTGCTGAAGCCCTTGTACTCGCTCCCCAGGGCGGGATCGGTCACCTCGAGGTTCACGTTCGCGCCGAAGCCGCGCTCGTTGCCGACGCTCCACAGGAAGCGCTCGGCGTTGGAGTACGCCCAGCCCATGTGCACGAAGCTCACGAGGCCGCGCGCCGGAAACCCCGGCGTCTCGTAGGGATCGAACTTCTCCGGCGAGAGCCCGAGGTCGCCGCCGGTGCGGCCGACGGAGTACGAGAGGGCGAAGCTCTGCGTGTCGAACTGGCGCGGCATGGTGTAGCCAACGCCCGTCGAAAACCCGGCCACCTCGCTGATCCACGTCGGCCGTGCGCCGCCGAGCGCGAGGCCTCCGCGCGGCGCGATCGAACGGTACGCGCTGAAGGAGAGATCGACCGGGAGCCGGCCGTACGTGTACGAGAGCGAGCCCTGGAGCTCCGGCTTCTCGAACTCGCTCGTGAGCGACGCGGCGTAGTTGTGGATGCCGACGATGTCGGAGCCGCCGATCGTGACCGTCGCGGCGTTGCCGAAATTTCCCTGGCCCAGCGTGACGCCGTATTTGTGCGGCGCCAGCGTGGGCAGGGGGTTGTACGGCTTCACCTTCCACGCGTGGTGCGGCGGGTCCGGCGTCGTCTCCGGGCGATCGTCCTTGTACGGGAGCGCCTCGAGCCACTGGCCCTCGTCGAGCGGCATCGCGAACAGATCGAAGCCGGTGTGCGTGTAGCCGACGTACGCGAGCGTCTTGCCGTCGGGGCTCACCTCGGGCTGGAATGCGCCGGTCGCCACGTTGGTGACCTGGCGGAGCCGGTGGGTGGCCATCTCCCACGCGAAGACGTTGTCGATGTTGCCCGCGCGGTCCGAGTGAAAAAAGACGTACTTGCCGTCGGGCGACCACGACGGGCCGCCGTCCTGCGCGCGGTCGTGCGCGATCTCGACGAACGAGCCATCGAGCGTGTCGACGACGCGGACGTCTCGATAGCCGCCGTGCGTCCACACCGAGTACGCCAGGTGCCGGTTGTCCGGTGACCAGCGCGGCGTGTACGCCTGATCGAACATCTGCCCGGGGACGACGTTCTTCACGTCAAGGACGCCGTCCTCCGTCAAGTGGGCGACCTGCAAGTACGTCGTGCCGCGGTGGTTCGTCGTGAACGCGACGCGCCGCCCGTCGGGCGAGACGTCGGGCTCGATGGCGCGGAAGCCCTCGGTCAGCCGCTTCGCTCGCCCCTCGAGGCCGCGCGGCGAGCGCGTGTTCGGCGGCGCGCGGAACAGATCGTTGAACGCGAAGAGGTTCTGGTAGACGTCGACCGAGTCCCACACGGTGCCGCCGTCGGGAGTGAAGGAGACGGTCGACTCGCCCGACACGCGGATGAGGAGCTCGCGATCGACCTCGCGCGCGCCGGTGATCTTCCCGCTCGTCGGATCGCGTGAGACGGGGATGGCGTACATGCCGGCGGAGTCGTGGCCGTCGTCCCGGAAGTAGAGGAGGTCACCCTCGTGGCCCGGCCACGCGCCCTTCGGGATCCACCGCGGGTGGCGCGCGGTCTGGCCGGCCTGGGTGATGCGCACGCCTTGACGGATGCCGCGGGCGCGCGCCGCGTCGACCTGCGCGGTGTAGATGCCGCGCAGGGTCGCGATCCACGCGGGGTAGAGCTCCTCGAACGTGCGCCCCGTCGCCCGCCGGACGGAGCGGTTGAACGCGTAGGGGACGACCTGACGGCCGTAGTCGTCGATCATCTTGCGGATCGCGTCCTCGCCGTAGGTCTCGGCGATCCAGCGCATGAAGAACGAGCCGTACAGATACCAGATGTTGCCCTGCGGCCACCTGCGCACCGAGTTCGAAAATTCGTCGAGCTGGGCGACGTTGTTTTCGAGCACGTCGGAGCGCATGTACATGTTCCAGATCGCGCTGCGCAGCCGACCGCCGCTCGTTCGCTGGCTCTCCTCGAAGACCGCGAGCCCCTCGAGCGCCCAGCGCGGCTGGACCTGGTTCGGCGAGAACGTCTTGCCGAGCAGCGCGTTCGCGATCGCCGGGAGCCCCGAGATGTGATCGGTGTGGAGGATGTGCGTGTACTCGTGCGTGACGAGCTCGAGGTACCAGTCCTCGGCGTCGCCGAGCGGCGACATGTCGTCGGGCGCGGTGATGTTGAGGCGCACCGCGTTGTAGGGGAGCGCGGTGGCCGAGCCGTTCGCGCTGTCGGTCTGGTCGGCGAGGAGCAGCTCGGTCACCTCGCTCGGGCGCCAGCCGACGGCGGGGGCGAGGCGCGCGTGGATGTCCTCGGCGAGATCGGCGACGCGCTCGGCGACGGGCCGGCCCTGCGAGGGGAAGTGGATCCGGAAGTGCGGCGTCTCGATCGTCTGCCAGAGGAGCTTCGGATCGTTCGCGGCCCGGGCGCGGGGGGGCGCGCCGAGCCCGGCCGCCAGGGCGACCGCGAGCGAGACGAGACCGAGGCGCGCTCTCACGTAAAGCTCAGGCTCAAGAGGGGTCCGCGAGTCTACATCAAGGCCCGAAGCGGCCCTAGGCCACGATCACCGCTTTGGCGGCGGCGCCTCGCGGGACGGCGATCACGTCGAAGTACCCGGGGGTGATGATGCGCGCGTCGGGCGACTGGGCCCGCGCCTCGGAGACGAAACCCTCGAGATCGATGCCCGGGAGCAGGTGCACGCCGCGCGCGAGCGGGGCGAAGAAGGCGTCGTGGTGCGTGGGGACGACGAGGCCCGGCGAGAGCGCGTGGACGAGGCGCGCGAGGTAGTTGCGCGTCGAAGTGCGCCCGGCCAGGCCCACGAGCAGGACGTCCGCGCGCTCGCCGTCGAGCTCGGCGTCCACGAGATCGGCGCTGCCGTTGTGGTAGATGGCGACGCCGCCGGCGCGGACGAGGATGCCGAACGCGCCGCCCATCTTGTAGTGGAAGACGCGGCCCGGGAGACGCGGCGCGAGGGACTCGCCTGGGAAGGGGACTCCGACCGGGCGGATGCGCCCGTGGCGGCTGCGCACGAAGCGGATCTCGGCGTCCTTGATGCGGACGGTGGCGCCGGTGGGCGGCACGATGCGCAGCTGCGACTCCGGCACCCCGCTCGCGCGCGCGAAGGCGCACGTGGTCCGCGACCCGACGAGCACCGCGCCCGTCCGGCGCGCGATCAGCGGCGCGTCGAGCATGTGATCGTAGTGGCTGTGCCCGCAGAGGACGGCGTCGACCTTCGACGGAATGCGTCGCGCGATCTCGGCCTCGTCGGGGACGAGGCGCGTCGCTGCCGTGCGGAGCAAGCTCGGACGGGAGACGAACGGATCGAGCAAGAGCGTCGCGCCGCCTGCCTCGATGACGTGGCCGGCCGTGCCGAGCCACGCGATACGCGCCCCGGGATCGGTGACCTCGCCGCGGGGCACGAGCTCGGGGCGAGGCTTCCAGCGGGGGAAAAGGCGCGGGTATAGACCGGTCAAAGAATCAGAGATCGTCGTGGAAGAGCGGCTCGCGGTTGCGCACGTAGCGGTAGACGAGCTGACGCGCCTCCGGCGTGATCTGCGTGAACTGGGCGCCGAAGCCGGGGGGCGCGTCGGCGCCGCCTTCGGACTGCTCGCGCGACCACTTCACGATCGCGTTCGCCTCGAACTCGTAGCCGCCCGGCAAGGCCACCCTGAGGCGCACCGGCGTCCCGATTTTCGGGACCATGTACGTCGACACGAACAGGCCGCCGTGATCGACGATGTCGTTGCCGCTCAGGCCCTTGTAGAAGTTCGTCGAGCTATGGGCGCCGAGGTCGGCGTTGACGACGGGCATGTTGCCTTGCATCGGCGGGGAGGGCACCGGGATGCTGGGCGTCGCCGGCTGCGGCCCCCCGCCCGGGCGGGCGAAGGGATCGCCGGCGACCATGCCTCCTTGCCCCACGGCGTTCGCCGGCGGCATCTGCTGCTGCGGTGGGCGCTGCTGCTGCATCTGCTGGGGCGGCATCTGCTGCTGGGGCGGCATCTGTTGCTGGGGCGGGCGCTGCTGCTGCACCTGCTGGGGCGGCATCTGCTGCTGCGGCGGAAACGCGTTCTGCGAGCCCATCTGCTGCTGGGGCGGGCGCTGCTGCGGGGCCTGCGCCTGCGGAGCGCCGCCGCCGGCCTGCGCCATCTTCGAGAGCGAGTGGACGAGCCCGAGGGAGGCCGCGACCGCCTCCGTCGCTTGCCCCACCGCAGGGTGTGTCGCGCCCGCGCCCTGGAGCGACTGGAGCGCCTGACGCACGTTGTTGAGCGCGACGTCGGCGTGCGGCGAGAGCTCACGCCCCTGCGAGCGCTCGATCTGGTGCAGCGCCCCCATGCTCTGCGCGATCGGCGCGGCGAGCTCGAGGAGCTTCGGCGGGATGTTCGGGTCGGACTGCAGCGCATTGAGACCGCGCGCCAGGTGCTCCCTCGCGGTTTTGGCGGTCGAGACCGGATCGGACATTGGCCGATCCTAGAGGAGGCCTTGGGCTTTGGCCATCCTTCCGACGAGCGTTGCGAGGGCTTGTTTGTTCAGTGGACGGCCCTCGCCGTCCCGGCCTTCGACGAGGGCCACGGCGCCGTCCGAGGTTCGGACGATGGCCGTTCCGTCGACCACGGCGGCCTCGCCGGTGGCGAGCGCGCGGGGGTAGTCCGACACCGGCTCCACGCGGGCGACGACGAGCTCCTCGCCGCCCACCTCCGTGAAGGCGCCCGGCCAAGGGCCCGCGGCGCGCACGCGGCGAACGATGCGCTCGGTCGGCCAAGTCCAGCGAAGCTCCAGCATCCCGTCGTCGGGCGCAGGGGCGGCCGTCGCCCGCGCGTCGTCCTGGGGCGTCTCGGCCGGCGGTGCGCCCGAAGCGAACGCGCGCGCGGTATCGCGCAGCAGCGCGAGGCTCGGGCGGTCGAGCTTCTTCGCGAGCGTCCACGCGTTCCACGTCGGAGCGATCGGGAGGACGCGGTGACCCAGCATCGCGCCGGTGTCGTACTGCTCGGCGATGCGGTGCGCGGTCACGCCGCTCTCGGCGTCGCCCATGTCGATCGCCCAGAAATACGGGTCAGGCCCGCGGTGCCTCGGCAGGAGTGACGGGTGCACGCCGAAGCCGCCGTGCTTCGCGGCGTCGACGATGCGCATCGGGATCCGCGTCGTCCAGAACCAGCTCACGACGAGGTCGGGCGCGGCGACCCGTACGCGCGCCGTCGTGGCCTCCGAGGTGAGGCTCGGCTTGACGAACACGCGCTCCCTGCCGATGTGCCGCGTCAGCCGGCGGGTCCCGATGGCCCCGGCGCGACAGATCGCCGCGTACACGATCTCGTGCCCGTCGCGGGCCAGCAGGAGCGCGGCCATCGGGAGGCCGAAAAACGCGACGCGCATCGAGGAGACCCTCGGGCCGGGAGGTTACACCGCCCCCTCGCAATCGCGAGCCTTTCCCCCGATGAAGTGGTACCTACATCTCCGCCATGGAGAAGAACGGCGTTCTCTGCACCCTCTCCGACGCGCGCCTCCGCCAGATCGAAGCCGCCCCCGAGCTCCTCGCCGAGCTATGCGAAGCCCGCAACGATACGGACGTCCCCGGCTTGCTCGACCTCGCCGACACGTGGGACGCGCTCGACTACCTCCTCTCCGACCGCGGCCGCGAGCCGATGCTGGGCGACGCGATCCTCGCGCGGACCGGCCGAGCGATCGCCGCGTCCACACCGCACGGCAAGGCGCGCGTGCTCTTGCCCGACCGGGTCGCGCACGTGTCCATGGCGCTCGCCCGTCTCCCCCGCGACGTGGTGCGCATTCGCTTCCCGTCCTTGCACGGCAAGGAGATCCACGGCGACTACGGTCAGGATCGCTCGCCGAGCGAGCGTGAGGTCCAGACGGTGGCGCGCTCGCTCATCCGGGTCTCGTCGCTCTACGCGCGCGCGGCGACGGCCGGCCACGGGATGCTCGCCGTTCTCATCTGAGCGCGCCCGGCTGAGCGCGACGGCGCCGGCGCTACGCGGACGGCGCGGCCATGAGCCCGGTCGTCGGCTCGTCGCCCAGCTGCTTCAAGAGCGCCGTGCGCGCGGCGTGCTCGACGAGCGTCCAGAGCTGCGCGCGATCGGTCGAGCGACCGAGAAATCCGATCGGGATCCGGAAGCCTCCCTTGTCGCGCCGCCCGCCGCCGTACGGCCGCCCCTTGTCGTCGTGGCCGAACGCCTGCTCCAGCCACACCGCCGGATCGACGCTCGGCGAGTGCGTGCGGAGCGAGCCCTCGATGAAACGGTCGCTGACGACGCCGTAGACGACGACGGTGTCGATGTCCTCGCGCCGCACGAGAAAGTCCGCGGCTTGCGCGATCGTGTCGCGATCGGACTCGGACACGAAGCCGACGCCGGCCATCGCGAAGTTGCGCCGCACGACGAGCGCGGCGAGCGCGCGGGCGATGACGTCCATGGCGCTGGGCGCGATGAGGCGGCGGCTCAGGTCCGCGAGCAGATCTCGATCGCACACCTCGGAGATCTGCGCGGCCGCGCGGAAGTCGACGGCGCGCGCGATCACGAAGTCGTCGGTGTCGGTCGACAGACCGTGCATGAGCGCGGTCGCGACGCGCCTGTCCTCCTCGGCCTCTGGGTCGAGCGGCGCGAGCTCCGCCAGGTACTCGGTGAAGATCGTGGAGGTCGACGTCACGTCGGAGCGAAGATCGACGAAGCGCGCCTTGGGCGGCGCCGGCGCGCGGTGGTGATCGACGATCGTGAGGACCTCGAACTGGTCGGCGTCGGAGACCTCGGGGTCCACGTCGTACGAGTCTACGAGTGAGAGGAAATCGACGTGGCCGACCTCCTTCACCGCCTTGATCTTCTTGAGCTCGACACCGAGGAGCTTCACGAGCGCGCGGTTCTCGCGGTGACTGAGCTCGTGCGAGTAACCGATCGTCGTCTTGGCGACGCCGAAGCGCGCGGCGATGTGCGCCTGCGCCATCGCCGACGCGATGCCGTCCGGATCGGGGTGACCGCGGAGCGCGATGAGCACGTGCTTGCCCTTCGCGAGCGCCATCATCTCCCCGAACGCCCGCGCGCGATCGGCCGGGGCAGCTTGCGGCGTGGCCAGTCGCCGGACGGGATCGCTCATGGTGACCCGAATTGTGGCGCCTTTTTCGATGCGCCGTCGAGCACTTCCCCCTTCGTTAAGCCCTGAGCAAGCGACATGCCGCGGTCTATTCCCAGCGTTGCCGTGGCCTTAGAGTCACGAGGAGTCCATGGCAACTGTTCGTCCAAAGGACGGTTGCCATAGGCTGGGGACATGGCCACGACACGCGCCGGAAAGGCGAGCGGCGACGTTCGAGCGCGCGGGCGTCACGGCGTGTCGGCACGCCTCGTGCTGCCGATGGTGCAGGGCCTGAAGCGCCTCGGTGCGGACGTCGATGCCGTCGTCGCGCACCTCGGCGAGGGGGACACGCTCGACGAGAAGCAGGTCCTCGCCTTCCTGGAGGGGCTGAGCGCGAAGCTCGGCGAGCCGCTGCTCGGGCTGGAGATCGCGCGCGCCTCGCCGCTGGGGACCTTCGGCTTCATCGACTACTGCACGATGACGAGCCCTACCCTCCGCGACGCCATCGAGCGCGTCGCCCGGTACGTCTGCATGCTCACCGATCGCGTGCAGATCACCCTCGAGGTCGCGGGTGACGAGGCGACCGTCGTGCGAACCCTCGAGCCCGACGCGCTGCGCGACCGGTACCTCGCCGAGTTCACGATGGGGATCATCGCGGAGCGCTGCCGCGAGCTGGTCGGCACGGCCATGGTGCTGCATGCATGCACGTTCACCCACGCGCCTGCGGCCGCCGTCGCGCGCTACGAGGCGTTCTTCGGCGCGCCCGTGCGGTTCGGTGCGCCGCGCGATGCGCTCACGTTCGACGCGTCCATGCTCGCTCGACCGCTCAAGACGGCCGACCCCTACGTAGGCGCGATGCTCGACGCGCACGCTCGGAGGCTCGCCGTCGACGCCACCGGCCCCGATCCGGCGCTGGCCGAGCTGCGCCGCCAGATCTCCACGCGCCTGTCCGAGGGCACGCCGAGACTGAGCGAGCTCGCGAGAGCGAGCCGCACCTCCGTGCGAACGCTCCAGAGGCGCCTCGGCGAGCTCGGGACCAGCCTTCGGGCGCTCGTCGACGAAGTGAGACGAGAGACCGCGCTGCAGCTCATCACGCGCCCGGACACCGAGATCTCGGAGGTCTGCTTCGTCCTCGGCTTCTCCGATCCGGCGCCCTTCTATCGAGCGTTTCGTCGATGGACCGGGACGACGCCGCAGAAGTACCGCGAGCAGATGTCTCCGCCGCGTCCGATCGACGATTAGCCCCGCGTTGGCGCGTTCGTACAACGCATTGGCACGTCGGGTCCGTGACGGCCTCGCGTGAACGCTCCATAGCGTCGCCCGATGAGGCGTCTCTTTCGTTCCGCTCACTCCGTTCGTCTCGCCGTCGCCGGTCTCGCGCTCGGGGTGGTCGTCGCCTGCAGCGCAGGTCCGAAGGGGGGCTTCGATGCGGAGAGCGCCCTCGACGCGGGGCCGCCGCCCGAGCTCGCCGCAGCGCCCGGCGCCGCGGGGGGAATTCTGGACGGCGGCGGCCTCCTGAACGACGGGACGATCGACGCGGAGCAGAGCTGCACACCGGACGCAGGCGGCCCGGGTCCCGTGCGGCGTGTGTGCATGGTCGCCACCGGGGACGAGTGCGACGGCAAGCACGATCTCGCGGGCTTCGCGCCGAACGGCGCCGGCGGCAACGGCTTCGACGACGACTGCGACGGGCTCGTCGACGAGGGCTGCGCTTGCCCCGCGGCGGGCGTGACCAAGGAGTGCTTTCTCGTCCCCGCGAGCCAGACCCTGGGCGGCGTCCCCGCCGGCTGGTGCGCACAGAACGCGCGGGGGACCGTCGACTGCGTGAAGCACACGACCGAGTTCGCCGGCACGTGGAGCGGCCACTGCCGAGGCGCCCAGCCGCCGTTCGCCGACGACTTTTGCGCGAAGGGTGACTTCGACTGCGACGGCCGCGAGCAGAACTCGAGGGCCCACGACTGCAGCTGCGGGCCGGGCAGCATCCAGTGCCCGACGACGCCGCTCGAGACCAGGCCCTACCCCGCCCCGTCGCAGCTCCCGCTCAGGGTCGACGGCGCCGCGTGGTTCCAGAACCCCGCCGAGTCGGCGTCCGCGAAGAACTGGAAGTGGTCGCTCGTCGGCGGTGACTGCGACAACGTGCTGCCGCACCCGACCTTCGCGATGTACAAGACGCCGGACGGCACCGGAGCGCCCGTCAGCCAGCAGGCGGACACGCTCGGCCTCAGCGGAAAAGAGCACGGCGTCGTCGCCGCCGAGCCGACGGTCACCTCCTCGTTCTACCCGGCATTTTCGCTGTCCGGTGACTACCTCGTCACCGGCGAGTTCGAGCTCTTCGGCAAGCACTACGCGTGCACGCAAAAGATCGCGGTGCGCGCCCCGGGCATTCGTGCCGAGGCGTGCTGGGACACCGAGGCCGCGGGCGTCGATCTCGATCTGCACGTGGCCAAGGTCGACGGTTTCGCGTCGTGCCCCAAGAAGGGCTGGAGCGGCACCTGCGCGACCGAGGACTGCTACTACGCCAGCTGCTACGGCAGCAGCTCGCTCTCCTGGTATCCGACGTCGGCGTCGTCGGCGTGCCAGGGCTGGGGATCCCAGACGAGCGGCGCGTGCATGAACCCCCGCCTCGATCGCGACGCGAACGGTCTGTCTGGAAAGTGCGACGCGACGGTCACGAACCCCAACGCGCCTACGAGCACCGGCGGGAACGTAGGCGGCGGCTTCTGCGGGCCCGAGAACATCAACGTCGACGCCCCCGCGGACGGCTCGAAGTACGCGGTGGCCGTGAAGTACTTCGGCGGGAGCGGGGTCTCGCGCACGCATGTCAACGTCTACTGCAACGGCGAGCGCGTGCTCTCCACCGGGTACAGCCCGGTCACCGGGATCGACTTCCCGAGGCTGACGACGGCCGGAGACGACACCACCGGCGACATGTGGAAGGTGACGCTCATCACCGCGAAGCTCACCGGCGGCGTCCTGTCCTGCGACGTGAAACCCACCGCGTCGCAGCAGCCGCACCCGGCGCTCGACGGCAACAGCGCCTACTGCGTCGACGACACGGCGCTGGATGGCCCGACCACCACCAAGTACCTCGCCCCCGGTGGCGCGGCGCCGCTGAACTCGGACGCCATGTGCTTCCACTAGCCGCGCTTCGCCGCGCTCGGGCCGATCACCGATCTTCGAAGGAGCTCTCACATGCGTGCCGTTCGTCTCGTTCGTTCTCTGCTCGCCGTGGCGGTGCTTTTTGCCTTCCACGCCACCACGGCGTGCAGCGCCGACGGCGGCGCCCCGATCCTGGACGAGGGCGACGCGGCCTCGCCGACCGCGGACTCGCTCGGCACCGACGCGTCGACCGGCGGTGGCCACGACGCCACGCTCGAAGGCAGCGCGCTTCCCGGCGATCCCGACGCCGCGCCGCGGCCCGAGGCGGGCTCCGCCGACTCCGGCATGCCGCCCGACGCGCAGATCATCGAAGCCGGCCAGGACGCCGGCGGACCGCAGGGCTCGCCATGCCAGCCGCTCGACACCATCCAGCAGCAAGCGTGCGGCATCTGCGGCTTCCAGACGCGTACGTGCCTCGCGCCCGATGGCGGGCCCGTCGGCAGGTGGGGCGCGTGGGGATTTTGCCAGGGGCAGGTCCCCGGTGGCTGCACGCCGGGCAAGACGACGACCGAGACGTGCGGCTTCTGCGGCACGCGCCAGAAGGTCTGTCAGAACGACTGCTCGTACGCGGTGGGTTCGTGCCAAGGGCAGCCGGCGGACGCCTGCCAGCCCGCGACGGTGGACTTCGAGGTCGGGTTGTCGTGCGACGTCGGGGGCCGCCAGCGCGTGTGCTCCGCCGCGTGCACGTGGGGGAACTTCGGCGGTTGCTTCGTGCCGGAAGGCGGCACCGCGAGCGCGTCCATCAAGATCCCGACCACGGTCGGCGCCAAGGCCAGCGCAAAGTTCTCGCTGCCCGCCGCGCAGACGATCGGGCTCCTCGCCGACACTTGCCCCGGCGCGACGATCGGGACCTCGGTGACGTCCTACCAGTATGTAGAGGTCTACAACCCGACGGCCAAGACGGCGACGGTCTCGGTGTGGACCGGCAAGGCGACCGGGGGAGCCGACATCGACACGGTGATGGCAGCCTACGGCGGCGTCAACGTGCCGCTCACGCCCGCTGCGCGTTCCGCCTGCCTCGCCGGCGTCGCCGACTCCTGCACCGACGCCGACACGACGGCGTGCAAGGTGAGCTGGGCGGGCCTGGTCGGCGCCGACGCGGTGACCATCGGGCCCTACGGCTCGGCCCTCGTCTACAACGCCTCGTTCGACGACGCGTCGTCGGGCAATCCGCACTCCGGCGCCTACCAGATGTTCGTCCGCACCGACGCGCTCCAGTAGAGCGGGAGGCGAAATCAGGGAGCATATTGGCGCTCCCTGATCTAGGTTCGGGCCTTCATGGAGGAGGACGACGCGGCGTCGGAGGGGGCGGAGCTCGCGCGGACCGTCCGCTGGCGAAGGGCCGTGCGGCGGCTGCTCCCCGCCCTCGTGCCGGCGCTCATCGTCGCGCTGCCGCCGCTCTTCTGGGTCGTCGACGCGACCCACCGCGCGTCTCTCTCCACGCTGGGCCGCGACCAGGGGATCTTCCAGTACGTCGCGTGGGCCGTCAGCCGCGGCGCCAAGGACTACCTCGACGTCCGCGACGTGAACGGTCCGCTCACGCACCTCGTGCATCTCGTCTTCCTGAAGCTTGGAGGCGCCGACGAGCATCGCTTCCGCGTCCTCGATCTGGTGGTGACCGGCGCCTCCTTCGCGCTGGCCGGCGCGTGCTTGCCGGGGCTCGGCAAGCGCCTCCTCCCCGCCGCGCGCCTCTTCGAGCGGCCCGAGCGCATCGTCGCGCACGTCGCCTGGGCGTTCGCCGGCTGGGTGGTGCTCTCGGCGCAGTACCTCCAGTACATCTTCTGGGATCTGGCGCAGCGCGAGAGCTTCTTCGACTGGTTCTTGCTCTCGTCGGTGATGCTCCAGATCGTGGCGCAGGCGGGCCTGCGTCGGGCGGGCGCGGTGTGGCCGCGTCGTCTCCTGGCCGTCGCCGGCGCGCTCAGCGTGGTGACGTGGTTCGGCAAGCCGACGTTCGTGCTCTTCACCGTCGCGCAGGTCCTGGCCGTCGTCGTCGACGACGAGCCCAAGCTCGCGAAGAAGCCGCGCCTCGTCACGTTCGCGCTGGGCGGAGCGTTCGGCGCCCTCACGCAGCTCTGCTACCTCCTCGTCTACGCGGACCTGGCAGCGTTCGTCCGGATCTACTTCGTGGACGTCCCGACGATGTACCGGTTCATCTGGCCGCGCTCCGCCGTGGAGATCTTCTCCCTCCCCGGCGTCAGCACGACGGCGGGCCTCTCCTTCGTGACGAGCGCGGCGATGCTCGGGCTCATCCTCGATCGCCAGATGCCCCGCCGCACGCTGGCGCTGGCGCTCTTGCCGCTGTGCGGCCTCGCCAACGTGGTCCTGCAGGCGAAGGGGTTTCCGTACCACTTCCACCCCGTGAGCGCGGGGCTCCACCTGCAGTGGCTCGCCATCGCGGTGTGGCTCTGGGAGCGCGCCCCCACGTCCCGCGCGTCGCGTCGTGCCGGCGGTCGCCTCGCGCCGTTCCTGGTGGTGAGCGCGCTGGCGCTACGCGTCGCGCTCATGATGCCGATGTCGCCCCACACGACGAACCTGTGGATCCTCACCAAGGCGCGCGACGCCGAGGAGCGGAGCTCGCGGGACTACCTCGTCTACTTCACGACCTATGATTTCTTCCCGTGGGAGCTGCGGCAGACCGCGGCGTACCTGAAGGAGCACACCGGTCCGGCCGACAAGGTCCAGATGTACGGCATGGATCCGTACATCCTCTTTCTCGCCGAGCGCATGAGCGCGACGCCGTACATCTACGCGTACGATCTCAACGCCGACGCGGCGCTGGCGGGCGGGCAGCTGCCGTCGCCGACCGGGCTCCACCCCAACCTGCAGGAGCAAGCGCGCATCACGGCGCTCCGCGACGCCCACGAGGCCGACCTCTTTGGGCGCCTCATCAAGGCGCCTCCCGCGGCGTTCGTCTTCCTCGACAAGGCCCCCCTCATCACCTGGCAGGACGCATTCCAGGACCTCCGGGAGCACAGTCCCAAGACGGCCGATTGGGTGTCCGCGAACTACGTGGAGACCGCCGCGTTCGAAGCAAATCACGTGTGGATGCGCAGGGATATCGCGCCGCCGCCCTCTCCGAAGACCCCCGAAAAGAAGGCTCCGGAGGGAGATGAGGTAAAGTAGCCGTCCCGATGACGACAGAACCTGGGCCCGTTTCGAGCTCGACCCCGCATCCGCCGGTCTCGGCCTCGGTGCCGGTCTTGCCGTCGCAGCCCACCGGAGAGGTCCCGGATCTCCGCTCGAACTCTCTTTACTTGAACCGCGAGCTGTCGTGGCTCGAGTTTAACGCCCGCGTGCTCGCGGAGGCCGAGAGCGAGAGCGTTCCCCTCCTCGAGCGGCTCAAGTTCTACGCGATCGTCAGCTCGAACCTGGACGAGTTCTTCATGGTCCGCGTCGCCGGACTGAAGCAGCAGCTCTCCGGCGAGGTCGGCGAGATCGCCCCCGACGGCATGACCGTCGCCGAGCAGCTCAACACCATCGCGACGCGCGTGCACGATCTCGTGCACCAGCACACCGTCGGCCTCGTGAACCACCTGCTCCCGCGCCTCGCCGAGCAGGGGATCATGCTCCTCAAGCCCGAGGCGCTCCCCCCCGACGCGCTCGCGGCGCTCGACGAGCGGTTCGTGTCCGACATCTTCCCGATCATGACCCCGATCGCGATCGATCCTGGTCACCCGTTCCCGCACGTCCGCAACAAGAGCCTGAACCTGGGCGTCATGTTCATGGGCGACGGCGCGGCGGAGGCAGGCTTCGGCGTCGTGCAAGTGCCGATGATCCTGCCGCGCTTGATGGAGATCCCCGGCATCAAGATGCCCGACGGATCGCTCGTTCGGCACGCGTTCGTGCTCCTCGAGGATCTCGTCGCGCGCCACGTCGGGATGATCTTCCCGGGGGTGCGCCTCAAGGGGGTCTACGCCTTTCGCGTCACGCGCAACTTCGACATCGAGATCGACGAGGAAGAGGCCGAGGACCTGCTGCAGACGATCCAGCAGGAGCTCCGCCGGCGCGAGCGCGGCAACGCGGTGCGCCTCGAGGTCGCCGGCGAGCCGACGGTCGCGTCGCTGGCCAAGCTGGTGAAGGCGCTGAAGCTGGATCCGGACCGCGACGTCTACCGCGTCTCGATCCAGAGCCCGCAGTCGACGGTCTCGGCCGGGCTGCTCAACGTCGCAGATCTGCTGCAGATGGCGGCGCGCGACGATCGACGCGAGCTGCGTGACGAGCCGTTCATGCCGCTCGTCGTACCGCCGCTGCGCGACGCCGAGGACGTGTTCGCCGTCATGCGCGAGCAGGACGTGCTGCTGCACCACCCGTACGAGAGCTTCGACGCCATCGTCGATCTCATCACCCGCGCGGCCGACGATCCCGATGTCCTCGCCATCAAGCAGACGCTCTACCGCGCCGGCGGCGACTCCTCGATCATCAAGGCCCTGGCGCGTGCGGCGGAGAGCGGCAAGCAGGTGACCGCCATCGTCGAGCTCAAGGCGCGCTTCGACGAAGAGTCGAACATCCAGTGGGCGCGCGCGCTCGAGCAGGCCGGGGTCCACGTCGTGTACGGACTCCTCGGCCTGAAGACGCACGCCAAGTGCCTCCTCATCATCCGGCGCGAGCGCGGCAAGCTACGCCGCTACGTGCACCTGTCGACGGGCAACTACAACACCTCGACCGCGCGCACTTACACGGACTACTCGCTCCTGACGAGCAAGGTCGGGATCTGCGAGGACGCCTCGAGCCTCTTCAACCTGCTCACCGGTTACAGCGCACCCACGAGGTGGAACAGCCTGATCGTCGCGCCGCTCGGCCTCCACGAGACGGTGCTCGGGCTCATCGCGCGCGAGACCGATCACGCGCGCAGCGGGCGGCCGGCGCGCATCGTCGCGAAGATGAACGCCGTCGTCGACGAGGACGTGATCGAGGCGCTCTACCGTGCGTCGCAGGCGGGTGTTCCCATCTCGCTCATCGTGCGCGGCATCTGCTGCCTGCGTCCGGGCGTGCCGGGGGTGAGTGAGACGGTCGAGGTGCGCGCGATCGTCGATCGGTACCTCGAGCACGGCCGCGTCGTGCACTTCGCCAACGGCGGCAAGGACGAGGTCTACATCTCGAGTGCCGACTGGATGCCGCGCAATTTCCACCGCCGCGTCGAGGTGATGGTGCCGATCGAGGACCCGACCTTGCGCGCGCGGCTCATCGACGCGCTCACCGTCGGCGCTTCGGACAACGTGAAGGCCTGGGCGCTGCAGGCCGACGGGAGCTACGTGCGCGTGCAGCCGAAGCCCGGCGCGCCCATCGTGCGCAGCCAGTCGCGCTTCATCGAGATCACGCGCAACGTGGTCAAGGTCCACGAGGCCGCCGCCCGGCCGGCCAGCCGCTTCCACATGACGCCGACGGCGCAAAAATCGCCGCTCGAGGGGAAAGTCCCCAAGACGACGCGTCGTCGCAACAAGAACCCCGGCGCGGAGTAGCTTCGCCCATCGCCGCGTCAAAGCACGAGGCTGAGGTTCCAGGCCAGGTGGGTGAGCACGGCCGCGGGGTAGCCCCCCATCGCGTACGCCGTGCCGAAGCCGAACCCGAGGAGGACCGTCTGGTACACCGCGATCTTGTAGACGCCGAGGTGCGCGAGACCAAATGCGAGCCCCGCAAAGGCCACGCCGCGCGCGTCGCCGAACCGGCGTGACAGGACGCGCTGCAGAAGGCCGCGGAAGACGCGCTCCTCCGCCAGCGGCACGACGAGCACCGTCATGAAGAAGTAGGGGAGACTCTCGCGCGCCTTGTCGACGTTTTTGGCGATGTCGCGCCCCTCGGCGTCGAGGGCCTTCTTGCCCGTCGCGTCGAACGCGCTCGGGCTCACGCAGCGCACGGTGTACGCCGCGGCGTCGAAGCCGTAGTGCGCGCCGGCCGTCATGCCGGCGGTCAGCGCGAAGGCGACGACGAACGCCGGGAGCACGCGTGGCCAGGTCACGCGCCGCACGACACCGGGCTCGAAGAGGCGCTCGACGACGCGCGGCACGATGGCCGCGTAGGTCACGAAGACGACAGCCTGACCCCACGGCCCCAGCGCGCGCGTCGCGGCGAGCGCCAGCGGCATCCCCACCGCGCCGAGCATCGCGGCGCCCAGGTGCGCGCGCGTCGGACGTACACGCGCCCGTACGGCTTCGGCGTCCGCCACCGGGATGCGCAGGCGCGCGAGGATCGCCGCGGTGACGCGCGCGGGCGTCGGCGCGTGGCGGAGGAGGAGAACGCCTGCCGCGATCGCCAGGACCGGCGCGAGGAAGATCGTCGGGTGCACGCCGGCGCCGCACGGACGCGCGATGAAGAGCCCGTAGCGCATCGCTCCGCCGAAGAAGAGCAGCGCGGTCGTGCGTGGGCTGCGGGGCAGCCGCCGCGCGAGGTCGATCGCGGCGACGACGACGATGAGCAGGTCGCCGAGCATGCGTCCGTACGCGCCCTGGAATCCGGCGCGCGCCAGCTCGCGATCGAGCTCCGCCAGCATGAGCAGCGGCACCAGGCCGAGGAGTAGCCACAGCCGCGCCCTCGCGTACGCGTCGACGAGCGGCAGATCGAGCGCCCGCGCGAACGACTCGCGGAGCGACGCGTCCTCCGCCAGTGCGAGCGGAAGGGGCGCGAATGGCCCGTCCTTGGCGCGCGCTACCTCGGTCGTGGCAGCGAGGCCCGGGTATTCGCCGGGGAGCGCGGGGACGGCTTCCTCGCCGCGCTGCCGAAGGAACACCGGAAGCACCCCCCCCTCTACCACGGCAAATGGTAAATTTGTCAGGTGCAGCTCTTCGACATGACGCGCGCCGAGGTGGGCCTCGTGGTCTTCATCTTCGTGCTCGTCTACTCGGCGGGTCTCCTGCCCAAGCTCGTCGACCGCCTGGTCGCGCTCTTGGCGCCGAAGGAAGAGCGCAAAAAGTAAGGGGCATCGTGGACGAGGAGAGGCCGGACGACGAGCTGCCGCGAGGAATGCCGACCACGGTGTTCGTCAGCGATCCGTCTGCCGAGGCCGAGCGCATCGCCCAGCTCCTGCGGTCGCGCGGCTACCTCGTCGCCGACGTGCCGCTCTCGATGCTCGTCGCGCGCATCGCGGTGCAGCGGCCGCGCGTGCTCCTCGTCGACGCCGACGCCGAAGGGGCGCTCGACGCGCTGACGAGGATGCACGAGATCCCGGAGGCCGAGGGCATCGAGGTGATCTTCCTGGGCAAGGAAGGCGGCGCGGTCGGCAGCGTCGAGGCGGCGCTGTCGCGCGACGGGAGCGGGTTCTTCAAGCGCCCGGTGGAGATCCCCACGCTCCTCAAGAAACTCGAAGCCTTGACCGGCGGGCCGAGCCACGGCCCCATGGCGCGCCCCTCGACGCCGCCGCCTTCGGTCTCGTCGATGTCCCTCGAGCCGCCGCCGCGCAGGCCCGGCTCGCTGCCGCCCCCGAGCATGCGCGACGTGAGCGCGGCATCGCCTCCGCCGCGGGGCTCGATGAACATCCCGCGCGTCGTGGCGCCCCCTCCGGCGCTGTTGCCTTCGTTCTCGCCCGAGGAGCGGCGCTCCCCGTCGGCGCAAGTGAGCACCGAGCTCGAGCAGCTCCTCGCCGAGGCCGAGCGGCGCATCGGCGGGCAGGTCACCCACGAGTCGGTGTTCCCGACGCCGGAGGAGGAGATCGAGGCCGTCCTGCCCGCGGACGTCCTGGCGTCCCTCGACGAGCCGCTCGACGGTGAAGACATCGACGAGCCGGCCGAGATCGGCGCGCACGCGAAGGGGACGACGTCCGGCGGGAGTCGCATGTCGACGGGCGCTGGCACCGGCGCCGGCACCAACGCGGGAGCGCGCGTCACGAACCCCAAGGCGCCGGCGACCGAGCCGCCGATGGCGAAGACGAGCGGCGGCAGCACGCACGCGGGCACGACGAGCGGCCGCTTCACCGATTTTCTCACCGGCCAGGTGCCGGTCCGGACCGACGCGGCGGGCAGCTTGATCCCGCACGTGGAGCCCCGCTCCCCGTCGAGCCCGCCTGCTGCGAGCCTCGGGCCGCCGCCGACCGCGATGGACCCGCCGCACGCGCTCCCGCGGGAGGCGCCGGTGGTGACGCTCGCCGTCCGCCCGCCGGCTGCCGCGCCGGTGGCGAGCCTGGGCCTGGGCCTCGGGCCGTCGGCTCCGATGCCCAGCGTGCTCGCGCCCGGCGACGCCGCGCGGGCGGTCGCGCATGCCATCGTCACACGGGCGACAGGTGCACTCTGCATCGAATCGCAGGAGGGAGTACGCCGTGCCGTGTTCCGCGAGGGCGATCTCGTGACCGCCGCCTCGGGCGTCGACAGCGAGAGCCTTCTCGCTTTCCTCGTCGCGCGCGGCGATCTCTCGCGCGAGGACGTTCAGGGACTCGTCGGAAAGCTGCCCCCGTTCGGCCGCCACGCAGGAGCAGCCCTGGTGGCGCACGGTCACCTCCGTCAGGATCAGCTCTGGAGCGTCCTGCGCGAGCACGCCGAGTGGATCCTCGGCCGCATGATCCAGCAGTCGACCGGCACCGCGCTCATCGAGGTCGAGCCGCCCGGTCGGCTCCGCGGCGAGCCGAGCGTCTTCGAGCGCTCGACGGGCGCCGAGGTGTTCGTCGAGGTCGTGCGCCGCGTCGTCGCGCCCGAGGACGCCCTCGCGCGCCTCGGCGGCCCCGGCTCACGCATCGGTGAGGGGCCGGCGGCGCAGCTGGCGAGCGAGTGCTCGCTCGAGCCGAGCATCGGCGAGCGCATCCAGAACGCGCATGGCCACCCGATCCAGTCGCTCCTCGATCGCTCGCCCGAGCCCGACGTCGCGTCGGTGCTCTATGCGCTGGAGCTGCTCCGCGTCGTCGAGACGGTCCGCGCCATCGGCGAGCCCCGGCACGCGAGCCCCCCGCCTGCGCCGGCCGCCGGGCCCGACTCGCTCGACGAGGACGCCGTCCGGGCGCGGGTCCGCGCGAGGCTGCAGCTGGTCGACGAGGGAGACTACTTCGCCCTCCTCGGCGTTCCGCGCAGCGCGACGAGCTACGAGGTTCGCCGCGCGTTCGTGGATCTGCGGCGCGCCTTCGAGCCGGCGCGGATCCTCACGCCGCAGATCGCCGACCTCGACGAGGACGTGCGCAAGATCGCCATCGTGCTCGACGAGGCGTACGACATCCTCCGGGACAACGCGCGCCGGGAGCGCTACCGGCGCGCGATCGAGGGGCCCAGCGTCTAAGACAAACTCGTCTCAGGCCGTCTGGGCGCGCGGCGTGACGGCGTCGACCACGATCTTGCCGTCTTCCACATCGACGGTGGCGACGTCGCCGCGCGACAGCTCACCGCGCAGGATGAGCTCCGCGATGGGTGCCTCGACGAGCCGGGCGATCGCTCGGCGCATCGGTCGCGCCCCGAGCGTGGCGTCGAAGCCGCCCCCGTCGAGCAGCGCCTCGATGGCCGCCTCGCTCGCGTCGAGGCGCACGCCGCGCGCCCCCTCGAGATCGGTGCCGAGGATGACGAGCATGCGCCGCGCCACCTCCGCCACGTCCTCGCGGGTGAGCGGCGGAAAGGCGAGCACCTCGTCGAGGCGGTTGTAGAGCTCGGGCGGCAGAGCGGCCCGCGCCGCGCCGATGACCGCGGTCTCGTACTCGGCGTTCTTCTCGGTGACCGTGCGTCGCGCGCCGAAGCCGATGCGCCCGCGCTGGCTCGCCGGCGCCAGATCGGCGCCGATGTTCGACGTCAGGATGATCACCGTGTTGGTGAAGTCGATCGTGCGGCCGCGGCCGTCGGTGAGCCGCCCCTCGTCGAAGACCTGGAGGAAGCCCTCGAGGACGTCGCGATGCGCCTTCTCGATCTCGTCGAGGAGGATGACCTGGTACGGCCGGCGGCGAA
Source organism: Myxococcales bacterium (assembly GCA_025359105.1). Lineage (GTDB taxonomy): Bacteria > Myxococcota_A > Polyangia > Polyangiales > Polyangiaceae > JANYHK01. The sequence continues at coordinate 52,633 of JANYHK010000131.1, read as the reverse complement.
CCGCCTCGGTGAGCTGCCCGCCCGCCTCGTGCCCCACGTACCCGGGCGGCGCGCCGACGATGCGCGCGATCGCGTGGGGCTCGGCGTACTCCGACATGTCGAGCCGCGTCATCGCGTCCGGCGAGTGGAAGAGGCACTCGGCGATCGCCTTCGCGGTCTCCGTCTTGCCGACGCCGGTGGGGCCGAGGAGGAGGAACGATCCGATGGGCCGCCGCGAACGGAATCCGGAGGCGTTTCGCCGGAGGATCGTCGCGACGCGGCCGAGCGACGCCGTGTGCCCGACGATGCGCTCTGCCATCATCGCCTCGAGGCGCAGCATCCGCTCGCCGTCGCTCTCGAGCAGACGCTCGATCGGAACGCCGGCTTCTTCGCTCACGACCTCGGCGACGTCCTCGGCGTCCACTTCGGTCTTCGCGCGACGGCGCGCGCGCGCGCCTGCGAGATCGAGGAGGCTCAGCGCCTTGTCCGGCAGCGCCCGTCCGGGCACGTAACGCACGCTCCACTGCACGCAGGCGACGATCGCCTGCTCGGTGAAGACCGCTTTGTGGTGCGCCCCCAGGATGGGCGCGACCTGCTCGAGCGCGAGCACCGACTCCTCGGGCGAGAGCTCCGGCACCTCGACGGGCGAGAAGCGCCGGGCCAGCGCCGCGTCGGCCTCGATGACCTTCTTGTACTCCTCGGTCGTCGTCGCCCCGATGCACGCGAGCTCCCCCTTCGCGAGCGCGACCTTGAGCTCGCTCGCCGCCTCGTCGCCGGCGTCGCTCCCGAAGAGCGTGTGGATCTCGTCGAAGAAGAGGACGACCCGCCCTTCGCTCCGCTTCACTTCCTCTTTGATCATCGCGAGGCGCTCGGCGAGCTGCCCGCGCATGCCCGTTCCGGCGAGCAGCGCGCCGGCCTCGATCTCGACGATGATGCGATCGTCGAGCGATGCGACGTCCTGTCCGCTGGCGATGCGCAGGGCGATGCCGCGCACCACACTGGTCTTGCCGACCCCGGCCGCGCCGATGAGGCACGGGTTGTTCGCGCGGCGCTTCGCGAGCACGTCGAGCGTTCGCTCGATCTCCTCGTCGCGCCCGACCACCGGATCGAGCTCGCCCATGGACGCCGCCAGGGTCAGGTTTTTCCCGAGCTGGTTGATGAGCGCGAACTTCTTCGGATCCAGCACGAACCGGGCCTGCGCTTGCCCGTGCGCCTTCTTCTTCGGTTTGCCGGGCGCGGCGGGCGCGGCGGGCACGGTCAGCGCGAGCTGCACGGGGGCGGCCGGCTTCGGCGCGGGCAGAGAGACCCGGGACACCGGCGCAGGTACCGGCGCGGGTGCACGCGAGGCGGGGGCGAGGGCGGACGGCCGGCCGAGGGACGCGGTCGGGCTCATCGGCGGGCGCACCGCGGTCGGCGCGCCGCGACGAGCGGCCTCGACGGGTCTCCGCTGCGGGAGGATGCCCATCGCCTGCTGCATTGCTGCGTTTCGCAGCTTCGCGACGTCGGTGCCGCACTGCTCGATCGCGCGGTGCGCGGCGGTCTGCCGATCCTGGCACAGCGCGAACAGAAGGTGGATGGCCATGGGCTCGGGCCGCTCCTGGTCGCGTGCGCGCGACGCGAACTCGCGGGCGCGCTGCACGGCCCGGCCGACCGCGTCCTTGTCGTCGTCGAGCAGGACGCGCGCGGCCTTCATGAGGACCTCGGTGCTGAGCCGCTTCTCCGCGAGCAGGTCCGCGGCCCCGCTGGGGCGGGAGGCGATGGCCGCAAGGAGGTGGCAGGTGGACAGCCTCTGTCCTTGGCGCGCGCGCGCCGCCAGATCTTCAGCCAATTTACGCAAAGCGACGAGCTCGGGCTCTCGGGCGACTGACATTGTGTCCAGCGCTCGCACGGTGGGGGCACGCCGGCCAAGAAACCGGCGGCCCCGACCGCGCCCATTCATCGCCGCCCTCTTGCCAACGCGGCCCGCTCGTTTATTTATGACTGGCCGGTCATTTATCCGGCGCACCCATGGCACGCATCGCCGACCCCAACGCAAAGATCGCCCTGCTCTCGGCGGCCGAATCCGTCTTCTCCGAGAAGGGGCTCGAGGCGGCGAAGGTCGAGGACATCACGCGCCGCGCGGGTCTCTCGAAGGGGGCGTTCTACCTTCACTTCGCCAGCAAGGACGAAGCGCTCCGCCACATCTGCGAGTCGTTCCTCGCCCACTGCGCGAGCGCCTTCAAGGCCCCGTCGGAGCTCGAAGACATCCCGGAGGACCCGGGAGAGCTCCTCGCCTTCTGGCTCGACATCGACGTGAACATCTTCGATCTCCTGTGGCAGAACCGCGCGACCGTCGCGATCCTCCAGACCTGCCAGGGCTCGCACCAGTATCTCCTCCGCGCCTTCGACAAGAACGTCCGCGTGACGAGCGAGCGCTGGATCGAGTTCTGGCAAGCGCGCGGCCTCTTTCGCCGCGAGCTGTCGCCCGGCCTCACGAGCGACCTCTTCTTCGGCGCGTACAACCGCCTCGCCCTGAAGATGCTGGAGTCGCCGAAGCGGCCGCCGTTCGAGGAGTGGCTCGTCTCTGCGCAGTCTCTCTTCGTCCGCGGGTTGGGAACGCCCACGCTCGTCGCCGCGCTCGAAGGGCGCGCGAAGAAGGCCCTTCACGAAAACGGAGCCCCGCCCCACAAACGGCGGGTGAGGTGACATGGACTCGCCCGCGAACGACCTCGAACGACCCTCCCGCTCCGCGCCGCGCATCGTGCTCGTCGCGCTCCTCGTGGCGACGGTGGGCCTCTTCGTCTTCCTCGGCGTCCGGGTGAAGCAGGCGACGGCGAAGAAGGAGCAGGTCGCGGCCGAGCGCGCGACGGCGCAAGCGTCGCTGCAGAAGCGGGCGACCGTCGTGGTCGTGAGGCCCACGGCTGGCACGTGGACGCCGCGGGTCGCCTTTACCGGCACGCTCAAGCCGTGGCGCGACGCCGACGTCGGGTTCGAGCTCGGGGGTCGCCTGCTCAAGGTGAACGTCGCGATCGGAGACAAGGTCGCAGGCGGCGCTCCGCTCGCCATCCTCGACGCGTCGCGCTCGCTCGCCGAGGTGAGCGCCGCCGAGGCGCAGGCGCGCGCCGCCGCCGCGCAGCTCGCGCTCGCCGAGGACAACCTCCGGCGCACCGAGGCGCTCGTCGCCAGCAAGTCCATCCCCGAGGCGCAGGCCGAGCAGGCGCGCCACCAGGTTGCGCTCACCCGCGCGCAGCTCGAAGGCGCGCAGGCCCAGGCTCGCCTCGCGAAGACGGGCGCGGGCCTCCACACGATCACCGCGCCTTTCCAGGGGATCGTCACGCGCGCGCCCACGAGCGCCGGCAGCGTCGTGCAGCCGGGAAGCCCGCTCGTCCACCTCGAGGACACGTCACGTCTTCGCCTGTCGGCGTCGCTCGGCGAGGAGGAGGTGCCCCTCGTGAAGCTCGGCGCGCCCGTCACCATCGTCTACCGCGATCGCGCCGTCGTGGGGAAGGTCGTCGCGCTCGTGCCGTCGCTCGATCAAGCGACGCGACGCGCGCCCGTCGAGATCGAAGTGCCGAACGGCGCCGCGGAGCCTCTCCTCGCGTGGAGCTTCGTCCGCGCCCACGTCGACGCGAAGGGGGAGGTCCCGATCCTCCGCGTTCCCGCCACCGCGCGACGCCCCGGCTCGCAGGACGAGGTCCTTCGAGTCGCAGGGGGCAAGGTGCACGTCGTCCACGTCGTCCATGCGACCGACGACACTGGCGCGTGGCTCGTCACGAGCGGCCTCGGCCCCGACGACCAGCTCCTGGTGAACGCCGATCCCGATTTGAAGGATGGCGACGACGTCGAGGTCGGCAAGTGAGGGCAGAACATCGCGCAGCGGCGAGCGAGGTCGAGACCGGCGGCGGCATCTCCGGCATCGCGATCCGGCGCCCCGTTTTCGCGGTGATGGTGATCGCCGCGCTGATGGTGCTCGGCTTCATGGGGCTGTCGCGCATCGGCACCGATCTGTTCCCCGACGTCGCGTTCCCGCTCGTCACCGTCAACGTCCCGTACCCCGGCGCGTCGCCGGAAGAGGTCGAGCAGAACGTCAGCAAGCCGATCGAGGACGCGGTCATCTCGCTCAACGGCATCGACCGCGTCCGCACGCTCTCGCGCGAAGGGCTCTCGACGACGCTCGTCGTCTTCAAGCTCGGCGTCGACGTGCAACAAGCCGCGATCGAGGTGCGCGAGCGCGTCGCGCAGACCCGCTCCAAGCTTCCCACCGAGGTCAAGGAGCCGGCGATCTCGCGCATCGACGTCGGCGCGACGCCGGTGCTCACGTACACGCTCCAGGGCGGCGGCCGCCCGCTCAGCGAGACGGCGAAGTTCGCCAAGGACGTCATCAAGCCCGCGCTCGAGCAGGTCGAAGGTGTCGCGGCGGTCAATGTCCTCGGCGGCGCCGATCGCGAGATCCACGTCGAGCTCGATCTCGCGCGCATCGACGCCCTCAAGCTCTCGCCGCTGGCGGTCATGGACAAGCTCCGGACGCAGAACCTCAGCGTCCCCGCCGGCCACTACGACGAGGGGACCCGCGAGATCAGCGTCCGCACCGTCGGCGAGCTCAAGACCGCGGACGACGTCCGGAACATCATCGTCGCGATCACCGCCGACGGCTCGGCCGTCCGGCTCTCCGACGTCGCCGAGATCCAGGACGGCTACGAGGAGCTGCGCACGCGCATTCGCGCCAACGGCGATCCGTCGGTGTCGTTCGAGATCGTCAAGCAGTCCGGCACCAACACCATCGCCGTCGCCGACGCCGCCAAGCTGAAGCTCGCCAAGATCGCGCCCACGTTCCCCAAGGGCGTCACGAGCGCGCTCATCATCGATCAATCCAAGTTCATCCGCGAGAACACGCACGAGGTCGAGGTCGCCATCGTCTTCGGCGGGGCGATGGCCATCCTCGTCATCCTCCTCTTCATGCTCGACATCCGGTCGACCCTCATCAGCGCCGTCGCCTTGCCCACCAGCGTCATCTCGACGTTCTTCGTCATGTACGTGCTCGGCTTCACGCTCAACATGATGACGCTGCTCGGGCTGAGCCTCGCGATCGGGCTCCTCATCGACGATGCCGTCGTCGTCCGCGAGAACATCTCCAAGCACCTCGAGCGCGGCGTCCCCCCGCGCGAGGCCGCGCTCCGCGGCACCAAGGAGATCGCGCTGAGCGTGCTCGCGACGACGCTCACCGTGGTCGCCGTCTTCATTCCGGTCGCCTTCATGGACGGAATGGTCGGGCAGTTCTTCCGGCAGTTCGGCCTCACGATCGTGTCGGCCGTGCTCATGTCCCTCTTCGTCGCGTTCACGCTCGACCCGATGCTCTCGAGCCGATTCTCGAAGCCGCACACGGCGGGGCCCGATCCGTGGATCGCCGTGAAGCGGCCATTTTTGGCGGCCTTTCACGCGATCGACGAGACGTACAAGACGGTGCTGCGGTGGGCCGTCACGCACAAGCTCGCCGTTGGCGGCCTCGCCATCGCGTCGCTCGTCGGCATGGTGATGGTGGCGGGGCTCATGGGCAACGAGTTCGTGAACCAGGAGGACCGCGGGCAGTTCGTCGCCGACGTGGAGCTCCCCGCGGGCACCTCCCTCGAAGAGACGGCGCGCCTCTCGCTCGCCCCCGAGAAGGAGATCCTCGCCGACGCGCGCTTCGTGACGGTGCTGGCGACGCTCGGACCGGACGGGCAGACGAACAAGGTGAAGTGGCGCATCGTGACGTTGCCCAAATCCGAGCGCACGGCGTCGCTCACGCAGCTCAAGGCGGTCGCCCGCGCCGCGGCGCAAAAGATCCCGGGCGCCAAGGTCAGCATCAACGATCCGGCGTTCGTCGAGGGCGTGCAGACCGAGGCGCCGATCATGGTGCAGGTCCGCGCAGCGAGCTACGCGGAGCTCGCGCCCCTCGCCGAGAAGTTCGGCAAGGAGCTGCGGGCCATCCCCGGCACGGCCGACGTCCAGGTCAAGTACACGCCCGGGATGCCGGAGCTGCGCGTCACGGTGGATCGCGAGAAGGCGGCGCGCGCGGGCGTACCCGTCGCCCAGCTGGCGACGACGATCCGCGCCATGATCGAGGGCGACGAGGCCGGCAAGGTTCGGCAGGGGGACGACGAGGTTCCCATCCGCGTGCGCCTCGGTAAGGCCGACCGCGCGACCGTCGACGACGTGCTCAGAATGACCATCTGGTCACCCAAGGGCTCCGTCGCCCTCGGCGATCTCGCGAAGGTGGAGCGGGGCGAGGGCCCGGTCGTCATCGAGCGCGAGGATCGCGAGCGTCAGATCGTCGTGTGGGCGGCGCCGCTCGGCCGCCCCCTCGGTGAGCTCGCCAAGGAGATGGACGCGAGCTTCGCCAAGATCAAGCTGCCCCCCGGCGCGAGCTGGCACATGGACGGGCAGATCAAGCAGATGAACGAGACCAACGGCTCGATGGGTATCGCATTCCTTCTCGCGCTCGCGTTCATCTACATCGTGCTCGCGTCGCAGTTCGAGAGCTTCATCCACCCGCTCACGATCATGCTGACGTTGCCGCTCGCGCTCGTCGGCGCCATCGTAGGGCTCTTCCTCGCGAACACGACGATCGCGATGGGCGCGCTCATCGGCATCATCCTGCTCATGGGCCTCGTCACGAAGAACGCGATCCTGCTCCTCGACCGCGCGCTCGTGCGCGTGCGCGAGATGGGGGAGACGCCGATGCAGGCGATCCTCGAGGCGGGGCCGGAGCGCCTGCGCCCGATCTTGATGACGAGCGCGGCGATGATCCTCGGCATGCTCCCGACCGCGACCTCGAACGGCGAGGGGAGCGAGTTTCGCGCGCCGATGGCCATCGCGGTCATCGGCGGCGTGATCAGCTCGACGCTCCTGTCGCTCGTGGTCGTGCCGGCGTTCTACCTGGCGATCGAGGGCGGTAAGGCGCGCCTCGCTCGCTTGTTCGGCCGCGGCGCACGCACGAGTGGACGGAGCAGCGGCGCGCCGTCGCCTGCGGAGTAGCGCTCACACCCGCCCGTAGCGAACGGCGCGACGCGACACGCCGGTGGCTGGCCACGTGTAGGCGACGTCCTCGACGAGGGTCAGGTCGGGATCCTCGGGCGGCGGCTCCTTCGCCAGGAGCACCCACGCGCTTCCGTCCGGCACGCTGACGATGTCGACGCTCCGCACGAGCCACTCGGCCGGCGGGAAGGTGGCGCGCGCGAGCGCCACGTCGAAGCGCGTCCGCAGCTCGTGGATCTTCATGCGCAGGAGGTTGACGTCCTCGCGCCCCACCGCGGCGAGCACCGTGCGCAGGAACGCGACCCGCTTGGCGAGCGGCTCGACGAGCGTGACCCGGAGGTCAGGGCGCGCGATCGCCAGCGCGAGGCCAGGCGCCCCCGCGCCGGTGCCGATGTCCACGACGGTGACGCCCTTCGCGACGCGCGACGCGAGCATGAGCCCGTCCGCGAGCATGAGATCGGCGAGCTCGTCGCTCGAGCGCGCGGCGGTGAGATCGACCTGCTTGTTCCAGGTGACCATCTGGCCGAGCCACGTCGCGAGCTTGGCGGTCGCCCCCTCCGGCAACGTCGCCCCGAGGCTCGCCGCGATTTCGGCGATCTTCGCGGGGGTGGGCGGCACGAGGTCGGAGGCCATGGTGGAACCGAAGAAGGTAGCAGCCCAGCCGGCGAGCTTGCTAAGAAGGGACGATGTCCGACGTCGATCTGCGCCCGCTCGAGGACCTGGTGCGGCGACTGCACCCGGCCGCCCGCCTCGACGTCGCGCCGATGCCCGGGGGGGCGTCGACCCGTCGATACTACCGTGTCTCACTGCCCGATCGGTCGACCGCCGTAGGCATGTTCGTCCCCGAAGGGGCCAAGCCCGAGGAGATCCAGAAGGAGGCGACCCGCGCCCGCTGGCCCTTCCTCGAGGTGCGCGAGCTGCTCGCGAGCCGCGGCGTCGACGTCCCCAGGGTCTTCGGGGAGGACACCGACCGGGGCTGGCTCCTCATCGAGGACCTGGGCGACGCGACGCTGGCCAACCACCTCCTCGCCGCCCCTGGCGACAAACGTGCACTCTACACGCGTGCGGTCGAGGATCTCGCGGACGCGCAGAAGAAGCTCGCGGCGCTGCCTGATGGCTCCGTGGTCGCGGGCCGCGCGTTCGACGAAGACCTGCTCCGCTGGGAGATCGATCACTTCCGCGAGTGGGGCCTCGACGCGCGCGGAAAGACGCTTCCCGCCGCGGATCGCGCCGAGTTCGACGCGATCGCCGCGCGCATGGCTCGTCAGATCGCCGGCTGGACGCGTGGCTTCGTGCACCGCGACTACCAGTCGCGCAACCTCATGGTCCGCGACGGCAAGAGCCTCGTGTGGATCGATTTCCAGGACGCGCTGCTCGGACCGCGCGTCTACGATCTCGTCGCGCTGCTCAACGACAGCTACCAGGAGTTCGACCGGCCGTTCGTGGAGGCGCGGCTCGACGAGTACGCCGCCCGCGCCGGCCTGAGCGCCGAAGATCGCGCGACGCTGGGACACGAGTTCGACCGGGTGACGGTGCAGCGGAAGCTCAAGGACGCGGGGCGGTTCGTGTTCATCGATCGGGTGAAGAACAACAGCTCGTTCCTGAAGTTCGTCGCACCGACGGTGGCGAAGGTGAAGCAGGCGCTCGCGCATCTGAGGGGCGACGCGGATATGGAAAAGCTGAGCGATATCCTGCACCGTGCGATACCTGACGAGGTGTGAGCTAGAATCCCCCTGGTGAACCTGAACGCGTCGAAAACCCCGCCCCCGGAGCCACACGAGCACGCGCGACGACGCGCGCGCGTGCACCCCGAGGGGCTGCTGCTGGAGGGGGTCGCCGAGGCGCTGCCGCTCTACGGCGGCGCGATGCACTACTGGCGTCACCCCCCCGAGGCGTGGGGGCCTTGCCTCGACGCGATGAAGGCGATGGGCCTCTGCTTCGTCGACACGTACGTGCCGTGGGGTGTGCACGAGCTCGGGCCTGGTCGATTCGACTTCGGCGAGAAGGATGCCGGCCTCGACGTCGCGCGCTTCGTGCGGATGTGCGGCGAGCGCGGTCTAAAAGTCGTCGCCCGCCCCGGGCCCCATATCAACGCGGAGCTCACGTACTTCGGGTTGCCCGAGCGCATCGCCTGGGACCGCGAGTGCCAGGCGCGCACGCCGCGCGACAACCCGGTGATGCTGCCGATGGTCCCCATCGCCTTCCCGGTGCCGAGCTACGCGAGCGACGCCTTCCACGAAGAGACGGCGCGCTGGTTCCGCGCGGTGGGCGAGGCCCTGGCGATGCTGCGCCACCCCGAGGGACCGATCGTGATGGTCCAGATCGACAACGAGGGCGCCCTCTACTTCCGTGACGGCGCGTACGATCAGGACTACCACCCCGACGCCGTGCGCATGTTCCGCACGTTTTTGCGTGTAAAATACAAGCACGTGAAGGCCCTTCGCGCGGCGTGGGACGAGCCGAAGGTGCGCTTCGAGACGCTCTCGCCGCCGCACCGTTTCGACGCGAAGCGGGCGACGGACCTGGCGCGTCACATGGACTGGATGGAGTTCCACGAGCACCTGCTGACGAGCGCGATGGCGCGCTTCTCCAAGTCGCTCGAGGAGGCAGGCCTCTCCGAGCTGCCGACGATGCACAACTTCCCGCTCGGCGAGGCGGCGACGCCGCTCAACGCCGGCCGCATGGGCGAGGTGATCGATCTGATCGGCCTCGACTACTACCACCCGGCGACGCCGCTGCATCACACGACCAACATGCGACGCACGACCGAGCTCGCGAGCCGCTGCGAGGGACTCGCCGCGCCGCCGTTCGGCGCCGAGGTGGGCGCCGGCTTTCCGCCGTTCTTCGCGCCGCTCGACGACGACGACTCCATGTACACGCTGATGTGCGCCATGGCGTACGGCCTCCGCGGGTTCAACCTGTACATGGCGGTCGATCGCGATCGCTGGGTCGGCGCGCCGATCGACCGGCACGGGCGCCCGCGCGTGCTCGCGGACCGCTACCGCGCGCTCATCCAGGCGCTCGAGCGGACGCGCTTCCACGCGCTGCATCGCCGGGCGCCGGTGCGCCTCGTCGTGCCGCGATCCTTGCGACGCCTTGCGCGCGCGACCCACGCGTTCGGGCCGGTTTCGCCGGCCGCGTTCAATATCATGGGGTCCGGCTTCCAGGAGAGCTGCCTCGAGGACGAGCTCGGCCTCGGCGAGGTGGCGACGATCGCCGGCGAGGCGTACCTGCGCGCCTTCGAGCGCGCGCTCAACGCGCGGGGCGTTCCCTTCGCGTACGCGGGCGGTGACAGTGTGCAGGTGAGCACGCGCGGCGCGCAGTGGATCGTGTGCGCCACGGCGGGCGGCATCAAGGAGGAGTTCTTCACGTTTCTTCGCGCCGCGCGCGAGGCGGGCGCGCGCGTCACGATAGGTCCCCACGTCCCCGATCGCGACGGCGCGATGCGCCTGCTCGGCAGCCCCCACGACGTACGCGGCCTCGAGGTCGAGCCGCTCGACGATGTCGCGCGCGCCGACGCACTCGTGGGCCGCCGCATCGAAGAGCTGGCGCTACCGACGTACCCGGTCGATCCCGCCGACGCGCACTTCTCGGTCCACGAGGACGCCACCGGCGCCCCCAAGGTCGCGTTCGTCCTGAACCCGACGGCGGGCAAGGTGTCGGCACGGGTGGCGCTCGGCGGAGCGACGGCGCTCGTCGATCTCTTGCGCGCCGACGCGCGCATCGCGAAGGCGTCGGGATCCTTCACCGTCGAGGTGCCGCCGCGCACGGTGCGGATGTTCGCCGTCGAGTAGCAGAACGCTCCGCGTAGCTCGAAGAGGACCCATGCCGCTTCGCCTCGTCGTGTACGACGCCACCGACACCGCGCCCGTGGCGATCCCGCGCATCACGCGCGGCGCGGACGGCTCCGCCGAAGGAACGGGGGGCCTGACGCGGTTCTGGCGCCTCGGCGCAGGGTTGCATCGCGGCGTCGGCCGCGCGAGCGCCACGCTTGGCGCGCGAACGTGGAAGGAAGCCCTGCGGTGGGCGGTCGCGCGCGCGGACGCTGCCGGCGAGCCGATCGTGGAGCTGCAACTCTGGGGCCACGGCGGGTGGGGCTACATGGCGATGGGTGACGGGCGCCTCGACGCGGAGACGTCGCGCGGCACCCTCGGCCCCGAGGTGGACGCGTTCGCCGCGGCCCTCGCCCCCGGCGCCCTCGTCTGGCTCCGCTGCTGCAGCGCCTTCGGCACACGTGCCGGCCAGGACTTCGCCGCCCAGCTCGCGAGCACGCTCGGCGCGCGCGTCGCCGGCCACTCCTACATCATCGGCATCTGGCAGAGCGGCACTCATTCCGTCGCGCCCGGCGCATCTGCCGACTGGGACGCGCTCGAAGGCGTGGAGCGTGACGCGCGGGGAGCCCCGCTCGGCGCCGCCGTCTCCACTGCACGGGCGCCGCGCACGCTTCACTGCTTCCGCCCAGGACTGCCGCGCGGTTGGTGAGGGGTAAGCGTCCGCTCAGAGGACGCCCGCGAGGGCTCGCAGCAGCGCGGTCGCGCGGCTGTGGTCGGGCTGGGGCTCGAGCCCGTCGGCGAGCCGGTGCAGCTGACGCGTGTACCATGCAAGCTCCATCGCCGAGTCCGTGGCCCGGAGCCCGAACGGCGCCGGCCCGGTGACGACCGGGGCCTCGCCGCGCGCGACGCGCCGTGGGAAGTCCGGCACCAGCACCATGGGGCGCGCCAGCCCGACGAGATCGTGCGCCCCCTCCTGGAGCGCCGCCTCCATCGCGCTCGCCCGACGCTGGCCTCCCGTAAGGAGGAGCGGCACGCTCGTTCGCGGGCGAACGGCCCGAACGTAGTCGAGGAAGTAGGCGTCCCGCGCGGGTCGCGCCGAGGAGCGCCGGGCCAGGAGCGCCTCCGACTCGTACGTCCCGCCGGTCACCTCGAGCAGATCGATGCCCTCCTCGTCGAGCCGTCGCGCGATCTCCATGGACTCGTCCAGCTCGAGGCCGCCGCGCAGGAAGTCCGACGCGTTCAGCTTGACCGCCACCGCGAAGGAAGGGCTCGTCCTTCGCCGAACCGCGCGCACGACCTCGAGAAGAAATCGGCATCGCCGCTCGGGTGTGCCGCCCCATTCGTCGCGCCGGCAGTTCGTCTTCGGGGAGAGGAACTGGCTGACGAGGTAGCCGTGCGCCGCGTGGAGCTGTACGCCCGCGAAGCCGGTCTCCTCGGCGAAGCGCGCGGCGTCGGCGAAGCGCTGCACGAGGCCCTCGATCTCCAGCGGCGAAAGGGCGCGCGGGGGCGCGAACAGCGCACGCGAGCGCTCGAGGAGCACGGCGGAGGGGGCCACCGGCGCCGCCGTGAGCGCGCGCGGCGTCTGCCGACCCGGGTGGCTCAGCTGCAGCAGCATCGGCAACCCCTCGCGCGCGGACGCCGCCGCCCAGCGCCGAAAGGCCTCCTTCGCGTCGCCGATGGCCACGTCGCCGCGCGCGACGGCGTGCGCGCGATCGATCATCACGTTGCCGGTCACGAGGAGCCCGGCTCCGCCAGCCGCCCAGCGCCGGTACAGGCGAACGTGGCGATCGGTGGGCAGCATGTGCGCCGTCGCGAGGCCCTCCGAGATCGCGCTCTTCACGAAGCGATTCGGCAGCGTCAAGCCGCACCGGAGACGGAGAGGCGAGAGGAGCATCTAGCGACCCGAGCCGAAGAGGCGCGTGGCGACGCGGGCGGCGCTGAAGCCGAGGAACGCGCCGCGCCTCTGGACGGCGTCCCACAGCGAACGCTCGCCGCGCGCAGCGTAGGTGCGGAGCGAGCCCATGAATTGAGGCGCGCTCATCCGCAAGAACCCCCTCGAGATCGGTTTGGCGTCGACGTCGTCGCCGTGAAAGATTTCGATCGGCATCTGCGTCCCGTCTCCCCACACCGCGAGGGGGCTGCCGCGGCGCCACGCCTTCATGCCGGTGAGCGTGTACTCGCTGCCGCGGGCATCGACGAGCCCGAGCTCGTACAGGTTGTAAAAGAGCCGATCGTCGACGGGATCGTCGGTGAGGAGGAAGACCTTGCCGCGCACCACGCTGCACGTTTCGGCGCCCGAGAGGGCCTCGAAGAAGGGGCTCGTGAACGTGCCGGTGACGCTCGCCGGGTGACTCGCGTCGCTGCGGAATTCGTGCGTGTCCTGGATTTCGATCGTGAAGTGCGCACGCGCCGGGTACGACATCGGGCCTCCCGACCCGTCCGCGAATTCGCTGGCCGGATCGCGAAGGCGTGCGGTCGACAGCCAGCCGTCGAAGGCTTCGGCGAGGACGAAGCCGCCCTCCCGCGCCGTCGTGGCGAGGGGCGCGAAAGGTCTGGCGCTCGCCTGCAGGAGTGGGCGCGACGTCTTCGGTCGACGGGCCACGCAGAGCGCCAGCGCCCTCTCGGCGAGCACGCAGATCGTTCCGGCGGGGTTCTTCCCGACCGCGCGCGGGAGGACGGCGCCGTCGCAGACGAAGAGGCCGCCGTGCACCGCGCTGCGATCGACCTGCGAGGGATCGAAGACCTCGCACGCGTCGTCGACCACGCCCACGGTCCCGTCGGCCCCCATCGGACAGCCGCCGAGCGGGTGCACGGTGACGTGCCCCGCGACGCCCAGGATCCGCGGGTGAATCGGGCGGTAGCGCGCGTGCGCCGAGGTCGCGACGCGGTCGACCGCAGCGTCGACGTGGGCGACGGCGCGCGCGTAGTCGGGCCAGTCGATGGCGATCCCTTCGCTCCCCATGACGAGCCGGCCGCGGGCGCCGTCGTCCGTCTGGAGGAGGACGAGCTGCGCGCCGTCGTCCGCGTCGACCGCGCCCTCGATCGCGGTCACGAACGCCTCCTTCGCCATCGCGGCGAGCCCACGCGCGGGCGACGAGCCGAGCGCGAGGCAGTCCACGGCGCGGCCGAGCAGGCCCGTCGTCCGCAAGATCCCCGACAAGACGCTCGGTGCGGTGCCGTCCTCGAGGTGAACGGGCGGCCCGTCCGTGGGGATGTCGAGCGCCATCGTGATGCACGGGCCCGGCGCTCCGTCGCCGGCGGTGGCGGGTGGCGCCACCGTCCGGAGCCCAGGCTCGTCGCCATCGAGGAGCCCGATCCCGTTGCCATTTCCCGAGAACGACGTACCGAGCGCGTCCGACACCGCGAGCCCGCGCGCCTTCGAGCGCGCGAGGATTTCCGTGCTTCCGAGCGCTCCCGCCGCGAGGACGACGACGTCGGCGACGACGAACGAAGCCTCTCGCGCCGCGCCCACCGTCCGGCACACCGGCTCGTAGTGAACGGCCCACCCGTGCGCTTGGCGCTCGACCCAGCGAACGTCGAGCTCGGAGAAGATCGTCGCGCCATGCGCGACCGCCAACGTCAGGTACGTCGCGTCGACCGTGCGCTTCGCGCCGCGACGGCAGCCGGAGACGCAGTTTCCGCAGCCGTTGCAGGAAGACCCGGGTGACGGCGCGCCTTCGTCGTGCTCGTCGCTTGCGCGGACGAGCAGGGGCAGGCGCTTCGCCGGGTGCCCGCTCGCGTCGCCGAGTCGCCGCATGAAGCGCGTCTTGGCGACCTCCGGCCCCGCCGTGGTCGGGCGCAGCACGCGCTCGGTTCGCTCGAGCGCGGCCCGTCGCCCGTCGACGTCGCGGCGAAGCGCCTCCGGCCACCGTGTGTCTGCGAAGAGGGCTTCGTCCGGAGCGCAGAAGACGCTGGCGTTGATGAGCGACGTGCCACCGACGCCGCAGCCCACGACCGCGCTGAGGCCCTGGTGCACGCGCACGTCGAAGAGACCGAGCCGCGAGCCCATGCGGGTCGTCCGCCCGTCGACGTCGGCGCGGATCTGCACCTCCGCCAGCAGCTCGCTGGCGCGCTCGGGGAACGTGCGCGGTGGGTGCTCGCGGCCACGCTCGAAGACGGCGACCGACCACCCGGCCTCGGCGAGGCGTAGCGCGGCGATCCCGCCCCCGTACCCCGAGCCGACGACGATGGCGTCGTAGCGCGGACGCAGCTCCGACTTCGGCCGCGTGAGGCCGCTCACGACGTCGCCTCCGCGAGCGGACGGAGCTTCGGCGGGACGCGCAGGTGGGCGCTCGCGTCGAGGAGCGCGCTCGGGGGCGCGCCGGGCATGCCCAGAAAACGCGCGAGTCGCTCGACGATCGTCTCGAACGCCTCGTACCCGACGTTGTGCGACGCTCCCATGACCCAAGCCCCTTCGAGGTGCCGTACGCGCCGGAGGAGCTCCGCGGCGGTCGCGCGCGCGTCGAGGAGCCGGTCCTCCGACGAGAGGAGCGCGTACGTCGGGCAGGTGACGTCGCCGAGCGCGTGCTCGAGGAGGTGCTCCTCGCGGACGGTCTCGATGAAGCGGCCGATCGAAGGATCGCGCAGCGCGCGCGTGAAACCAGCCTCCAGCGCGCGGCTCAGCATCGGGACGCCGAGGAAGGGCCGCGACGCGACGGTGCGCCGGTACAGCTCCGGCGCGCGCGCAGTCGACCGATACAGCTCCGCGAGCTCTTCCCCCGCCGCCCGCGTGCCTGCCGGGTTCACGAGGAAGAGGCTGCGAACCGAGCGGGGGTGCCGCGCCGCGAGCCACGTCGCGACCCAGCCGCCGAAGCTCACGCCGACGACGTCCGCGGGGCCATATTCGTCGAGCACATCGGCGAGCGCCTGCGCGTGGCCGAAGACGTCGAGGTCGCGCGCGCCCGCGCCGTTGCTGCTGCCGCCGAAGCCCACGAGATCGGGCACGAGCACCGTGCGCACGTCCCGAAACGCGAGCGCGAGCGGGACCAGCTGCGCGCCCCCGCGGCCGAAGCCGTGGACGAACAGGAGCGGCGCCCCGCGGGGGCGCATCGTGGCGCGCAGCGTCACCGGTCCCTGCGAGGTGCGCGCGCGGCGAACCTCGAGACCGCACCAGGGCAGAAGAAGATCGATCATGCCGCCCCCCGTCGTTCGAGCGACGTTCGGGCATCGAGCCAGTGCAGGGTGTCGGCGAGCGTTCGTCGAAACGCGATCGGGCTCCACCCGAGCTCGCGCTGCAGTCGCGCCGACGAGTAGCGGGGCTCCTTGCCTTCCAGCTCGCCGACCACGTCGCGCGTGAGCGTTCGCTCCGCACCGAGGAGGCGCGCCCGGAGCTCGTCGAACGCAGGCAGGAGCGCGTTCATCGCGCTCGGCAGGCGTGCCGGAATGCGAATGCGTCCGTCGAGATCGGCCAGCTCCTCGACCATCGCGCGCCAGCTCCGGTAGGCCGTGGACACGATGTAGCGACCGTGCGCCCCCGGAGCCTCGTAGACGAGCAGGTGAGCGAGGGCGACGTCGCGGACGTCGACCCAGCTGTTGGCGAAGTCCGGAAGGAGCGGGAGCTTGTTGGAGATGACGTCCTCGAAGAGGCGTGTCACCGGCGTATGGCGGTGGAAGAACGGTCCGACGATCGCCGTGGGCAGCACCGAAATCAGGTCGAGCCCACGGACCTTCGCGACCTCCCACGCCTGCTCCTCGGCCTCGGTCTTGCCGCGCAGGTACGGGCTCGCGCGCTCGGTGTTCCAGTCGTCTTCGGTCAGTGGCTCGCGGCCCTTCGCGTCGTGCCCCGCGGCGCCGCCCGCCGACGTGTAGACGATCCGGCGTACGCCCGCCTCCTCCGCCGCGCGCAGGACGTTGAGGGTCCCCTTGATGATGGGCTCCTCGATCTCGCGCCTCGGATCGATCGCCCAGAGCTTGAACGCCGCGGCCGTGTGAAATAGGCCGTCGACGGTGCGACCGGCGAGGGCCCGCCGCAGCGTGGCGGGGACGAGCGTGTCGGCTTCTTCCAGCTCCACCCCGAGCGCGCGTAGCGCGGCGGCGCGACCGTCGTGCGCGTCGCGGACCAGGCCAAGCACCTCGTACCCGCGCTGGCGAAAGAGGCGACACAGCGTGAAGCCGACGTGCCCCGCTGCGCCGGTCACCGCGACCCATTTCCCCGCCGCCTCCGGCGCCCGCGCGATCGGAGAGGGATCGTCGAAGGCACCCTCCGCCGCCGGGCTGGCGGCACGCACCGCATCGCCCGTGCTCGCGGTGAGGCCGCGGAGGAGCGGCCCCAGGTCCTTGGCGAGATCGAAGCGCAGCTCGAATGTCGCGACGGAGCGACCATGTGCATCGAAGACGTCACCCCGCAGATCGGTGAGCGACGCCGCGAGATCGAGCACGCGCACGCGCTTTTGGCCGAGAAGGCGATACGGCTTGCCGTCGCTGCCGACGAACGAGACCTCGTAGTCCCAGGTGCGCGCGCCGAGGCGCAGGACGCCCAGCGCGTCGCCCTTCTCCGCCAGGCTGCCCGCGCGAATCGTGCCTGCCAGCTCGAAGGTGCACGTGCGAACGAACGCGTTGCTCGCCTTCGCGCGCAGGTCGAGCGACAGCGGGGTCCCCTCGCCATCCGAGGCCCACATCGTTCCGTGCAGACGTTCTTCGAAGGTGACGTTCATGGCCTCGTCCTCGTTGGGGGAAGGAACCGCGCGCACCCGCGCGCTTGCGTCCGGTCGACTGCTGGCGAAGCGCTCGCGCGCCGCCTCCGCCAGGAGACGCATCGGCGCGAGCTCGTGGCGCCTCGCCGACCATTGCTCGAGCCAGCTCACCGGCTCTCGCCAGCGCGCGTAGGCCTCGCGGCCGTAGAAGGTCCCCCTCACGACATCGACGATGCGCCCCTCCCCCCGCTCGTAGTCCACCGCGACCGCCATGTGCGGCGACCAGGTTCCGCTGTTGTAATAAGTGACCGCGCCGACGTCCGCGATGCCGGGCCGATGCGTGTGCCCGGCAAGCACGGCGCGCACGCCCGGCGGCAGCGCGGCCTCGGCGAGCGTCGCGACGACACGCCGCGGATCGTCCGAGGCCTCCAGCGTCGTGATGTAGTCGAAGTTCTCGTCGACCCACGCGCGCGCCGCCGGTGACACGCGCCGCGCACGCTCTCCGACGTGAAGGAGCAGCGACGTGAGGAGGTGGTTGCGCAGCGAGTCGTGCATCGCGAGCGGCAGGTCCACGCGCGCGCCGAGGAGCCGCTCCGCGCGCGCGTGCAGCGGAGCCGCCCGCCCGGCGGCGCTCTTGCGGAGCCCGTGGTCGAACACGTCGCCGTGGACGACGAGGACCGTCTCGTCGACGAGCAGGCTCGTCGCCACCGTCCAAGGGAGCACGCCACCCAGCGACGCCGCGGGCGGATCGTGGTTGCCCATGACGTAATAGAGCTCCGACCGCGCCGACGCGCGCCCGAGCGCCGCCAGCAGCCGCGGGTACTTCGCCAGGATCGCGAGCGGGGTCGCCGCGGCTCCGTCCTCGAGGATGTCGCCGTTGAGGATCACGATCGCGTGCCGCGCGACAGCGCCGTCTAGGGCCGCCGCGAGGGCGCCCTCGAGCTCCGCGGGGAACCCGAACGGAGCACGGGGCCCGAGGTGCAAATCGGAGACGACGAAGAGGGGCCTCCCCTTCGTGTCGATGCGAACCGAGGCCGAGAGCGACATGAACTCTTCATTTTTTCTAACCGCGCGCGACACCTCCGGACAGCGCGGAAGTGCTTACGTCACGTGGGCGCGGGCCCCGGACGGCCCCCCAGGGCCGACGGGAAAGCCTCCAGCCGTGACCCGTGCAGCCGGCGCAAAGCCACGTGCGATTGAGGTACAATCGCCGATCGATGTCGAGCCCAGCCCCCAGGCACCGCCTGCTCTTCGAGCTGGGTCGAGGCGGCATGGGGACGGTCTTCCTCGCCGTAAGCGAAGGAGCGTACGGCTTCAGCAAGCTGAAGGTCGTCAAGCACCTGCGCGGCGATCTCGCGCTCGAGGGGCCGTTCCTCCGCAGCTTCCTCGACGAGGCGCGCCTGTCCGCGCGCCTGATGCACCCCAACGTCGTCCAGACGAACGAGGTCGGCTTCGACGGCGAGCACTACTTCATCGAGATGGAGTACCTGGACGGCCAGACCCTGGAGGCGCTGACGCGCAAGCTCGCGTCGTCCGAGCCGCCCGCGCACTTGCCGCTGCCCCTGGCGCTCCACGTCGTCGCGGAGATCCTCTCGGGCCTGCAGTACGCGCACGACCTCGAGGACACCGACGGCACCAAGCTCCAGGTCGTGCACCGCGACGTGTCGCCGCACAACGTCATCGTCACGTACGACGGCCGCGTGAAGCTGCTCGATTTCGGCATCGCGAAGGCCATCGACGCGCCGGGCGACACGGCCACGGGCGTGGTGAAGGGGAAGCTCACGTACATGGCGCCCGAGCAGGCGGCGCGCCGCCCCGTGGATCGCCGCGCCGACGTCTTCTCGGTCGGGGTGATCCTCTGGCAGATCCTCGCGCGGCGTCGACTCTGGCAGGGAATGCCCGAGTCCCAGATTTACGCGAAGCTGGAGCGCGGCGAGATGGAGCCGCCCAGCGTGTTCGCGCCGGACGTACCGAAGGCGCTCGAGGCAATCTGCATGAAGGCCCTCGCCACGTCGCCCGACGAGCGCTACGCGACCGCCGCGGAGATGCAGGCGGCGCTCGAGCCGGAGCTCGATGGCAAGCAGGGGTCCAAGGAGCTTGCACGCCAGATGGAAGCGCTCTTCGCCGCCGAGCGCGTGGCGACGCGGGCGCAGATCGACGCAAGCCTCAAAGCGCCGAAGGAGCATGGGCCGGCCGGCCCGCCGGTGCTCGCGGCCGTCCCGCTCGAAGGTGGCGCGACGCAGAGCCGCGCGTCGGTGACGAGCAGCGTGCGGCCGAGCGGGGCGTCCGCGGCAGACCCGGTGCCGCGCTCGGGTGTGCGTCGCGCGCAGCGGGTCCTCGCGGGCGCGCTAGGTCTCTCCGTGCTCGCGGGCGCGGCGGCCCTCGTCGCGCGCCGCACGCCGTCGGTCCCCGTCGCGACGCCCGCGCCCCGCGGCTGCACGAGCAACGCCGCGTGCGTGAAGGACGCGGGCGGCAAGGCGGCGATCTGTCGGCGCGACGACGGCGCGTGCGTGGCGCTCGAGTCGGCGCACTGCAAGATCATGGCGGATCCCGGCGCGGTCGAGAACGACGCCACCCTGTGGATCGGCACCATGTTTCCCATGAGCGGTCCCGATGCCGTCGCATGGGGCACCGAGAGCGTGAACGCAGCCGAGCTTGCGCGTCGCGATTTCATGACGATCGCCCGCGGCATTCCCTCGACGACGCCCGGGCGCGAGCCGAGGCCGATCGGGTTGGTAGCGTGCGACGACGAGAGCGACGCTCTCGCGACGGCGCGTCACCTCGTCGACGTGCGTGTGCCCGCGGTCATCGGCTTCGGCTCGAGCCAGGAGGTGATCGATCTCGCCAGCGCGGTCTTCATCCCCGCGGGGGTGGTTGCGATGGCAACGCAGAATCAGAGCGCGCTCATCACCACGATCCCGCACCCGCCGGGCGCCCCGCGATTGGTCTGGCGCACGACGATCACGGCCGCGCAGAGCGCGCTACCCGTGTCGGCGCTCGTCGCCGAGGTCGTCGAGCCGCAAGTGCGCGCCGTCCTCGGCCCGGGCGAGCCGATGCGCGTCGCGCTGTTTCGCCCCAAGAACACCGGCGGTCTAAGCATCTCCGACGCGTATTTCGGGAGCCTGCGCTTCAACGGCAAGAGCGCGCTCGAGAACGGCTACGACTACCGCGAGCTCGTGTGGGACGAAGACGCGCCAGACTTCTACGAGCTCGCCGCCGAGGTGATCAAGTTCAAGCCACATCTCGTGCTCCTCACCGGCGCGCAGGGCACGGCGAAGACGTTCCTTGCGCCGATCGAGGCGGGGTGGTCCAAAGGGCAACCGCGTCCGTCCTACGTCATCAGCAACTACATCGTCGGCGCCGACTTCTTCGCGTTCCTCGGCAAGGATCCGGAGCTCCGTCGCAGATTCATCGGGGTCGCTCCTTCGACGGCGACGGTCGCCAACGCGAAGCTGACCCAGCACTACAACGAGACATTCTCGCCCAAGGTGCCGCGCACGGCCACGCCCGGCGCCGTATACGACGCCCTCTACGTCGTCGCGTACGGCGCGTACACGCTCGGCGACGCTCCCCTCGCCGGCGCATCGCTGGCGCGCGCCTTCGAGCGGCTATTGCCAGCGGGGCCGCCCATCGACGTCGGCCCCGCCAAGATCTTCGACGTCTTCGCCGCGCTGCGCGCCGGTCAAAACGTGGATCTCGGCGGTGCCGCCACCCGGTTGGATTTCGAACCGGCCACCGGCAATACGCCCGCGGATTTTACGGTGCTTTGCGTGGGCAGGGACGCAGACGGCAAAGCCCACGAGGCCATCGAATCAACCGTCGTCTTCAGTGCGGCCACGAAGCACCTCGACGGGCTCCCGCTGCGGTGCCCCTGAACCGACGCTTCCGCTACTGGTAGCAGGCCTTCGTGGTGCAGGGATCGAAGTCCGCGTGCGCCGGGTAGTCGTTGCACGCGTCGTGCGGGGTGCAACGGTTCAGGAGCTGGGCGGCGACGGAGGGCTTCGTGTACGGGATGCCGCTCGGGCCGTTGGTGGCGTTCAGCGCCTTGACGCACGAGAAGACCTTCGCTTGCGCACGGCAGTTGCCCGGCAGGAAGACGTTGAAGTCGATGTCCTCGTAGTACGAGATGAACTTGTGGTTGTCCTCGGCGCTCACGATGGCAAGCCGGGGGAGCGACGCGCAGTTGAGCTTGTAGCCCTGCTCCTTGAGGCAGGTGAGGACGCCCAGCTCGTACGTGCACTGATCCAGAGCGTCACCCCTGTAGCCCGCGCACGAGCACGAGGCGTCCGGGAGCCACTTCGCGTACGAGCCGCTGTCCTGCACGCACGTCGTGGGCGTCAGCGCCGCGGTCGTGGTGGCAACGTGCATCTCCTCCGCCGACGCCGGTGCGCCGCAGCCCACGTAGACGGCCAATCCGAGCGCAACCAACACGGCCGAGCCCACGTGCTTCATCGAACGGGTCATGAAACCACCTCTCAGTTGTAACAAGCCTTCGTCGTGCACGGATCGAAGTCCGCGTGGGTCGGGTAGGCCCTGCAGGTGTCGACTGCGGGGGCGCAGCGGCGTAGCAGGGCGGCAGAGACGGAGGGCGACGTGTTGGGCGTGCCGCTGGGGCCGCGGGTCGCGTTCAGCGCTTTGACACAGATATAGGCGTTCGCTTGCGCGGCGCAGTTGCCGGGCAGGTACGTATTGAAGTCGATGTCCTCGTAGAACGCGACGAACGCGTGGTTCTCGTTCACCGCCGTGATGGGGAGCGGCGGGAGCGCCGCGCAGTTGAGCTGGTAGCCTTGGTACTTGAGGCAGCTGAGTACGCCCATCTCATACACGCACTGGTCGAGCACGGCACCCGTGTAGGCGGCGCACGAGCAACCCGCGCTCGGCAGCCACTTCGCCGTCAATCCGAGGTCCTGCACGCACGCGGTGGAGCCGAGCGCCTCGCTCGTCGCGCCAACGCGCATCTCTTCCGCCGACGGCGGCGCGCCGCAGCCCACGTACACGGCCAGGCCGAGCGCCACCAACATTGCCGAGCCCACCTGCTTCGTCGAACGGGTCATGAACTACCTCCGCTAGAGCTTTTCTAGCCGGGTGGGCGACCTTGCACAACGCCGCCGGTGCTTACGTCGCTTACGCGCCGCCGCAAGCTCTCGGAAACAGGCGGCGCCGCGCTCCCATCTGGGGGAGCACGGCGCGAGGAGTCGCCGAGCGCCGGCAACTCAGAGGGTACCGTCACGCAGCCGAGTCAGGCCGTCGTCGCCCAGCGAGGAGGCACTCAGCGTGCGCGGAGAACGCGCTCAAAAGCGAAACGTCATGGAGCCCAGGCCGAAGCTCGGGGGGATTTCCGAGTAGGTGTGCGCGCGAGGGTGGTGCTTCGCATGCGTGCTGCAGCGCAGCTCCTTGCCCTCCGTCTTCGCGGCCACGGCGACGCACTCGGCGCAGGGGGCTTCGATCGTGGACGCGGCCGTCGGCGGCTTCGCCCGGACGGTGAGGACCGAGCAGGGGGCCGTGCGCACGACGTGCTCGGCGACCGAGCCGAAGAGCATGCGGTCGACACCGCGCCGCCCGTGCGTGCCGAGGACGATGAGATCCGCCTCGACCTCGTCGGCGACCCGCGGAAGCTCCTTCTGCGCGTTGCCCACGACCACGTGCGAGAAGGGGATGATCTCGGTGACCACGCCCATGCCGTCGATCATGGCGGCCATCTGCTTGCGCGCGATCAGCGTCTGCTCCCCGACGTCGACGATCGGCGCGAACTCCGTCCCGCCCACCGGTGGCGGCAGCACGTGGACGAGGTGAACCTCGGCCAGCCCGGCCGAGCGCGCCATGTTCACGGCCACGAGCAGCGCGCGGTCGCTCATCTCCGAGAAGTCGATCCCCACGACGATCTTCATGCGCTCGGCGGCGCTCTTGGCGGTGCCCATGCTTCTGCCTCCAGCTCCCTCTCAGCGAAACGCGTGCCAGCGCGAAAGGCCGCGCTCGGCCGGAACCACGGGGCCGCAAACCTGCACCAGGTGCGCGCCTGCGCAAGACTTGCGCAGGCGTCAGGGGCCGGCGATCGTCGCCAGGCGCTCGCGGAGCTTCCGCAGGACCAGCTCGCGCGTCGTCTTGGGCAGCTCGACCTCGGCCCAGCTGTACATTCCGGTCTCTTCGGCCGCCGAGTGCGCCCTCAGATCGACGGCGAGGCGCTCGAACTGCTCGGCGCGCGCGACGTGGAGATCGAGCGCGAGGCCGATCTCTCCCAGGGTTGCGCGAACCTTGTCGTGCTCGGCGCGGACGGCGCGCACGTGCTCGGGATGCCGGTGGGCGACGTCGGGAAGGAGGTGCATCTCCTCGAGATTGAGGTGCGCGAGGAGGGCATCCTCGAGCTTGGCCCACGTGTCGCGCATCGCGTCGCGATCGTCGCCGCGGACGAGGTTGCACATCTCGTCGAGCTGCGCGTCGATCGCGCGATGCTGCGCGCGTAGCGCGTCGAGCACTTCCGTCGTCCTGGTCCGTTCGTGGTGCGCGGTCTCGAGCGTGGGCATGGCGAGCCTCCGCGTCCGCCAGAGCATTCAACGTGCCACATCGTCCTCTGGTCTGGCCGGCCGTTTGCTTACCAGAGCGGCATGCACACGCGACAGATCTACAAGTTCATGAGCGTCTGCACGCAATCGATTCGCCACGACGCGCCGCTGGCGCGCGCGCATCAGCTCATGAGAGAGCACCACGTCCGCCACCTTCCCGTCCTGGACGGGGGCGTCCTCGTCGGCATCGTGAGTGATCGCGATCTCCGTTTCATCGAGACGCTCCGCGACGTCGACGACACGCGCGTGGCGGTCGAGGAGGCGATGACGCGCGAGCCCTACTTCGTCACGCCCGACACGCCGCTGTCCCAGGTCGCCGGCCAGATGGCCGAGCACAAGTACGGCTGCGCGGTCGTCATGGATGGCATGCGCGTCGTCGGAATGTTCACGACCACCGATGCGCTCCGGGCCCTCGCCACGGTCCTCGAAGAGGAGGCAGCGAGCCCGTCGAAACGTAGGGCACACGGCTAACAGACCGCTATCACTGGTGTATTAGTCGCTTCGCGGGGCGCTTGCCCGATTGGGCATGGACGACTAAGGTGCGCGCTCCCTGAAGGAGCATCACGTATGGCCCGCGTTACCGTCGAAGATTGCCTTGAGCGTGAGGAGAACCGCTTCGCCCTCGTCATCCTTGCTGCCCACCGCTGCCGGCAGCTCATGAAGGGCGCGCACCCCCTCGTTCACTCGAAGAACAAGGCCGCCGTCACCGCGCTGCGCGAGATCGCCGCCGGCAAGGTTCACTTCGACCGCACGAGCAACGAGGTCGTTCAGGAGTGGATCGACGGGCAGATCAAAGCCGGCTTGATGTGAGCCGCGGGCCGCAAAAGAGCGGCCGAGCGACGCAAGCGACGAAGCGCGAGATGCCGCCCATGCCGCGGACGCCGCAGATGCGGCTTGGAGCCGATCGCGAGCTCGAAGCAGGCGCGCGCGCTCACTACGACGATCCGGTCTACTACACGGCGACGTACAGGCGCCGCATCGACGACGTTCAGTTCTACGTCACCCAGGCCTCGAAGCACGGCGGACCGGTGCTCGAATACGGCGTGGGCAACGGGCGCGTCGCGCTGCCGACGGCGCGCCACGGCGTCTCGGTGACCGGCGTGGATCTCTCGCGGCCGATGCTCGACGATCTGCGCGCGCGCCTCGCCGACGAGCCGCCGGCGGTCCAGAAGCGCGTCGTGCTCCGCGAAGGCGACATGCGGAAGGTGCGTCTGAAGAAGCGCTTTCCCCTCGTCTTCTGTCCGTTCAACGCCGCGCTCCACATGTACACGCGCGAGGACGTCGAGGCCCTGCTCGCCCGCGTGCGCGAGCACCTCACGCCGGGCGGCGAGCTGATCTTGGATCTGTCGGTGCCGGTGATGCAGGATCTGCTTCGCGAGCCGACGCGCGCATACAAGGCGCCGCGCTTCCGGCACGCCACGACGGGCGAGCTCGTGAGCTACCAAGAGCACTTCGACTACGACCGCGTGCGGCAGGTGCTCTTCGTATCGATGGAGTTCACGCCGGTCGGGCACCCGGAGCGGGCGTGGATGACGCCGCTCGCGCATCGGCAGTTCTTCCCGCAGGAGTGGGAGGCGTTGTTCCACTACAACGGCTTCGAGGTCCACAAGCTCAGCGGGGACTTCTATGGTGGCCCGCTCGATCGCACGAGCGACGTGATGGTGTGGCACGCGCGCGTGCGCCGCGGCTGGAGGCCGAAGTGATCGGTATCGCGCGCGCGCTCGCCGACGTGCGCGACCGCATCGCCCGCGCGGCGCGTGCGGCAGGGCGCGAGCCCGGGAGCGTGAAGCTCGTCGCCGTGTCCAAGACGAAGCCGGCGGCGGCGGTGCGCGAGGCGTACGCGGCCGGGCAACGCGCGTTCGGCGAGAACTACGCGCAGGAGCTGGAGCAGAAGGCGCGCGAGCTCGCAGACTTGCCCGACATCGAGTGGCACTTCATCGGCCACCTGCAGACGAACAAAGCAAAGCTCATCGCTCGTGCGGCGCACGTCGTCCACACCGTGGACAGCGCTGTCCTCGCGCGGGAGCTCGGCAAGCGCCTACGTGCGCTCGGGCGTACGATACCTGTGCTCGTCGAGGTGAACATCGGCGCCGAGCCGCAGAAGCATGGGGCGCCGCCGGCGGAGCTCGCCGCCGTGCTCGCCGCCGTGCGCGCGGAGCCGGAGCTGTCACTGCGTGGCCTCATGACGATGCCCCCTGCGGACGAGCTCGACACCGCGCGGAGGGTCTTCGAGACGCTCGTGACCCTGCGAAACCTGCACGGCGGCGCCGCGGTACTGCCCGAGCTCTCGATGGGCATGACCGGCGATCTCGAGGTCGCGATCGCCGCGGGCTCCACGATGGTGCGCGTCGGCACCGCGATCTTCGGCGCGCGGGCTACTTCAGCCAGCGCGTGAGCGTCCCGCGGAGGCGTGCGAGCGGACCGTCGGTGGACGGTGGCGGCTCGCCTGCGGTGATGCGCTCGCGGAGGCGGAGCGCGGCGTCGTCCTTCGGCTCGAGCGCGAGCGCGCGGTCCACCATGGCGAGGGCATCGTCGGGTCGCCCCGCCGCGAGGAGCGCCGTCGCCGTGACGGCGAGCGTCCTCGGCGTCTCGCCCTCGAGCGCGGTGGCCCTGGCGGCGTGGACGAGCGCCGCCGTCGCGTCCTTGGTCGCGAGCGCCACCGCGACGAGTTCCAGGTGCGCCGGCGTGCAGCCCGGCGAAGCGAGGGCGGCCGCCTCGAACGCCGCGCGCGCGGGGAGCCAGCGCTCGCGCCGCCGCTCGAGGAGGCCGACCGCGAAGTGGGTCGTCCACGTCCCGTGCTCGGCGGCCAGCCTCCGACCGCGTGCGGCGAGGACTTCGAGATCGGCGGCGGCCGCTGAGTAGGCGGCGCGGATGAGCGACTCGAGCTCGAACGCCTCCTGCGGGTGCTCGAGGGCGAAGCGTCCACGCTGGGCTTCGGCGGCGAGGGAGCTGCCGGGCGCGGCGGCCTCGGCGACCGTCAGTAGTCGGATGGCCTCGGCCTTCTCGCCGAGCTGCACCTTCGCGCGCGCGAGCACGAACGAGCCCCACGGGTCGGTCGGGACGCGCTCGAGGAGCGCGCCGCCGAGACGCGCCAGGCGGGCGGCGCGCGGCAGGCCTTCCGGCTCCAGCGTCAA
The DNA here is from genome assembly GCA_025359105.1 of Myxococcales bacterium. Classification (GTDB taxonomy): domain Bacteria; phylum Myxococcota_A; class Polyangia; order Polyangiales; family Polyangiaceae; genus JANYHK01. The sequence goes on along the minus strand of JANYHK010000131.1, from coordinate 25,562 downwards.
GGACAGGTGGATGGCCTTCTTCAGGACCTCGGGGTGCGCGTCCGCCGCCAGGAGCGCCTGGTCGACGAGCTCCTCGCACGCCCGCGTGTCGCCGCGCTTCTGCGCGGAGCCGGCGAGGCTCAGGAACGCCGACGGGAAGAGCGGCACGAGGCCCAGCGCCCGTCGCCAGTCGGCCTCCGCGCTTGCCGCGTCGCCACGCTCGAAGAGCACCGCGCCGCGCTCGGTGAGGAGGATCGGATCTTCGGGCGCGTGCGCCATCCCCTCGTGCACGGCGTCGAGCGCCCCGTCGAGATCGCGCTTGGCGCGGCGGGCCTCGCTGAGGAGCGCGTAGGTGCGTGGACGCTTCGCGTCGAGCAAGCGCGCTTGCCCGAGCCGTCGCACCGCGCTCTCCGGATCGCCGAGGCGAAGCTCGAGCGCCGCCGTCGCTTCGAGCAGCTCGATCTTGGTCGGGGCATCCACGACAGCGCGGGCGAGGGCGCGGCGCGCGGCGGCCGCGAGCTTGGCGTCGCCCGCGCTCGCGGCCGCATCGAGCGCGATCGCCGCGAGGCGTCCGGCGGGAAATCGCGCGTCCGGCGCGTCCTCGACGGCGCGTCCCAAGTGCATCATCGCGGCGAGCCGGTCGAACGGGCCGCCCTTCCGGGGATCGAACAGGACGCACCGCTCGGCGCGCAGCACGCTCTCGAGCGCGTCCCACGGCAGGTCCTCGATCTCGCGCACGGTCCCGATCTCGCCCGCGCCCATCCGCGTCCACAGGTCGCAGAGCGCCGCGAGGATCGCCTTTCCCGCGCGGCGCCCGTCGACGTGCGCCTCGACGCGCCCGCGCGGCGTGCCGTCCTTCGCGTCGAACGCCAGCAGCTGGATGAGCCCGCGGCCTTCGCTCGGCGGCTCGAACGAGCCGGTCAGGACGAGCGATACGTTGGTCGGCGCCTGCCCCGCGCCCGCCATTTCCCGCCAGGTCTGCGGCGGGATGAAGGCCTCGACCGGCTCGGGGCCCGACTCCTCCGGCGCGTCCTTCTTCCTCCCGTGCAGCTGCGCGAGCGCCAGCGACTCGCCGTCCAGCCGCGCGAACGAGTGCACGAGCGCCGCCAGTCCCAGGCCGAGCCCGCGGCCGTCCTCCGGCACGCCGAAGGGGATGATCACGGCGCGCGGCGGCATGAACCCCGCCCTACTTGGAGCCCGCGCGCGGGTTGAAGCTGATGCGCGCGAGGATGTTGCCCCGACCGGCCGGCGGCTTGTCGAACGCGAGCTTCTCGAGCGCGTGCGCCGCGCAGCCGAGCAAGTCCTGGTTGCCCTGCCACGGATCGATGTGGGTGTGGAGAATGCGGCCCTCGGCGTCCAGATCGATCAGGAACGTGGCGGTGGCCTGAAGCGCCTGCCCCGCGCGGCGTGCGGCGCTCTCGCAGGCGTGCAAATCGGCGCGCGCCGACTCCACGGTGACGTAAGCGGCGGCGGTGTAGGCGTCGTTGGGCGAGGGGTGCTCGTGCGGGCGCCCACCCCGCGTCGTGAAGACGGTGGGGATCGTGATCGTCGCGGAGCCCGCCGCCGGCGGCTCGAAGCGGAGCCGCGCCGCGCTCGTTTTCATGCACGCCACCACCGGGCTCGACAGCTCGCACACGCCGTACGACTCGACCAGCCCGACGCGCCCGTCCGGCCCGATACGCAGCACGATCGCCGCGTGGCCGTCCTGCGTCGGATCGTGGATGAGCCCGCGCTGGTAGCAGCGCCGAAACTCGGGGTACGTGTCGAAGATCGCCTTCTCGGTGGCCGTGCGTCCGTCGGCGATGGGGGGCGGCAGGTCCGGCGAATCGGGGGGTGGCGGCGGCGCGTTCGGGCTCTTCGCCGCCGGAGTCCACGGGGGCAGCTTCGGGATCCAGTCCTGGCCGAGCTCGCCCGCTGGGGGGCAGCTCGTGAACCGATCGACGCCGGTGCCGCTGATCTCGAGCTCGGCCACCTCGATGCTCGTGACCGTCGGCTTGTCGGTTCCCGCGGTGTGGGCCCCCCCCGATTGGGCGTCTGACCCGCCGCAGCCGCCCGCCGCGAGCGCGAGCGTGGCGAGCACGTTGGGCCACCGGTCGTTGGGCATGCGCCCGGCAGGATAGCCTACTTCGCGGCCGCGCATCGCTGGGAGCCTGTCCTGGAACGCTCGTTTCGGGAACGCGCTCCGGCGTGACGCGCGCACGCGGCGCCGGCGTATGATGGGCCGTGGCCGCGCGGCGCAAGAGCATGGGCGACGACGGGGGGGAGACGCTCTTCGGCGCCGCGCAGCGGAAGGAGGCGAACGAAGGCGGAGGCTCCGGGCAGATCCCGCTGGCCGAGCGGATGCGCCCGCGCACGCTGGCGGAGCTCGTCGGCCAGACGCACCTCGTCGGTCCGGGCAAGCTCCTGGCCCGCGCGATCGCGAACGATCGTGTCCCATCGATGATCCTCTGGGGTCCACCCGGCATCGGCAAGACCACGATGGGGCGCGTCGTCGCCGAGCTCACCAAGGCGCATTTCGTACCGTTCAGCGCGGTGCTCGGCAGCCTCCAGGATTTGCGCGGCATCGTCCACGATGCCAAGGAGCGCAAAGGGTACCAGGGTCTCCGGACGATCGTGTTCGTCGACGAGATTCACCGTTTCAACAAGGGCCAGCAGGACGCGTTTCTTCCCCACGTCGAGAACGGAACGATCACGCTCATCGGCGCGACGACCGAGAACCCCTCGTTCGCCGTCAACGCGGCGCTCCTGTCGCGATGCAAGGTCTTCCATCTCGAGGCGCTCGGCACGGCGGAGCTGACGACGCTGCTGTCGCGCGCGCTCTCCGACGCGGAGCGCGGGCTCGGTGCGCGCGGCCTCACCGCCGCCGACGACGCGCTCGCCGCGATCTCCCAGGCCGCCGGAGGCGACGCCCGCCGCGCGCTCACCACCCTCGAGGTCGTCGCCGAAGATGTCGACGGTAGCGGTGGCAAGCAGATCACGCTCGCGTCCGTCGCGGCGACGCAGGAGCGTACGCCCCTCCTTTACGACAAGAGCGGCGAGGAGCACTACAACGTCGTCTCCGCGTTCATCAAGTCGATGCGCGGCTCCGATCCCGACGCCGCACTTTACTGGATGATGCGCATGATCGAGGCGGGCGAAGATCCGCTCTTCGTCCTGCGCCGCATGATCATCTTCGCGAGTGAGGACGTGGGAAACGCCGATCCGCGCGCGCTCGTCGTCGTCACGAGCGCGGACGCGGCGTTCCGCCGCATGGGGATGCCCGAGGGCATGTACCCGCTCGCCCACGCCGCGCTCTACCTCGCGTGCGCGCCCAAATCCAACGCGGTGAAGAACGCCTGGCAGCGCGCAAAAGCCGCGATCGAGGAGCGCGGCGCGCTGCCGGTCCCCAAGAAGCTCCGCAACGCCGTCACGAAGCTGATGAAGGACGACGGCTACGGCGACGGCTACAAGTACGCGCACGATTTCGACGAAGGCGTCGTGCCGGGGGAGACGTACCTGCCCGACGCCCTCGCGGGCGAGCGCTTCTACGAGCCATCGCCGCGTGGCGAAGAGACCCGCATCCGCGCGCGCCTCGAGGAGCTCCGCAAACCGCGCTAGCTCGTTAGTGTCCCCAGCGCCGACTCGAGCTCGCCGACGGCGTGGGTGTCGCCCTTCTTCTTGGCCGCGACGATACCGGCTTCGAGCCACTCGCGCGCCTCGTCGACGCGGGCGAGCCCTTCGAGCATCACGCCGCACATCAGGTACATCGCCACGTAGTCCGGCGTCTGTGTTCGGAGGGTCGTGAACGTCTGGAGCGCTTCGTCGTGGCGGCCCGCCGTCCGGTACTCCATCGCGAGGCCGTACCACGCCATCGGATCGGTCGAGCCGCCGGCGGTGATCTTCTCGAGGAACGCGAGCCGCTTGCTCCCCCCGTCGTTGGCCCCGGGCGGGCTCACGTGCGCTCCACGACGCCGATGTACGGCAGGTTGCGGTACTTCTCGGCGAAGTCGAGGCCGTAGCCGACGACGAATTTGTCCTCGATCGTGAAGCCCAGGTAGTCGATCTTCACCTCGACCTTCGAGCGCGCCGGCTTGTGGAGGAGCGAGGCCACCTTGACGCTCCGCGGCTGTCGGGTGCGGAACAGATCCATGAGGTGGGCGATCGTCAGCCCGGTGTCGACGATGTCCTCGACGATGAGGACGTCCTCCAGCGCGATGGGCCTGGACAAGTCCTGGGTGATCTGGACGACGCCGCTCGACTCCGTCCCCTCGCCGTAGGAGCGCACGCCGAGAAAATCGATGCGCATGGGCAAGTCGATCGCGCGCGCGAGGTCGGAGGCGAAGACGAAGCTGCCTTTGAGCACGCACACCAGCACGAGCGCCCGATCCGCGTACTCGCGCGTGATCTGGGCGCCTAGCTCGCGCACCCGCGCAGCGATGGTCTCCTGCGAAAGCATGACGTTGATCCGCTCGCTCATGGCGTCCAAATGCCTGCACCGTCCCCCCGATGTAAAGAGCTTCCAGCACGCTGGGACACCACGAGGCGTTCGCCGTCGGTCTCGACGGTGACGGCGCCGCCGAGATCGGTGCGCCAAATGCGTAGATTTGCGGCAGACAGCGCGGCCAGGGTGGTCGGGTGGGGGTGGCCGAAGCGGTTGCGAACGCCAGTGGAGATGACGGCGTGACGGGCGCCTACCGCCGCGAGGAGCGCAGGGCTCGACGATGTGCGACTCCCGTGGTGGCCGACCTTGAGCACGTCGGCGCGGAGCGCGCCCGGCGCCCGCAGCAGCTCGCGCTCTTCTTCGCCCTCCGCGTCGCCGACGAAGAGGAGCGCACGGCGACCGAACGAGATGCGTACGACGAGCGAGTTGTCGTTCGGCCCGCGGTCGGGCCACGGGGCGGGGCAGGGGGCGAGCACCTCGACGCGCGCGCCGGAGATCGTGTGCACGCCACAGAGCGCGTCGGGACGGAGCACCTGCGTGCCGCGCGCCCGGACGTCGGCGAGCAGCGCCGAATAGCCGCCACCCGTCCCCTCTCGTTCCCCCTGCCCGCTGTCCCAGAGCGCCCCGATCGAGACGCGGGCGGTGCCGGAGGCGAGACCTCCGAAATGGTCCGGATGGGGATGGGACAGCACGACAGCGTCCAGCGCCGAGCGTCGACGTGCGCGGAGCGTCGGCGCCACGACGCGTGCGCCGGTATCGACGGGGCTGCCCACGAGGCCGCCTCCGTCGATGAGCAGCGCGCCGCCCTCCGGCAGGTCGACGAGCGCCGCGTCTCCCTGACCGACGTCGAGGAACGTCGCGCGGAGGACGCCCTGCGGAGAGCCCGCGCGTCGTGCTTCGAACTCGAGCACGAGCAGGAGCGCGCCCCCGAACGCGACCGCCGCGCCACGCGTACGCCCGGTGACCCACGCGAGCGCGGCCCCGACGGCGAGCACCGTGAGCTGCCCGGCCGTCGGCGCCGGGACCGGCAGCCCGAGGCTCGGCACGGCGGCGAACGCCCGCGCGATCGCCCGCACCGCCAGCAGCGCGCCCCCACCCGCGAGGGCGCAGCCACGCTCGGCGTCGGGAAACGGCCCGAGCAGCGCGTGCACGAGGCACAGCGGGAGCGCGGCCGCCTCACCGAGCGGCACAGCGATGAGGTTGGCGACGAGGCCGCCCACGGCGAGCGTCGGCGCGAAGCCCGCGAGGAGCGGCGCGCACGGTATCGTGGCCGCGAGCGTCACGCCGAACGAGTCGGCCACGCGCGACAAGGAGCTGGGAAGCCGCGCCGCGAGCGCCTGCGCGATCGGGCGGGCGAGGCCGAGGAGCCCCGCGGTGGCCGCCGCCGAGAGCATGAACGACACGTCGAAGGCCACGAGAGGATCGACGAGCGCCATGACGAGCACGCTCACGCCGAGCGCGCGCGGACCCGTGCTCGCGCGCCCGAACGCGCGCGCGAGGAGGGCCGCCGACGCCATGCAGGCAGCGCGCAGTGTCGAGCCGCTCGCCCCGGCGAAGAGCGCGTACGCCCAGGCCAGCGGAAGGCCGAGCGCCGCCGCGATGCGGCCCACGTCATGGCGCAGCGCCAGCCCTTCGATGCGCACGAGCACGCCCCGGCACACCGCCACCGCGCCCGCCACGACGAGGACGATGTGCATCCCGCTGACGGCGAGAAGATGGGACAGGCCGCTCGCGCGGAAGGCGGCGTCGTCCTCCGGCGACAGGTCGGCCTCGCCGAGGACGAGCGCGCGCGCCATCGGGGCCGCGTCCGCGGGAAACGTCGCGTCGATCCGCGCACGTACGCGCGCTCGGATGCGATCGATCCACGCGAGCACCCCGTCCCCACGGCGGACGATACGTACGTCGATGGCGCCGCCGGAGCGGACGGCGCCCCGCCGGGCCTCGCCGGGCCTCGGATCCGCGTCGTTCCAGAACCGCTCGGGGCTCGCGAGCTGCGCCACGACGAGGACCGTGTCCCCGCGCGCGAGCGCGTCGGTGCCGCCGTAGAGGACGGTCACGCCGCCGTGCACCGCGCCGCCTTCGCAGTCGAGCTCTCCCAGCGACGCTTCGAAGCGCATCGCGCCGCGCGCTCTCTGCGGCGCGCCGATGACGCGTCCCTCACCACTGCATCGCAGCGGGCGTGGTAGCTCCGCGCGAGCCGCGTTGCTCGCGGCCTCGTGCCGTAGCACCGCCGCCCGGGCTCGCCACGCGGCGAACAGCGCGGCAGCAAGCGCCAGCACGATCCATCCGATTTCGACGCGCCGCGTCCAACGCGCGACGAGTGCCACGGTGACCACACCCGCCACCGCATACCCGGGCGCAACGACGGCGGTGGCCCCCGCCGCGAGCGCAAGGGCCACGAAAAGAACATGATCCACGGTCTCGCGTCAGCACGCTGCGTGCCGCGCGCACCGTGTGGTCATTTCCGCACATTCGCCGGGCGGCAGGTTGTCCCCGGACACTTTCGCGCCGTCCCCGGACAGCCTGCGTTGCGGGGGCCGAGCGCTTTGCCTAGTCTCCCATCTAGATCGTGCTGAGGGTCCAAAGGCAGTGGTGGGAGAGGCCGAGAGGCCCATGAGCCAGCGCTTTGTCCGCTGCAGCCATTGTGGGCTTCCACACTCCCTCGCCGAGACGGTCTGTCCGAGGACCGGTCTCGCGATGTCGCGTGGCCGTGCCCCGACGCCCGGCTCCACCCGGCCCGCGCCGCCGCCTGCGCCGCCGCCGTCGGGGAGGAGCCCTTCCCCCACCGGTAGCGGCGCGCACCGGCACAACCTCATCGGCCGTACGATCGACGGGAAGTACCGCTTCATCAGCGTCCTCGGCGAAGGCGGGATGGGGACGGTCTTCGAGGCCGAGAATATCCTGCTGGGCCGCGCGGTCGCTGTGAAGGTGCTCCACCCGCAGCAGGCCAGGAAGACGGTCGCAGTGAAGCGCTTCCACCAGGAGGCGCGCGCGGCCGGCAAGATCGGCCACCCCAACATCTGCGAGGTCTACGACCTCGGCACCCTCGAGAACGGCGCTCCGTTCCTCGTGATGGAAAAGCTCGTCGGCGTCACGCTCGCCGATCGCATCGGTCACGACGGCGGGCTCCCGTTCGAGGAGTGCATCGACGTCGTCAACCAGGTCTTGTCGGGCCTCGTCGCGGCGCACGACAAGGGGATCGTTCATCGCGACATCAAGCCGGAGAACATCTTCCTCACGCAGCGCGCGGGGTGCCCGCCGCTCGTGAAGCTTCTCGATTTCGGCGTCTCGAAGATGATCGCCCCCGACGCCGAGGAGCTCGATCTCACGCGGACCGGCATGGTGATGGGTACCCCGTTCTACATGTCGCCCGAGCAGGCCCGTGGCGATCGTAACCTGGACGCGCGCGTCGATCTGTGGGCATGCGGCGTCATCCTCTACGAAGCGCTGACCGGGCGGCGCCCCTTCATCGCCGCCAACTACAACGCGCTCCTCCTGCAGATTTTGACCGCGACCCCGCGGCCCGCGCGCGAGCTTCGGCAGTCGCTCCCCGAAGGCTTCGACGCCGTCCTCGACCGGGCGATGGCCCGCGCGCGCGAGCAGCGTTACCCGAGCGCCGTCCTTTTCCAGCGGGACCTCGCCACGCTCCGCGCCCGCCACTACGAGGGCAACGCGCCGCCGCCAATGGTGTCGCGCTCACAGCCGACACCCCCACCACCGCCGATGGTTGGCCCGCACTCGTCGCCGCGCGCGACGCCGGCGCCTCCGCCTCCTCCGACGAGCGTGAGGCGCCCGACGCCGCCGCCCACTCCGGCTGCCCGCGAGCGCGCGCCTGCGAGCTCCTCCGATCCGCTGAACCGCCTGCCTTCGCTCGAGGCGCGCTACGACGGAGAAGGGGGCGACACCACGGCGAGGGTCTCGTCGAACCACGCCAAGGAGGCGAGCGGTACCCACGCTGTCTCCGGCTCCGGCTCCGACTCCGACGAGATGCCGATCGGCGAGCGCCCGTACGACGACGACGCGATGACGGAGATCGCCCACCAGACGTGGGACGACGAGACGCGGCGCATGCCCAAGGCCGAGATGATGCGGGCCGCCGCGAACGCGACGCGTCCCAAGCCCGCGCCGGCGCGCCCTCCTCCGGGGATCGAGGACACGGTGAAGATCGAGGGGGACATCGAGGCGCACTTCGCCGAGATGCACCCGGAGCCGACCGAGCAGCCGCGTCCGCGCGCCCCCAAGCGTCGCTGAGCCGAGCGAGTCAAACGACGTTCGCTCCCGCGAGGAGCGCGTTCATTTCGGCCTCGGTGAGCACCTTGGTGCCGAATTTCTTCGCCTGATCGAGCTTGCTCTTGCCGGTCTTGTCGCCGGCGACGAGGTAGGTCGTGTTCTTCTTCACGCCGTCGTGGATCTCGGCGCCGGCCGCGCGCAGCTCGGCGTGAACGTCCTCGCGCTTCTTCGAGAGGACGCCGGTGACGCAGAAGCTCGTCCCCACGAGGGGCCCCTCGGAGGCCACTGCCGCGCGCGGTTGCGGTCGCCCCACGCCGAGCGCCACGAGCTTCTTCATGAGCTCCCGCTGTCCGGGGTTCTTCATGAACTGCGCGACGCTGTCGACCATCTTCGGGCCGAAGCCGCGGATCGCGTCCGTGTGCTCGCGGAGCTCTTCGTCGCTCCACCCGAGCAGCGTCTCCAGCGTACCCGCCGCTTCGGCGAGCTGCTTGGCGGCGACCTGGCCGATCTGCGGAATCCCCAGGCCGCAGAGGAGGCGATCGAGCGTCCGCTCCCGCGACGCCTGGATGGAGGCCGCGACGTTCTTCGCGCTCTTGTCCCCCATCCGCTCCATGTCGGCGATGCGCTCGGGCGTCAGCGTGTACAGATCCGCCACGTCCTTCACGATGCCCTGATCGACGAGCTGCTCGACGAGGGCGATACCGAGGTGGTCGACGTCCATCGCGAACCGCCTCGAAAAGTAGAAGATCTGACCCTTCACCTGCGCCGGGCACCGGGTGTTCGTGCAGCGGGTCGTCGACTCCTCGCCGAGCTCCGGCTTGTCACTCTCGCGGGCGCCGCGGGTCGCCGGGGCGCCGCAGACCGGGCAGGTCGTCGGCATCTTGAAAGGAGCCGCGCTCGGCTCGCGGTGCGACGCGTCGACGCTCACGACCTGCGGGATGATCTCCCCCGCCTTCTGGATGAGGACGCGATCGCCGATACGCACGTCGAGCTCGGCGATCATGTCGGCGTTGTGAAGCGACGCGCGCGACACCGTCGTGCCACCGAGCTCCACCGGCTCGAGCACGGCGACTGGCGTGAGCGCGCCGGTGCGTCCGACCTGGACGAGGATGTCGTTCACCGTCGTGGCCGCGCGTTCGGCCTGAAATTTGTAGGCGATCGCCCATTTCGGAAACTTCGACGTGAAGCCGAGCATGTCCTGCTGGCGGTAGGCGTCGACCTTGATGACCGCACCGTCGGTCTCGAAGGGGTAGCCCGCGCGCGCCGCGTCGATCGCATGGATCTGTGGCATCACGCCTTCCCAGGGCGTGACGACGTGGCGGCGGTGCGTCGGCAGGCCCTGGTCGGCCATCCAGGTCAGGCTCTCGGCATGTGTCGCGTGGAGCTGGGGTCCCTCCACGAGCTGGTAAAAGAACGCCCGCAGACGGCGCTTGTCGGCCTCGCGCGGGTCGAGCATGCGCAGCGCGCCCGACGCGGCGTTGCGCGGGTTGGCGAACGGCTCGAGCCCTTCGGCCTCGCGCTCGGCGTTGATGGCCGCGAGGTCCTTTCGATAGATGACGATCTCGCCGCGCAGCGTGATCTTTCCGGTGTGGGCGATCTGCAGCGGGACGCCGCGCAGGGTCCGGAGGTTGTGGGTGATGTCCTCGCCCGTCTCGCCGTCGCCGCGCGTGCTCGCGAGCACGAGCTGGCCCTTCTCGTAGACGACCTCGACGCTGGCCCCGTCGAGCTTGGGCTCGACGACGAAGCGCGCCACCTCGGCGTCGGGAAGCCCGGTGAGGACTCGTCGCGCGAACTCCGCGAGATCGGCCTCGGAGTACGAGTTGTCGAGCGAGAACATCCGCTGCTCGTGCTTCACCTTGATGACGCCGGCGCGCGGCTCGCCGCTCACGCGCTGCGAGGGTGACAGCGGTGTCGCGAGCTCCGGATGCTCGACTTCGAGCGCCCGGAGCTCGCTCATCTTCGCGTCGTATTGCGCGTCCGTGATCGTCGGATCGTCGAGCACGTAATAGCGGTAGTCGTGCGCTTCGATCTCCTTCACGAGCGCGTCGTGACGGTCCTTGGGTGACCTCTTGGCCATGCGGCGCGGAGCGTAGAAGAAGTCGCGCGCCCCGGCGAGGGTCAGCGGGCGGCCGGCTTCTTCTTCGCCGTCTTGACCGCCTTGACCCTGGCGGCCTTGACCGCCTTGACCTGGCTGGCCTTCGCCCTCCCCTTGGCTGGCTTGGCTGGCTTGGCTGGCGGCTTCGGTTTCGGCGTGGCGAGGGCATCGAGACGGGTGGTGTCCGCGGCGAGGCTGACGAGGAGCTCGCGTGCCTCTTGGCCTCCCCTCTTGCCTGCCTGCTCGCGCCGGAGAAGCTCTGCCCGCAGGTTCTCGAGCGCGCGCACCTGCTCGGGCGTCCGCGTCCGCGTTCCTGCGTTCTGCTCGGCGCGCGCGAGCACGGCGCCGAGGCCGTCGGTCGTCGTCGCCTCCGCGGCCGGGGCGATGGCCCCTTCGGTGAGGCTCAGCTTCTTCTCGAAGCGCAAGAGGACGCGTGGGTCGATCTTGTGAGGTGCGGTGCGGGCCCGCGCGAGGGCAGCCCTGGCGGCGTCGAGGACACCGGCGTGGGGGACGTCGTTGCTGGATCGTTTCATGGGAAGACTCCTTTCCTCGCCCTGTCGGCACGAGCCCCCCGAACGTTTCGTGCCGATTGCGCGTATCGTCCTCGCGATGACCGCCGAGCTGGACGAGGCCACCTACTTCGCGCTCCTGCAGGAGACCTTCCACGCCGCCCCGATCACGCAGCACGTTCGCCAGCGGCTGGACGTTCCTGCGAAGGGAACGGCGACCGTGACCCTCGCGATCGACGCGAGCCTGCACCACGCGGGCGGCGCGCTCCACGGCGGGATCATCGGCTTGGTCCTCGACAACGCTGGCTTTTTCGCCGCGGCGTCCACGACGGATGGCTTCTGGGTCGCGACCGCGGAGTTCAAGGTGAACCTCCTGGAGGTGGTCCTCGGGGATGAGCTCGTGGCGACGGGAACGGTGCTCCGGCGTGGCCGACACCTCGTACATACCGAGATGCGCGCGGTCGCGCCTGGTGGGGCGCTCGTCGCCGTGGGACTCGGAACGTACGCCACTCTTCCCCGCCGGTTCCGCGGCGCCTGAAAATGCGCTAAGAGGGCACCATAAATGTCGATCAAACGCGCGAAGCAGCGGACGTTCGGAAAATCCACGGACGAAGCGCAGGATGACTATTTCGCGAAACCGAAGGAGCCGGAGCGCACCTGGGAAGAGCACACCGTCGGCAAATCCGACGACGACTTCCAGAAGTACGCGATGAGCGCCCGCCTCGCGAAAGGCGCGCTCGTCTCGCACCCGAAGTTCGGCAAGGGCATCGTCGTCGGCGTCGAGCAGACGAACGTGCAGATCCTCTTCGCGGACGGCGTCAAGAAGCTGGGTCACGGCGTCACGGGCTGATTCGCCGCTCTCGAGTTTCCAGCGTTTTCGGCGGTGGCGCGCCGTGGGGTGGCGGCTATAGTCATGCCGCGTGAGGCACTCTCGGTGGCTCGGTCCTGCAGGTTGCGCGCTCGTCGTCGTGGGCGCGCTCGCGTGCGACGCCGTCACCAACGTCGCGGTCACTGGCGCGGACTTCGGCGGCGCGACGGCGGATGCGCACTGCGATCGGCGCTTCGTTACGGCCGGGGGTCAGGCCTCCGCGTTCTGCCAGGAGGCCATCGCGACGCTCGCGGCGAGCCAGTTCGCCGATGACTGCCGGCAGAAGCATCAGGCCACCGCCGGCCCCGGCTTGTGCCCGCGCGCGCGCGTCATCGCCGGCTGCAAGCTCGACAAGCCGACCGACGATCACTCGACGGTGAAGGACTGGTACTACGACGTCTCGGAGCTCGTGGCCGAGGCGGGCGCGGAGGCCGGTCGCGACGGCGGCGCGACCTTCGACGAGCCCGTGCCGCGGGACGTCCCCGGCGTGGCCCGCACGTGCGCCGATCGCGCGCGCTACGAACAGGGGGCCGAGCTCATCACCCCATGACCGCCGCAGAGCCCGCACCCATCGTCGCGCCGGCGACGCAGACGCAGGCCGAGCCGCCGCCCGCTGCGGCAGAGCCCGCGCCCCCGGTCGCGCCCGCCGAGCGCGTCGCGCCGAACGCGATCTTCTTCGAGGCGCTCGGGAGCGGCATCCTCTACTCCATCAACTACCAGCGGATGCTCTCGAGCATTCCGCTCGGCCTTCGCGCCGGCGCGAGCTTCATCACGTACAAGGTCTCGCGCGCCGACGGGAGCGGCAACCTGCTGCTCGCCACCTTGCCGCTCCTCGTCAGCTATTACATCGGTCCGCCGAGGCACAAGCTCGAGCTCGGTCTCGGCGCGACGGTGATCTACTTCTCGGCGAGCTCCGACGCGACCGGGACGAAGTTCGAAGGGCCCGGCGTGGGCCTGGGCATCGCGGCGAGCGGCGTCATCGGCTACCGCTACATGCCCGAGGAGCGCGGCGTCACCTTCGGCGCCGGCTTCACGCCCCTCCTGCGTTCCCCGAAAGGCTTCTTGCCGTGGGGCGGCGCCAGCGTCGGCTATTCGTTCTAGGAGCGCGCAATCGGCGGGCGCAATTCTTATTGGGGGCGGGCTTCTGGGAGGGGGACGGTGACTTCGGCGGAGGTGGAGGTGCCTTCGGTGAGGAAGGTCATTTCGATGCGGCGCGTGATCGGTACGCAGACGCGGTGCGTTGCGACGTCGCATACGACGACGTCCACGTCGCCGGCGAGCTGCGCGGTTGGCGTGCCCGTCGTCGGCGTGACCGCGACGTCGAAGCCCTGGGCGACGTCACCGCCCTTTGCGCGCATGTCCTCCGGCGCGTGCTCGAGGCCGTCGCTCGACGTCCAGCGAACGCGAAAGGGAGCGCCGTCGTTGACGCCGGTGCCCGCGGGCAGCTTCCAAGCGACGTGCACCTTGGTGGTGCCTTTGCTGGCCACGACGACGTTGGGAATGAGCACCCGGCCGCGCTGCGGGTCGGCCGTCGCCGTCGTCGTCGCTGCAGCGGATGCGCCGGTCGCTCCGGCCGCTGCTTGCGTCGTCGCCTGCTTCTTGTCGCACGCCGCAAGCGCCAAGAGCGCGAGGGCCAGCAAAAGCGGGGGTTTCATGACGCCACTGGGTTTGGATGCGGCATCAACCTTCTAGGTTCCGTAAGGATTCGACCGCTTTTCCCACGAGCCGCTGGCCCCCAGGTCCTCGTCGGTGGGATCGCCGCCGTCCTCCGCCGCGTCGCCGAAGAACTTCAGCAGATCGTCGCGGCGTGCCTTCGCGTCGGCGCGGCCCATCTCGATGAGCTGCCGGCAGAACTGGCCGTCGAAGAGCAGGTAGCTCGCGAGGTCGGCCTCGTCGCCGACGCCGATGTCGAGCAGGTGGAAGAGGCGCTTGGTGACCATAGGATCCCCCATGAAGCGCCCGCGGCGGACGTGGGCGCTCGCGAGCTCGCCGATGTCCTCGCTCGGACGGACCGCGAGGTTGTGGACGAAGCGGTACTCCTGCGCGCCGCGCTTCTTGGCGTGGTGGCTCATCTGTGCGGTGAACTCGTCGCCGTAGGCGGTGGAGCCGTCCGCGAGGACGTGGTTCAGGCGCGTGAGCAGCTCGATGTCGACGTCGACGTGGTCGAGGAGGAACGCGTTCAGCACCTTGCCGAGCAGGAACGCCGCGCCGGGCGCCTTCGGGTTGTGGTGGCCCCCCTCGCGCGACACGACCCCCTTCACCTCGCGCGAGCTGCCGATGGCGAAGATGTGGGTCGCGCCGAGGCGCAGCGCCGGCGCGATCGGGGTGTTCTGGCGAAGACCGCCGTCGAGGTAGAGCTCGTCCTCGATGCGCACCGGGGGAAAGAGGAGCGGGATCGCGGCGCTCGCCAGGGCGTGGTGCGGGCCGATGTGGGCCTGACGAAAGAGCGTGCGCGGCGGCGCGGTCGCCGGGATGTCGGTGTCCGGCGACGTCTGCATGAAGACGACGGTGCGGCCGGTGGAGACCTCGGTCGTCGAGACGCTGAGCGCGCGGAGCTGGCGGCGCCGCAAGCAGCGCGTGACGGCGCGCCAGCTGATCTCGCGCTGGACGAGATCGGCCATCGGCCGCACGTCGAACAGGCCCGCGCCGTCGATGCCGCCGCCCATCAAGATCCGTGGAATGGATACCACCTGGCGCACGCCGAAGCCGAGCACCTTCGTGAGCTGCAGCTCGCTCCACAGATCGACGAGGCGGCGCACGCCGAGCACCGGATCGGTGAGGTGCGCGGCGAGGAAGCACGCGTTGATCGCGCCGACGCTCGTGCCGCACAGGATGTCGAGCTTCGGCGGCGCTCCGCGCTGCCGGGTCAGCTCGTCGAAGATGTACCAGAGGACGCCGACCTCGTAGGCGCCGCGGGCGCCGCCGCCCGAGAGGATCATCGCGACGCGGCGCCTTCGACCGGGCGAGCTTGGGGCGGCTTGCGGGATCATTCTCCGTCACCTGAGGGCAAGGCATCGAGGGGGATGTCGTCGGGGTCGGAGAGCGGCGCGGCGTCGGAGTCGGATTCGACGCCTGCGCCTGCGCCGCTGGACGGGATCGGGACCGGCGTGCGTTCGAAGAGGCCGGCGACGATGGGGCGCTCGGTGAAGCGGCGGCGCAGACGCGGGTCGCGGATCGTGTTCGTCAGCGCCGTGGCGTAGTCGATCGCCGTCTGCCACGCGAACGCCGCCTGCGGCGACGCGGCGCGCTTGAGCGTGTCGGCGCACAGGACGCGGATCTCGAGGCCGTACTCGCAGCCCTGGAGCTGCTGGACGGTGCCGAGCGCCGTCGTCGCCATGAGCGTCGCCGCGTGCATCTCACCGACGTCGACGCGCGCCGCCGACTCCAGGGCGATCGCGTAGAAATGAAACGCGACGAGGACGTGCTGTTCGGCGGCGCGGCGGGCTTCGACCGCGTGCTGGATCGCCGCCCGGGCGTCCCGTCGCGCCCGCGCGAGCGCGGCTGCTGCGACCGCGGCGTGGGTCACCTCGTACGCGGCGTTCGTCGCCGAGTTGAGAGCCTGCGCGTCCTTCAGGAACGCCTCGGCTTCGTCGAGCCGGTCCTGCTCGGTGAGGATCTCGGCGCTCACGATGAGCGTCTCGGCGCGGCCGTCCTGGTCGCCGTAGCGCTCGTGCGCGTCGCGGGCGCGCTTCAGGTAGGCCAGCGCGCGGGGAATGTCGCCGAGGCGCGAGTAGGCCTGCCCGATGTTCGAGAGGGTCTTGGCGAGCTGGAAGCGGCCGCCGATCGACAGGTCGATGTGGATCGTCTCGAGGGCGAGGGCGATGGCGTCCTCGTAGCGGCCTTGCACGAACATCGCGTAGCCGAGGGCGGTCTTCGCGCGCGCTTCCTGCCGTCGCGCGCCCGTCTTCCGGAAGACGGCGATGGCGTCGACGTACGCGTCAACGGCCTCCCGGACGCGGCCGACGCGGCGCAGGAGGACCCCGCGCGAGCGCAGGACCTCGGCGCGGGCGCGCGGGAGCACGTTGGGGTGGACCTTCGGATCGCACGCCGCCAGGGCGCGATCGCACGCGGCGAGGGCGCCTTGCACGTCGCCGAGCTCGCGGAGCAGCTCGCTCACGAGCTCCTCGGCCTCGATCTCCCAGTGCAAGAAGTGTCCGGCGTGCGCCAGCTCCGCGGCGCGGCGCGCGACGGGAAGGCCGCGCGCGAGCTTGCCCTCGTCGAAGTCGAAGCGACCCGTCCGCAGGAGCGCGAGACACGCGGCCTTGGGCGTCGCCAGCTCTTTGGCGATCTTGCGGAGCGCCTCCAGGTGCTGCACGCGCTCGCGCCGCCTCCCGAGGACCCGGTAGATCGCCTCGAGCGACTCGTGCGCCGTCAGGCGCTGCGGGTCGCCGTGGTCCATGAGCGTCAGCGCGCGCTGGTAGTACTTGATGGCGAGCTGCGTCTGGTATCCGGAGCGAGCGGCGTTCGCGGCCTCGAGGTACAGCTCGGCGGCGCGCGGGCCGCCATCGCCGCGCGCGAGGTGCCGCGCGACGATGGCCGCGGAGAGGCCACGCGCGAGCGAGGTCCCGGCCAGGTGCTCGCCGAGTCGCTGGTGCATGTGACGGCGATCGTTGGGCCCAAGCGCCTGGTACGCCACGTCGCGGGTGAGCGGGTGGCGGAAGTCGACGCTCTCGCCCTTCCGGTCGCACAGCCCACGCGCGCAGAGGCGCATCACCGTCCCGGAGTCGCCGGCGACGGTCAACGTCACCAGATCGGCGATAGGCAGCGGGCCGCCCGCGATCGCCAGCCAGTCCACGATGGCGCGCTCCTGCGCCGGCAGCTCGAAGAGGCGGTTCTCGAGGAGCTGCTCGAGCGTGTGCGGGAGCGCCAAAAAGCCCGACTCTGCGCGATCGGTGCGCACGAGCGCGGAGCCTGCGTCCAATTCCTGGATCTCGAGGGCGCCGCGCTCGAGGAGCGCGTCGACCATCTCGAGCAGATAGAACGGGTTGCCGCCGACGCGCGGGAGCAGCTCGGCGCAGACCTGGCGCACCCCTTCACGGACGCCGAGGCGCGCCTCGACGAGCCGCACTTGCTCGTCGCTCGAGAGCCCCTGCAGCTCGATTCGCACCTTGCCTTCGAGCATCGGCGCGACGCGATCGTCGGCGCGGGTGACGAAGACGAAGAGGATAGGGAGGGGATCGGGCGCCTTGGTGAGCTCGGCCAGGAGCTCGAGGCTCGGCTTGTCCGCCCACTGCATGCTCTCGACGACGAGCACGAGCGGTCGGTCCATCGCGATCGCCGCCATCAGGTTGCGCACGCCGCTCACGACGAGCTTCCTGCGCGAGCCGGCGTCCTCCTCGTCCCCGTGCCCGATCGTGCGGTTGGTGGCGAGCTCGGCGAGTCGCGCGACCATCGGGTTGGAGGCGTCGCCGCTCGCCGAGCCGCCGCCGAGGCGGGCGATGAGCGACGCCACCTCCTCGAAGGGCTCGTCACCGGTGGTGCCGATCGCGTCGCGCACGATCTCGGCGGTCGTGCTGTAGGGCACCTCCATCCGGACGGGGGAGCATTCCACGCGCACGATCCGCGCGTTCGGCGGGAGCTCGCCGAGGAACGTCGCCACGAGCGCGGTCTTGCCGATCCCCAGCTCGCCGACCACGGCGCGCGACCTGACCGCGCCGCCGCCGCCGCCGGCGCTCACCGCCTCGTGGAACGCCGCCGCGAGCTCGCCCTTCTCGGCGTCGCGCCCCACGAGATCGCTCGGCGCGTTCGTCGCCTGCGCGACTTTTTCGTCCCGCGACAGGCTCCGCTCGAGCGCGTAGATGCGCATCGTCGGCGGCAGATCCTTCACCTTGGGGCTGGGCGTGAGCTCGAGGGTCGGGGCATCGCCCCACCGGAAGTCGCGCCGCACGAGCCGGTACACGCCGCCGGCGACCCAGGTGCGATCGAGGGGCGTCGCGCCGCGGAGGAGATCGGCGAGGTGGCTCGCGGGATCGTGCAGCGTGTAGCGCACGAGGTTGCCCAGCGGATCCCGCGTGCCCGAGGCGATGCCGCGAACGATGCCGATCGAGGCGCCGACGGAGACGGGGAAATCCTCCTTCATGCCCAGGATGGCCTCGTGGGTCTCGAGGGCGAGCCAGGCCGCGTCGCCCGCGGCCCGCGTGGGGTTGGAGCTGAGGCCGGCGACGGCGCGGGCCTCCCCGTCGGAGTCCCAGATCCACCGCATTCCGCGCTTGTACGACATCTCGCCGAGCATCACGCGGAGGTTCTGGACGGCCTTGGCGAGCGCGGGATCGTCCTTCTCGTCGATCTGGCCGAGGCCGTGGAGGCGCAGGGTGACGAGCGCGACGTGGCGGACCTCACGCGGGCCCCGGGGCGCTGGCGCTTCGCGCGCGGCGTCGTCGGCGGCGGCGGCCTCGGGGGGTGACGAGGGGCGCAAGCTCGCCCCCGGCCCGTCGAGGCTCGACAGCGCGATCGGTGCGGCCGCCTGGGTCCGGCCATCGAGCGCTTTCGAGGCCTCGGCGCTGGGGTTGGCCGGGGGCTCGCTCGCTCCGGGGCGCGTGTTCTCTCGCGTGACGAGCTGGGAAATCGTGGCTTCGAGGGTCGACGCCTCGATGAGCTCCTGCTTGAGGAGGAGCGCCCGCGTGATCGCGCTGGAGAGCTCGCGACCCGACGTGAACCGCTCGTCGCGCTTGGGGGAGAGCGCCTTCATCACGATCGCCTCGAGCTCCTCGGGGAGCTCGCGTCCGTAGGTGCTCGGCGGCTCGACCATCCCCTCGCGGACGATGTCGAGGAGCGCCTCGCCGCCGAGGCCGCCGTGCAGCGGCCGTCCGGTCAGGCACTCCCACAGGATCACCCCGAGCGCGTACAGATCGCTCCGCCGGTCCACCTTCTCGCCGCGCGCCTGCTCGGGCGACATGTACCCGAACTTCCCCTTGAGGACGCCCGCCTCCTCGTTGAAGAGCTTCGCGCTGGCGATCCCGAAGTCGGCGATCTTCACGGTGCCTTCGAACGACAGGAGGACGTTCTGTGGGCTGACGTCGCGGTGGACGATCTCGAGGTTCCCGCCGCCCTCGTCCTTCTTCTCGTGCGCGTAGTGGAGCCCCTTGGCCGCCTCCCCGATGATCCAGGCGGCGACCCAGGGCGGGATGCGCGTCCCCTTCTGCTTCGCGCTCGACATGAGCATGCCGAGGTCCGGTCCCTCGACGTACTCCATCGACAGGAGCTGCCCCTCGTCGCCCCCGTCGAAGAACTCGTACACCTGGACCACGTTCGGGTGGTTGAGGCGGGTGGCGACCTGCGCCTCCTCGACGAACATCGCCCGGAAGCGCCGGGAGCCGCCGTAGGTGGGCAGGATGCGTTTGACGACGAGGACCTTGTACGTGCCCTCCGCACCCCGCTTCTTCGCGAGAAACACCTCGGCCATCCCACCTGCGCCAAGCCGGCGGATGATCTCGAATTGCGCGAGCCTGGTGGGAATGGGCGGGTTGGACGCCAAGCCCGCCGATTGTACAGGGCCGGACCCGCGCGGCGTCGCGATTGTCAGAGAGACCCTTCTGGCTGGAGCAAAAGGGTGTAAATTGAGACTGTCCACGATGACGAGCGGCGCCCAACTGCCCCAGCCCACCGCGAGCGGCACGCTGGCGAAGACGCCGTTCCCGCACTTGCTTCTCTACCTCATGGAGAAGCAGCTGACGGGCAGCATCGAGGTGATGGCGCCCGACGGCGAGCGCGCGACGATCCTCGTGCTCGAAGGGTTCCCCTCGAAGGTTCGCACGAGCGAGCAGACGAGCTACCTCAGCAACGTGCTGCTCGAGACGGGGATCGTCTCGAGCGAGCAGCTCGAAGCGTCGATGCAGTATTTCCGTCCCGGGCAAGGGCAGCTCCACGGGCAGCTCCTCGTGAGCCTCGGGATCCTCGACGTGCCGCGCCTGCTCGAGGGGCTGCGTCGTCAGCTGGTGCACAAGCTCGAGTACCTCTTCAACTGGCCGGCCGAGTCGCAGTACGCGTACTACGACGCGTTCGACGCGCTCGCCGCGTACGGCGCAGACGATCTCGTCACGGTCGATCCCCTTCCGCTCGTGTGGGGCGCGATCAAGCAGTCCCCTTCGTGGGACCACGCGCATGCCGCGCTCTCGCGCGTGGGCGGCGCCCCGCTCCGGGTCGCGCCGAGCGCCCAGATCGAGCGCCTCGGTCTGTCGCCCGACGAGCGGCAGTTCGTCGAGCTGCTCCGCCCGCGCCCGCGTCGCATCTACGAGATGACCGCATCGGGCACGATCGGTCCGAGCGTCAAACAGCTCCTCATCTACTGCCTGCTCATCGCCAAGCAGCTCGAGATCATCGCGGAGGATCCCGCGAGCATGCCGCCGCCCGGGCGCCGGAGCGTTCCGGCGCCCCCTTTTCCGCAGCCGCCGCCGCCGCCGGGATCGCAGGCCGCCGTCGCGCGGGTCCAGCTGCAGCCGCGTCAGGTGCCGCGCCCCGGCGGCGTCGCCGTCGACGAGCCGGCGCCCGCGAGCGTCGTGCGCCGCGACACGCGCGCATCGGCCCCGATGCTCACGCCGGCAGCGCCGGTCACGGACATTGCGTCGGCGATCGCCGAGGCAACGCGCGGGCTCGAGCCGTCGGTGCCTCCTCCGCCCCTGCCCGGCTCGGTGCTGCCGGGTATGGGCGACGGATCCGTTCCGCCCCCGCCGCCGTCGCAACGCCCCTCGACGCAGATCCCAGCTGGCGCTCGCATCTCCGGTCGCCAGTCCGCGCGGATGCCCGCGGCTCCGTCGTCGTCGGGCTCGATGGCGGCGGCCGACGGCCCGCCGAGCTCGCAGCGCCTCCCCGTCGACCTCTCGTCGGAGCTGGCCATGCAGCGCACCAAGATCCTCCAGCGCGCGGAGGAGATCACGCGCATGGACTACTTCCAGATGCTCGGCATCCCCCGCGACGCGACGACCGACGACGTCCAAAGGGCCTACTTTCTGCTCGCCAAGGTCTGGCACCCCGATCGCTTGCCGCCTTCCATCCGTGATGTCCGCGAGCAGTGCACGAAGGTGTTCGCGCACCTGAGCGAGGCCCACCAGACGCTCACCGACGCCGAGCGCCGCACGCACTACATGACCCTGATCAAGGACGGCGGCGCGACGCCCGACGACCAGGCGCAGATCGCAGGCATCCTCGAGGCAGCCACCAACTTCCAGAAGGCCGAGGTCTGCCTTCGCCGCAACGATCTCGTCCAGGCCGAGGAGCTCGCGCGCGCCGCCTACGACGCCGATCCGGCGCAGGCCGACTACATCGCCCTCGTCGCGTGGCTCGAGTCGGCGAAACCGGAGAACTTGGGCACCGACGCCACCGAGAAGCGCGTCGCGATGCTCGACCGAGCGCTCAAGCTCAACGCCAAGTGCGAGCGCGCGTATTTCTACCGCGGGATGCTCTTCAAGCGCCTCGGCAACGAGAAGGGCGCGTACAAGGACTTCAAGCAAGCGGTGGACTTGAACCCCCGCAACATCGACGCGACGCGTGAGATGCGCCTCTACGCGATGCGCAAGAACAAGCCGTCGGCGTCTCCGCCGGGGCCCTCCAACCCGTCGACGCGGGCCGGCGGGAAGAAGCCGCCGCCGGACACGGGTGGTGGCCTGTTCGGAAAGCTCTTCAAGAAATAGGCGAGCTGGGCGAGATCGCCGAAGGTGCCTAAACAGCAGCCGGCACGTGCATCGACACGGGCCGCGGCTCGGTCGCCACGAGCGCACCGAACGCGTCGCGGAACGCCTCGGGCGTCAGCCCCGCCGTCGTCGCGAGGCGCGCGAGCTCGTGCGCGTCGTCGAAGTCCTCGGGCTTGAGCCGCAACATGTAGGTACGCGCGATCTTGTAGCGATCGCTCTCGATGTCGACCATGCGCACCTTCATTCGCCCGGTCTGCGGGTCCATGATGTCGGCGAACGGGATGGGCTTGAAGAGCCCGCGCTGGATCGAGATGAGGGCGGAGTGGCCCCCCTCGATGACGTAGCGCGCCGC
Organism: Myxococcales bacterium; assembly: GCA_025359105.1. GTDB lineage: Bacteria > Myxococcota_A > Polyangia > Polyangiales > Polyangiaceae > JANYHK01. Next base: position 3,483 of record JANYHK010000131.1, on the reverse strand, counting down.
GCAGTAGCCGAGGTCGCGCGTGTACTCCATGTCGAAGGGGATCGGATCGGCGCAGCGGACCTCGTAGCCGATGTTCTTCGTCGCGATCGTGGTCTTGATCTTCAGCACCGCCAGGCGCTTCTGGACCTCGACCTTCAAGATGTCGCCGAAGTTGATCTCGGCGAGGCGAACGTGGTCGTGCTCATCGCGCTCCACGTTGGCGAGGGACGCGAGGTCCGACTCCGGCAGGTGCTCGACGATGCCCTCGGCGAGCACGGCGACGCCATCGGTCCGCCCGTGGGCGAGTCGCTTCACGATGGCGCCGGCGAGGATGTCGACCACGGTAGCGAGGCGGACTTCCTTGCCGAACTCTTCGGGGATCAGCGTCAACGTCGCCCCTGCGGCCTTCCCGATCCCGAGCGCCAGGTGCCCGGCCTTGCGCCCCATCGCGACGACGAAGTACCAGCGCGACGTCGTCTTCGCGTCCACCATCAGGTTTTTCACGATCTCGACGCCGATGTGGCGCGCGGTCTGAAATCCGAAGGTGTAGGTGTCCTGCGGCAGGTCCAGATCGTTGTCGATCGTCTTGGGGACGTGCACGACGCGCAGCTTGCCGCGGCTCAGCTCGGCCAGGCGATGCGCGGTGAAGCAGGTGTCGTCCCCGCCGATCGAGATGATCTTGCCGACGCCGAGGCGCTCGAGCGACTCCAGCGTGCGCGCGAGGTGCTCGGGGTTCTTCGTGGGGTTTGCGCGCGCGATGCCGAGGTGGCTGCCGCCGCGGAAGTGGATGCGGCTGGTGTCGGCGATGGTGAGCGGGGTGACGTGCGAGGTGTCCCCCTCCATCAGCCACCGGAAGCCGTCCTGGATACCGAGGACCTCGACGTTGGAGAGGCACGCGCGAATCGTGGCGGCGCCGATGACGCTGTTGATACCAGGCGCGGGGCCACCGCCGACGACAATCGCGAGCTTGGAGCTTTCGGACATCCGCGGGTCATTGTAACAGCAAGGGTCATGAGTTGGTGGACCCTCAGGCAGCCGGGCGAGCCGCCGTGCCTTCACGTCGGGACGATGAACTTCGGCAAACGAACGGCTGAGCCGGAGTCGGCGCGCATCGTCCGGACCGCGCTCGAGCGGGGTGTCACGTTCTTCGACACCGCGAACGCCTACGTCGACGGCGAGAGCGAGCGCATCCTCGGCCGCGCGCTCGGCAAGGATCGCGACCGCGCCGTCGTGGCGACCAAGGTCGGCTTCGGCCGCGTCGACGGAAAGCCCGAGGGGCTCGGCCGCGCGCGCATCCTCGCCGCGTGCGACGCCAGCCTCACGCGCCTCGCGACCGACCGTCTCGACCTCTACTACCTCCACGTCCCCGACCACGCCACGCCGATCGAAGAGTCGCTCGACGCGATCTCCCTTCTGCTCGAGAAGAAGAAGATCCTGCACTGGGGCGTCTCGAACTACGCCTCGTGGCAAATCCTCGAGATGATGACGCTCGCCGACGCGCGCAAGATGCCGCGCCCGGTGATGTCGCAGCAGATCTACAACGTCCTCGTCCGCCAGCTCGACGTCGAGTACTTCAAGTTCACCCGGAAGCATCCTATCGCTACGACCGTCTACAACCCGCTCGCCGGAGGCATCCTGTCGGGTAAGCACGCGAAGGACGCCTCGCAGAAAGGCACGCGCTTCGACGGCAACCGCCTCTACCAGAACCGCTACTGGAACGACGCGACGTTCGAGCGCGTCGCGCAGCTTGCCGACGTGGCGAAGGAGGCGGGGGTGAGCCTCGTCACGCTCGCGCACGCGTGGGTCGCGGGGCGCGCGGGGGTCGACGCGATCCTCCTCGGGCCGGCGAGCGTAGAGCACCTCACCGCCGGCATCGACGCGTGCCAAGCGACGCTGCCGCAAGCGACACGGGATCGCATCGACGCGCTCTGCCGCGACTGGGCCGGTACCGACGTGACGTACGCGAGGTGAACGTGCTCGAGCCCGGCGCAGGCGATCTCGATCTCGAGGCGGCGATCCGCGAATACCGCGCCCGCGGCTTCGCGCGCATCGGCCGCGTCGCGTCGGACGACGTGCTGGCGGAGCTCCGCAGCCGCGCCGATCAGATGATGCTCGGGCGCCTCTCGTACGAGGGGCTCTTCTTCCAGCGCGACACCGAGTCCAACAACTACGACGACCTGGAGTACGGCAAGGGCTGGCAGGGGCCGACGCTCAACTACCGCAAGATCGAGAAGCTCGAGAAGGACCCGGTCTACTGGGCATTCCTGAACAACCCGGTCTTCGCGCGCGTCGCCCACGCGGTCATCGGCAACGAGGTCTCCATCTACCGCGCGTTCCTCATGAACAAGTCGAGCCACGGCGGCTCGAACCTCCCCTGGCACCAGGACGGCGGGCGCTTCTGGGGCCTCGACGTGCCGCCCGAGCTGCAGATCTGGACGGCGCTCGACGACGCGCCCGAGGAGGCGGGGTGCGTGGAGTTTCTCCCCGGCACGCACGAGAAGGGGCTCGCCACGCCGCTCGGCGGGGTGGTCCCGCCCGAGCACGTCGCGGCGCGCGGCGAAGCCGACCTCGTGCACGTGCCGGCGCGCGCGGGCGACGTCCTGATCATCCACAACCACGTCTGGCACCGCTCGGGACTGAACCGCACCGGCCGCCCGCGCCGCGCGTTCTCCGTCTGCTACATGAACGCCGCCACGAAGTGCGTGCGGAAGAAGCGCGCCCCGCGTTCGTTCGTGCGGGTCTTCGTGAAGCCCTCCGATCGCGACCGCGACCGCGACGTCGACCGCGACGTCGACGCGAAGTAGCTCAGCGCATGGGGTGCTTCACGAAGAAGTCCCACATCGCGTCGGTGGCGACGATGTCCGTCGTCGTGTGACCGAGCGACGGGACCGGCACTCCGCCCGGCCACGTGTGGCCGCCGCCCTCGGCGGTGCAGAGGTTGACCTCTGCGCCGCTCTTGCAGCCGTCGAAGGTCACGCACGTGACCTCGCCCTTCTTCGAAGTCTCGCGGGGCATCACGTTGCAGCCGCTGCGGCCAGCCCACGCCGAGAGCGTCTGCATCACCGACGGGAAGCCCATCGATGGGTTGCCGGCGTAGGGCACGAGGCCGTCGAGCGTGCCGTGGAACTGGAACACGGACATCGGGCGCGTGGGGTTGCACGTCGAGATGCCGAGCACGCCGGCGACGGGCGCTACCGCGGCAATCCGGTCCGAGAGCTCGCACGCGAGACGGTGCGAGATGAAGCCGCCGTTCGACATGCCGGTCGCGAACACGCGATGGCTGTCGACGCAGAGCTTGGCCTCCAGCTCGTCGATGATCTTGCCGACGAGTCCCACGTCGTCGACGGCCTCGCTCGCCGCGGTCCCGCAGCACGCGCCGGCGTTCCAGCTCTGCGAGGCGCCGGTCCCCTCGGGATGCACGGCGATGAAGGACTCCTTGTCGCTCTTGCCGTTCATGCCGGAGAGGAGGATCTGCTCGGTGGCGTTGGAGCCGAGGCCGTGGAA
>JANYHK010000091.1 GCA_025359105.1 Myxococcales bacterium | reverse complement strand
CAGGCCGCGAGCACGCGCGTTCCCATCATGAACCAGACGACGTGCAAGGAGGAGTCGGTCTTCCCCTGCTTCAAGATCCCGAGCGTCCCCGACATCCTGCCGCCGACGGTGTCGTGGAAGTTCTACGGCACGAACTTCTACGTCCTGCCGGAAGTGTGGTCGATGTTCAACGCGGTCGACAGCATCCGCAACGATGCCAACAAGTGGAGCCATATCGTCAAGGCCGACCAGTTCGACACCGACGTCGACAACGGGACCTTGCCGAACGTGGTCTGGCTCGTCAATCAGGACCTCGCCGACGAGCACCCGGCGATCGGCGGCGTGTGCCAGGGGGAGAACTGGACGGTCCAGAAGATCAACAAGATCATGCAGGACACGAAGCACGACACCTGGAAGAAGACAGCGATCCTCTTCACGATGGACGACTTCGGCGGCTGGTACGACCACGTGAAGCCGCCGCGGCAATACGGCTGCGACACGGTCAACCCGTACGGCCTCGGCTTCCGCCTGCCGCTGCTCGTGATTTCTCCCTATGCCAAGCCCGGCTTCGTCTTCAAGGACGTCTCCGAGCAGGCGAGCATCCCGAAGTTCATCGGCAAGGTCTTCGGCGCGACCAAAACGCTGAGTGATCTGGATCCGGCCGCGCAGGACGGCCAGGCCAATGATCTTATGGGGGCCTTTGATTTCCGTCAGACGCCGCTGCCTCCCCTCGTCTTGCCGCAGCGAACCTGCCCTCTCTGACCGACGGCGCGTCCGAACGGGCGGCTCCCGCGTAGGATACGCGGATGGTTCGCTCGTATCCCGCGCTCGCGTTCGCCCTCGTCGCTGTTCTCACGGGATGCCCGAAGGGGGGCGGCGACGCGGCGAGCGACGCGGCGGCGATCTCCGTGGCAGACGCGGGGACCGACGTGACGGCGGGCGAGGCCGTGGAGGACGATGAGATCCGCGCCGTGTACCCGGCCGATGCCGGGCCGCCCGATCCCCTCGTCCGCAAGCTGTGCGGCGCCCTCCACGAGCTCCCCGAGCAGCGCCGTTCCGCCTGCTGCGCGGCGAGCCCGTCGGTCGTGCTGACGGGCGAGTGCACCCGCACGCTGACTGCGGCCCTCGGGTGGAGCGCGGTCACCCTCGCGGCGACCGACGTCGACGCGTGCGAGCAGGCGATGCAGAAGGCGTTCGAGGGCTGCGAGTGGATCGGGCCGTTCGCGCCGGAGGTGCCCGCCGCCTGCCTCGGCATCGTGAAGGGGCAGATCAAGAGCGGAAAGCGCTGCCGCTCGTCGCTCGAGTGCGCCGCAGACATGCGCTGCCACGGCGTCGGGCCCACGACGACCGGCCGCTGCGCACCACCAAAGGCCTCGGGGGAGAAGTGCGGCGGCACCGCCGATACCCTCGCCGGCTACGCACGCCAGAACGATCTCGACGCGCGCCACCCCGAGTGCAAAGGCTGGTGTGAGCGGACGAAGTGCGCCGACATCGTCCCGGCCGGTGGGCCGTGCTCCCTCGGCGCCGCGTGTGGCGCCGGGCACCTCTGCGTGGCCGGTAAATGCGCGGCGGCTGTCCCCGCGAAGATCGGCGAGGCGTGCCCGGGCGACGCGTGCGAAAAGGGTGCACAGTGCATCCAAGGGAAGTGCGTGCCACGCAAGCCGGCCGGCGCCGCGTGCGCGTCCGACTTCGAGTGCCTGGGCGGTTGCCTCAAGGGCGACGCGGGCGGCAAGGGCACGTGCGGCAAGAAGTGCAGCGCGCGGTAACGCTCGCGAGCGGCGTCAAGACTCGGCGTTGAGCTCGGCGCCGGGGGGCAGCAAGCTCAAGAAGCGCGTGATCGAGGACGCGAATACCGGAAAGATCTTCGCCGAGCGTCGACTTCACGACGTAGCCGGCGACGCGCGCGTCGCACGCGGCGCGGCGGTCGGCCTCGGCCGTCGACGTCGTCACGACGATGACGTCTGCCTGGGACAGCTCGTGATACACAGTGAACGTCGTCCCGGTCCCCACCGTGCTCTGGGCGTGAACACGACCGCCCATGGCCTCGGCGAGCCCGTTGACGATGCTGAGCCCCAGCCCCGCGCCGCCGTAGCTCGCACAAGCTCACATCGTCGTCGACGAGCAGAAGGCGCGATCCCGCCATCGTGAGCCCCCCCAGGGCATCTTTGGAGTACCTCTCCTCGAGTCCCTTGCCATGGGGCGGTGCGCGCGATCGGCGCATGCGCAATTCTGCCACGCCGGTGTCGAGTCGCGGCGCCAGCGAACGCGAGCACTTCGTTATCGCGCGCGTGGCACGGGGGCTGCTTCGGGGAGGACATGATCGCCACTCCAACCTCGCTGCATCCTCTGCCCAGTCCGCGGCACGGCGGGAACATCCTCCTCGCCGACGACGATCCCGACATCCGTCAGCGACGATGGTTCAGCGCTCGCCGCAGCGAGCCGCCTCGGAGCGCTGTGTGTGCTGCCGAAGCCGTTTCGGATGAGCTTTCTTTCCGCGGTCGTGCGCGGCGCGATAGGCCAGTCATGACCGGCTCCACGGAGGTGCGCCATGTCCAACAGTGAACACCTGGATACCGAGGATTTCTCGAAGCCCCTGCCGGCGCGGGCCCGACGCCGCATCTTGCTGTCCGACGACGACGACGACCTGCGAGAGCTCCTGGCGCAGGTCCTCGAGGCCGACGGCTTCGACGTCACCCAGAGCCGAGACGGTCTCGACACGATGAACCGCCTCCAGGACGCGTGCGACAACGGCCCCGGGCTGCCCGACCTCTTGATCCTCGACGTCTTGATGCCGCACTACTCCGGCCTCGGCGTGCTGACCGCGCTGCGGGACGCCCAGTGCTCGACGCCGGTCATCGTCATGACGAGCTTCGAGCACGAATCTGTCGCGACGCGCGCGCGGCAGCTCGGTGCCGTCGCCGTCTTCCGGAAACCGTTCGACGTCGACGATCTGCGCACCGCGGCGCAGAACGCGTACCTCGGGCACCTTCGCGCCATGCGCGCCGTTTCGTCTTTGTAACGCAACGTCACCAAGTAGTTACCGCCCCGCGAAGCGCGGGCAGGAGGGCGTCATGGAAGGACTGCAGCCGATTCTCGCGAACAAGGAACGGGGTGTGCGCTGCATCGACGTGGGCGACACCGTGCTCGATGCGGTGGAGGCCATGTGCGCTCACCACGTCGGTGCGCTCATCGTCATCGACGACGGCGCGCCGGTCGGCATCGTCTCGGAGCGCGACGTCCTCATTCGCGTCGTCCTCGCGCGCCGCGACCCGGCCTCGACGCCTGTCGAAACCGTCATGACGCCGGAGCTCGAGTGCGTGGAGCAAGACACCGATCCGCACGAAGCCATGGCCATCATGACCCGTCGTCGCGTCCGCCACTTGCCGGTCATCGACGACGGGCACCTCGTCGGCGTGGTCTCGATCGGCGATCTCATCCACTGGGCAAGCATGCAACGCGACCAGGAACTACGCATGCTCCGCGCGTACGTCTCGGGCGTCGACGAACGCTTCGCTTAGCTAACTAAGATTACCCAACGAGTGGGTTTGCGCAGCTGGTAGGTGACGGGTGGTTTTCGCCGAGAGCAAGCGATGGCTAGGAGGGATGAGGAGACGTACTTCCTGTACGTTGACGAATCCCGACAACGCCAGCGCGCCGCTATCGGCGAAAAACCCGTCACCTGATTAGGCGGTCGACGAACCAGAAGAGGCCGGCGAGGGCAACGGCGCCGCTGACCGCTTGCGTTCCGCGCGGGACGAAGCCGTCCTTCTTGCGGAGGTAGTAGACGGCCGGAAGGACGAAAGCCATCACGGCGAGCTGCCCGGCCTCGACGCCCAGGTTGAAGAACACGAGGGCGGTCGGGATTTGCTCGCGCGGCAGCTCGATCTCGCGAAGCGCGCCGGCGAAGCCGAAGCCGTGAACGAGCCCGAAGGGGAACGTGATGCGCCAGCGGTTCTCCGTGTTCTTCACGAAGAAGTTCTCGACGCCGACGTAGGCTATGGACAGCGCGATGAGCGGTTCGATGACCCGCGACGGCGGCACCCAGGTGCCGAGCGCCGCGACGCCCAGGGTGATCGAGTGGGCAACGGTGAAGGCGGTGACGACCGCCAGCATCGAGCGTATCCGCCCCCCGACGATGACGAGGCCCAGGAGGAAGACGAGGTGGTCGTAGCCCGTCAGGATGTGCTCCACCCCCATCTGCAAGAACCCGAGCGCGCCGACGCTCCTCTTGGCGGCGCTCTGCGCGGAGTCGGAGGGGGCGATGGCGTCGACGGTCGCGTGCCCGCGGTAGGCGACCTCGTCGATCGTGATGGTTCCCAGAACGATGTGGGCGATGTGCCGGTGGCCGTGCGAGAGCTCCTCGAGGAGCTTCACGTCGAGCTCGATGCGCACCGGCGGCATGGGGCATCGGTAGTCGACGGTGAGGGCGATGCCGTCTTCCTCGGTGAGGCGCGCGTCCGTCAGCTTCCCCGGGCAGCTCTCGCCGTTGCCGCGGACCAATACTCCCAGCGTGACGGCTTTGGCGAGTGCACCCCGGGACGAGGCGACGTCCTCGGGGCGGATGTCGCCGTCCTTGTCCGGATCGAGCGAAGGGACGACACCGAGCATCTCGCCGCGAGCGAAGGTGATTTCCGCGTGAACGGCGTCGTCGTCCAGCGTGTACGACCCCTTCGAGACCCCGATCGCGTGCGCCGCCGCCGTCCCCGCGACGAGCCACAGCCCGAGCGCGAGGACGAGGGTGACGAGGGATCTCATGACTTGGGCTTGGTCTCCAGGATCTTACGCGCTTCCTGCGCGCCATCGGCGTCGAAAGCGGCGTTCGTAGCGAGCGCCTCGGCGACCAGCTTCCGGCCCGTCGTCACGTCGCCCGCCGCGATGTGGATCGCCCCCTGATGATAGATGAGGCGCGCGTCTCTGGTGCCGAGACGACGCGCGTGGTCGATCGCGCGCCGTGCGTCGGCGACCTTGCCGTCGCGAAAGAGCGCCCAGGCGTACGTATCCTCGGTGTACACGTCGCCGCGGGCCTTCATCTCCTCGGCCGCGAGCGTGAGCGCCTCGGGAGCGCTCTGGTTTTTCGTCGCGAAGAAGAGCGCCAGCGTGCGGGGGTCGCCGCGCCGCCCGTCCTTCTCGAGCCGGGCGAACGCGTTCGCCGCCCCCGCCGCGTCCCCGGCCGCCGCGCGCGCGTCGCCGAGCAGCCACGCCGTCTCCGGAAGCGGGCTCTGGTCGTAGGCGCGCTTGAACAGCTCCGCCGCGCGCTTGGCGTCGCCACGTGCGAGCGCGACCTTCCCGCGTCCGACCAGCGCCGGCGGGTACTCGTTCACGCCGTCCAGCGCGCGCACGAAGCCGGCGTCGGCGCCGTCGAGATCGCCCCGGTGCCAGAAGATCAGCGCGGCCTGCACGAGCTCCCACGCCTGCGGCTCCGGATCCTTCGGATCGCGTCCGGAGTCGATGGCGAGGCGCGCGTACTCGAGCGCGGTCTTGTCGTCGCCGGCGAGCCAGCGGAAGTACGACGCGCGGCTGTACGACGGCAGGTTCGGCTTGATGTCCATCATCGTCTGCGCCGCGGCGGCCGCCTCTTCGAAGCGCCCGAGCTCGAGCAGCGCATCGGAGCGCGAGCCGTGCGCCATCGCGTCGTCGGGATGCTTGGCGAGGGTCTTGTCGGCGAGGTCGACCGCGGCCTGGAACTTGTGGTCGTTCAAGAGGACGAGACCCTGGAGATCGTACGCGAGCTTGTCGTCGGGCGAGACCTCGAGGGCGACCTCCGCGCACGCGTTCGCGTTGACGTAAAATCCCGGATCGCTGGACTCCCGCGCCTTGCGCACCCACGCGCGCCCCAGGAGGATCCAGTAGTCGACCTTCCCCGGGTTTTTCTCGAGGGAGCGCTGGAGGTTCGTGATGATGCGGTCGACCCCCGCGTCACCGGACAGCTTGGCCATCGCCATCGCGCGGCTCGTCGCGAGCTTCGCCTCAGGCGCAGCCACCTTCGCCTCCAGCTTCTCAGCCGCGGCCGTCGAGGCAGGCGCCGGGCTCGGCTTGTTGCACGCAGCAAGCAACGACGTCGTCAGCGCAATCGCGAGGGAGAGCCGTTTCATCGTGTGTCCAACCTCCACACAAAAAACGCGTGAGCCCGAGCGTCGGATCGCCCAGGCTCACGCGAATTTCTCTTCCTTCCCGCCCGTCGTGCGAAGCACGCCTTCGCGCCAGCGACGCGCGGGGGAGGCTCGCGAGCTTGCTCGCGAGGGGGACGCAGCCCCACTAGGCGAAGGCCGTGGGAGCCCTACCCCCCTGCGACGCCCTCACGGCGTGGCCTTGCCATGCCCCTGCGAGTACCCTTCCCACGGCAGCGCGAGGTACGGGAAGGACGTCAGGTACGGCTTGTCGTTGTAATCGACGCCGTCGGAGACGTTCAGCGTGCCCTTGGCGAGGATGACGCTGAGGAGCACGTCGGTGACGTCGGCCTGCTCCTTGTTCGGCGCCGCGCCGCCCACGAGCGGACGGCCGTTCGGGAAGCCCGAGTCGGTGCCGATGTCGACGCGGAGCACGTCGCCCGTCGCCGAGAGCGGGATGTTGTGGCCGCTCGCCTTGAGGTTGATCGTGTCGATGATGTCGAGACGATCGTGCTTGAGCGCGTCGACGGTGGACTGCGGCACGCCGAGCGCCTTGTAGATGCCGACGGCCTCGGCATCGCGAACCACGATGGGGTTCAGGAAGTACGCGCCGAAGTTGTCGACGTCCCGCGCCGGACGCGACGCGTTGAACTTGTCCTTGTCCTGGAGGCCGATGACGGCTTCGTTGATGAGGGGCAGGCCGAGGCGCGACACCTGCTTCCACGGGCCGAGGCCCCGCTCGGTGCCGTCGTTGTGGAGGACGCGGACCTTACGACGGCTCGCCGACGCCCAGATTCCCAGCGTCTGCGCGTCGTTCGCGCCGGCGGTCGGCGGGTTGCCGGTGCCGGTGAGCTCGCTGGTCGGGATTTCCAGGGCGATGGTGTGGCAGTTGAAGCCTGCGACGCCGTCCTGCGCCGTCCCCTTGGGGCGGAGGTTCGCGAGATCGAACACGCCGCCGAGATCGACGTAGAAGCCGTCGTCGCGCGGACCGACCCACGAGCGGCCGTTCTTGGTCTCGAACGGCGTGATGAAGCCGGCCGCGAACGCGTCATCGTACTTCGCGCCAGCGGCGATGACCGCCTGGGTGCGCGGGCCGATGTTGATCGGCGCGATCTTCGCTTCGTTGATCTGCGTCGTCGCGACGCCCTTCTCGATGCGGATGATCTGGTAGGTCTGCACGTTGCCGGCAATCTGCGAGAAGAACTCCTTGCCGCCGCCGAGCGGGTCGTTCAGATCGCTGGGGTCCTTGCTGGGGAAACCCGTCGAGTTGAAGAGGATCTGGTAGGTGACGACGTCTTTGAGGGAAGCGGCGCCGCGGGCGATGTGGATCTCGTAGAGGACGTCGTCGGAGAACTGGTGGAAGTTCGGGCCGCCGCTCGGCTCCTCCAGGGGGATGTACGAGGCGACGATGTTCAGCTTGTCGTGCGAGCCGGGCGTGACCCACGCCCACAGGTCCGTGTTGTCGGCCGCGGGGTCGCGGGAGATGGCCGGCGCCTCACGGTGGCTCGACGCGCTGGCGACCGAGACAATCGAGCTGCACGAGAAGGCCGCGAGGGCCGCGGTGACGAGATGACGACGCTTCATGGGAGTGCCTCCAGAAATTCGAGTCGTAAAAAAGGGGGCGGTGCGAGACCGCCGGATTTGGGTGCGGCGCGCGGGGCGCCGACACGAGCTCACTTGAGGACGTAGACCGTCCCCGTCTTGTTGGCGCGGCCGTCGGCCCAGGCGAAGACGCCAGTGTTGCGGGCGCGGTGCAGGCCCGACGACTCGACGAAGTTGCCGATCGTCTTCTGCACGGCGTCGCCGAGCAGCTTCCTGTCGCCACCGCCCACCGGCACCGTGTAGACGGCGTCGGTGCCGAGCGTGTCGTCGAGCGCGCTCACCACGATCGCCGATTCGTCGGCGGACAGGGCGAGGCCGCTGGGGAAGCCGACCATGATGTCACGGGCGACCTCGGTCGGCGCGCCGCCCGCGATCTTGAAGACGCTGGCGTGGCGGGTGGATGCGGCGGCCGCGTCGAGGACGTAGACGTCGCCCGTCTTGGTCACGGCGATGCCCGCGGGCTCACGGAGCGGTGCGCCGCTGGCGAGGGCCGTCGGGTTGCCGCCGGCGACGGGCATCTTGTAGACGGCGCCCACCGACTTGGGGAAGGTGCCGCTGATGCCCGTGTAGTAGAGGCTGTCGCCGCGAACGTCGACGCCGCGGGGCAACGTGCCCTGCGTGCCGGCCATCACCGTCGGCGCGCCGCCACCGGTGCTCATGGTGAAGAGCGCGCCGCGCTCCTCGGTGTCGAACTCGGCGCCGCTGTCGGCGACTACGAGCGTCTTGCCGTCGTCGGTGATCGAGATGCCGAACGGTGACACGAGCGGGTCGCCCGCGAAGAGCTGCGTGAGCCCCTGCCCGTCCGCCCCGACCTTGTAGACCGCCGGGCCGCCCTTGAGCGAGACCGCGGTGAAGTAGATCACCTTGCCGTCCGGATCGGGCGTGGCGTCGAACGGCGACGTGAACTGAGCGTCGTTCGCCGCCTTCGCGATGCCGAGGTCCCCCGCCGGCGGGGGCGGTGGAGTCGGGGTGCCGCTGCTGCCTCCACTGGTACCGCTCGTTCCGCTGCTACCGTTGTCGTTCCCATTCCCGCTGCTGCTGCACCCAACGCTTGCGAACGTCAGTAGAGCAGCCGCGCCAAGCAACCTTTGAATGTCGTTCATTCGACGACCTCCTTGCGTGAGGTGTTACGTGCGGACACCCCGGTCCGGTTGCATGGTCCGCGCAGCCAACTCGTCGATTTATTCAGACAATTTTGATGCGATCCGGACGGCGCGCAGGCGCGTAGAGCGGCCCGGCCCCGCGCCCCCACTTCGCCTACTCTGGGCGGAATGCTCACGCTCACGCCCATAGGTACGGCGCGCACGCCGTTCGGCGAGAAGGCGCTCGCGCCGCGCCAGGCCTCCGCGGCGAAGGACGTGACGGGCACGATCGAGCTCCTCCCCGAGTACGAGCACGCGCTCGCCGATCTCGCGGGCTTCGACCGCATCTGGGTCCTCTACTGGTTTCACCTGAACGAAGGGGCGTGGCGCTCCAAGGTCCTGCCGCCGCGGAGCGCCGAGCGGCGCGGCGTCTTCGCGACACGGTCGCCCCACCGGCCGAACCCGATCGGCCTGTCGTGCGTGCGGCTCGACGCGGTGGAGGGCACGGTCCTCCACGTGCGCGATCTGGATCTCGTCGACGGCACGCCCGTGCTCGATCTGAAACCGTACATTCCCTACGCCGACGCCTTCCCCGACGCGAAGGACGGCTGGCTCGGCGCCGCCGATCCCATCGCGGCGTACGACGTGCGCTGGACCGACGAAGCAGAGGCGCAGGCGACGTGGCTGCGTGAGGCGCACGGCGTCGATCTCGCGCCGCGCGTCGAGCAGACGCTGGCGCTCGGGCCTCAGCCGCACCCGTACCGTCGCATCCGCAAGGACGGCGACGCGCTCCGCCTCGCCCTGAAAGAATGGCGCATCGGCTTCCGCGCGGAGGGTCAAGTGATCACGGTGGTCTCCGTGACGAGCGGCTATCGCCACAGCCAGCTCTTCGCGGAGCCGCCGGACCCGGCCCTCCTGCCACATCGCGAGTTCGTCGCGCGCTTCGGGTGATACTCTCGCGTGACGCATGGCCAGCTTGAATCCGAAGGAAGCTCTCGACCCGAAAGAACAAGGCGCTGTTCTCGTCCTCGACGAGATCGTTCGGCGCGCGATCGCGCGGGGAGCGAGCGACATCCACCTCGAGCCGAAGCACGACCGGCTCGGCATCCGCCTGCGCGTGGACGGTTACATGGTGCACGAGCAGAGCGTCGCCGCCGACCTCGGGCCGCTCGTCGTCTCGCGCGTGAAGGTCCTCGCGCGCATGGACATCGCGGAGCGACGCGTTCCGCAGGACGGGCAGCTCACGCTGGAGCCCGACGTCGGCAAGCGCGTCCACCTCCGCGCGTCGACGTTCCCCTGCTCGCAGGGCGAGAAGATGGTGCTCCGGCTCCTGATGGGCAACAAGCTCATCCCCTTCGAGCAGCTCGGCATGGACGCGCCGACGATGCAGTACATCCGCGACGTGGTCACGCGGCCGCAGGGCTTCCTCGTGACGAGCGGCCCGACCGGCGCCGGCAAGACGTCCACCCTGTACGCGTTCTTGCAGCTCATCGACACCGCTCGCGTGAACGTGATGACGCTCGAGGATCCCATCGAGGTCGAGGTCCCTGGCATCACGCAGGGCCAGACCCACGTGCGCGCGGGCTTCACGTTCGCCGTCGGGCTGCGCGCCTGCCTGCGGCAAGACCCCGACGTCATCCTCGTCGGCGAGATGCGTGACGCGGAGACCGCCGCAATCGCCCTGCAAGCGGCGCTCACCGGCCACTTCGTCATGTCGACGCTCCACACGAGCGACACCGTCGAGTCCGTCGTGCGCCTCATCGACCTCGGCCTCGAGCCCTGGATCGTGGCGAACGCGCTCTCGGCCGTCCTGGCGCAGCGCCTCGTTCGCGTCGTGTGCGACAGCTGCCGCGAGGTTGCGCGCATCGACATGGATCTGTGGGACGGCGACGAGGTTCTCCTCCCCGCGGGCTCCGAGATCGTGCGGCCGCGCGGCTGCCCCAAGTGCTTCAAGACCGGCTACAAGGGGCGCTCGGGCGTCTTCGAGGTGCTCGCGATGGACGACGACATCCGGGAGCTCATCAAGCAGAAGGCGCCGGCGCGCGAGTACCGGGCGGCCCGCAAGGCGCGCAAGCTCCCGTCGCTCCGGCGGCTCGCCTTCGAGCGCGTGCGCGCGGGGGTCACGACGGTGGACGAGGTCCTGCGCGTCACCTGAGGAGCGCGCGGATCGGCGAACCTTCGCAATAGGCGACGGGCCGCCCCGACGGCGCGGTCTCGCGGTGCGCGGGATCGATCCCCATCGCGGTGAGCACGGTGGCGTGGAGATCGGCGACGGCGAGGGGCTCGCGCACGTCCGCCTCGCCGGTGGGATCGGTCGCACCGACGACGACGCCGCCACGGACGGAGCCGCCGGCCACGAGCGCGGAGAAGCCGCGCGTCCAGTGATCACGACCGCCCGCGCGGTTGATGACCGGGGTGCGCCCGAATTCACCCATGCAGAGCACCAGCGTCGACCGCAGGAGGTCGCGTTCGCGGAGATCGCGAAGGAGCGCGGCGAGCGCCGGGTCGAGCAGCGCGACGAGGGAGCGGTGCGCCTCGCGGCACGCGACGTGGGCGTCCCAGCCGTCGAGCGTGACCTCGACGGCGCGCACCCCGCGCTCGACGAGGCGGCGCGCGGTGAGGCATGCGCTGCCGAAGTGCCCTTCGCCGTAGCGTGCGCGCACGGCCGCCGGCTCCTCGCCGACGTCGAAGGCGCGCACCTCGGGCGCGCTCATCATGGCGCGCGCCTGCGCGGAGAGCTCGGCTTGCCTGAGGACTGCCGCGCGGCGCGCCGGAGGCAACCCCGCGTCGATCGCGGCCGCGTCCTCGGCGCGGCGCGCGAGACGCTCTGCCGAGACGCGGGGCGTGAGATCAGGCACCGGGACGCGCGCGTCCGTCACCGAGAAGGCGTCGAGGTGCGCGCCGAGCATGCCCCCGCGTGGCGGCCAGCGGCCGGGCGCGAGCGCGACGTGGTGCGGGATGGGCGTCGGTGCCCCGTTGTCCAGCGCGTGGCATGCGATGGCCCCGAGCGCGGGGTGCACGACGGCGCTGCCTGGCGCGTAGCCGGTCTTGCCGAGGGTCGTTCCGCGCTCGTGGTCCGCCTCGCGACTCACGAGCGACCGCACGAGGGCGACGTCGCGCATCTCGTGGGCGAGCGCCTCGAAACCGGACGCCACGCGTACGCCCGCTGCCGCCGTCGCGCGGCTCGGCGTCGACGGATCCGGGTCGAACGTGTCGCGCTGGCTCGGCCCGCCGGCGAGCCAAACCACGACGAGCGCGCGGGCAGCCGAAGGCGCCGCTGCCGCTTCGACCGCGCGCGCCTCTCCCCCGCCGAGGAGCCACGCGACGCAGCCCGCCCCACCGAGGCGCAGCGCACCACGCCTGCCGATCACAGATTCCACGAGGCCTCCGTCGACGAGATCAGCGCGGCGAACAGATCGGCGACGCGACGCCGGCGTTCGTCGCCTCGCGTCCCGCGCAAGCGCGCTTCGAAGCGCAGGCGCTCGGCCACCGACGGATGGCGCGTTAGGACGACGAGGAACGCCGCGTCGACCGCGGCCATGTCGGTCGATGCGGCTGCGACTTGCGACACGGCGTCGTCGAGGAGCGACTCGTCTGCGTTCATGACGAGGAGCCGCTGGGCGATCGTCCCCGGGTCCGCCGCGTCGTCGTCGCCGCGCTCCCCGAAGCGCTTGCTCATCTCGCCGACGCGGAGGAAATCGAACGCGCGCAGGAGCGGGCCCTTCCGTGCGCGCGGCGAGAGTGAGCCGGACTGGAGGAGCGAGCGCGCGACCTCGTCGGCCGCGAGGCGCGTCGTCGGGAAGGCCTCGGAGCGAAACGCCCGCGATCGCGCGATGACGCGAACGAGGCGGGCCAGATCGTGACCGTGGGCCACGAAGTCGTCCGCCAGGAGCTCGAGCTCCGCCGGCACGACGTCGCCCACGTCGTCGACAGGCTCGACGATCGGCGCGCCGAGCATCCAGGACCAGACGCGGTTCACAATCGCCCGCGGGAACGCGCGGGTCCGCGTCGCCCACGCCGCGAGCCGTGCACGTGGCTCACCCGCGGTCGGCAGAAGCTCGGCCTCGAACGGCACACGGGAGAGCGCATCGGTCGACCCGACGTCCTGCACGCCCCGACCGGTGACCTGCGTCGTGGCGAAGAACGCCGCGAGCCCTCGAAAATCGGCGCGCGTGAAGGAGGCGAACGGGTGGTCGTGGCACTCGGCGCAGTCGATGCGCTTGCCCAGAACCGCCCGGGCGACGCGCGCCGTGAGCACGGCGGGCACCACGCCGCGGGGGGCGTCGTCAGGGGCCTCCTGGGTGAGGAAGCTCGCGGCGGGCGTATCGGTCCAGAGGCCGCGCGCCGAGATCGCCTCCGCGACGATCGCATCGAAGGGCTGCCTCTCGCCCAGCGCCGCGGCAAGCCAGGCAACGAAGCGCCGGCGGCGAAATCGGACGAACGCTCCGTCGGTCGTTCCCACCAGCGCGCGCGCAAGGCGTTCGGCGAGGAGGTCCTGGCAGCGTGGCTCACGGAGCAACGCCGCCAGCCACGCGTCGGCACGCTCCCCCTCCGGGAGCGCCTCGAGCCCCCGCAGCTCCTCGAGCGACGGGATGGTCCCCGCGAGCGCGAGCGTGGTCCGCCGTACCACCCGCGTCCACGACGAGGGCTCCGCCCCGACCTCACCCCGCGCCGCGTCCACCTTGGCGGCGATCTCCCGCTCGTCCCCCGCGGCGCGGGCATCGTCCGACCTCTCACCTCGCGCAACCCGACCGCCGCCCGCCCCCGGGAAGGCCGGAGCCGCGACGGCCGCTACCGCCGCGAGCACGACGGCCGCGAGGAGGCTCGAAAGGAGCGCATCTTTGGCCCGTCGCGAAATTTCCGGGGCCGGCATTCGACTAGATTGTCGTGGGGCACACGCTCGAAATTTCAGCGCCGCAACAACAACAACTACAGGCAGCGGGGACCGGGCGAAACCTCCTGCCCGGCGCTGCTCGGGCGTTTCGAGCGATCTCGCGCCTGGCGGAGCTGGCCTTCGGGCTGGCTGCGCTCGTCGTTGGCCTCGCGATCGTCGCGCCCACGCCGCTGCTGGGGCTGGCCTCGCTCGGTTACGCCGTCCTCGCCGAGGCGCGGGTCGCCCGATCGGGGCGACTCCGCGACGCGCTGTTCGGGGTGGACGCAGGCGCGCGCGCGGGGACGATGGCCGTGTTCGCTTGGGTGGCGCTCCTCGTTCCCCGCGGCCTCGCTGCGCGCGCGCACGATGCGCGGCTCGTCGAACCGGACGGCGGCGGTGTCGCGTGGGGTCTTGCGGCAGCGATAACGCTCGTTCTCGCGCTGGCGTACACGGCGTGCGGGTGTTTGCAGGGCGGGCGCGCGCGCGATTTCTTGCGCCCGAAACCGAGGCTCTTCGCCGATCGGATCCTCTCCGGCGCCGCATGGACGCAGGCGCGCGGCGCGGTGTGGACAGTCCTAGCGACGTGCGCGGTTCCCCTTCTCGCGGCCGGCGCGCGGGCGCTCCTCGTCGGCGTCGCGTGGCTCGCCGTTCCCACGACGCTCCTCTTCGTCGCGGCACGCGTGCCCGGCCCCGGCGCGATGCTCGCCGGGGCTCTCGGCACAGGGCTCCTCGCCGTCGCCCTCGTCGCCGGCCCCTACGCGCAAGGACGCGCCGCGATCTCGGGCGCACTGCGCGACGGCATCGACGTGAAGGGAGTCTTCGCAGCTATCGCGCGCGCGCCGGTCGCGTCGCTCCTGGCAACGCTGGTGACCCTGATGCTGGCCGCTCCCCTTCACCTCCTCAAGATCGAGCCGGTTCCGCCGGGCGCCGCGTGGATACCGTCACTCGCCTTCGTCGCCTTCGGCCTCCCTTCGCGCGCCCTGACGGGATGGGCGCTCGCGCGAAGCGCCCGGCGCACCGCCCCCGCGCACCTTGCGATCCGCGTCGTCGCGCGGGCCATCGCCGGCGCCGCGGCGCTCGCCTACGTCGGCCTCGCCGTGCTCTCGCAGTACACGTCGTGGCGCGGCGCGATGAGCCTGTTCGAGCAACACGTCTTGCTCGTTCCGACCCCGTTCATCCCCTGATCAGGATCCACTCCTGAGGCCTCGCGGATCCAGCTCTCGCCCCCGTAGCGCCCAGCCCAATCGGCCACCTTCTGGTTTTTACGTTTCATTTCAAGACAACAGCGTATGTAAGGCAATTGAACACCTTGTGGCCTGGAGTGTGCTTAGACGGGCCACGATGGTGAAGCGTTCCTTGTGGTTCCTCCCGGTGGCGCTGCTCGCGGCGTGCTCGTCGGGCTCGCCAGACGACGGCGACGAGCCGAACGGACCGCTCGGTGCGGTGCCCGACGCGCTCACGGAGTCGGCGAAGGGACCGATCGACCATGGCGGCGGCGCGTCGGAGGTCTGGGCCGTCCAGAACCAGTGGATGGACACGACCACGCCGGCGGCGGCCGCCGCGGGCATCGCGTGGGAGGCGAGCAGCGGGCTGACGTGGGAAGCGAAGTACGGCAAGTGGCTCGCGAGCTTCGAGATCATCCCCAACTCCGATCAGACGTCCGAGACGATCCAGATCTCGACCCCGTACGGAAACAAGAAGATCGCGCCGCCGTCGCTCGAGTGTGCCGAGACGGCGATGGCGCTGCGCGGGATGTTCTCGTCCTGGTACCACCTGCCCTTCTTCATGACCGGGTGGGACGACAAGGCGAAGCGGCCGCTCTACGCCGGACACTTCGGCTTCGTCGATCCGAACGGAAACAACGTCAGCCCGTTCCCGCGCTTCAAGACGCAGTACCAGGACAAGGAGGCGAGCTGGCACACGGGTGACCCCTGGCCGAAGGACGCGAAGCTCCGCTCGCTCCACCTGGGCAGCGGGGACGAGGTCGCTTTCCTCGAGCCGGGCGCCGGCGCCGGCGCATGGTTCGACGAGGTGACGCTGAACAAGCGGGTCGGCTACTTCCTGCGACTGCTCCTCGTCTACTTCGGCAGCGTGAACCTGGCCGATCCGTCGAACCTCTTCAACATCAAGCCCGAGGCCACGGCGCCCGGCGACGTGCTCCTCGAGCGCTGGCAGAAGCAGGGCATCGGGCACACGATCCCCGTCTTCCGCGTCGATACGGTGAACGGCAAGCCGGCCCCGAGCGTCGCGACCGGTTCGATGCCGCGCCGCCAGCCGATGTGGACCAAGCCGATCGACAACCGCCACTACTTCATCAGCGACGAGACGGGCGGCCAGGGCAACGCCGGCGACGGCAACCCGTACGCCAAGCTCGGCGGCGGCATCCACCGCTGGCGCGTGGCGACGCTCAGCGGCGGCAAATGGAGCAACGGCGTCCCCGCGAGCGACGCCAGCGCGTACATCGCCGCGAGCGACACCGCGGCGATCGCGGCGCGTCCGAAGAAGTTCGACGACACCCTCGCCTTCGGCAGCGCCGAGGACCGCAAGACGGCGGCGATCCAGATGATCGACTCGGCGCGCACGAAGCTCGGGCAGCTGCCGGCGAGCTGCTCGTCGCGCACGCTGCGCGAGGACGGCTTCCGCATCCTCTACGACGCCCTCCAGGAGCTCGAACAGAAAGACCAGAGCGCGGTCGACAAGCAGTACCGCAAGCTCGAGGACTACGTGTTCGGCGAGCTCGAGTACACCAAGAGCAAGACGTGCTGCTGGAACACGACGACGCCGGCGATGGCGCAGGTCATCCTCGACTTCGCGGCGGCAGAGCAGGCGAAGGCGGCGGCGAACCACCAGTGCGTGCAGCCGACGATCTTCCGCGCCGTCGGCAGCGGCGACGGGTACTCGACATGGGCGACGCACGCCCGCGACATGGGGCGACAGGCCGACTGGCGCGCGTGGAGCGAGGACGAGCCATGCGCCCAGCGGACGGTCACCGAGGACACGACGACGTGGCGCGGCGATCCCGACTACTGTTCGGTGTTCGGGCTCCAGCCCACGCCGCCACACACACCCAACAACTCCGGCGGTCCCCCGTGAACCGGGCCGCCCTGGCGTCCTTCGCGGCGATCGTGGCGCTCGCTCCGCTCGGCTGCTCCGGCCCGCCGACCACCAGCAACGCCGACGGCAACGAGCAAGACGACACCGAGGCCCACCTGGCTCCGCTGCACGACCGCGCGTTCTACGAGGCGCTCGCCACCCACGCCGGCGTCACGTTGCACGGGCAGGCGATCGTCGTCGGCCTGCGCGGCATCTCGCGCGAGGGGGTGCGGCACGAGGTGCACACGCAGAAGACGTTCGACGACGTGCTCGCCGTCCTGAAGGCGGACGGCACCGTCGTCGAGCTGCGTGCGTCGACGCACCCGTGGTTCACGACGTCTACGGCCGCGCCCGACGTCAACGCCGACGGGCAGGGCGACGTCGGCATGATCAAGCCCGGTCGCTACCACGCGGTGCCGCGGCCGGGCCGGCTCCTCGCCGGACAGCCCACGTTCCACATTCTGACGACGCAAGGCGCCGACAAGCTTCCGGGCTGGCGCGACACGAACCACGACGGCGTTTACGACGACGCGGAGCGGGCCGCGAGCGACGCGCACGGCGACATGATCACCGCGGTGCTCTTCCACGAAGGGGGCCCCGCGGCGCCCGCGCCGATCGGCTGCCAGGTGCTCGACGCGGTCGCGATCAAGACGTTCATCGCCTCCGTCGGCGGCAGCGGCGCGGAGATCGACTACGTCCTCGCGGATGCTTTCTGACGCTCACGGCGGTGCCGATTCGGATTTTCGAACGCCTGACTCTTGGCGTCAGCGCGCGAGCTCCAGGACGATCTCGCGCAGGTACCGAGTCCCCTCGCCGATCCACTTCGCGGGGCGGCGCTCGTCCGGTCCATGCGCGACCAGGCCCTTGCGCACGTCGTCGAGCGTGACCGGCGACGTCGCGATCCCGAAGGAATGGATGCCGGCGCCGCGGAGGTGCCGCGAGTCCGTAGCGCCCGTTCCCATCACGCCGGTGACCGTCGCACGAGGGAACACCTTGGCGGCGGCCCTACGGATCGCGGCAGGGACGTCGCCCGTGAGCTCCTCGCTCGGACCAAGGCCGAAATCCGCGTACGACGTGATGGCCACCGCCGGATCCGCGACGAGCTCCGTGAGGAGCTTCAGTGTCTGCTCGCGAGTCTCGTCGGGTAGGAGGCGGCAGTTGACGATCGCTTCGACCTCGGTCGGCAGTACGTTGTCCTGCGGCGAGCCCTTGAGCATCGTCGCTACGCAGGTCGTCCGCGTCATGGCGTTGTACACGCGGTCTCTTCCCAGAACGGCGCCGTCCTCCGGAACGACTTTCGGTGCGGTCTCCGACGCATGCTTGAGCGCGGTCGCAAGCGGCGGCTTCTCCGCCGTCGCTGCGAGGGCGAGCACGTCCTTGACCTGCGGCAAGACGCGCTGCTCGAAGCGGTAATCGCCGATCTTGACGAGCGCGCGAGCGAGCGTCGTCACGGCGTCCACGTCCGGCGCCGGCGTCGATGAGTGGCCGCCTTTGCCCTGCACCGCCAGGCGGTAGCTCTGAAACGTCTTCTCCGCCGCGCCTATCCCCACGGACCGTACGTGCGTGAGGTCCGGCGCGAGGAGCACGCTCCCACCCTCGTTGAGCGCGATCTCGGCGTCGAGTAGATCCCGCTTGTTCGCGAGGAGCCACCGCACGCCCGCCGCGCCGCCCGTCTCCTCACCGGCGGTGAGCGCCACGATGACGTCCCGCGACAGCTTCGTCCGCTGCTTTGCGAGCTCCCGCGCCACGACGACGATGGACGCGGCCATGCCCTTGTCGTCGTTGACGCCGCGCCCGTAGAGCATGCCGTCCTTCTCCGTGGGCGTGAACGCAGGGGAGGTCCACGGCTGCCCCTCGACGGGCACGACGTCGATGTGGGCGACCAGCAAGAGCGGCCTCTTCGCCCCCGTTCCCTTGATCCGCGCGATCAGGTTCCCGCGACCGGGCGCGCTCTCGATGATCTCGCCGGGGATGCCCGCCTCTTTCAACCGCGCCAGTATCGGCTCGAGCGCCTTCGTCTCGTGGCCGTGGCTGGTGTCCGCGCGCACGAGCTCCTCGAGGATCTCACGCGTCTCGCCCTCGAGCGACGGCGCAGCGGTGAGCGCCGGCGCGTGGGCGGGTGCAGGGTTCGTGGCGGCGGGCGCGCCACATGCCGCGGCGGCGAGGACGAGCGCGACGACGAAGACGAACCGGCTAGACATGGCTCACGATTCGCTCGAGAAGGGCGAGCCGCTCGGCGAGCTCGCTTGGGGTCGTCGCGCGGAGTGTCACGTGCCCCACCTTGCGCCCGGGCTTGGGGTCCTTGCCGTACAGGTGCAGGTGGGCCCCCGGGACGCCGAGGATCTCGCTCGACTTCGGGATGCCGCCGAGGATGTTCACCATCGCCGACGGCCCCACAGAGCGCGTGTCCCCGAGCGGCAAGCCGCGGATCGCGCGGAGGTGGTTCTCGAACTGGCTCGTGTGGGCGCCCTCGATCGAGTAGTGCCCGGAGTTGTGCACGCGCGGCGCCATTTCGTTGGCGAGCAGCTCGTCGCCCGCCTGAAATAGCTCGATCGCGAGCACGCCGACGTAGTCGAGCTTCGCCGTCACGCGCTCGGCGTACGTGCGTGCCTTCTGCTCCAGGGCCGCCGTGATGTCCGGCGCGGGCGCGTGCGAGACGCGGAGGATGCCGGCGCGGTGGTGGTTCTCTACGAGCGGGTACGTGCGAACCTCGCCGTCCTTCGCGCGCACCGCGAGGATGGACAGCTCGCGCTCGAAGGTCACGTGGCTCTCGAGGATCGCGGGAACCCCGCCGAGCTTTGCGAATGCGCCAGCGACGTCGGCCGCGTTCGCGAAGCGCGCCTGCCCCTTTCCGTCGTAGCCGCCGCGACGCGTCTTCAAGAACGCGGGGAAGCCGAGGCGATGCACCGCGTCCTCGAGAGACCGCTGATCGTCGACCTTCGCGAACCTCGCCGTCGGGATGCCGAGCTCTTCGAAGAAGGTCTTCTCGGCGAAGCGATCTTGCCCGACCTCGAGCGCGCGCGGCGGCGGGTAGACCGGCACCCGCGACGCGAGCCAGCGCACCGGGTCCACCGGCACGCTCTCGAACTCGTAGGTGACCACCTCGGCGCGGCGCGCGAGCTCTTCGAGGCGCGCGCGATCGTCGTAGGGCGCGACGATGACCTCGCCGAGGCCGCGGACGCACGCACTCTCCTGCGGGTGAAGGAACGTGAACGACTCGCCCATCGGGATCCCCGCGAGCGCGAGCATCCGACCCAGCTGTCCGGCGCCGAGGACGCCGATCACGGCTTCTTCTTCCTCGAGGCCGGCGCCGGGGCCGTCGCGCCGCGCGGGTCGGGTTCGTCGAGAACGGCGCGCGTCTGCTTCTCGCGAAAGGCGCGGACGGCCTCGCGAACGCGCGCGTCCTTACCGCCGAGGATCGACGCGGCGAGGAGCGCCGCGTTCACCGCGCCAGCGCGACCGATCGCGAGCGTGCCGACGGGGATCCCCGCCGGCATCTGCACGATGCTGAGCAGCGAGTCCATCCCGTGCAGCGCCTTGGACTCCACCGGCACGCCCAGGACCGGCAGCACCGTCTTCGCCGCGGCCATCCCGGGCAGATGCGCGGCGCCGCCGGCACCCGCGATGATCACCTCGATCCCGCGACCCTCCGCCGCCGCCGCGTAGGCAAAGAGGAGGTCCGGGGTGCGGTGTGCGCTCACAACGCGTGTCTCGAAGGGGACACCTAGCGACGCCAGCGTGTCCGCGGCGTGCTGCATCGTGTCCCAGTCGCTCTTCGAGCCCATGATGATGCCGACCGTGGGGCGCATTCTGTAGGTGCGGGAGGATATGCCAATTTTCGCCGCCGCGGGGGCGTCGCGCGCGCGGGCGGAACTCCGGAGGTCCAAGGTTGTCTACCCCGCTCCAGAGGGTCCCCCCATGCGAATCCGAAATCTCACGCGCGCCGGGCTTCTTGCGATTCTCGGGCTCGTTCTCGGGAGCTGCCAGCGGACCGACAGCGTCCTGGCTCCGCGCGTCGCGGCCGGCGCCGCCACGAAGGCCCCCCTCCCCATGGCCGAGGAGTCGCCGCATGAAGCGGAGCCCTACGTCAGCCTGACCTCCTCGGAGGGAGTCGGGCTCACGCTGGTCGAAATGACCGCGCGCGCCGTCGTCGACGATCCGCTCAGCTTCACCGAGCTGCGCCTCACGTTCGAGAACCCCGAGAACCGCACGCTGGAGGGCCGCTTCCACGTCGTCCTCCCGCCCGGCGCCGCCTTGAGCCGCTTCGCGATGAAGATCGACGACATGTGGCAAGAAGGCGAGATGGTCGAGAAGCAGCGCGCGCGCGTCGCCTACGAGGACGCGCTGCACCGGAAGCAGGATCCGGCCCTCCTCGAGCAGGCAGGGGGCAACGAGCTCACCGTCCGCGTCTTTCCGATTCGCCCCCACTCGAAGAAAGAGATCCTCCTCTCCTATTCGCAGGAGCAAGGGAAGGCTCCGTACACACTGCCCCTCCGCGGGCTGCCGGCGATCGGGCGGCTGCACGTCGAGGCGACACGCGCGGGCGAGGCGACGCCGCTGCAGTCGCTCGACATGGCGAGCGCCGCGCCGACGAGCGATTTCGTCCTCGAGTCACGGCACATCCAGCTCGGCGATGGGCTGCGCAGCGGCAACCTGGTCCTCGCGCGCGCGCGCCCGGTGGCGACCGCCAGCCCCGACCCGATCAGGTCGGCGATCGTCCTCTTCGACACGAGCGCTTCGCGCGCCCTCGGCTTGCGCGAGCAGGCGCGTACGCTCGTCGACATCGCCCGACGCCTCGACGGCGCGAAGCTCACCGTCGCGTGCTTCGACCAGGACGTGGAGCCCATCTTCGACGGGGACGCTGCCGCGTTCGGCGACGACGACGTGCAGCGCATTCTCGCTCGCGGCGCGCTCGGCGCCTCGGATCTGTCGCGCGCGCTCTCCTGGGCCAAGGCGGCCGCGGCGCACCGTGGCGCCTCGCGCGTGCTCGTGATGAGCGACGGCGTTGCCACGGCGGGCAAGACCGACGCGGACAAGCTCGTGCTCGCGGCGCGCGGTCTGAAGGAGGGCGGCGTCGAGCGCGTCGACGCGGTCGTCATCGGCGGCATCCGGGACGAGGCCACCTTGCGGCGGCTCGTGACCGCCGGCCTCGCGCGCGACGGCGTCGTCGTCGACGCGGCGCGCGGGGCGCAGGAGATCGCTCGACGGGTGAGCGAGACGACGCGCTCGAACGTCGCCGTGTCGGTACCCGGGGCCACCTGGGTGTATCCTGCACGCATCGACGGAGTCCAGTCCGGCGACGAGGTGCTCGTGTACGCCGACGTGCCGGAGGGGGCGACGCCGAAGCTCCGGCTGGGTGACGCGGCGCCGCAGGACCTCGCGCTGCGCGCGGTCGACAGGCCGCTCCTCGAGCGCGCGTGGATCGGGGCCAAGATCGCGAGCCTCGGCGACGACGCGGGCTCTGGAAGAAGCGTCGGCGACAAGGCCAAGGTCCGCGCGAACGTCATCGACTTGAGCGTCACCTACCGGGTCTTGAGCCCCTACACGGCGCTCGTCGTCCTCGAGACCGAACGCGACTACGAGCGCTTCGGCCTGACGCGGCGCGCCCTCGGCGACGTCCTCGCGGTCGACGGCGGGCGCGTCACGCGCAAGCGCCACGTGATGCCGAAGCTCGAGCCGAAGCCCGGCGCGCCGGCGTTCGACGCGAACCTGAATGATCCGATGAGCGCCCGCGGGAACATGTGGGGCGACTCCGTCGGCGACGCGTTCGGTGCGGGAGGCCTTGGTCTGTCGGGCGTCGGTGAGGGAGGCGGCGGCGGGCCCACCGGCGGGCGTGGTGATCCGAACGCTCCGGTCGCGCCGTGGGGACGCGACGACGGCGCAGCGGCGACCCCGCGCTCCGCGAGCCCGAGCTCCGTCGGGCAAGGCGGCGGCGGGCGCGGCGAAGGCATCGGTCTGGGATCGATCGGCACCGTGGGCCACGGCGCGGGCGCGTCCGCGCCCCAAGGTCAGGCGCAGGCACAGGGCTTCGGCAGCGGCGCCGGCCGCGCCGGCGGCGCCCACGCGACCCGCGTACCGCAGCTCCGCACCGGCGCCACGACCGTCAGCGGCCGCCTGCCGCCCGAGGTCATCCAGCGCATCGTCCGTCAGAACTTCGGCCGCTTCCGCTTGTGCTACGAGAACGGCCTGCGCCAGAACGCGCAGCTCCAGGGCCGCGTCGTCACCCGCTTCGTGATCGGACGCGACGGCACGGTCGCCACGTCCGGAGACGGCGGCTCGACGCTCCCCGATCCGGCCGTCGTGGCCTGCGTGACGCGAGGCTTCGCCAACCTGAATTTCCCGCAGCCGGAAGGCGGCATCGTGACGGTGCTCTACCCGATCGACTTCGCCCCCGAGGGCGGCACCTTTGCACCGACGCCGACGCCGGATCAGACTCCGACTCCGACTCCGACTCCGACTCCGACTCCGACTCCGACTCCGACTCCGACCACCGACGCCGACGCCGAAAAAGGCGACCCCTACACCGGCATCTTCCGCGAGGTCATGCGCGCCCTCGAACGCGGCGCGACCGGCGAGGCCCTCGAGCGCGCGCACAAGTGGCGTCACGATCAGCCCGGCGACGTCCTCGCCCTCGTCGCCCTCGGCGAAGCCCTCGAGAAGAGCGGCGACGCCAAGACCGCCGCTCGCGCGTACGGCTCGATCGTGGATCTCTTCCCCGGCCGTGCCGACATGCGCCGCTTCGCGGGTGAACGCCTCGAGCGCGTCGAACGCGCCGCCGGCGGGAGCGCGACCGATCTCGTGCTCGACACGTACGAGAAGGCGAAGGCCGATCGCCCCGATCACCCGGCGAGCCACCGGCTCCTCGCCTACGCGCGCCTCCGGCACGGCGATTACGAGGGAGCCTTCGAGGCGCTCCGCACCGGGCTCAAGCAGCCGTACCCCGCCGGGCGGTTCCGCGGCGTCGACCGCATCCTGCGCGAGGATCTCGGCCTCGTCGCCGCCGCCTGGATCCAGCATGATCCCAAGCGCCAGCGCGAGATCGAAGGGCGGACCTACGCCGAGAACACGTTCGTCGAGCGGGGCCCGTCCCTGCGCTTCGTCCTCAACTGGGAGACCGACGCGAACGACGTCGACTTCCACGTCTTCGACGCCAACGGCGGCCACGCGTACTACCGGCAGACGACCCTCGCGAGCGGAGGCGAGCTCTACGCCGACGTCACGACCGGCTACGGCCCCGAGTGCTTCACCGTCCGCGGCGCGCGCGAAAATCGCAAGGGCCCGTACTCGCTGCAGGCTCACTACTACTCGAAGGGACCGATGGGCTACGGCATGGGCAAGGTGGAGATCGTCGACCACGACGGCAAAGGCAACCTCACCTTCGAGGAGCGCCCGTACGTGGTCATGGCCGACCGCGCGTTCGTCGATCTGGGTGAGGTGCGTTGACGCGCGGGCTCGCCCGCCCACCGAACCACAAAAGAGAACGGGCCCCGGTTTGTTCCGGAGCCCGTTCAAGCGTTCCTTACCGCGATTGGCCGTGTTCTTGATCGCATGAACCCCTAGCCAGCGGCTAGGTGGGAAGCGAATGACCGCGCTTTAGGCTTCCGAGTTATCCGCTCGTGAGAGCGGCCCGGCGTGCACACTGAGCGGCCAAGGCCTCCCTGGTTCTTGCAAGTAAGGGATCCATGGATTGAGAAATCACGAACCTCGAAGAGGGAACACTTCGAAGGTAACGAGCGACATCGGGTCGGTCAACGCCGCCTGGGTGCCGCCACCGAAAATTGGGCCATTCTGTGCGCGTTGTGCGCACATCGACGAGATGGCAGACGGTTTGCAACTCGAGATCCCGGTTCCTCTCGCGTCCGCACCTCCGCTCGAAGGGGCGGTCCTGTTTCTCGCCGCCGAGGAGCGCGCCCGCGTCGCGGCCGAGCTCGTGGCCAAGGGCGCGACCGTAGCGCGCGTCGACGCGATCGCCGTGACGTCGCGAGGTCGTCTTGCCGAGCTCATCGACGCGGCGGTCGCGAGGGCCCTGGTAGGTCGCGGCCTCCGCCCCGCTGCGGCAGTGCGCGCAATCGATCTCGTCCACGCCCTCCCCCCTCAGGCACGCGGCCTCGCCATCTTCCTCGGCTCCCTTCGCGCCCTCATCGACGAGGACGGCGCCCTCGACGCCGACGACAGCCGCACCGTCCGCGCCCTCGCGAAGGCCACCTCCGTCGCCCCGCTCGTCCTCGCGCTCGATGCCGCCGACGCGACGCTCGACGCCTACGCGCCACCGGTCCCCCTCGCCTCGCTCCTTCTCCCGCCGCGGATCGCAACCCCTCCCGCGACCGACGCCGACGCCGACGCCGACGCCGACTCCGAAGCCGAAGCCGAAGCCGAAGCCGACTCCGAAGCCGCCATCACCCCGGTCACCGGCGCCGCCATCGCCACGCCCGTCGCCGCGCCCATCGCCGCGCCCGAGCGCGCCGTGCGCACCGCCGTCACCGCACCCGCCCCGCCTTCGCCGACGCCGATCCCCCTCCCGCCGCTTCCGGCGCCCGAGATCTGGCGCCCGTGGGTCGTCGCGCTCGCCGGCGCGCGCGGGCCGCAGCCCCTCGGCTCGTTCGAGAGGCTCTTCGCGCAGGCGTACATGCCGCTCGCGCGCGCGCTCGAGGACGGGCTCGACGACTCGCGTGCCGAGCAGGCGTGCGACGAGTTCCGGCGCAATTTCTCGCGCGCCTACACCGAGGCGTGCCCCACATTTGCCGTGACCGGCAAGCGCCCGCGCATGGTGTTCGACGCGCCCGATCTCGCGTCCAAGGTCGCCCGGCTCCATGGCGCGCGCACCACGCAGCTGCTGCTCGTCGACGGGATGCGCTTCGACGTTGGCCTTCGCGTCCGCGATCTCCTCACGCGCGACCTGGACACGCGCGCGAGCCTCGCCGAGGAGCAAATACTCTGGAGCGCGCTACCGTCGACCACGGGCCGCCAGCTCGATCTGCTCGCCCACGGCATCGACGCCATGCGGGCGCAGAGCGCACCCGAGAGCGAAGCGGAGCCGATGCGCGGGCGGACCGCAGAGACGATCCGTCGCGTGAAGATCGGCCACCGTGACGTGTACAAGCTCGACGCGGTGCAGTCGCGCCTCACCGAGGCGACCAGCGCGCACGAGCTCCGCGAGATGGCCGCGAACGTGGCGGAAGCCATCCAGCGCCACACGGCGACGCTGGCCGCGCGCACCCTCCTCTACGTCTTCGGTGACCACGGCTTCGCCCGTGATCGCGCGGGCGTCGTCACCCAGGGAGGCGCGAGCCCCGAGGAGGTTCTCGTCCCTGCGTTCTCGTTCCTCGTCGGCGCGGTGCACTGACGCGCGCACGGACCCGCGCCTGGCCGGGGCGGAGGCTCAGTCCCTGGATGGCTCGCCGCGCATCGCCCTGTACACGGTGCTGCGCGCGACACCGAGGCGCCTCGCCGCTTCGCTCAGGTTGCCGTTGCACGCGTGCACCGCCTCGCGGACGGCGTCACGCATCAGCTCGTCGCGCGTCCTGGGCCGCTCCATCGGCGCGGCGCGCGAGCGTCCCAGGAGAACTCGCGGGAAGTCAGCGCGCCCGACCGCGTGACCGTCGGCGAGCGCGACCGCATGCGTGAGGGCGCTCTTCAGCTCGCGCACGTTGCCTGGCCAGTCGTGCTCCACGATCCACGCGCGCCCGTCGTCGGCGAGGGGCGGCGGGTGATCGGACGCCCGGCCGAGGAGCTCCTCCGCGAGCCAGACGCGATCGGTGCGCGCTCGTAGCGGCGGGATGGTCACGAGGGCGCCGTGGATCCGGTAGAAGAGATCCTGACGGAAAGCCCGTTCGTCGACGAGAGCGGGCAGATCGCGGCACGTCGCGCACACCAGTCGGAAGTCGGTGCGACGCGGCCTGGACTCGCCCACGCGGTGGTACACGCCGTCGTCGAGGACACGGAGCAGCGCGGCCTGCAGGGCCTCCGGCATCTCGGCGATCTCGTCGAGGAACAGCGTCCCGCCGTTGGCCGCGCCGAGGCGCCCCTCGGAGCCCGCCCGCGACGCGCCAGTGAAAGCTCCGGGCGCGTAGCCGAAGAGCTCGCTCTCGAGGAGCGACGGCGCGAGGGAACCACAGTTGAGTGGCACGAACGGGCCACCCGCGCGCGGGCTGGCGTCGTGGATGGCGCGGGCGAAGAGCTCCTTGCCGGTGCCCGTCTCCGCGAGCAGGAGCACCGGGAGGCTCGTCGCGGCGAAGCGCGCCGCCGCCACCTTGGCGCGCACGACGCCGGCGTCTTGCGCGAGGATCGCGTCGAACGCGGGGTAGGACGACGACGGGCTGCTCGGCCGCGCCGCGGGACGCTCGGCGTGCGGCGCGTGCGCGTCCAGGTGCACGAGAACGGCGAGCGCGCGCCCGCTCGGCCCTAGGATCGGTTCGAGCTCGACGCGGTACGCCGCCGACCGCGTCTCGAAGCGAACGTTGCGGTCGCCCGCCCGCGCGAGGAGATCGAGCTCGGTGAACGGGAGCCCGAAGAGCCGTTCGCACGAGAGCGCGCCAACGGCTGGGAACGCCTGGAGCGCTGACGTGTTGGCGATGCGTACGGCGCCCGTCGCCTCGACGAGCAGCGTGGGCGAGGCGGCGCGATGCACGAGCCGCTCGATGGCCGACAGGACGCCGGCGCCAGCGCGCGCGAACGCGAAGCGCCGAAGCGCCCGCTCCACGGCGATCCCCGCCGCCTGGACCGCCACGCCCACGGCCGGATCGTGCAAGGCCAGATCGCCCGTGACGTCGAGCACGGCGACGAGATCGCCGTACCCGTCGCAGATGGGCGTGGCGTAACAGAAGAGGCCTCGATTGCGCTGCTCGAAGTGCGCGCCGCCGAGGACGGCGACCGCGCGCTTCTCCACGATGGCCGTACCGATCGCGTTGGTGCCGCGCGCGCCTTCGCTCCAGCACGCCCCCTCGACCAGACGCACACGCGCTGCCGGCGACAGCGCGCCGCCGCCGTGCGTCGCCACGATCACGCCGTCCGCATCGGCGACGAGCGCGACGAGCCCGCGCGCGCCGAGCTGTTCGCTGATCGGCTCGAGGAGCGCGCGCTCCTCGCGGAACACGTCGCCGAGGCGATCTCGCCGCACCGCAAGGTCCTGCCCGCTCGCGCCCTGTGGGTACGCGTCGCCGTCCGCACGCACGCCGAGGCGCGAGGCGCGCTCCCACCGCTCTTTGAGCAGCGGCGCGCGGGACTCGTCGAGGATCAGCACGGGTGAAGTCTCCCACGCGGAAGGCCCGCGGTCACCGCGCGATTTGCATGTCGCGGCGCGGCAGAGCCCGTCTCGTTTCGCTACAACGGTCGAGCCCTCGCGCTGCAACTGACGCGACACGTCAATCGCGCCGAGGCGTGAACCCACGGCCGAGCCCCGTGACGCGCGGAGCGGCCCGGTCGTTGCTTCGGAGCGACCAACGCATCGAACTCAACGAGGAGAATTGCCATGGTCTACGTCGCGCCGAACCAACCGGGCTCGAAGGTGCATTTCAAGTCGCGCTACGCCAACTACATCGGTGGCGAGTGGAAAGAGCCGGTCAAGGGCCAGTACTTCGAGAACGTGACCCCCGTGACGGGCAAGACGTTCTGTGAAATTCCGCGCTCCACCGCGGAGGACATCGAGAAGGCGCTCGACGCCGCGCACGCCGCCAAGGGCAAGTGGGGCAAGACCTCCACAACCGAGCGCGCCAACATCCTGAACAAGATCGCCGATCGCATCGAGGCCAACCTCGAGATGCTCGCCGTCGCCGAGACGTGGGACAACGGCAAGCCGATCCGCGAGACCCTCGCCGCCGATCTCCCCCTGTGCATCGATCACTGGCGCTACTTCGCCGGCTGCATCCGCGCGCAGGAGGGCACGTCGAGCCAGATCGACGACAACACCGTCGCCTACCACTTCCACGAGCCGCTCGGCGTCGTCGGCCAGATCATCCCCTGGAACTTCCCGCTCCTCATGGCGACGTGGAAGCTCGCCCCTGCGCTCGCGGCCGGCAACTGCGTGGTCTTGAAGCCGGCCGAGCAGACCCCGGCGTCGATCCTCGTCCTGATGGAGCTCATCGGCGATCTTCTCCCGGCGGGCGTGCTCAACATCGTGAACGGATTCGGCGTCGAGGCCGGGAAGCCCCTGGCGTCGAGCAACCGCATCTCCAAGATCGCATTCACGGGCGAGACGACCACCGGGCGCCTCATCATGCAGTACGCGTCGGAGAACCTCATCCCCGTCACCCTCGAGCTCGGCGGCAAGTCGCCGAACATCTTCTTCGAGGACGTCCTCGCCAAGAACGACGCGTTCGTCGAGAAGGCGCTCGAGGGCTTCGGCATGTTCGCGCTGAACCAGGGCGAGGTCTGCACGTGCCCGTCGCGCGCGATCGTCCAGAAGTCGATCCACGGTCAATTCATCGAGCGCGCCGTCGAGCGCGTCAAGACGCACGCCGTACCTGGAAATCCGCTCGATCCGAAGACGACGGTAGGCGCCCAGGCGTCGCGCGATCAGCTCGAGAAGATCCTGAGCTACCTCGACATCGGCAAGAAGGAGGGCGCGAAGGTCCTCTGCGGCGGCGAGCAGGCCAAGCTGTCCGGCGATCTGGCGGGTGGCTTCTACGTGATGCCGACGGTCTTCGCCGGCAACAACAAGATGCGCATCTTCCAGGAGGAGATCTTCGGACCGGTCGTCTCGACGACCTCGTTCAAGGACTTCGACGACGCCATCGCGATCGCCAACGACACGCTCTACGGCCTCGGCGCCGGCGTGTGGACACGCGACGGCTCCCAGGCCTACCGCGCGGGGCGCGCGATCCAGGCGGGCCGCGTCTGGACCAACTGCTACCACCTCTACCCCGCGCACGCGGCGTTTGGCGGCTACAAGCAGTCGGGCATCGGCCGTGAGAACCACGCCATGATGCTCGACCACTACCAGCAGACCAAGAACCTGCTCGTCAGCTACGATCCCAACCCGATGGGCTTCTTCTGAGCGAGGAACGCGAGATGAGCGCCGTTTCGACCACAACCTCCGTTCGACGTGTCGACGTGACCGAGGTCGCCGCGGCGCTCCTCCGCGAGCTCGCGGCGGAGCACGGGCCGCTGCTGTTTCATCAGTCGGGAGGCTGCTGCGATGGGAGCGCGCCGATGTGTTACCCGCGGGGCGAGTTCAGGATTGGGCAGCGTGACGTGCTGCTCGGCACGATCGAGGGCTGCCCATTCTATATGGGTGCGGCCCAGTTCGAGTACTGGAAGCACACCCACCTGACCATCGACGTGGTGCCCGGGCGCGGGGGCGGCTTCTCGCTGGAGGCGCCGCGCGGCGTCCGCTTCCTCACGCGGTCGCGCGTGTTCGAGCCGGGCGAGCTCGACGCCCTCGAGGCGGCGGGCCCGCCGTTTCAGGGCCCCTTGGAGGGCTGACGCGGGCGAGCTGGCGGCTTCGGCGCCGACGCGGAGGGAGCCGGTGACGCGGACGGCGAGGGTGCCGAGCCCGACGGCGCGGGAGCGGACGCAGACGGCGGAGGCGGCGAAGGCGCCGGCTCGAACGTGCGCGTCGGCACCGGATCCTCCTTCACCCGGAACGCTCGTCCGCGGATCGTCATGATCGTGCGACCGCTGAAGTCCCAGGCGAGCGTCGCGGTCGCGTCGTCGACGCTGACGAAGCGCGCGTGGAGCTCCGCGCCGCGGTTTCGCAGCATGTGCCGCGCAGTGACGGTCGCTTCACGGCCGCTCATCCCGATGGCTTCCACCGTGAGCTCCTGGAAAGACTCGTAGATGTCGGCGCTCGGGATCTCCGTCAGGATCTCGACCTCTTCACCCGCCGTCGACAAGGGAACGTTGCCCGGAGGCATCTCCCAGCAGGCCGTGAGCGCCACTGCGAGCGCGAGCAGGGTGGGTCTTGCGCGCATGTATGCGGTGCCATCCTTCCACCATGGGCGAAATAGATCCAGATTCACGCGCCGAGCGCGGCGTCGGGCGACGCCATGGCCTCCAGGAGGGTCTTGGCCATCTTGCCCGTGTGGTAGCCGTCCATCACGCGGTGGTCGAACGCTACGCCCACCGTGGCGACGCGCCCCACGACGACGGCGCCGTTCCGCGCGACAGGCGCCTCGCGTACCGCGCCGAGGGTCAGCACGAGGGGCACGCGCGACATGGGGACGAGCGGCGCCCAGGCCACTGTGATGCCGAAGACGCCGACGTTCGTGATCATGCACGAGCCGAACGCGTCGTACGGGATGCCGAAGCGGCTCAAGTTCATGCCCAGGTCGTAGGAGAGGAGCGCGCCTGCCCGCGTCGCGAGGCCCACGAGCGGCCCAGGCAACCTGGCCAGCGTCGCCGAGCCGCGCGCCGTCTCGGCGTCGCCGCGCGTACGAATGCGCGTCGCGCGCTCGCGGAGCTCCCGGGCGATTTCGACGGTGCTCTTGGTGTCGGCCTTGCGGATCTTCGCGCCGGCGAGGTTCGCGTCCTTGCTCTTCTTCTCCCCCGAGGTCGCCGCCTTGCCGGAGGCGTCGTCGTCGTCGTCGAAGAAGACGACCTGAAAGAACAGATCGACCGTCTTGCGCAGCATGAGCCGGCCACCCGAGACGAAGCCGTTCACCTCGGGGTGCTCGGCGAGCGCGAGCGCCACCGCACGCCCGAGGACGTGCGTGAGCGTCACCTTCTCGCCCGATGCCTCGCGGAGCCGCTCGATGTAGGCCAGCGCCGGCTCGCAATCGATGTCGAGCATCCCGTACGCGGCGGGGCTGCGCGGCGCGCCCCAGGCAGAGAGCGCGACCTTGCGCCACGTCGGCAGCGAACGATGCTGGTGAAAGACGCTCATGACGAGGCCGGACGCTATCAGAATTTCGAGGTAGAACCGTCCGACATGCCGTCCTCGGACTTGCGGGCCGCCCGCTCCCTCCGCTCCCCCCTCCTCCGCTTCTTCGCGTGCGCCAGCGCGACCGAGGCAGCGGCAGCGGCGGCAGCAGCAGCACCTGCGGCGGCTGCCTCCCCTCGGATCTTCGACGCCGTTGGAGCGCACTCCTACGCCGACGTCGCAATGGGCGCGCGGCGCTGCGCGCAGGCGCTCGGACCGCTCGGTGGCCGGCGCGTCGCGATCCTGATCTCGCCGGGCGCGAGCTTCCTCGAGGCCTTCTTCGGCGTGCTCGCCGCCGGCGGGTGCGTCGTCGTGTTGTCTCCCCTGCACCCGCACGCCGAGACCGCATACTTCTGCGAGGACGCCGAGGTCGACACCCTCCTCGTCTCCTCGGATCTGGAGGAGCGCGTGGCCGAGCTCGGACGAGGGCGACGCATCCTCCGCGTCGACGACGTACGCGCGCACGGAGAGCCCCTGAGCGAGGTGGCGTCGCCGAACCCGACCGACGCGGCGCTCCAGCTCTACACGAGCGGCACCACAGGCAAACCCAAGGGGGCCGTCCTCACCCACGACAACCTCGCGACGCAGCAAGAGCTGCTCGGCGAGGCGTGGGGCTGGCGTCCGGAGGACGTGCTCCTCCACGCGCTGCCGCTCCACCACCTCCACGGCCTCGGCATCGCCCTCCTCACAGCGCTCGGCGCTGGCGCGAGCGTGCGCATGCTCCCTGCCTTCGACGCGACCGCGATCTGGAACGCCATGGAGTCCTCCACGGTCGTGATGGGCGTGCCCACGATGTACACGAAGCTCTTCGCGCGCTTCGACGCCGCGGACGACGCCACCCGCGCGCGCTGGACTGCAGGCGCTCGCGGCCTCCGCCTCGCGACCAGCGGCAGCGCTGCGCTCCCCGTCTCGCTCGGCGAGCGCTGGCGTGCGCTCACCGGCCGATACCCGCTCGAACGCTTCGGCATGACGGAGATCGGCGTCGGCATGACCAACCCGCTCGACGGCGAACGCCGCCCGGGCTGCGTCGGAGTGCCGTTGCCGACCGTCGAGACACGCATCGTCGGCGAGGACGGCAAAGACGCCCCGAGCGGCGAGCTCTGGATCCGCGGCCCCAGCATGTTTGCCGGCTACTGGAAGCGCGAGGACGCGACGAAGGACGCCTTCGTCGACGGGTGGTTCCGTACCGGCGACACCGTCAGGCGCGAAGACGGCGGCGCGTTCAAGGTCCTCGGCCGCACGAGCGTCGACATCCTGAAGAGCGGTGGCTACAAGCTCTCGGCGCTCGAGATCGAAGAGGTGCTGCGCGAGCACCCCGCGATCGCCGAGGTGGCCGTCATCGGCCTGCCCGACGCGACGTGGGGCGATCGCGTCGTCGCGTGCGTCGTCGCGCGCGAAGGGCGCGAGGCGGAGTGCGAGGAGGAGGCGGTGCGGGCGTTCGCGAAGAAGACGCTCGCCGCGTACAAGGTCCCGAAGACCGTGCTCGTCCTGAAGGACCTACCGCGCAACGCCGTCGGCAAGGTCGTGAAGCCCGAGCTGGCCAGGACGGTGGCGCCGCTCGTTCGAACGGACTGAAGGTCGTCCTACGAATTCGAAGGACGACCTTGCCCACTACAACTCGGCGCGAACCAGCACGAACTTGTTGCACGTTGCACGATCGGTGACCTCCCGGTACGCACGCGCGCCGACCTCATTTCGCAGGCCCGCCATCCGGCCGGGCTCCGCGACGAAGTACATGACGCGGACTCCCTTTTGCCGCTCGTCCTTCATCCAGCTGGTGAAGGGAGCGCCCGTCGTGACGAAGGTCGCGATGCGGTTGCCGGTGTAGAAGCTCTCCCCTTTCCAGTTCATCTGGTAGGCGACGATCGGCTCGGCGTCGTTCGACCGGCTCGTGTAGTAGGCCGCGATGACGTCGCGCTGGCCCCAGTGCGGCGACACCTCCGTCATGTAGACGTCGAGGCAGAAGACCGCCCACGCGCCGGCCAGCACCAGGGCAAGCCCGACCACGTGCCGACGAATCCGCCCGATCGCAAGGGCTAGTCCCACGAGGACGGCCAGGGCGCCGAACACGGCGATGGGCGTCGCGAAGTCGAGCGTGTCGGGCCACACGCGCCGGTAGTTGTACGTGAAGAGCTGGAGGAGGCGGATCGCGCCCGGCGAGCCCGCTCCCCCCCCCTCCGGCTTCAACGCGAGATCGCGCGCGACGAGCCCCACGAGGCACGCCCCGGCGACCGCCACGCCGCCGAGCATCGTTCGCTCGTGGGCGCGGCGCCGCGGGTCGAGCGCCGCAGCGTCCGCGCGCCCGAGCATCTCGTCGAGCAGCACCCCCACGAGCATCGCGAGCGGCGGCACGGCGGGGAAGATGTAATGGTGGAACTTGGTCCCCATGAACGAGAACAAGGCGAAGCCGAAGAGGAACCACATCGCCAAGAAGACCGACGCGTCCCCACGGCCGCGATCATCGGAGTCGCCCCGCCGGAGCCAGTAGAGGAGGCCAGCCGGCACGAGCCCGGTCCACGGAAAGACCGCGTAGCCGAGCTGCCAGACGTAGAACGCGAAGCCGGTGTCGTCCCCCTCGTTCGTGTCGTGCACGTGGCCGAGGGCGCGGTTGATCATGTCGTGGAAGATGATGCGATCGGTGAACTGGGCGCCGTGGCGCACGTACATCGCCACGTACCAGGGGAGCGCGACGGCGAGGATGATCAAGAGCCCGCTCAGCGGCTGCACGCTGACCAGCTCGCTCCATCGCTTCTTCGTCGCCAGGTAGCCGAGCACGCAGACGATCGGCAGCACGAAGCCCGCGGGCCCCTTCCCCATCGTCGCGATCGCCGCGAAGAGCCACGCGCCCAGGTAGAGGAGGCGCTGCGTCCGTCGCTCGCCCCAGTTCAGGTAGAGGACGGCGCCGGTGATCGCCGTCCAGAAGAGCGCCTGGAGTGCCGGCGCGAAGCCGTGCACCGTCGCGGACAGCGTGCGGCACGCCTCGTTGCCGGGGACGACGCCGCAGTTGCCGGCGGAGCCGCTCTTGAAGAGGTCCTCGTGGGGGCGAAATCCGTAGGGACCGGCCCCGTGGACGACGAGCTCCAGGTTCCGCGACGCGAGGTAGAGGATCTGGGGCAGCGCGCACGCGAGGATGGTCCCGAAGACCAAGTGCCACGCCGTGAGCCCGAACGCGTGCCGTCCCACGCGCACGCGGTACACGCGCGCGAGCGTCTCGCCGCCCGTGTGGAAACCGAGCAGGAGCAGCCCCATCGCGCACGTCATCGACGCGACGAACGGCATATCGGTCATCGTCTGGTGGGCGAGAAAGAGCCAGTCCGGCATCGTCATGAGGACGAACGCGCCCAGCATCCCCGCGCGGCGCCCGAAGACGCGCGCGACGCCCTTGTAGAGGACGTAGAGCGCGAGGATCGACAGCACCACGTTCGGCGCACGAACCACCCACTCCGGACGCGCGACGTGCCCCGCCGCGCCGAGGAGCATCTCGCCCGGCGCGTAGTGCGTCCCCATCGAGGCCATGGCCAGCGCCTGCATCCAGAAATTCAGAATCGGCTTGGAGAAAAACCACCCCTCCTGCACCCACCAGAGCGAGACCCAGTCGTCCCGCGACAGGATCTCGCGCGCGACCTCGCCATAGTGGGTCTCCCACGGATCCCAGAGCGAGGCGCTGCCGAGCGTCGGCAAGTACAATAGGCCCGCGAGGGCGACGACCCAGAAGCCGTGGCGGCGCGAGAGCACTCGCGGCGCGCCGGTCTCGTCGGTGGCCCACGGGCCGAGCGCCTCGCCGAGCCGGAAGAGCGCCGCCACCGTCGCCACGAACAGCGCGGTGACGAGCGCGCCCCACGCCCACGAAGGACCCACGCCCGACTGCGCCCCGCCGAGCGCCGCGGCGAACCCGAGCGCGCCGGCGAGGGCGGCGGCCAGGCGCGGCGTGAGCGCGCCCAGCGTCGTCTCCGTCGCGACGCGCTCCGGAGGATCGTCGAACGTACCGAGCAGGTCCATCACGCCCCACACCGCGGCGAGGACGCACACGATGCCGACCGGAACGCCCCACCGCGCGTGCCCATTTTCGGCCATGAGCGCGAACGCCCCGAGCGCGCCGAGCCCCGCCGCCACACCGCCTCGTCGCAGCCGCCGCCGCAGGCGTGCCGTCGTTTCAAGTAAGTTCGCCATCCCGCCCCAAACGCCCGTCCGCGAAGCTCGATTCCACGTCACGTCGAGACGGACGGGTGACGTGACGACGCGCGCGACGGGTCTAGGCTGTGCCCCCATGTCGTTCCCGCGCGCCGCCACCGCCGTCCTCGTCGTCAGCGCCGCCTTCGGAACCGGCGGGCTCGCGTGCGGTTCGAGCAGCAAACAAGGCTTCGACGACGCCGATGGCGGTGGCGGCGGCAGCAGCAGCGGCAGCGGCGGCGGCGACGGCGGCGCCGGCTCGTTCAGCGACGACGCGACCCCCTCGCCCACCAACCTCGTCGCCGAGGTCTACGGCCACAGCGCCGACACGCTCTACCGCCTCGATCCGAACACGAAGGCGGTCACGAAGGTCGGCCCGTTCAGCGGCTGCACCGGCGTCATCGACATCGCGATCGACGCGTCGTCACGCCTCTTCGGCACGACGTCGACCTCCCTCTACGCGATCGACCGAGCCACCGCCGCGTGCAAGCACATCGCGAGCGGCTCGTACCCGAACTCGCTCTCGTTCGTCCCCAAGGGGACGGTCGACGCGAACGTCGAGGCGCTGGTCGGTTACGAGGGGAGCGACTACGTCCGCATCGACCCGAGCACCGGCGTGAAGGCGTCGATCGGCTCCCTCGGCGCCGGCCTCGCGTCGAGCGGCGACATCGTCTCGGTCAAAGGCGGCCCGACGTACCTCACCGTGAAGGGGAACGGTTGCTCGGACTGCCTGGTCGAGGTGGACCCCAAGACGGGCTCGATGACCAAGAACTGGGGCGACGTGAAGCACGCGAACGTGTTCGGCCTCGCCTTCTGGGCCGGCAGCGTCTACGGCTTCGACGACGTGGGCGATCTCTTCGAAGTGAAGATCGTGGGCGGCAAGCTGACGACGACCCCGATCGCGATCCCCAGCGGCGGCGCGGGTCTGTCGTTCTGGGGTGCCGGCTCGACCACGAGCGCCCCCATCGTCCCGACGAAGTAGGCCTCGCGAGGAGCCTCCCGGCACGACCGAGGGAAGGTTTCGGCCCATGCCTACGTAAGTCGCGGCGGACGGGCCGATCCGTCCGTCATTCGCTTCTTCGTCTTCGTCGAAAGGCCGACCATGCTCCGAACGAGCTCCTTCGTCACCGCCGCCGTCCTCTCTGTCATGGGTTTTATGTCGCTGGGGCTCGGTGCGGGGTGCAAGGGCACCTCGACGACCGTAGACGTCCGCAAGTCCAGCAAGGGCGAGGTGTGTCAGACCACCAACGACTGCGCCGACGGCCTCGACTGCATCCCGCGTGCGAGCGGGTCTGGCGGTCTCTGCGTGAAGGGCGAGTTCAACGTCGCGCCGACGGCCAAGACCTGCGCCGTGATCCAGTGCGCGCAGCCGGTCGACTGCTGCCCCACGACCCCCGCGGGTATCGACTGCACGACGCTCAACTCGGAGTGCCAGCAGTTCGGCCCCACGTCGTCCTACTGCACCGAGTACAAGAACTACTGCGCGTGCGACGGCTCGAAGTACGCGTGCACGAGCGGCTCCTGCCAGTCCGTCTGCCAGACGGCGACCGACTGCGGCGGCGGCACCTTCCAGTGCAACGCCGGGAAATGCGTGCAGTGCACCAGCGACGCGCAGTGCACGGGCGGCAACGTCTGCAGCGAGCATGGCGCGTGCGTGCCCCCGTGCAAGTCGGACACCGACTGCTCGGCGTTCAACCGCTGCACCGGCGGTCACTGCTCGGCGACCGGCGGCTGCCAGACCGATCGCGAGTGCATCGCGTCGACCAAGAACGTCACGGCCACCTGCGCCAAGGACGGCACGTGCGTCGTCCCCTGCCAGAGCGATCTCGAGTGCGGCAACCCCGAGGAGTACCGCTTCTATTCGTGCGTCCAGGCCCAGTGCATTTACGTCGGCTGCGCGTCCGACAAGGAATGCCAGCTCTACCTGGGCTCGGCGGGCAGCAGCGGCGGCGGGAAGCACCAGCAGATCGTCTGCCGCGACAAACCGGCGAAGTGAAGTCCCCGCCGCCGCACCAGCACCAGCACCAGCACCAGCAGCAGCCGCCTGCGGTCAGATCCCGCTGACGGCGAGGAACTTCCAGAGGTACTCGCTCACCACCTTGTCGTGCTCGAGGCTCGACATGTACACGAACGCAGGGACGCGCAGGTCGTCGAGGCCCGGGATCGGCGACCACCCGTCGTACGCGTAGTACGCGGAGGCGCCGTGCGCGTCCATGAACGTCGCCAGACGCATGCCGAAGTCG
This sequence comes from Myxococcales bacterium, assembly GCA_025359105.1. GTDB lineage: Bacteria > Myxococcota_A > Polyangia > Polyangiales > Polyangiaceae > JANYHK01. The sequence goes on along the minus strand of JANYHK010000091.1, from coordinate 8,020 downwards.
CGGCTCTGGCGCGCGGTGCCGCTCTTCCGGCAGAAGACGAGCCCGAAGTGCCGCGGATCCTTCGCGTCGGGGCGGAAGTCCTCGGGGCGCTCGCGCAAGAACGCGGTGAGGGCGCTCGTGTCGACGTAGAACGCGTCGAGCAAGTACACGTCGCGGACCCGCTCGACGCGCCCGTTCGCGAGCGCGGGCAAGAGGCCCTGGTAGCCGCCGCTCGACGCGAGGAGCATCACGCGATCGACCTCCTCGTAGCGCCGCGCCCCGAGCTCTGGCGCGAGCGCGACCTCGACCAGCTCCTTCACGAAGCGCCGCAGCCCGCCGATCTTGCCGAGCTTGCCGGGGTCGCTGCTCTTCTGGTCGTAAGCGAGCTGCGGCACGACGAAGATGGCGCCGGTCCCGCTCTTCTCCACCTGCGCCGGGATGTCGTACCCCGTCCGCTGCTCCAGGCCAGGCGTGCAGATCGTGCCGCCGGCGCTCACGTAGCTGTCGATGCAGTTCTTGAAGCCGTGGAAGACGATGGCCAGGTGGAGCGGCCTCCGCGGGTCGAACGCCTTCGGGATGTAGACCCACGCGTTCTGCCTGACCGCGTCGTTGCCGCTGTCCAGGTGCAGCTTGCGCGCGCGGCCGAGGGTAGCGGGAACGGCAGGCTCTGGCTGCGATGGCGGCGAGGGCTCTGCGACTACGCCGGCAGCGGCGTGGGCGCTCGCCACGCGGAGGTGCGGCGCCTCCGCGCGCTCCTCGCCGACCAGGACGCCGACGAGCGAGGCGCCGACGAGCATCCCGGCGAGCGTGGCGCGAGAGACCGGCACGATCCCTTCAGGCTACACCCTTCCCCTCACCGTCGCATCGCCGCGCGGATCTCCTCGGGTTTCGCCAGGCCGATCTTCTTCCAGACCATCTGCCCCTGGCGATCGAGGACGACGAGCGCCGGGATCCGGTGCACGTCGCCGAAGGGGCCGCTGCCCCCGATCGTCTCGGCGTCGGCGAGCGCGACGGGGAACGTCACGTTGAGGTTGGTCTTGTAGACCTCGACGAGCTCGCGCTCCGAGCGCTTCTCGAGCGCCACGAGCACGTAGTTGACGGTGGCCCCGTCGTGCTTCGCCATCGCGACGAGGTAGTTCACCTGCGCCTGGCTGCCCAGATCGTACGTCGCCACGAACGCGAGGACGGTCACCTTCCCGCGCATCTGGGTCGACGAAACCGGGCGGGCGTCGAGCGAGTCGTAGACGTAGCTCACGGCCGCGCCGGTGGCGGGCTCCGGCGTATCCAGGTGCGACACGCCCACCGGCTCCGGCGGCGGCTTACTGCCGCACGCGGACAAGAGCCCGAGAACCAGCGCGACGGGCGCGGCCGACGCGGCGGCCCCGCTACTCGTCGCCCTTTTGACCGGAGAACGCGTCGTTCTTGTTCGCGAAGAGCACATTGAACGTCGTCAGCGAGCCATAGCACTGGGTGACGTACTGCTGCAGCTGCACCTTCTCTTCGTCGGTGAGCTTGCTGCTGTTCACCTTCGCCTCGAGGACGCGCAGCTTGTCGCGGATCATCACGATCTTGTGGAAGAGGCCGTCGATGGGGATGCGCTTCTCCGCCGTCCCTTCCTTGCCTGGTTTGAGGATGACCTCGCCGCCGCTCCAGCGTCCACCCAGCTCGACGTCGGACACGCCGAGCTCGTCGCGAATCACCTCGGTCAAGACCTGACGAAACTCTTCGGCGTCCATTTCCAGTAAATCCTCCGGCAGGCGAATCTCGGTCGGCTCGCGCGGGATCGGCGCGCCGCCGGGGCTCGTGGTGGTCGTCGTCGTCGTCCCTGGCGAGCGCCGCCGCCGCGTGGGCGGTGGCCGCTTCAACGTGCTGCCGAACGTGCCCTTCTGCACGTACTGCGAGCAGGTGTTCGTCTCGAAGATGGGGGACGGCCAAACGCCGAGCAGGCAGTCACCCCGGCGCTTGACCTCGCCGTTCTCGTCGGTCGTCTCAGTCACGCGGACGAAGCGCGCGCAGGTGCCACAGCGATTGACGAGATCGGGGCGGTCCAGGCTCACTCCTCTCGGCTCCCGAGCTCCGGCGCGAACAGGTGGCTGAAGCGCTGGAGCGCCTCGGGCGCGGCCTTGCCGGCGCGGCGATGGGCGACGACCGCGTGGGCGAGCTCCTCCACCACCATCGGCACCGGCGTCAGCTCGAGCTCGGCGCCGTCGGCCTCGGGGATCGCGTCCTCGTCGCGGAGGTGGCTGAGCGGCTCGTGCCGCGCGCTGACGACGCCCTGATCGCCGTACCGGCAAACGAGCAGCTCGACGAAGTCGAGGTAGAGGGGGCTCACGATGACGCAGAGCTTGTCGCCGTTCTTCGTCGTCCCTCGCAGCGCGTGGCGCGCGCTCGCGTCGTGCGGACCGGCGAGTGTCAGCGCGGTCTCGATGCGCTCGCGGCGCCCCAGGTCCCCTTCGACCGCGAGGAGCGGCGCGTAGAGCGCCACGCGCGGCACGCGCACGTCGGGCGCGTCGGTATCGAGCGCAGTGAGCCATGCGTCGCGGCCCTGCGCCGGGAGCGACTCGTACGCGAGCGCGGCGGCCATCGCCGCCTTCGGATCGCTCGCGAGCGCGCCGAGCCACGAGCGCCACGCCGCGTGCGCGCGCGCGTCGACCTGCCCGCTCTTCGCCTCTTCCACGAACATGCTCTTCACCTCGGGTCCCCCATCGCCCTCGCTGGACGCCTCGCGCGGCGAATCGCCGCTCGGGTCGTCTTGTCGATCGCGCGGCGTTCCCATCGAGGCCGCGCACGCTACCAATCCGCGCGCAGGAGTAAAGAGTCCCGGGCGCATCCTGACACGCTTGACGCGACCCTTGACACTGAGCGCGACGAACGCTCCGATTCCGGCTGGTGATGTGCCGATGGTGGTGAACGCGTGACTGCGCCCGAGAAGGATCCGCCCGAGGTCGCCGCGCGAATTCAAGAAGGGCTCGATCTCGTCGATCTCAACGCGCGCCAGTTCTGCCGGCGTCTCGGGCACGCGCTCAGCAAGGACGAAGTGGCCTCGTACGGCCACGAGGGGCTCATCCACGCCGCGAGATCGTTCGAGGCCGAGCGCGGCGTACCTTTCCGTCGCTGGGCCAACCTCCGCATCCGCGGCGCGATCCTCGACGGGCTCCGTGCGCAGGGCGACCTCCCGCGTCACGTCCACAGGCGACTCGCGGCGATCGAGGCGGGCGACACGATGCAAGGCGCGCTCCTCGAAGAGCAGTCCGCGTCGCCACCGACGTCGGCCGAGGACGCGGACCGCCGCCTCGGCACTTACCTCGCCGGCATCGCGACGGCGATGGCGATGGGCGTCGTCGGCGACGCGCGCGGCGGCGACCTCAACGCGATCGTGGATCGCGAGCCGACCCCCGAGGAGGCCGTGGCGCGCGCAGAGATGGCGCGCGTCCTCGGCGAGCTCGTCGACGCGCGCCCGACCGAAGAGCGCACGCTCCTCCGCCGTCACTACTTCGAAGGCGCGACGTTCGAGGAGGCCGCCCGCGAGATCGGCCTCTCCAAGTCGTGGGCGAGCCGCCTCCACGCCCGCGCCATCGACGCGCTCGCGCGCGAGCTCAAGAAGAGGCGCTGAGGGCGAAACCAGGCTAGCGCGGCGCCTGCGGAGATTCGCGCAACTTCCGCGGGCTCGCGCCGATGGGAAGGCATGCCGATCGCCATTTCCCGTGAAGCCCGCCTCGCCGTGCCCTCCGCGCCCGAGGGCGGTGCAAGCGCAACAGCGTCCGCGGGCGGCGCCGTCGCTGCGCCGGACGGGGAGCCGAGCCCGTTTCAGCGTCTCCTCCGCGGCATCGGCCGGGAGGTCGAGCGCGGCGAATCGACGGTCCGTCGCGCGATCCAGGCCGGCGGAGCCATGGGCGCCCCCGAGCTCCTCGCCCTTCAGGCCGGCGTCTATCGCTACAGCGAGTCGGTCGATCTTGCAGCGAAGCTGGTGGATCGTGCGTCCAGCGGCGTGAAGACGGTCGTTCAGGGCCAGTCGTAGCCCGCGCCAGCTGTTTTTTAGGGCAATCCGCGATGGCGCGCGACACCTACATGGTAGTCGTTTCGCGCCTTTGGTGGGTGCGTGGCGCCGGTTTTTTCAGCCCTTGCGGAAGATTCCATACATGGCGGCGAAAATGGCGACAGGTTGCACACCTAAATGAATTTCCCCACCGTTTGCGGTTTGCTCCCACCTTGGAACCAACTAAACGCAACCCCGTCGCAAGGCGGACCCCGGGAGTGTGCGGTGCACCCGAAGCCGAGCGGCGCAGAAATGTCAGCCGTGGGGGACGGTCGCAGGCGCGTCGGCGTCGTGATCTGCCCGCTCGGTGAAGAGGGAGAGCTCCGATCATGCGCGTTGCCAACCGTCTCGCACTCGTGTCCGTCCTCGCCGCGTCGGGAATCCTCAGCTTCGTTGGCTGCTCCAGCGGCACGAAGGAAGACACCGGCTCCAGCTCGGACCGGGGTGTGACCGCCGAAGCGCTGTCGACCACCGACGTCATCAACACGAACTACATGCCCGTTCGCCGCCCGAACGAGGTCCGCAAGGCCCGCCCCCGTCCGACGGCGAGCGCCAGCGACCTCACCTACCGCGGCGGCCCGCTCATCCAGAACGGCAAGATCCACACGGTGTTCTGGGGCAGCAGCATCGCCGACCAGGATCGCCTCGGCCAGTTCATCCAGAGCGTCGGCCAGAGCGCGTACATGGACTGGCTCGGCGAATACTCGACCAACGGGATGACGATCGGCCGCGCCAACTTCGGCAGCAAGGTCGTCGACACGTCGCCGAACGCGAAGCAGACCGGCACGGTCACCAACACGCAGATCGCGCAGGAGCTCGAGCGCCTCATCTCGACCGGTGCGGCGCCCGCGCCCGACAACGACTCGCTCTACATGATGTACTTCCCGCCGGGGCTCTCCATCGACCTCGACGGACAGGCGACGTCGTGCGTCCAGTTCTGCGCGTACCACTACACGTACACGCGCTCGAACGGCCAGAACGTCATGTACGCCGTCCAGCCCGACCTCTCGACCGGCGGCTGCGCGAATGGCTGCGGCGCCAACGCCACCGTGTTCGACAACCTCACTGAGGTCTCGTCGCACGAGTGGATCGAGGCGACGACCGATCCGGCCGTCGGCATCAACGTCCTCTCCTGGTACAACGACAACCAGGGCGAGATTGGCGACATCTGCAACGGCACCTCGGCGACGATCAACGGCTTCGTCGTGCAGAAGCAGTGGTCGAACAAGAACGGCGCCTGCATCGCGACCGATCCCGGCGGCGGCGGCTCGTCCTCGGGCGGCAGCAGCTCTGGCGGCTCGTCCTCCGGCGGTTCGTCCTCCGGCGGCAGCAGCTCCGGCGGTTCGTCCTCCGGCGGCGGCGGCTGCACCGGTGACAGCGAGATCGAGCCGAACGACAGCCCCTACGTGGCCGACTACCTCGCGACGTCGCTCTGCGGCGCGCTCGACCCGGCGGGCGACAAGGACGAGTCCTTCTTCCAGCTGAACGGCACGCAGAACTACGACATCGTGCTCGCCCCCGAAGGCGACGCGACGCTCAAGGTCTACAAGCAGTCGTCCCGCACCGGAAACTGGTCGCGCGTGTCCAACACCACGCCCACCGAAGTGAAGCACCGCGCGAACGGCGGCGGCACGTATCTCGTGATCGTTTCGTCGCCTTCGAAGTCGACGCAAGCGTATACGGTCTCGCGAAACTAACGTCAGCGCTGTCACCTACCGGTGAGAGCGGAACGGAGCTCGTGATCGGTGATCACGGGCTCTGTTTCGTTTTTGGGGTATGAGATGCGGGTGAAGACGTCGCGGGTGATCGTTGCCATGAGCGGGGGGGTGGACTCCGCGGTGGCGGCGGCGCGGCTGCATACCGAGGGGCATGAGGTCGTCGGGGTCACGCTGCATCTGTGGGATTACCCCGACGAGGGTGCGCCGGGGGGACACGGGCGGTGCTGCGCGCCGGAGGACCAATACGACGCGCGACGCACGGCCGATCTCCTCGGCTTCGCGCACTACACCTTCGATCGCCGCGAGCTGTTCGAGCAGACCGTCGTGGCGCCCTTCGTCGACGCGTACCTGGCCGGCCAGACGCCGAGCCCGTGCACGGCCTGCAACCGTGGGGTGAAGCTCGGTGAGCTCTTCAAGATCGCCGATCGCCTGGGGGCGAGCTTCGTCGCCACCGGCCACTACGCGCGTATCGAGCGCGACGATGCCGGCACGCCGTGGCTGGCGCGTGGCCGCGACGGTTCGAAGGACCAGAGCTACTTCCTCTACGCGACGCCGCCGGAGCAGCTCGCGCGGCTCGTCTTCCCGCTCGGCGAGAGCACGAAGGCCGAGGTCCGCGCCGAAGCGGTGACACGCGCGCTGCCGGGGGCGACGAAGGGCGAGAGCCAGGAGCTCTGCTTCGTCGGCGCCGGCAAGGGCGCGTACGTGGACTTCGTGCAGAAGCGGGCCGATCAGGCGCGCATTCGCCCCGGCGCCATCGTGGACGACCTCGGCCGCGTCGTCGGCGACCACGAGGGCGTGCACCGCTTCACGGTGGGGCAGCGCAAAGGCCTGGGGGTGGCGCTCGGCACCCCCGCGTTCGTCACGCGCATCGACGCGACGTCGGGCGACGTGCACCTCGGGCCCGAGGATCGGCTGCTCGCCGGGGGCGCCGAGCTCGACGACCTCGTCCTCGCTCGCGACGTCGCGCTGCCTTTGCGCGCGCGCGTGCGCATCCGCTACCGCCACGAGGGCGTGCTCGGCCACGTGGTCGCGGCCGCCGGCGAGAGGCGGGCGAGCGTCCGCTTCGATGCGCCGGCGCGCGCGGTGACCGAGGGGCAGATCGCGGTCCTGTACGACGGCGACCGCGTCCTCGGCGGCGGGCGCATCGCACGGGGGATCGCGCGCGCCGACGGTGCGGTGGTGGTACCCTCGGCACCGTGAGGCTCGGTCACGCGACTCTCCAGTCCAACGCGCGTCCGTTCCGCTCGCGCGCGTGCGCGGGGGCGGTCTCCGCAGCGGCGTTCGTCGCGGCGCTCGCACCCGGCTGCTCCCTGTCCGACGGCCAGGGCGACGTCACCGGGACGTTGAACGTGCCGGAGTGCTGGTCGGGCAAGTTCGAGCTCAAGCCCGATTTCTTCGCCGGCGTCCCGTACAAGAAGACGCTGCAGCTGCGCATCCAGAGCGGCGGCGACTACGAGAGCTTCAGCGACGGCATCTCGATCTTGATCGACGACGTACCGCAGATCCGCGGCGATGGGAGCCGACCGAGCCTCTACGGTGTGCCGCTCGCCGTCTCGCTGCCGCCAGGGGTTACGCCGCCCGGCGTTCCTGTCCCCGCCGTCGCATCCCCCGCCGGGGTGCACCTCACGCTCTACCTCGCGCGCTCCTGCCACACACAGAACGTCGCCCTCTACGCGCTCGACCGCGTCAGCGTGAACGCCGACGGCTCGTGCGACGCCGTCGCTGGGGGCACCGAGCCGCGGGCTTGCCAGGCGCTCCAACCTGCGACGGTGGACGGCGGGGCGGCGGATGCGGCGAGCCCCGACGCGACCGTCCCCGAGGCGGGCGCCGCGGCAGACGCGGGCGCCAGCGCGAGCGCTCCGGCGCCGACCATCCGGAGCAGCACGGTCACCTTTACCAGCCTCTTCGACGGCGACCCGGACGAGGACATCGCCGCCAAACGCCTGAACGAGGGGACGTTCGACGTCTACCTCGCCGATCCGCGGGACATTTGCCCTGGCAGCCTTGGCCCCCCTCCCCGGTGCCGCGGTCACCTCACCGGGAGCTTCAAGTTCTACTTCCAGCGGGGACGGCCAGCGCAGCCGTTCCCTTGAGTGCTGAGGGCACTCAAGGGAACTTCCTTTGTTTTTGTGTGGGGACCTGGCGGTCCCCTCCAGCGCTCCGCGCTGGAGCCTCCCCCGCATCGCCTGGGGGCGAGCGCGCTGCGCGCGCGGGGAGAGGGAGAGAGAGAGGGAGAGGGTGAGGGTGAGGGTGAGGGTGAGGGTGAGGGTGAGGGTGAGGGTGAGGG